>NZ_CAKMMW010000004.1:0-466014 GCF_927798215.1 Paenibacillus allorhizoplanae
GGTTTGTGGGTTGGGGGTTGGGGGTTGGTTTGGGTTAGGGAAAGGTTTGCTATGCGTTAGTTTGATTTGGATGGTTTTGCTCGGAATGCTGTGTTGAAGATGTTTTGTATGGATGTTCGCATATAAGGTCGATTTACGGTTTGTGTTTCATGGTGACATTTATCATCTTTGGGTTATAATGTTGAATGGAGCTGAAGCAATGTTTGAAGGAGTTTATTCGATATGAGAATTGAGATATTTCAAGATTTAGTCTGTCCTTGGTGCCGCATCGGGAAGAAGAATTTGATGGATGCGCTAGAATAATTTACTGCAGAACCTGTTGAGTTGCATTATCGCGCGTATCAACTTGATCCTTCGACACCCGTCGAAGGTGCAGATTTCGCGACGCTTATGCGTACTAAATTTCGCGCTGATGAGAGCAAACTGCAAGCAATGCTCCAACAAGTGACTCAGGCTGGACAGGCATCGGGTTTACATTTTGATTTTGCGCAAATCACGAAAATGCCAAATACATTAAAAGCGCATCAGCTCATTGCGATCGCACCTGAAGAAGTCAAGCAGCAGCTTGTTGAGGTCTTGTTCAAATCTTATTTTGAGGATGGAAAAGATATTGGTCACATCGATTTTCTTCTTGAAGCCGCTAGTCTGCATGGCATGGATCTGCATCAAACTCGTATCCAACTTGCTGCTAAACAAGGTCTTGAGCAGGTTGAAGATGACATTGCTTTTGCCGTTCAAGCCGGCGTAACAGGGGTCCCCTTTTTCGTAATTAACCGTAAATATGCGTTAACAGGTGCTCAACCCGCAGCAACTTTTCTGCAAGCATTGGAGCAAATTAGTGCAGAGGGTACGTATGAAGCGTGATCTAAAGTTCAATATCACCCGGCATCTCCACGTGGAGAGTCGGGTTTTTATAAACTGATAAATAGGAGTTTTACGAATGACTACTTTACTTAAGACACTTAAGCAGCTGCCTACTCGCGCAATGATTGTGATACTTCCGTTTTTATTGATGTGTATGGTTGAATATTTGGAAAGGGGCACTTACAAGGAGTTCCATCATTGGATGACAACGTATCCTTTAGCCATGGTGCTTGCCTATTTCGTTGTTGGAGCCATGTATTTGTTTCTTATCGCTGTTACTGGTGGTTCTAAGCTGTCGTTTTGGCTCCTTTGTGCCTTTTTGTTGCCACTTGGGGCGATTAGCGGCAGTAAGTTAAAGGCGATTGGCGCACCTTATTATCCATGGGATCTTTATTTTAATAACCAACTTATGGCGTATAGGAAGTTTTTGAGCGAATATTTTACGAATCGTATTGTTGGATATACCTTGTTGTTTATAGTTATTGTGGCTTGTTTGTTTCATCTCATTTTACGCAATCGTAAAATGAAGCTTCACTGGATCGAACGCAGTGTTTACGGTGTAATCGCAGTTGTAATGGCAACTAGTTTGTATGCGGATAAGCCCCTTTCGTTTACAAAACTATATGGGATTTACACGGTCCCCTGGGATCAAACGATTACCTATGATGAAAATGGTTATTTGTTCTCAACTGTTCAAATGCTTAACTTTTTACATGTAGCGAAACCAGATGGATACAGTAAGAACGCAATTACGTCTCTTCTGGACGAAATCCCAGAAAAACCAGCTACAAATGACAAAAAACCAAATATTATTGTTTTGCTAGGAGAGTCCTTTTTTGATCCGACGACGATGAAAAATGTAACTTTTAGCCGCGATCCTATTCCACATTTGCATGAGTTGCAGAAAAAATTCACAAGCGGCAAGATGTTATCTCCTCAATTCGGGGGTAGTACAGCAAATGTTGAATTTGAGGTTTTATCGGGGAACTCCATGCGTTTTTTCGGAAAATCACCTGATAAAATCATTCCCTATATCGAATATATGAATCACGGTGTCGACTCTTTAGCAAGCATTACAACTAGACAAGGATATACGGCAACCGCGATCAATCCATTTTTCAGTTATTTCTTTGATAGCAGAAAAGTGTATAAGCATTTCGGATTTTCCCGATTTATCTCAAGTGAATATTTCCCGAATGATTTCTCAGGACCTAATTATGCGGATCATGCTGTTGTGAACAAAATTATTGAGGAAACAGAAAAAAGTGCTGGACCTGATTTCATTTTTGCTAATACGATGGAAAATCACCATCCTTACCCTCCCGATAAATTTAATAAAAATACGATTCAGGTTACTGGTGATATTTCGGCAGAGTCAAAAAGTATTCTAGAAACTTATGCACAAGGCATTACAGCTACGGATCAGGCTCTGCAATCTTTGGTTGATTATTATTCAAAAAAGTCAGATCCGACGATTATTTTGTTTTTCGGGGACCATTTCCCTTTCTTTGAGGAAGATTATAAAGTATATCGTGATGCCAAATATGTGTTGCCTAATGACCCCGATCTGTATACGAAGACACATTACACACCTTTTGTAATATGGAATAACTTCGTCCCTGCTGACCAAGAGAAACTGAATTTAACTTCTAGTCCTTCATTTTTGGGGCCTATGCTATTGCATTTGGCAGGTATAAAGGGAAGTTATTATACGGATTATTTATATGATTTATCAAAGAAAATACCAGTCATTCCTCCCCAAGACATGTGGTCGACATTTAACATTAAGGAGAGCGATCTCACTGGGTATGAGAAGCTGCAGTATGATAATCTGTTCGGGGGCAGATACGGCTATGAAGCGAAAGGATACAAAGATACGATTGTCCAACCCGCGTATACGTTAGGATATGGTGATCCTATCATTTCAAAAGTCACGGTAGAAGACAAAAAAGTTAAAGTAACAGGTTCGCCATTTTTCTCATCCTGTAATGTATATATTGATGGGCAGGAAGTTAAGTCTAATTTCGATGGAAAAGATACGCTTTATGTTGATATCGCATCTAATCCTGTAATTGAACTAGGTAAGTCGCAACAAGTTGAAGTACGTATATATGATGATAAAAAGATGAAAATCGGTCAATCCAATCTTTATACATTACCATCGTCATGACAAAAGCCCCCTACGAATAGGATGAAGCATATCCTACTCATAGGGGGCTTTTGTGTGATGAGGCGCATTCCACCAGCTCATGTACATTTCTTCACAACGTTAACTACGGAAGAACTAGGGCACCATCATCTTTTGCGACTGTACACGTTCAATGTGAACGGTACTTCTTATGACCAACATGTCCATCAATATCAAGGTATTTCAGGGATTAAATATGGTCATTATCACGCTTTTTATGGCGTTACTGGCCCGCCAATTGCTGTAGCGAACGGAGCTCATATTCATTTGCTCCAAGGTGTTGTGGATCTTAATCTATACAACACTGGAAGACGCGGTGCGCTTGCTAAATCTGCACAAATGGAAGGGATCATTGTAGAGCTCCATCAGCATGCTTATCAAGGTTATTCGTCAATCGGTTTTGGATATGAACCTTGGTAGCTTACTTCGTTTCAATACGAATTGCCCAGTTGAAGGCGAAGGTTGCACCTGGTTCCAAGCTTCGCGCACCTGTGATTTCAGCCGGATATGATTCATTGAACACATTCATGATGCTTGTGTAAGGTTCAAGGGAAACTGCGTTTGACCATGGCGCTGTGAATAGAACGTGAATTGGGAATTTGTCACCCATATCAAAGATAAGTTTCGTGTTACGAGCTTCGTATGCAATTTCGCATATTTGTGACCCAGATGCGATGCTCAGCATCTGTGATCCGCCAGGATATCCTGGCAGCGACGAGACCTTCGCGCCCTCCTGCAAGGCCGCTGAGAGCGCTGTCGGCACAGGCACCCCTGCCGCAAACCCACCAGCGGTAAGCGGCCATTCTGCTGCCGCTGGAATGGTTACCCGCACACGGTCGGCTTCGCCCTCCGCGAACGCGAAGTATGGGTGAAAGCCAAGTGAAAGCGGCATGGCATTGCCGCCTCGGTTGGCGATTTCACCGCTGAGCGACAGCGTACCGTCCTGCAGACGGTACGTAAAGCGGAAGCATGCGGCGTGTGGGAAATACGCCAGCATGTCCGGTGTCTCCGCGATGTCAAACTCCGCGGAGACATAAGCCCCGCCAGCTGCGTCCACGCCGCTGGCAACGACCTTCCACGGCCGCTCGCGCAGCTGGCCGTGGGCGTGATCTGGCTCCCGATTCGCCGGGAGCCGGTATTCGCGGCCACCGAAGGTGAAGGCCGCTTCTTTTACACGCCCCGGCGGGAACAGAATGGGCACGCCGTAGCGCGAGGAATTGACGCGAAGCTCCGACAAATCGTCGGGCTTCGCGATGTAACTGTGGTTCCGCACATCGAAGCGGAACAGGTGTAGACCGACGGCCGGAATAATTTCGGCCACGGCTTCATTCAAGTGGTCGACGAGTTGAAGCGTCGACTCCCCTTCCCATTCACTATGTATAATTTCATACTGGCTCAAAGATGAATCCCCCTTACTACATATTGTCTTTCATAATAGGTTGCGTTGTATGGTTAAAACGATTTCGCGTTTGATAATAGTTATAAATCATTATGATGCCAAGCACAAGAATTATGCTCGTAATTAAGCTTCCTTCTGCCCCAAAAGCTCCTCCAGACAAGTAAATAGTACCTTTCGTTTCTGTCGTAATGAGTGACGACATGGGAATCCCTGAAACATCAAAGCCAAATATACATCCCTGCATGAAATTCCATGCTAAATGCAGCCCTATGGGCATCCATAGACTACCTGTCAACTCACGACACAAACCCATCAAAAGTCCTGCCAAAAGGATATTGATAAAAGGCAGAGCCGTCGTCCACATCCCTGGATTAAAGCTATGCAGCAGGCCGAAAACAATCGTCGACACCCCTACAGCTATTGTCGGCCCTAAGCGATTTTTCACAAGACCTTGTAAATACCCGCGTGCAAACAGCTCTTCATTGATCGCTACGCCAATAAAGAGAAGAAAGCTCCCGCCTATTGCATAACCCTTTGATAAGCTCCATTCCACTTGAACAAAATGGATGCCTCCGAATAGCCATATCACTAAGCTGCTAAGGGTTATCAGCACGGCCCCCCATAGGAAACCTTCTCCAAACCGACGGCCGAACTGAACCGTGTGCAGTCCTAATTTCCAACCCTTTTTCCGCTCAAATAAATAGAAACCTAAACAAACACCACTTATAAAACCTACAATCTGTGCCCATAATGACGCTTTAATAAAAAAGGGATTACTCGTGACAGCCTCCATGCTTACGATAAGATCTGGGTTTAACCTCACGACAAAGACAGCTGCAGCAATAGATAAAATGACCGTAATAACGATGATAAAAATGAGGGTTAGCAGTACTTTCCCCACAATCTGAAGGATTGGAAATGATCTTCTCTTCTTCACTTCGATTTCGGTTCACTCCTTTCGTCTATGAACAATTCGAGAATTTATGCCCAAATCCTCCCATTTCTTAGAAAGGAAACTCTTGTGCAAACGATTACGTCATGCCACAATAAGACTATATATTGACTCGATTGAGGGGGAACACATGCTTTTTGTCCTATTTGCACTTTGGTTCATCGCATCAGGACTACTTATAGTAGATCCCGGTTCACGTACCATGCGCTGGATGAGCGCGGTGGCTTTTACCGGCGGTTCTGGAGCGTTAGCAGCTGTCATATCCGCGGATATCATTCCCTATTTTCAGGTAACATCACCAAATCCATCACTAAGTGCATTCTTTTATCGTGTGATGAGCATCTGCTCCTTACTTTCCTATTATGGCTTACCCTACGCTTTCGCAATGCTATCCTTAGCCTATCATTCCACTTGGCAGAAGCCTCTTCTGCGCACATGGTTACCGCTAGTATTGCTAGTACCGCCACTTGTCTGTTTGATCTTATTGCCAGGGTATACCGAAGAAATGCCCATAGAATTCAGCGTAGTCGCGATCTGGGCCTTCCCATACATCTTCATAGGTGCTTTACTGATTGTACTCAAAAAGGAACATCTCCCGGCCATGAGGCGAACCCATTTGTTCACCTGCCTAGCACTGATTCCACCCATACTTTGTGTTGGTGTGCTCAATTATGTCATGCCCAGCTTCGGTTTTTATCGATTGTGGATCTATCATGTATGGATTTTGGCCTTTGTGGTCCCTTTCTTTGTATTTACGTTTTTCAAATATGGGTTTCTCGGTATCAGGCTGCTCATTGAGCGCCGTAAGCTGGATTCTACGCTCCGCGCCATTACGTCTGGTACGGCCATTCTTAACCATGCCATCAAAAATGATGTAGGAAAAATGCGGTTATTTCTGGAAAAGATGAACCAACATGCAACAGACACAGGGCAAACCGAACTTATACAGGACATTCATGTGGTCATGAACGCCTCTAGACATATTCAGGAAATGATTAGCCGTGTTCATGAGCAAACACAAGAATTGCCCCTGCGCATTTCACAGGTTGACGTCGTTCAGTTGCTGCAAGATGTGCTAGAATCCCTAGAAGTCTATTTAGGAAAGATTCATGTAATTGTTGAGTTGCCTGATCAGCTCGAACTTAAACTTGATCAGATCCAGGTCACAGAAACATTAACAAACATTCTTATGAATGCCATCGAAGCGATGAGCAGCGGTGGAGATCTTTCTATAAAAGCTTTTTCAAACAAGAAAAATATGGTTCTTGAAATTAAAGATACAGGCATGGGCATGGAGAAATCCGTCCTCAAGCAAGCAGTAGAACCTTTTTACACGACAAAAAGTGGTAACCGGAATAACTTTGGTCTCGGCCTAGCTTATTGCTATAGCGTCATGAAAAAACATGGTGGTAGTTTGGAAATTAGCAGTGAACCCGGTAAAGGTACAAGTGTTTATTTGACATTTCCGGGACAGCGTTAGACTTGCGGAGGAGAGGGAATATCGGAATGGATGCAATTCGCATACTCATCGTGGAAGATGATTTAGACTGGCTGCGCGGTCTGACGGATTACTTGAATCGTCAAGGAGATATGACTGTCGTGGAGAGCCGATCTACAGCAGAAGATGCTCAAGCGTTATTTAGTCAGGCCACGCCTTCTGCTGATGTCGTACTTATGGATATTATGCTTCAAAATGAACCCGCGGGCATAAGTCTTGCGGAGCAAGCCTTCTTGTCTTGGGGAGCCAAAGTCATCATGTTAACCTCCATGGAGGAAAAGGATTTCATTTTCCGTTCCTTTCAAGCAGGTGCGATTGATTATCAAATTAAGTCTCGTTTCGAGGAGCTCCCAGGCATTATTCGGGCTGCACATGCGCGCAAGTCCGCTATTAATGCAGCTGTTTCTGAACAAATGCGCGAGGAGTTCCGCAGACTCAAACGGCTGGAGCAGCAATTCAAGATCAAAGAGGTCCGGGATCTCATAACCCCAACGGAGCTTCAAGTTCTTGATATGATCGATCAAGGCCATACGCAGACGGAAATTGCGAACCGTTTCTTCATTTCATTGCGAACAGTTAAAATTCATGTTGGGCATATTTTGAAAAAGCTCGGAAGCCCGAGCAGCAAGGATGCTGCTCAGCAGTTAAGAAATTTAGGGTTTTTCGAGCGAGGTTCTTCACAAAAGGATAATGAAATCAAGAAGGAGAAATCCGATTAGTGGATATCTTTCTTCTTGAATCTTCCGCCTTTGACATCATGGATATTGCCAACTGCAAGAAATGCTTTGGGGTCAAGTCCATCCACGATGGATTTCAACTTGGCTTCTTCCAAACGCGTAATCACACAAAAGATAACCTTCTTGTTATCACCAGAGAATCCGCCTTCACCTTCTAAATAGGTGACCCCGCGTCCTAAGCGGTCCATGATAGCCCCGCCTATCTCTCTAAAGTTGTCACTAATAATCCACACCGACTTCGACTCATCGAACCCTTCAATGGTGACATCAATCATTTTATAAGCAATAAAATAAGCGATTAACGAGTACATGGCACGGTCCCAGGTATAGACAAACCCTGCACTTCCAAGAATGAATAAGTTTAGAAACATAACGATCTCACCGACCGAGAAAGGAATTTTTTTCGAAACGAGAATCGCAACGATTTCTGTCCCATCCAGTGATCCCCCAAAACGAATAACCATCCCCACGCCTATGCCAAGAATAATCCCGCCGAATACCGCGGCTAACAACGGATCATTCGTAAGCTCCTTCACAGGATGAAGCAAGGCCGTACCTGTCGACATGACAAGAATAGCGAAAAGCGTAGATAAAGCAAAGGTTTTACCAATCAATTTATAACCAATGAATAAAAAAGGAATATTTAATAAGAACAGGAACACACCGATCGGCCCTTGTGTTAAATAAGATAAAATGATCGAAATTCCCGTAATGCCTCCATCAATAATTCGATTCGGCACTAAAAAAATTTCTAACCCAACAGACATTAAAACGGCACCAATGAATAAGAACAATCCACGACGAAAAAAAGCACTTTTTGTCATTTTTCGATGTTGAAGCTGCATGACTGCTTCTCTTTTTAGCTGCATTTGTTCTTTGGCCATACGCGAGTCCCCCCTAACTTATCTCCTCTTTTTAAGTATTCTCGATATAGCCACGATTTTCCTGCATTCTATCTATTTTTCATAGAGATACCATCGAATAATGTCGAAAGGCATGGTATAATATCAGGTGTTCAAAGGACTTTTAACTTATATTTGTACAGGAGAATCTATGAAACAACACATTGAACGATTGTTATCGGTAATTCGGCCAAGACTGCCACTTTTACTTCTTGCATTAATCCCAGTTCTGATCATGGAAATCTTGAGCCGCGGGAACTACACTGAAATGTTGTCATGGAGCTTCAAGCATTTTCTAGAGCTACTTTTCAACGAGTGGATCGTAATAAGCCTTCTGTTGTTATTCGTTGCCATCATTGGGCGAACTCGAATCGCATATTGGGTCATTGCCGGTTTCCTCGTTATCTTGGCCCTTATTAGCGGCGTAAAGCTCAAAATACTAGGCGTACCTTTGACGCCATGGGATTTAGTTGTAGCAGGCGAAGCCTCTGATATGGTGAAGTATTTATCCAACATTTTGACATTTAACGTCTTATCTGTCATTCTCCTGTTCCTTGTTGGCAGTTACTTCATCCTCTACCGTACAACCATGTTTATTAAAAAAGTAGCCTTAAAAGAACGAGCAATTCTTGCTGGAATTGGTTTAGTTATGTTTTTAGCTGTCTATACGGATCTGCCACTGCCTGTTCAGAAGTGGTTTGGTATCGAAGCAGCTGTCTGGAATCAAGTGCAGAACACCCAAACAAACGGATATGCGCTTGCTACAGTACTGAATACCAAAGAAATGTTCTCTAATTCCCAAGAAGGTTATGATGATAAAGCCATTGAAGCTATCGTGAATGCATCACCCAAGCCACCTATTAAAGTTGGGGATTCAACAACACCAATTAAACCGAACGTTATTGTCATTTTAAGCGAATCCTTCTGGGATCCCACCCTTATCTCAGGCGCTAAGTTCGACAAAGATCCGATTCCTTTCTTCCATAAGCTACAGAAGTCGGGAACAAGTGGAACGATGCTGTCACCTCAGTATGGCGGCGGAACAGCGAATGTGGAATTCGAGGTTCTTACGGGGAACTCAATGCGTTTCTTACCACAAGGCTCTATTGCCTATAATCAATATATTTCAAATGAAGTCGATTCATTAGCGAGTATTTATGCACGTCAGGGTTATACATCAACAGCTATTAGTCCTTTTTATAACTGGTATTTCAACAGTAATAAAATTTATCAAGACTTCGGATTTTCTAAATATATCCCGATTGAATATTTTAAACCGACGTATTCCGGTCCTTATATTGCAGATAGCGAAGTTGCTGCTAACATTATTCATGCAACTGAGCAAAGCTCAGGCTCGGATTTCGTGTTTGCGAACACGATGGAGAATCACTTTCATTACTTCCCAGGCAAGTTCCCGAAAAACACGTTTAACGTAACAGGCAACTTCTCCGCTTCTTCCGTTGGGATGCTTGAAACGCTTGCTCAAGGTATTAACGGGTCTGACAATATGTTGAAGGAATTAGTGGAATACTACGAGAAAAAAGGCGAGCCTACGATTATTGCATTCTGGGGCGACCACCTGCCAGCACTTGGTGATGATTACGCAACGTATATTGACACGAAATATATTAGCGGTAAAGACGATCCTGATTTCTTGAAAAAGATGTACAGTGTTCCATTGGTCGTATGGAATAATTTCGATACCGAACGTAAAGACAATTTGAATATTAGCCCTTCCTTCTTAGGTCCTTATTTAATCGAATTATCGAAGCAACAAGGCAATTATTATACGAATTTCTTAACGGAATTGGCTAAAAAGTATCCAGTTATCCCACCTAAAGATCATTTTGACGAAATGAATATCAAAGAAGATGATTTGAAGAATTACGAAACTTTGCAGTATGATATTCTATTCGGAGATCGACACGCATACAAAAACTATCAAACACCGATTATTGATCCTAAATATATGCTTGGTTTCGGCCCAATCAGTTTAGATAAGGTAGAAGCTGACTCCCAAGATATTTCAGGTAGGACGAATTTAACACTCACTGTATCTGGTAATAATCTTCCACCTCTAGGTTACGTAACTTTGAACGGAAAAGCGATACCTACGACTTGGAAAGATGAGCATACTTGTACCGCGTTAGTTGAAGGGGCTCTACTCAAAACAGGACTTTGGGACATCCAAGTACAGGTGAAGGACTCCAAAGAAACAATTGTAGGCAAATCGAATTCGGTTTCCATTGATATTGGCGGACGTTAATAAAGCTTGTTGGCAGTCCCTGATTCTCACTTTGAGGATCAGGGGCTTTTGCTTATTAACCTGCTGCTGAAAATAAGTAAGAGCCCATCCCGTGAAGGGATGAGCTCTCGTTACAAACTTTATATACTAAAGATTAATGATTTTGCCAGTCGCTTCGGATTCGAACGCTGCAAGAATTACTTTCAATGCTTGGTAGCCCTCTTCGCCAGAAATACGAGGAGGTTTATTATCTAGAATGCTAGTAACGAACTCGCTGATAACTCCGCTAGATGTTTGTTTCTCATTCGTTGCGACTTGACCTACTTTGTAACGCTCAACTGTACCATTACGAAGCTCAACGATCACTTGATCGTTAGGGTCTGTATCAATTTTGATAACACCATTCTCACACCATAGAACCGTGGAGTTGTCTTGGCCTTTGTAGTAAGTCCAGCTTGCTACTAAGGAACCTGTAGCTCCGCTCTTCATACGAAGCAAGCAAGTAGCATTATCATCGACGTCTGTACCCTCTTTGTGAAGCGTACCAACGAATGCAGCTACCTGAGCAACTTCATCATCAAGCAACCAACGGATAAGATCGGACTTGTGTACGCCTAGATCGCCCATAGCGCCCATAATAGCTTCTTCCTTACGGAAGAACCAGCTTTCACGACCATCAACGCTCCAGCCCTCAGGACCTGGATGACCGAATGATGTACGGAATGTAAGAACTTTTCCAAGTTTACCTGATTCCAAGATTTCTTTCGCTTTCACGTGTGGAGGCATTAGACGTTGGTTGTGACCAACCATCAAGAATACGCCATTTTTCTTCGCAGCTTCAATCATTGCTTCGGATTCAGCAGCCGAAGTAGCCATTGGCTTCTCAACTAGCACATGCGCGCCAGCGTTAGCCGCGGCGATGGAGATTTCGGCGTGAAGGTAATTCGGTGTACAAACGCTAACAGCGTCAACTTTCTCAGCTTTCAACATGTCAACATAGTTACTATAAGCTTTACCACCATGCAATTCAGCGTAGTGTTGTGCTCTTTCAATGATCGGATCAACAAATGCAACTAGCTCAACATTTGAATTGGATGCGTATTCTGGGATATGTCTATGTTTGGAAATGGAACCACAGCCAATGACGGCTACTTTAATTTTACTCATGTGATAAATGCTCCTTCAATTATAAGAATAAATTAGTTATGAACGTTTAAATAATGCTCTTTAACCCAGTTAAAGCTGTTTTCGATACTAGTTAAAGGTGCCTTCTGACAGTTATCTTGTTCCACGACTAGCCACTCTACGCCAGCTTGCTCGGCAGCAACGATAACTTTATCTAGCGGAACATCCCCTAAGCCTAGCTCCAAAGTAACTAGTTTACCATCAGCATCCTTTGTGAAATCTTTGAAATGAACCAAAGGAAGACGTCCAGCATATTTAGCAATGTAAGCTAATGGATCTTGTCCTGCAAATTGCACCCAACATACATCCATTTCGACTTTAATAGCATCGTTATTCGCATACATCGCATCGAAAACGAACTCATCTTCCACTTTGTAATGGAATTCGAAGTCATGATTGTGATAAAGGAATTGCAAGCCTTGTTTTTGCGTCTCAACCGCTAGTGCTTGGCACTCCGCGATTAGGGCTTTCCATTGGTCAACGGATTCGCGCTCTTCTGCACCAACATAAGGGCAAATGGCATATGTAGCACCGATTGTTTTCAAATAATCGATTTCACCTTGGAAATTTTCACGGAATCTTTGCAAGCTGATATGACTTCCGAAAGCTTTCAATCCTAGCTCATCGAGCAAACCTTTAAGCTTATCCGCAGGCATGTCATAATAACCAGCAAACTCAACACCCTCATATCCTAACTTCGCAACATGGCGAAGTGTACCTTCCATATCACGTGCCATATCATCTCTCAATGTGTACAATTGAAGTCCAATTCCTAAACGTCCCATTTGTTCTCCTCTTTTCTCATAGTGAAATCATGAATAGTAATCTTGGCATAAGTATAATCGAAATTAGCCTATTATGACCATTCACGATATAATTAAAACATCTCTTATTTGGCTACGAAAGGCGAAATCACATGAAAGCTGAACTATTAACTTGTGGGTATTCATTTCATATGGACCCGTTTTATAACAGTAATAAATCAGGACTACTTTATTATCTTTTTCGACTACAGACAGAAGGCAGTTGTGAAGCCCTTGTTGATGGCCGTATGGTCCCGATAGAAGCAGGTCATCTGCTTTTGTTTAAACCTGGTGATCCTTACGAGCTGCGAATCGAACAGGCGAAGACGCAACCTGATCAGAAAATCGCCAGCGGCGATTACTACTTATTTTGCAAAGGCGATTGGATTGATGCATGGTGGAAACGTAACAACAAACCTACTTGCATGCGCATTGACCTCGACCCCAGATTAATCTCACTATGGCGGCAATTAAGCCTCGAGAAACGCAGAATGGAAGAAGAGAATCCCGAGCTAAGCAGTTATTTGCTCCAAGCGCTCTGCCTTTATCTTGAACGAGCAGCAACAGAAACGGTGCAAGGTCGCCCTTTCACTGGCACTCGCATGAAACGATTTATTGAGGCACATGCTACGGCAGCGTTCAAAATTGAAGATGTCGCAGATCATGTAGGACTTAGTATCTCCCGAGCTGTCCATTTGTTCAAAGAATATTTTGGTAAAACAATGATCCAATATGCCACTGAAGTACGCCTATCCAGTGCAGTTGAGCGTATGCATGATAGCTCCATGTCCTTAGAACAAATTGCTCTTAGCTGTGGATTTGGTTCTTACCCTTACTTTCATCGTGCATTTAAACAACGTTTCGGTACGTCACCCAAAGCCTATCGACAGAACATGCAGCACACTTAGTTGATTAAATTCACACAATATTCAATTTTTCTAGCTATTGTATGAAACATTTTCAGCCGCTAAATCGTATTATCTATATACGAAAATACATAGCAATCTCTTATTTGTCTTAAAATTGTAAAACTATTTTAAGGTTCTATTAATAATAATCCGATATGCTAGTACTATATCCAATTCTTAGGATGGTGGAACTCATGAAAATGTTTATAACGATTCATAACAAACCTGTACCCGTATACTCCGATGAGAAAAATAAAAAGAAGTTCAATTTACTGAAGTCAGCACTTGAGGCCAAGGTCACCAAAGGTAGAGCAACACTCAAGAAATGTCTGGATTCAATCATTAGCATCGAGATTGTCGGGTGCGAAGCGATTCTTCATTCATTGAATGAACGAGATTCGTTGGCCTTATCACTTTACTAAAAAAAAGCCTGAAATCCACTGATGGATTTCAGGCTTTTTTGCTACAAGTACTTCTGTTCAACGATATTAAGATGATGCTGGGCATGACCTGCGATCACGTAAGCAATAGCACGGGCAGAAATTGCGAACGTATTCGCTGTACCAACACGTGTCCACGCTGTTTCGGTAATGGTAGGCAACAACGCCAATGTAGCTTGTCGCACGGCTTGGAAATCCTTCACCAAATCCGTTAAAGCCACATCGTCGAAAGATGTATTGGCAATAAAAATGTCTTGATCAAAGCCAGGTAAATCCGTCGTGTCTCCACGAGCAATGCGGAGTAGTCGATAGCTCATAATTCGCTCTGTATCCGTAATATGAGCCAGTACTTCCTTCAAACTCCACTTCCCTGGTGCATAGCGAGATAAAGCCTGTTCCTCTGTTAATTGTAAAAATAGGGATCCGAGTGCCTTTTCTTGACTATTCAAAATGGATACATAGTCGCCTTCGGGTACCAGCCCGATATACCCCGTATAGTAGGATGAATATTCGTCATGACTTGGTCGTTGCAGCATGTTAGAATTGTCTCCCTTCACTTAATATGATGGTATGAATCTATCTATCATATCGCAAAGTTCCCGAAAAATGAATCATCTTCCAATGTAAGTTGAGCAAAATCTAGTTCATGTCACCCTCGTCTATTTCGCTGAAACGATGTTCTGAGGTATCTACAAGAGCAGATGAACTCCCATCACACGACAACTCTTCAACCTCTCAACTTCTTCACTTTCATTACCTTCTCCAGTCTCTCCCCTATCTGACTAGGATATTTGAACGAAAATTGTTGTTGCAGATACTACAGAAATTGAATTTCGCCGCAGTGAAACCTCCGAAAAACCCCCATTTCCCAAAAAGGGAAATAGGGGTTTACATCTACTGCTGCTTAGCATTCAGCAGCCAGATTTTGCTCTGGAAGTCGTTATGCAATCCGACGACAGGAATACCGGCGTATAACAGATGATCGCCAGGGAAGAGCCCTTCCGAACCTTCGATTTCATAATCGAAGTCAGGGTTGAGTCCTTTTAAGCGTAACGTCTTCAACGGCGCATACGGTTCTGCAAGCACTCGGATGAACACAACCATGGCTTGTGTCTTGTCCTCGGAGACAATCATCCACGCGGTGTCGTTCCCCTCGAACGGGCTCAACAGGCGATACATATCGCCAAACTGAACAAGCGGTCGAAGTTGTTTGTAGTCGGCAACCTGACGTTTGACGAGCTCTTTCTCTTCTTCTGTGAACTTCGTCAGATCAAGCTCATAGCCGAAGTTACCGGACATGGCTACATGACCGCGGGTTTCCAAGGACGTCATGCGATGAACTTGATGATTAGGTACAGCAGATACATGCGACCCCATGGAACTAACAGGGTACACGATACTGGTGCCATATTGGATTTTCAAACGGCATACGGCATCCGTGTTATCGCTCGTCCATGTTTGCGGCATGTAATACAGAATACCTGGATCAAAACGCCCACCACCGCCGGAGCAGCTTTCAAATAAGATATGCGGGTATTCGGTAGTAATGGCTTCCATTACGCGATACAAGCCGAGCATATAGCGATGTGCTGTCTCCCTTTGACGTTCAGGTGGCAAGGCCGCGGAGCCAATTTCCGTCATATTCCGATTCATATCCCATTTGACATATGTGATAGGCGCACTGCTTAAAATTTTACGCAGCATGTCCATCACGCCATTACAAACCTCTTCGCGTGAAAAATCAAGAATCAGCTGTCCACGACCTTCTGTACGACGACGATCCGGTACATGTAAGCACCAATCTGGATGCTTCCGGTACAAATCACTCTCAGGTGATACCATCTCTGGTTCAAACCATAAACCGAATTCCAAGCCTAGCTTATTCACTCGCTCTACTAAATCTTCAAGTCCACCAGGTAGCTTCGCCTTATCGACAACCCAGTCCCCAAGTGAGGTCGTATCATCATTTCTTTTGCCGAACCAACCATCATCCAATACGAAAAGCTCAATACCAAGCTCTTTTCCGGCACGAGCAATACTTTCAATTTTATCTGCATTAAAATCGAAATACGTCGCTTCCCAGTTGTTGACTAGGACAGGTCGCACACGATCACGGAATTTTCCGCGGCACAGTCGCGTACGGTATAGGCGGTGATAGGCTCTGGACATCTCACCAATCCCCTGACCAGAGTACACCATAACAGCCTCAGGTGTTTGGAACTGTTGTCCTGGCTCTAGCAGCCAACTGAAATCAAAAGGATTGATTCCGATAGAGACTCGTGCTGTAGCAAAAGGATCGACTTCGGCATGCGCTGCGAAATTCCCGCTGTATACGAGGTTAAAACCATACACATCTCCGTAGTCTTCATTCGCATCTTTGGCAAGCAAAGCGATAAACGGGTTATGGGAGTGACTGCTTGATCCACGTCGGCTTTCAACGGTTAATTTACCTGGAGCCAAGGCTCTTCTTTCAATATGACGCTCACGCGCCCAACTACCTGAGAGATGCAACAGATCCCAGTCGGCATGCGGAAAGTCTACATTCAAGCTTAATGCTCGCAAAAGCTTAAGTTCAGCCGTTCCTTCATTAATGAAACGAACAGAACGTGTGATAGCCGCATGATCGGCGAAAATCGTGTACGAAAGAATGGCTCGAAAGCCGGCTACTTTATCAACAAGCTCAATTTCTAGCGTTTCAGCTTCATGATCTGCTTCTACATACGTAGATGGTAAGCCATCAAGTACTGGCTTTCCTTGCACGATACGATGCTTGTCATAGACAAGCTCAGTAATCGTCGAACCATTGGGTTGCGCAACTTGATACGCAGGCTCGCGGAAGTCGCTTGTCCCATAAGCAGGATACTCCTGTGGAAGCGTATCGAAGGAGATCTTTCTATTTTCCTTAACCGGATTCGGGCTAAAAGATGCTCGTTCCTTATATTGAATCACCGTGCCGAGTTGACCAGATCGTATAGAGCGGCCCCAGTACACGTGGGCTGGATAGGAACCATTAATAAGCTGAATCACATAGCTCATATGTTTATTTTGCAAATGAAATATACCTTGTACAGGTTCAAAAGAAATCGTCATTATAAATCCCTCCTATCCTCTATTATCGTGTCCAGAAGGAAACAAAACTATGGAGAAACTACACCTACATATGGAGGAATGTCGTTTTTTCGCAAAAAAAGAACCAAGACCTCTAAACGGTCTCGGCTCTATTTTATCAGCTTAGCTCAATTAACCGTACTTATACGTCATCCCATGGCCGCCCTTCGGATACACCCAATCGATGTTATAAGAAGGACACGCTATGCGACATGTACCACATTCAATACAGTTTTCAAATGCAACAGTTGTGATCTTAAGCTTTTTTTCCCACTCATACACATCGGAAGGACAGAAATAATTGCAGTCCTTCGTCACACAATTCAAGCAGGTTTGTTTGTCTTTAATTACAAGGTGGGATTTATCATCGCATTTGTAACGAATGGTGAACAGTTTATCTGAAATATCACTTTGGCTCATCCGTTCATCGCCCTCCATCCCTTATAGCCCAGCTTCATCAAGTTTACCGTACCGCCAGCGGCATTTTTGATGAGCTTCATGGCCATTCTTTGCTTTTCGGCTTTCGTAATCCCATCCACGAGGAACATATTGTAAGCGGCTTCGTTTACAGCACGTGGCAGTCGATCGAACAATAACTCAGGATCCTGCTCTTTCAAAAATTGATGCATTCCCTTGTACTTCTGCAGATCCTTGTGTACAAAAGATTCTTTGATTTTATTATCGTAGAGATGCATCGTTGGGGCTGTAAAATCCCCGCGTGCTTTCGCTTCAATAATGGCCTCCCCGGCCAATCGGCCCGAGGTCATAGCGAGATTCGTCCCCTCCCTATGGACAAAGTTAATCAACTGCGCGGCATCCCCACAGACACACCAGCCATCACCAGAAAGGGTTGGTATTGAATGGAAGCCCCCTTCTGGAATAAGATGACCGGAATATTCCTTGGTCTCCCCGCCTTGAATCAACTTCCGAATCATCGGATGCTGTTTAACTGCGTCAAGTACAGCGTATGGCTTCACCTTTTTATCCCGCAAATGGTTGACCATTACACCGACCCCTAACGAGATCGTTTCTTTATTCGTGTATAGAAAGCCCATACCCGCCATACCGAGCGAGGTTTCGCCCATAAATTCGATGGTGACACCTTCGTCCCCCTCAAGTCCAAAGCGGTCCTCTATCTTCTCTCGTGGCAGTGCAATAACCTCTTTGACCGCTAAAGACACCTCATCCGGCATCCATTCCTTATGAATCCCCATGGCTTTACCGAGCAAGGAGTTAACACCATCAGCAATGACGACAACGTCCGCATATAAATCGCCATCATCTCGGTCTGTTCGTACGCCAACAACCTTATTACCTTCCCGAATAACGTCCAATGCCACAGTTTCATAAATCGGAATGGCGCCTGCTGCTACAGCTTTTTCAGCGAACCACTGATCGAATTTGACCCGCAGACCCGTGAAGCAATTGTAAGGCTCTTTGTAGGCTTCATTGCGATGGCCGAACGTGACCATGGACTCTTTGCCCATCATCCAGATCCGCTGTTCCACAATATAGCGCTCCATCGGAAAATTCTTCTCTGTCCAAAACTCAGGAACAAGCTCCTCGATTTGCTTCCGATAGAGGACACCGCCAAAAATATTCTTAGCGCCTGGAAACTCGCCTCTTTCGAGCAGTACAACCGATAACCCAGCTCGGGCCATTGTTAACGCTGCAGCCGCTCCGGCGGGACCACCGCCAACGACGATGGCATCGAATTTTTCATTCATTTCGCTTCACTCCTTTCTCGGGCGAAGGTCGCCTCTGACTGCGTCTGTGTAGTGGATATTGAGGCATCAACCACCTGAGGGTGAATGCCGGAAAGCGTACGACGTTTCCTGAATTCCTCTGTAATCGCAGGAACAATTTTGAATAAATCCCCAACAAGACCGTAATGGGCGAATTGGAAAATAGGTGCTTTCTCGTCCTTATTGATCGCAACGACGACATCGGCATGACTCATCCCGACCGTGTGCTGAACAGCGCCGGAGATGCCGATGGCGAAATAGAGCTTCGGCCGTACCGTCGCGCCCGTCTGCCCCACTTGATGCTCATGGCTGATCCAGCCCGCATCAACAGCAGCGCGTGACGCGCCAACGACACCGCCGAGCGCGTCCGCTAGCTCGGCGAGCATCTTGAAAGCATCGGGTCCGCCAAGTCCACGGCCCCCAGCCACGATAATCTCGCAGTCCTCGAGATTGAGCTTCCCTGTTTCGCGCAGGAAGTCAAGCACCTGCGCGTCAATCTCTTCCTCCCGCATCGTGGCTTCCATACGGATGATCTCCCCTTGGCGCTCCGCGTCCTTCGGCAGCGCCTGGAACACGCCGGCGCGCGCTGTCGCCATCTGCGGCCGGTACTGCTTGCAGAGGATGGTGGCCATCATCTTCTCGGAGAAAGCCGGCCGGCTAGCCAGCAATAACCGCGACGGCGGCGGCTCCACGTCGAGCTGTGTCGTGTCGGCCGTCAGCCCCGTCGGCAGATGCGTTGCAATCGCACCTGCTAGGTCGCGACCTGTCGCTGTCGCGCCGAACAGCACGATCTCAGGCTTCGCTTCCTCGATCAGCTTCAGGCAGACCCGGCTGTAAGGCCGGGTCCTGTAGTTGCGAAGCTCCGCGGCTTCGCAAAGGTAAACCCGATCCGCGCCGTAGGCCACGGCTTCATCAGCGAGATGTGCGACATTCTCGCCGATGACGAGCGCCATAAGCGGCGCTTCCAGCTTTGCTGCTAGCTTTTTGCCTTCGCCTAGCAGCTGCCAGGACACCTTTTTCGCGATGCCCTCGCGCTGCTCAACGACGATTAGAACCCCACGATATGCCGACCAGTCCGGCATCGATGGATCAATCTGTTCGATTTCTCTTGCCATCGTGTCATCCTCCGTTCCTAACTTTTAAGCCCATTCTAATAGGCTCTGCATGTCCTTCGTCAATATCTTGTCGGCCAATTGAGCTGCGCCAGTTTCTGGACTATCGAAAGTGATCATTTGCGTATTGACCGCTTTGATCTCGGGTACCCACGTTTTGGCAACTATTGTTGGTGAGCCTTTGAGTCCAATCTTTGCCCGCTCCAAATCTGGAAAATCTGCCGTAGTCCATACTGTAGGCTTATATCTGGCCGCTCGAATCATGCCCGGCAATGATGCTCGTCGCACTTTATTCAGCTCTTTCAATGCGGTGATCAGTACTGGCATGCTTGTCTCAACCACTTCAATGCCATCCTCCAGCAAACGATGAACGCGTACTTTGCGTTTTTCTTCATCGACCTTAACCACTTTATTCACATAGGTAAGTTGTTCCAAATCCAATCGGCAGGCTACGCCTGGGCCAACTTGTCCTGTATCACCATCTAACGTTTGTTTTCCACAAAATACGATATCCACCGGCCCCCACGTTTCCGCAATTTTGCGAATTGTTCTAGCAACAACGTAGGAAGTCGCTAGCGTATCCGCTCCTGCGAACCCGCGATCCGTCACCAACACGGCATCATCAGCGCCTAAAGAAATACATTCTTTAAGTCCTTTTTCAGCGGGTGGCGGTCCCATCGTGACAACTGTAATGCGCGCACCTTGCTCATCTTTAATGCGCAATGCTTCTTCCAAACCATGCATATCATAGAAATTCACAATGCTGGGAACACCTTGACGAATGAGCGTATTATTCTTGGGATCAATGCGAATTTCTCTAGAATCCGGTACTTGTTTAATACAGACGACAATATGCAGCATCTCTGCACCCTCCTATTTCTGCGGGGAAGTGGCTTGCATGTTTTACCACAGGCCTTGGTGGGCCTGTCATCATTGTGAATTTTGTCACGTAAATGTCGATACGTAATCGCTTTCAGAGCAATTAATTGCCTTTCGAACAAACATAAAGATAAGAATCTAACACAGTATATGCGCGAAGGTACGGAACTTGACTAAAGTCTTGAAAAAATTGAGATACATGCTCATGTTCGACAGACTATTTCACTGAAAGGCATTTTCTGTGGTCTCTACAAGTGGCATGAAGGTAATTCAATAACTCGCTAAAGTAAACTTAATAATTATTCTATTTCCGAAAAATCCAGCTCCCCTTTTTACTCGAAAAGTCATAAATCGTTCTTCCAAAGGAAGCTTCTAGCTCCAATTATTTATTGTAGATACCTCAGAAAATGGTTTCTCTCGATAGATTAGTGGGGAACACCGTGGGGTGCGTCTATAGGTTCCCGTGAGATGGGCTAGGTTGAGTGGATTATGTGGGGTCCTTGGGGTCCGTAAGGTCCGTATCCTCCGTGGGGGCCATGGATTGGGTAATTCGGGTGAGTAATTAAGTTAGCTGCTATGTTTTGGATACGATTTTGGTACAGAGAAAAAACTGCCCACTGGCTTTTCAGCCATGTGGACAGTCTTACAGATACCTAGTGATTCAAATTTTAACTACACATTCACCTTCGTGTATCGATTCGCCGGTACAGGGATGCCGAGGTTTCCACGAAGCGTATCTGCTTCATACTCGGTTCTATACAATCCGCGCTCCTGTAGAATTGGCACAACGTGATCAACAAAGTCGTCCAATCCTTTTGGCAATGCAGCGGCGATGATAAAACCATCTGCGGCATTTTCTTCGAACCATGCTTGCACGCGATCTGCCACATATTCAGGAGTACCTGTGAATTCGTTACGAGGCGTAGCTACATTTAAAGCCACTTGGCGCAGCGTAAGGTTCTTCTCTTTGGCAGTTTGCTTAATTTTGTCAGTTCCGCTGCGGAAGCTATTGCTCCCGAAATCACCCAGCTCTGGGAATGGTTCATCTAACGGATATTGAGAGAAATCGTGATGCTCGAAGAATCGGCCTAGATAATCCAGCGCTTTGTCAATGGTGACGAGGTTCGCAACTTCTTGATACTTGCGCTCGGCTTCTTCTTCTGTGAGTCCGATTATCGGGGCAATGCCCGGTAGAATAACTACTTCATCCGGATTACGGCCTTCGGAGGCAGCTCTCTTTTTGATATCCGCATAATAGGCTTTCGCTTCGTCAATCGACTCATGTCCTGCAAAAATCGCATCTGCCACTTTCGCAGCAAACGCTCGGCCATCTTCTGAAGCGCCTGCTTGGAATATGACCGGCTGTCCTTGTCTTGAACGAGCAATATTCAACGGCCCCTGGACAGAGAAATATTCACCTTTGTGGTTCAATGTATGGAGCTTGCTGGGGTCAAAAAACACACCGCTCTCCTTATCACGTACAAAAGCGTCATCTTCCCACGAATCCCATAGCCCGCGTGTCACTTCCAAATATTCATTGGCGATCCGATAGCGCTCGGGATGAGATGGGTGCTCCGTTTTGCTATAGTTTTTAGCTGAACCTTCTAGTGGAGAGGTAACGACGTTCCAACCGGAACGACCGTCACTGATTAGATCAATGGAAGCAAATTGACGGGCCACTGTAAAAGGCTCACTGTATGACGTCGATAACGTCCCCACCAGTCCAATGTGCGAGGTGACCGAGGCTAACGCAGATAGAATGGTAATTGGTTCGAATCGATTTAGGAAATGTGGGATCGATTTCTCCGTAATATATAAGCCATCAGCGATAAATACAAGATCGAATTTACCGGACTCGGCTTTCTGTGCTTGTTGTTTATAAAAGCCAAAATTCACACTGGCATCTGTAATTGCCTCAGGATGTCTCCAGCCTGACACATGACCACCTACGCCATGAATGATGGCGCCTAGTTTGATTTGCTTTTGTTTCGTCATCGTTCTCTCCGTCCTTTCACAATATCGCTGCAGTCTGTATGTGTAACCGATAGCTTTTAACGAGTATTTCACCTTTTTGAATATCCTTGTCATAAGCGCGTTCGAAGCCTAAACGTTCATACAACTTCACAGCCGATTCCATCATATCCGACGTATGCAAATGAAGTGTAGCAGCACCTAACTCCGCAGCGCGTCTTACATTTGCTTTAATCAATGCGGTAGCGATTCCATTGCCTCTAGCACTTGGAGAAACCGCTAGTAAACGAAGAATAGGTGACTCAATCTCAAGCTCTGGCGCGCCGTAAGCGGCTTCGGAGGATTGGAACAACTGAGAGCTACCCACAACTTCATCGTCAATTAGTGCAATAATCCGTGCTATAGGCTTACTACTATCCACAGAAGCGATAATATTTTCCTTATATTGATCCCAGCCTTCTGGAGGCAGTACATCCCGATACTGACCATAGGCATCTTCAAGAACTCTTCGAATCGCGTCACGGTCACCATCATTGGCATCCCGAATGTGAACGACTTTTGCATCCGTCATACTGAATCCCTCCCTAAACGTGCGCTTCCAACGCATTCTTGATTCGTGCAATTTGTGCCAAATGAACCTGCACATGAGCAATAAAGGAGTCAACAACATCTTTGAGTGTGAGTGTTTGTCCTTTGAAATTAACGCCTGTTTTCTGCCAATCATCGGGAGATAATCGGCCAAAAAGCTCATGGTTATACACGAGTAAAGACTGAAATAAAACTAAAATATCGGAAGCTAAACCTTCATTGGCTTTGGCACTGCTGACCCATGGATCTTGATCAAATGCCGGCAATATAGCCGATGCACCCGAAATAATAGCACGGATTCGGAACGAAACGACAATGTTATGGTCGGCCAAATGAGATAGAACCTCCGTTACGCTCCATTTATCCAGCGCTGGCTTCCAAACCAATTGCTCTCCGCTCAGTCCCTGGATAGCTTCCTGAAGTTGTTGATGCGTGTGCAAATAGGCTGATAAATCGGGAATTGTTGTACTCATATGGATACCTCCAATGGGTTGTCGGATGATAGGTTTTTTAAGGCTTTTTGAGCTAAAATAGCAAAATATCGCGCACTAATCGGCAAAGCTCTTTCATCTATATCAAAACCAGGATGATGCCACTCTTGTGGACCTGATGTGCCCATAAATACGAAGACACCGGGAGTTTTCTTCTGATAAAAAGCAAAATCCTCGCCTGCTGGTGACGGCACAGGTGTAATGACATTCAGACCAGCTTGTTCTGCAGCTTCTTTTGCCAACAGCGCTAATTGCTTATCATTGAACACAGATGGTGGTCCTTTGATCCACCGAACAGCTGCCTTCGTCCCATAAGCAGCGGCAACACCATGCACAACCTGCTCCAATCGCTCGATAACAAGTGCGCGGACATTCTCATCAAATGTGCGCAATGTGCCATCCAGAATGGCTTTATCAGGAATCACATTCCAAGCAGTTCCACTATGAATGCGTGTCACACTAATGACCGCACTTTGCAATGAACTAACATTGCGGCTAACGATAGATTGAAGTGCCGTGATGATATGCGCTCCCGTTACAATGGGGTCGATCCCCGCTTCCGGGACAGCCGCATGTGTGCCACGTCCTTCAACTTCGATCACGAATCCGTCCGCCGCCGCCATTAGCGGCCCATCTTTGACCCCTATCGTGCCGACAGGAAGATCGGGTTTGTTATGCATGCCATATATTGCGCGAACTCCTTCAAGTGCGCCGCTGCTTATCACCAGCTCGGCGCCTTGCGCCTTCTCCTCCGCTGGTTGAAAAATGAATCGCACTGTTCCCTTTAGCTCACTCTCGTGTTTTTTGAGCAATATCGCAGCGCCTAGCACTGCAGCTGTATGAAAATCATGACCGCATGCATGCATCTTACCTGCAACCTGCGACGCATAAGGAAGCCCTGTAGCTTCTTGAATCGGAAGGGCATCAATATCAGCACGTATGGCAATAATTGGCCCTTCCTGCAAGCCGCCGACCTCTGCAATAAGCCCCGTTTTCAGCTGGAAATCTGCAATACGAATCCCCGCTTCCGTGAGCCAACCATGAATCGCAGCAGTTGTTTGAATTTCCTCATGCGACAATTCAGGATGCTGATGTAAATGTCGTCGAATATTCACCAACTTCTGTGCCAAATCCGATGACGTCTGCTGGAAAATTGTTGCACTCATTTCACATGCCTCCTTCGGGCCTACACTAACAATTCCGCGAATGCTTCACTCAGCAGTTCAAAGGAACGCAGGCGTTTGGTAAAATCTTTCACAGATGTCGTTACGATAAATTCATCAATATTATATTTCTGCTGTATCTCGATCAGTTTTTGACGTACGGTCTCTTTCGTACCCTTCGTAATTTCCGCTTGCTTCTCTTCAACGGTAAATTTGGCCTGCGTTTGGCGACCATATTCTTCCGCTTGCTCAAGCGTTCCGACAGTTAACGTCTTGCCGTTTTCCAAATGAATTTTGACATTCTTGTATTCGCCTGCAAGCTCAACAGCTTCTTCTTCCGTATCTGCTACGATAAGTGAGAGTGCCAAGAGAAGCTTAGGTTGTGTGCCTTTTTCCTTATTAAAATGTTGATGATAAGCTTCAAATGCCGCTTCTGCAATCGTATGATCACCATTAATGAATTGGGCAAAAACATATGGTAAACCAGCCTCAGCAGCCGATTGCGCGCTCGCTGCACTTGCTCCGAGGATATAAATCTCCACAGGCACACTTGGAATTGGCGAGACTTTCAATCCCTTCAAGGGATGCTCATCATGCAGTTGATTTTTCACAAATTGTTGTAAATCCTCTAACTTCTCCGTCAAGGTAGCTGCTTCTGTAATTCCCTGTTGCAACGCTTTTGTTGAACGAGGCAATCCGCCTGGAGCACGGCCAATGCCGAGATCTACTCTGCCTGGAGCTAGAGAAGCTAATACATTAAAGTTCTCAGCCACCTTATAGGGGCTGTAATGCTGCAGCATGATGCCGCCTGAGCCAATGCGAATGCGCTCTGTTTTGGCCAGTAAATGTGAAATTAAGACTTCGGGTGAAGAACCCGCTACTTGTTCGGAATCGTGATGCTCGGATACCCAGAATCGGTTATAAGAGAGCGACTCCGCCTTCTGTACAAGCTCAATCGTATGTTGAAAAGCGTCATAGGCTGTTTCGCCTGGAAATACGACACTTTGATCTAAAATACTCAATTTAATCCCCATGTTCATACACTCCGTTTCTATAACTGAGTTGATGCTAGATGTTGTAGCTCCATTCAGGCGTAATACGCTTCAGGAATTGTTTCGTCCGCTCTTCTTTGGCATTGCTGAAAATATCCCTCGGTTTGCCTTCCTCCACAATGACACCTTCATCCATAAAAACCACATGATTAGCCACTTCTCGGGCAAAGCCCATTTCATGGGTGACGATAATCATCGTGATACCTTCCTTCGCAATCTTCTGGATCACGTCCAGCACTTCACCAACAAGTTCAGGATCGAGTGCGGATGTCGGTTCATCAAATAAAATGACCTCAGGATTCAGAGCCAGTGCGCGGGCAATTCCTACACGTTGCTGCTGTCCACCAGATAGTTGACTTGGATAGGCATCTAACTTGCTTCCCAACCCCACTTTCTCCAGCACTTTTACGCTAGTCTCTCTTGCCGTGACTTTCGATTGCTTTTGAACAATCACAAGGCCTTCCATAACGTTTTCGAGGACCGTTTTATGCTTGAACAAATTGTAATGCTGGAACACCATCGCTGTTTTTTGCCTGAGTGCATGAATCTCACCTTTGCTGGGGCGCTTGCAATTCACGGTGAAATCACCGATCGTCACTTCACCGAGACTTGGCTTTTCCAAATAGTTCAAGCAACGGAGCAACGTTGTTTTACCTGAACCGCTGGGGCCAAGAATACAGACGACTTCTCCTTTTTGCACGGTAAGGTTGATTCCTTTCAGCACGTCGTTTTTACCAAACGATTTGGTGATATTCGTCAGTTGAATCATGACACGCCACCTCGGTTATACAGATTGATTCGTTTCTCTAGTAAGCCTGTCGCTCGTTCGATCAAAAAGGTGATCCCCCAAAACAGCAAGGCTGCTGCAATGTAAGCTTCGAAAAATTTCCAATTCGTCGTTGCGACAATTTGTGCTTTGGCGTTGATCTCCACTACAGATACGGTAAAGGCCAGTGTAGAACCGTGCAGCATACCAATCAACGTATTGGATAAGTTCGGTAAACTTACAGCTAATGCTTGTGGTAAAATAATGCGACGTAATGCCTGTGTCGTTGTCATCCCGATCGAATAAGCAGCTTCCATTTGCCCTCGATTAATCGACACGATGCCCGACCTGACGACCTCTGAAAGGTAAGCGCCAGCGGTGATCGAGAAGGAGAGAAAGGCAAAGCCGATCATGGGTATAGACACAGAACGGAAGCTCCAACCGAAAGCAACTGCAATCGAGTCAATGATCATCGGCAATCCGAAATAGATAAGCAGCAGATGCATAAGCATCGGTGTACCGCGAACAAACGTCACATAAGCTGTTGCAAAATAATGAATAAAAGGCACGCGGTATAGTCGGATTAACGCTACGGAAGCACCTATTAGAAATCCAAAAAAGACAGAAACTACGGTAATTATCAGTGTAGTAGGCAATGCAGAAAGCAATTGAACAAAAGCCGTCCATATGAATCCAGGGTCGATACTCATGCTTGGAAGCCCCCTTTATCTGGCTGCGAGGACCATACACCTTTGAACCATCGGCGTGATAATGGTTCACGCTCTTCTGTCACAAGCGGTTGCTCGTGTTGGAGCAAGCGTTTCTCGATGTACATAAATAGCTTTTCCAGTCCAAAGCAGATGACGAAATAGATGATGGATAAGGAAATGTACGTTTCCATAAAATGCTGTGTGGCCGCTCCGAGCGTCTGTGCTTTTCCCATCAATTCCATGGCACCAAGCGAGAATGCCAATGAGGTATCTTTCAAGTTGGCAATAAGCAGGTTGGTAAAGTTGGGCAGCGAAATCGCAAGTGCTTGCGGCATAATAATGCGGGTAAAAGCTTGATAGCCCGTCATGCCTACAGAATAGGCGGCTTCTACTTGCCCTTTGTCTACGGCTTTTACCGCTGCACGGATGACCTCAGAAATATAAGCGCCAGAGTGTAAAGCAAATGTGAGAATAACAAATGATAAGACTGGGGCTTTGCTGACATCCACATGGATCGCCTTCAGCAGTTCAGGTAATCCATAATAGATCAGAAATAACTGAATCAGAATCGGTGTTCCGCGAAAAAAGGAAACATAGATCTGTGATAACCTTTGCACAACCGGTATTTGATAAAGCCGGGGCAATGCAATGAGAAATCCAAAGAAGATCCCGAGCACCATCGAACAAACAACTATGAATAAACTGATATGGATATAGTTCAGTAATTTTGGCAGAAAATCAAATACATAGGTGATATCGAATTGGGTAGCCATGATGGTGATCTCACCTTTCATAAAGTCATGACATGCTTGTTTATTTACTATCTTCTTTTTTCGTAAAGTCTCCGCCTAACCACTGTGTACTCAACTTCGACAGCGTGCCATCTGCTTTGACAGCTTTTAAAGCGACGTCAATTTTGTCCGCAAGCTCTTGTCCGTCTTTATCATTTTTACGGAATAAGAATCGTACTTCAGCTTCTTCAATAATCGGTCCAACGACTTTTAATTTACTTTGCGGATCTACGAGTGGAAGCAAGAAATCCGCTCCAAGTGCTCCATCAGCACGTCCTGTTGTTAACTGGGTGACCAAGTCGTTGGCTGCGCCACTCTGATAGACAATTTTGATCGCATTGTCATTGGCTTTGTTATAGTTCTCCAGCAATGTGGCCTCTGCACTTGTAGCCGTCGTTAATGCTTTCTTGCCTTTCAAATCATCGATCGTTTTCACAGTTGTGTTTTCTTTGGCTACGATGACCTTGGTTTTCCAATACGCATAAGGCTCGTTATTGAACAAATATTTCTGCTCACGCTCTTTGTTCTTCTCAATTTCATGTGCAACAAAATCAATTTTGTTCGTTTCCAAGCTAAGCAGCAAGTTGGCGAAGTCCATTGTTTTAAACTCGAACTCATATTCGGGCAACCGCTTATCAATCTCTTTCACTAATTCAATATCGTATCCTGTTAGTTTTCCGTCCTTGTCTAGAAAGGCTACGTTCGGGAATTGTGTCCCTGTGCCAACGATGATTTTCTTTACTTTCACAGGTGCTGCCGTTGCAGCTGCAGCGGCTACTGGCGCTTTTGATGCATCAGCAGCAGCTTTAGTAGAAGCATTTGTTGTCTCGCTTTTCGCACCGCAGCCTGCTGCTACCAAAGCTAATGCTAATGTTGTTACCGTAAGTGTTGTGAAATTTCTCATTGTGAACCCCTCCGAATTTTCCATGTATTTAATTCTTATAATTCCTACTTGTTTTGTATGAATTATAGCTATGCCTTTAATTTATCATCAAGTTGTCGAACTGGATAATAGAGTTTTTCTATATGCATATCGAGAAGTTAAATCGTATCCCGAATCGACTGCGCGATTCCTTTACATAACTCTAAGGCAGAGTTGAAAAATAAGGTGTTCTCACCGTTCAACACAATCATGTTGGTTTGCAGGGAAATACCTGCTATTTCTGGAAACTGAATTGGAAACAGCTTCCCCTCCTTAACTTCCTGTTCAACACATAGACTTGGAAGAAATGCAATACCAACACGGCCAACCACTAATTTCTTCGCCGTCTCCAATGTATCCGTCTGAAATTCAATGTTCGGCGGTTGCTTCATACTCGCAAATAGACGGTGTATTCGCATCCAGTCGAGAGAACCGCATTCAAAGAAAACAAGTGGATATTCTCCTATATCTTCCATACAAATGGCTTCGTTCCCTATAAATGGATGCCCTTCGTAGACATATAGACGAATGGGATCTTCATATGCTTTGGCTGATAGGAGATTCGGGTGACTAATATTTCGTACAAAACCGAAATCAAGCTCTCGATTCAGCACCTTATTAATGATCTCCTCGGACGAAGCCGTAGTCAGCTTATAGTTCACATCTGGATATTTCGTTTTGAGCTTTGGAATAATGGTTGGGATGATATAGTTCGAAACGGATACGGTACAACCTACGCGCAACTCGTTTGGCAGTGTACGTTTCTGCTTCAATTGAATTTTACTTTTCTGAAAAGTTTGCAAGAGCTGCCCAGCATATGGCAGAAATTTCTTCCCATCATCGGTCAACGAAATCTGCTTCCCGATCCGCTCGAACAGTCGACAATCCAGCTCACGCTCTAAGGATTGTATGCGTGCTGTGACGGATGGCTGGGATAAAAAAAGCACTTCCGCCGCTTTGTTAAAACTGCCATAATGAATAACGTAGACGAAGGCTTCGATATTCTCAATGTTCAATGCGAGCACCCCTTTCGTCAATTATGTAATAAAACTTATTATTCCGATTAATTAACTTGGTTTTATATTGGTTTAACTATAGATCAACACCCTTATTGGTGTCAATAACAAAAAAAAGCTGATCTCCCTTTCCTAGCGGGAGCAGCTTTTTTCATGTTTTAAACCTATTTAACTGTTTACAGCAATCGCCCGATTAATTCGCTCGCGCACGTCAAGCATCCATTCCGTACTGCGCGGATAAACGGAGAACGTAAGCGGCTCTGACAATCCTTCTTCAATTAAGGCAATTGTTCTCTCCTTGCCGATCCTCGTCTCGAGCAATTGTAAGGCTCGCAAATCCTGCAGCGCTTCATGGAATACTTCCAACCGAATTGACTCAATTGGCCCCGCTTCACCTGGGTAAACGACAAAGCTGTCTCCTGAAGGGAACGTATGCAAGGCATCTGTCACTTTGAACGGATCCAATTGTTGAATGGAATACTGGGAGTAATAGAAGTTGTATCCCCAATGCAGAAACCCTTGGATGCCAAACTTGTACAACTGCAAGCCAATGATCCTATTCCGTGCGGACGGCATGTTAAAGAAACGGTTCGACACTTCTTTGTACTGTACACAGCAGTAATAGGTCCATAAATCAGGGACACCTGCCTTGAGGAATGGTTCAATATGATCGTTCGATGGGATCGGCTTCTGAACAATCCCTTGATTGTAGAAGGATATCTCCGTCAGCGCATCGATAATCGGGTAATTGGAAGGAAGGAGCTTCTGAACGAGATCGCTAGCTTTTTTGTACGTATCCAAGTTGTCTTGGGTAGGCTCATCCGACACATGAAAATAACTGCAGGACGCGATGCCAAGTCGATGGATGACGCGATCAAGTTCTGGTATGAGCTGCCCGAGGAAATGAGCATAAGACTCCCCGGCGGCATCTGTTTCCCAACCGAAAATCCGCTGCTCTACCCCGCCAATACTAGCCATAATTTTCGGCGTATGTTTAGCCCCCCATTGGGTGAATAGATGCGCGAATTCGAAGTACTCGACACCTTTGCTTTGGCACAGTGCCACCCAACGCTCTAGCTTTGTAAACTCAAACGCATACGTCGTGCTGCCATCGATCATACCTTCATCAACACTTACATCAATTAACTGCACGGTTGGGCGCTCCCCCCCTACTACGGTATCTAGCGGCGGGGTAAAGATCGGCGTCAGAATCATGTTGATTCCATGTTTAACCGCAGTTTCTAGAAACTGCCCTATGCGGGACCAATGCTCCTCACTGAATACAGGAATGTTGTAATGTGTCGCAAGGCAATCCGTATGAAACCATTCCGTATGGATAAGCTTCTGTTTCGGAAGTGTTGCTGCGAGCACGGTGAATTCAAGCACTTCTTCACTTAGCTTCTCCCCCTGTGGCGAAAGGAAGCTTACATGGACGCTATACGTGCCGGCACGAACAGATGAATCTAATTCAACATGGATCCAGACTGATCTCCATTGGCCAGGAAGTGCGGTTACGGTTGAATCCTCAAGTGGATACAAGGGGTCGGGATACAACCCCGGCGTCGTTCGCAGAACGTGCTGATCATGGTTCGCATAGCAAGGCATTTCAGAAGGAACGAGACCTACAGCACGAATTGTAAAAGGTAGCCCCAGTGTCGAATTGACCTCTACACCGATGTTTTTCAATAGTTGATTGGAGGTAAAGGCAATTTGGAAAGCATAGTGCTCTCCTCTCAGTGCCGATGCTTGTTTGTAAGGCGCCTCTTGTGGAGCTTCATCTGCAAATACTTTGGATAACGAGCTTAAGCAAATGGTTTGAAATGTATCTTTGGGGTCCATGTGCATATTCCTCCATCGTTAGAAAATTAATAAGGGGAAATTACTCCCAATTTAAAGTTTGGAATGTCCCGGTTTTTGCAGACTCTTGCGCTTTAATACACATCAGAGCACTCATCAGTCCATCATCAAGCGTCGAGATAGAGCTAGCGGTCTTCTTCATGATTTCTGTAAAATTACGTGCCAACTTCTCATCGCCGCCAAAATGATTACTTCCAGCCCCGATCTCATAAGTCTCCACCCGCGCAGTATGATGCATATGCACTTTGACTATGCCTGTGTAGAAATCAAAATCCACCGTACCTTTGTACCCCATAAAGCGCGCTCCACGTGCTGCAGCACCTTTTCGAATAAAGAAATTTTGCGAATAGGACATATGCATACCGCTTTCATATTGAAACAGTGCGCTTCCGGAATCTTCATTCCCCGTATCTTCGGCATAGCAGCAATACTGCCATGTTGGATCTAGCACTTCCTCTGAATGCACTGTACTCTCCAAGCAGGTGCGATTATCTTCACAATCAACACATTTGAGCCCCGCGGATTTATTTCCTTTGAAAATTTGCTTCGATGTCATCGCACAGACTGTAATCGGCCTTTGCCCAAGTATAGCTTGAATATAGTCAAGGTCGTGTGTTGCTTTTTGGAGAAACAGCCCCCCTGTTTCTACCTCGTTTCGGTACCAGCTTTGAAAATATACACGGCCATACGGCACGTTATTAATCGCTTGGACATGTTCTACCGTACCGATTTTACCTGATTGAATGATCTCCTTAACCAACTCCACAATGGAGGTTACGCGTAATGGGAAGGATACCACGGCAGGCGATTTGGATGCCTCGTAACCTTGTTTCAAACGAAGAAGATCTTCATAGTTAGTAGCTACTGGCTTTTCGATATAAAGAGGTAGATCATGTTGTAACACTTTCAACCCCATTGTTGTATGCAGATTACAGCGAGTGCCAATCATGGCCCCATCTAGCTGCTCCGTCTCCAGCATTTGTTCCGGTGTATCATAGTACTTAATGTGATCCCACCCTTGCTCAAGTAACTTAGCTTTAATCTGATCTTTACGTACATCAACAATCGCTTCAATTCGGCAGTCCGCATCTGCCTTCAATACTTCTTTAATTACATGACTAATTCTAAGTCCATATCCAATTACGCCTATCTTCATGCTAGCTCCCCCTCGAACTTTGCGATACCTTGATTATAAAAGATGAACTGGCGCTTTTCTTTGTCTTGAAAGCCGATTTTTTTGTTATTTCAACTGTGTTATGATAGACACATATACGCATTGCATCGAAAGATCAGGAGTGACACCCATGACGATAAGCGAAACGAACACGCCCGAGTATCAGCGGACACATTTGAAGATGAGTCTGGTCATCCAAAAAGTTATTACGATGCATTACTTCGAGTTTGGAAAGGATTATTCGTTCAATGGAGAGAAGCATGACTTCTGGGAATTTCTCTATGTCGATCGCGGCGAAGTGGAAGTTCATGCGGATGATCAGCGCTATTTACTTAAACAGGGATCCATCATTTTTCATAAACCCAATGAATTTCATAGCTTCTATGCGACCAAAGGTAAAGCTCCCAATTTGATCGTCATGACGTTCGATTGTCATTCGAAAGCTATGCAATTTTTCGAGCAAAAAGTGCTGCATTTAGATGATGAGGAACGTAACTTACTTGCCCAAATCGTACGTGAAGGACAACAAGCCTTCGAATTCCCCTTCGGTCATCCCCTTGTTCGCAGACAGGATTCGCCTGTTGGTAGTGAACAAATGATTCAAAGCTACCTAGAAATTCTGTTGGTGCGTCTGCTAAGGAAATCTGCTCAATCGGAGACTGATACGCCTCTCTCTACCGTCGCAAAGGAGAAGTCAGTCCATGATTTAACTAGCAAAGTCATGAGCTACATGGAGCAGCATATCGATGCTCATCTTACGCTAAACGAAATCAGCCAAGTGTTCTGCGTGGGTAAAACTCAGCTCAAGGAGCTTTTCAAAAAACATACGAACTATACGCTCATGGAGTACTTCGCCAAATTGAAAATCGACCAGGCCAAAATCCTAATTCGCGAAGAAACGTATAATTTCACAGAGATATCCAGGCAATTGGGCTTCAGCTCAGTTCACTATTTCTCCAAAGCATTTAAGAAAGCAACGCTAATGAGTCCATCCGAGTATGCTAGAACGGTCAAATCCCGCATGTAAGGACTTATCTTCCTAAAAGCCAAAAAATCCCGAGAAGCTGCAATTCGCAGTTCCTCGGGATTTCTCTTTGCTCGCCTATGATGATTACTCTTCGTCTTCTTCTTCAACCTCATACGTGCACAGGAACCGCTCTACGCCCGGATATTTCTCACCCAGACTGCGAATGACGAATCCAACGTTGCGATAAAATTGCACAGCCTCTTCATCGGTTTCCACCGTAATACGAACTGGCTGCATGTCATCAATAATTTCAAGCAGCATGCCGCGTCCGAAGCCTTCCCCTCTGCTCTCAGGTTCAACAGCGAGGTGACGAAGTATCATTTCCTGCTTTTCATTCAGCTCGAAGCCGATAATACCGACAGGCAGACCTTCCGACTCATAGGCAAATAACCATGTGTTTTCATTATTTTCATATTGGCTGAGGGCTTCTTGAAGACTGTCTGGATCTGGAAACACGCTGTAGCCAAGTAATTGTTGAATATCACCCTCATGAAGGCGGGATTTCACATTCAGTAACACGTACACTCACTTCTTTCTATATTCGTATAGCTCTAATTTTCTACTAATGGGAGCACGCTGTCAACTTACGTCAAATAGCGCCACTAATACGCTCGATCACTTCGCGCCATTCTTCTGACGAAATGTCTCTAGCAATAAGCCATGATTTCCCTCTCCCAGTCTCATGCTCAAGCACGATCGGTTGCGTGATGTCCACAACATCTGTCACAAAATTATTCGCCTGCCAATCGAAAAGAACTCTAAACAGCTTAGGTACTTCGGTTAAGAAGACATTCGAATCATTTTTACGGAATAAATCAGTTGTAACGACTAACTTACCGCCATTGTGCACATAAGCAATCAATGCCTCTTCCAGCTCCGCTTCGTACATAATATTCAGCGGCAGAATCAGCAGCTCATAGGCCTTAATCTGCCTTGGCGTATACACGACATCCACCTGCTTATTCATCTCAAATAGCGAGCGGTAGACATTGTCCACGACATAATTGGCGTAGGGTAGCCGATCCGAAACGGAGATCTGGTAGCTCCACGAGCTGTCAAAGTGATAGTACAATCCGACGGTGGCCTCGGTTTGAAACTCATCTTCGACTTTCGTCGTAGCTGCCTCCGTATAGCGCTGAATGACGTTGTAATTGTGCGAAGGTTCACCAGTCAAGGTAAGCAGTTCCTTGCCGCCTCTACCCTGCTCCTGCCCCCAGGGAAAGGGCTTCATTTTGAACAGGAAAAACCGCTCACAACCACGCTCCTCTATAATTCGCATATCCCGCTCTAGTTGACCTGCACCCGCGCCGTACTCCATCATCCAGAACGGCTTATTCAGAACGCTGCGGCTTGCATCCGAATAAAAGGCAATTTCATGCGGCTTATCACTGTAAATATCCATCCCGACGACATCTAAAGTTGCGAACATCTCGACCCAGTTGATATTGTCTCCCCAACAAAACATGAACCCATTCGTCGTAATCGGCCGTTCACCGATATGCGGTCGAAGCACGCGCTCCTGCATGCGTGCAAATTGAACCAATCCTTGCGAGGAGAATCTCGCAAATTCCAGCTCCAGACTGGGATGTGGCCACATCATCACATCACTTTGGATCGGCACAGGCAGCGGTATTTGCGCCCAGGTCTGATATTGTTGGGACCAGAACACCGTCCCCCAAGCCTGGTTTAAATGCGCGATCGTCCCGTATTTGTCAGCCAAATATTGCTGAAAGGCTTGTTTCGCGTATTCACTGTAATCATATTTGGTTTCACCGCCAAATTCATTATCCAACTGCCATGCGATAACATTCGGATGTTGTCCATATCGTTCAGCCATCAAGCTAACAATTCGCTTTGAATAGGCCAAATAGTTCGCTGAATAGTATGAGCGATGCTGTCTAGCACCGAAGCCTACAGTTTTACCGCTTTTATGCACAGGCAGCACGTCTGGATATTTTTCAACCAACCAAATCGGCGGACAAGCCGTGGGTGTACAAAGGACAACCCCAATGCCGAATTCAGCTGCAAACTCAATTGACTCGTCCAGCCAAGTCCAGTTATATTGGCCATCTTCCGGTTCCAGTGTTGACCAAGCAAATTCGGCAATCCGAATAGTTGGAATTCCAGCTTCTTGAAGCTTCTTATAATCAATCGGCCATTGCTCCGATTTCTCGTGCTCAGGGTAATAGGCGACTCCTATTTCCATATGTTTATCCCTCCAATATGGCACTGCGATTAGACTCAGGTCCACATAAAATCATGACACCGTTTCCGCCCAGTTGCGTTTCCCCATGAAGCTCCTCCTCGGATAACAGATCATACATAGGGGTAGTGATTTGTACGTGAACGGGTTCTACCGAATGATTGATAACAAACGTATACGCCTGATCCCCTTTGAACCGTGACAGTATCTCAATGCGAGTTGAGTCTGTTACGATGCCATCACCTGACATGGCCAGTTCAGCATCTCGACATATCCTATTGAAAATGTCATCTCGAAGCTTGGCATCTAGTTCCGTACCTATGTAGTAGGCCTTTCCTTTGCCATACTCATTCATTGTCACTGCTGGACAACCTGAGAAATAGTCTTCACTGAAGGTAGCTACTGCTTGTGCGCCATGCAACTCAATGACATCGAACCAAGTCGCCCCGCGATAAACCTCCTCACTTCCAGGCATTTGAATACTGCGGTACTCTTCCTTCCCCAGAACGCCATATTCTTCAACGCTAATCCCGAGCAAATCTGACAACTTTCCAGGAAGTGTTAGCGCTTCAATTCTATTGTGCCAGTCCTTGGCACCAGCACGATAATCCAGCACAACGATGCCGCCAGCATGAACAAATTCATACACTTTGGCCACGAGCTCATCGGTGGTCATAATGAAATTTGGGAGAACAAGAATGCGGTATCCCGAAAAATCAGCTTGGGGTGAAAGAATATCCGTTGCGATCTGATTGTCATACAAAGATTGATAATAACTTGTAAAATGCCCCATGTACGTGTAGTCCATAATATGAGGTTGAATTTCGAACACCCATTCATTATCATACGAGCGGATCATCGCAACCTGAGCTTTATTGGTGGAACCTTCCAATACAGGCCAGATTCTGGCCAGCTCGGCTCCGACCTGTTGCACCTCTCGATACTTTCTGCCTGCTTTACCATCATGCGCCAATATGCCATGCCAATATTGCTCTGCACCAAATAAGCAGCCTCTCCAACGGAAGTACAAGATCCCATCTGCTCCATGAGCAATCGATTGGTACGTCCATCTGCGCAATTCCTGCGGTTTCGGCGTTGGAAACATGATGTTGCCGCCAGGTTGACCGCTTTGGTGCTCCATAACCCAGAAATTCATCTGTTTCAGACCGCGCGTCATATCATGCTGCATCGCCGCAAGCGCTGGATCGACTTCTTTGGTAAACATCAAGTTCGGATAATTATCCCAAGAAACAATATCCAAATCCTCGGATAAATTGAATGCGTCGATTTCATTAAAGGCGCCCATCATATTGTGCGTGATTGTTGCTTGCGGTGCATATTTCCTTATGATATCCGTCTGAAACTTCTGGAACTGGCAAACGGCATCTGAAGCAAATCGACGGTAATCCAGTACCAAGCCAGGATTATGGAGCGGAAACACTGTGTACGCTGGTACGATGACCTGTTCCCACTCATTATAGATTTGACTCCAAAAAACAGTCCCCCAGCACGCATTCATATGGTCAATTTCTTGATATTTGCCCATCAGCCACAGCTGAAATTTGGTTTTGCAATTATCACAATAACAGCGCGTCGTCTCATTACAGCCGAATTCATTATCGATTTGCCAGGCGACAACACGCGGATCGTTGCCGTATCGCTCGGCCATTTTGCCCACAATGGTTGAGATATAAGGTAAATAATTGTCATTGCTATAACAATAATGTCGACGATTCCCATAGCCACGAACATCCCCATACATATCGCGCATATAAAGATCGGGGTGCTGATCCATCAACCACTTCGGGGGAGTTGCTGTTGGTGTGCCAAGAATAACCTGGATGCCCTCCCCAGCCAAAATGCCGATTATACGATCTAGCCAAGTGAAATCGAAGCTACCCTTCCAGCGTTCCATCCGCGACCAAGCGAATTCACCAATCCTGACAATGTTGATTCCCGCTTCTCGCATCATCTTCGCGTCGGTTTCCCACCGCTCCTCCGGCCAATGCTCCGGATAATAACAAACACCGAAATACATCCCTGCTCCTCCTGTCTGCTAAACCGATGCTCTAAATTCCCCAGCACTGACGCCCGTATAGTTTTTGAACCGTTTATAGAACCAGTCCAGCTCACCGAAGCCAACCTCTTGGGCGATTTCATACACTTTTTTATCCGTAAAAAGTAACAGTTCTTTGGCTTTCTCCATCCGCAGCTGTAACATATATTCATTAAAAGAGACATTCGCATTTGCTTTAAACAGCTTCCCTAAATAATGCGGGTTCATATAGACCTGCTGTGCGACACTCCGCAAACTAATCTGTGTGTGAAACTGTTCCTGAACCAGTCTCTTTACGGTATCAAATACTTTATTCGGCTGCTGATCCTTCATCCGATGTAAGAGCTCTAGGACAGCCATACACTTTTCTGCAATGAATTGGTAGAGATCATCACTTGTTTTACTCCGCATGACAAGCTCGTAATCGCCTAATTTATCATCGAACAAGAACGTTTGGTTTGCTCCTGCATCCTTTACGACATGAGAGAGCTGAAGGAGAATCTCTAAGACATTCACTTTAATGGCGTTTGCTGGCAATCGTCCTGATTTGAATACTTCTTTCAATTGTATTAGCGCTTGGCGTACCTGATCGAACTGCAAGGTTTTGATGGCCTCTATCACATTCACTTCCATAGAATGACGCAAATGAGCTTGATCCATATCTTCTGTTATTTTGGCAGGACCGGTTAAAATCGTATTGTGTCCACTCAGGAACTTTCCATCTAAAGCTATTTCTGCAGATGTAAAAGACTCTGCTACTTGTTCCCAAGTCGTTGCCGTATGACCAACACCGATACTGACGGTTTCTTTGGCAAATTGTTGAATAGACGCGCCAAGCTTCTCCGCCAACGAAGTAGGGTCAGCTTCACCTAAAAGGCTTTTCTCTGGATGAAGAATCAACAGCGTATATCGTTCCTCCGACTCTTCAAAAACAAAGCCAGCATCACCGCAGATTTCCTCCATAATGTTGCGAATTGCGAACCGTTTCAGTTCCATCTCTCGGTCAGTCAAGTAGGTATGAAGTGAATGAATAAAGTCCATCTCCACTAACAAGCAGCAGCTAGCGTGCCATTCTTCAGGGATACCCAGCAGTTTCGTCTGATCCTCGAATTCCTGCTTCTTCACTTGGCCATGTACCCACCGTTTGAAAAATTGATCCCTTAGGGCAGATACACCTAAATTCAATTGTTTGCTCGTCTTATATTTGAGATCCAGACTATCTTTGACCTTGGTCAAGACAGCAACTAGATCATCTTCATCTACTGGCTTCAGCAAGTAATCCTGGACACCAAGCTTCAGACCTTGTCTTGCATACGCAAAGTCATCATATCCAGTCAGAATAACCACGGCAGCGTCTGAGAACTTTCGCAGCTCTTGAATGAACGTCAATCCATCCATAATTGGCATGCGAATATCCGTAATGACGAGCGAATAATAATGGGCTTTCATCATGTCTAGTGCCTGCTGGCCATCCTCGGCTTCCCCTTTGATCTCATATCCGTATCGCTGCCAATCGAGTAAATATGTTAAGGATGCGCGAGCGATTGGCTCATCTTCGACAATTAATACATCATACATCGCTATCACCTCTTTGGAATGACTGCTCTGGAAGAATCATGGTTACCTCGGTTCCTTGGCCCGCTTCACTTTCAATAAGCAATCCATACGCTTCCCCATATAAATCCCGCAATCGCCGGTGGACATTCTGTAAGCCGATATGTGCATCACGCGAAAGCGTACTATCTTCTTGCAGCCACCGATGGATTTCATCTAATCGCTCCGCTGATATGCCTAAACCGTCATCTCTAACTGTAAGGTGTATATTGCCATCGATAATTTCGCCTCGAATCCATATCTGGGAACTAGCTTTCTTGAGCTCAATCCCATGCGTGATCGCATTCTCCACGAGTGGCTGCAAGCATAGCTTCGGAATCGTCATCCCCAACATTTCATCGGGAATATGAATATCAAACACGAATTTATCCACATAACGATAGGATTGCAGCTGTAAATATATTTCAATAAACTCAATTTCCTCGGTTAATCGAATCGAATGTCCGCCACTCTTCAGCATCATCCGAAACGACTTTGCCAGAAGTCCTACAACTTGTGCGTTCTCTCGATCACCTGCAATCAGTAACTTCCCGCGAATCGTATTTAAAATATTAAATAGAAAATGCGGCTTAATCTGCGCCTGCAAAGCATACAGCTCAACCTCTTTCGTGCGAAGCGCTTGTTCCTGGCGATCAATCTCCGATTGGTAACGCTCATTGACGAGTTGGCCTAATCGCTTGACCATCACATTAAAGATTTGACCGAGTTGGGCAACTTCATCTTTCCCTTTGACATCAATGAAGCTTTGGAAATTATCCTTGTGAACGCGTCTCATCTTGGTAGACAGCTCCGTGAATCTACGCGTTAGTCCTAAGGAAAATACGAAAATTAACGCTGCTGAGATCACACAAGCAATGATAAACAGCACGAAGGATAACGATTTCAGTTGGTCAATTTTCGGCATAAGCTCCGTAACCGGTATAAGCGTAATAACCTTCATCCCTTTGACGACATTGCGGGAATTCAGCGTTTGGTAAAGAACTTCGTAGGTCTCTTTGCCATCTTTATATTGAAGTTTGCCCTCAGCAGACGCTTGAATTTGTTTAGCAAAAGAAAGCTCATTCAGATGTGTGATCGGGTTCGTATTTGAGCTATCAATGAGGACAACACCATCTGGCATGGTGAAAATAAATCGTTTCCCTTTACTTTCTTCGTGAATGAGCTCATTTAATACACTTACGTTGACCTCAATCGAAACGACGATCGGCGAATTCGGATCTTGCTTATTCAGTCTTTTGCGTAAGCTGAATACGCGTTCCTTAGGAAATTCATTCATATAAGAAGCCGTCCAATAGGCACCAAATGGACTTTGGATTACGGCCTGATACCATTCACTTATTTTCACATCGTTATCAATCAAATGAAAGTTTGCAAAAACAAACGACGGATTGTCTGTATAAATGATAAGATGGGATACATTTTGCGTAATTTTCACCGCAGAGTCCAAAGGCTCATAATTGGCAAAGTATTCATCGTACGCATCCCGCAGATCTGGAAAATGTTTCATCAGCATGGTTTGTAAGGACGTATTTAAATAAAGCGTATTCGCAATATCCTCGTAAGAGCCTAATTTATGATCCAAGTTAACACGGACTTGTGATAGTGACAGGTTGGCATTTTCAATAATATTGTCAAATACGAGATCGCTGCTGCGTTTGACAAGCACATACGTAAGAGAACCGAGCAAAACCAGCATAATGAGTAAATGAGTAATAATGAGCTTGGTGCGGATTTTCATCTCTCTGATCCCCTTGGCGTATCTCAATTAGGTCGGATTTTCTCACCTTCTAACATACATTCTCTATCGTGCAGTTTTCCCCTCTATACCACAGGAAACTCCTTATCTTAAGTGCAAGATAAGGAGTGTTCCACCCTATGACACAACGCTTATTTATTTCCCTAATTGTTTATGATAGCTCGTATTAAAATCAGCCCATAATTTCGTGAAATCAGCTTCATATGCGGCTAATCCATCTTTGACAATCGTATCTTTCATTAACTGCCAATTACTTTCGAACTCCGCAGCATCCTTGGACATCACAACTTTAGGAACCAGTTTACGCCAATCGCCACTAATTTTTTGCCCAGGTACCTTTGTGCTGTCTGGCGGCGTTAGCTGCCATAAATAGCCAGGTACTTTCTCAACAGGCGGCAGGAAGTCCGCCCATACTTTCTTGCCGTATTTCGATAATACTTCCTTCGTCATGGCATCATAGTTCGCAACGACAGAATCTCTAGTCACTGGCGTCGCGTAGTCACCATCACCTAGCTTCGTGCCATTACCCAGTGAGAACCAGTCTCCTGCAGTGCCGCTGCTGACACTCTTAAGTCCCGATTTATACGCATAGTCAGGATCCGCTGCCACTTTGGCAATTTTGTCTTTCGTTTCTTGACGTTTGCCGTTAACTACTTCGTAATCTGAACCCTCAATACCCCAATGTGTCAAAATTTGCCCTTCATCCGAGAACAGATAATCGATGAATTGAATGATGCGCTCAGGGTTTTTGGCGTTCTTCGTGATGACCCACTGACCCGTACCCCCACCTGTTGGTGTGATGGTGTTATTGTGATCCACTGTTCCTTCTTTGAAATAAACCGGAATATGTGCGTAAGCGCGTTCAGGTTTACCCGCAGCACGCAGCGATTTCTCTGTATCGCCAACCACCCATGACGGGGCAAATGCAGCGAGTACGCGACCTTGCGCCATTTTGGCTCGCATACCATCCATGTTCAACGAGAATGTTTCCTTATCCAGGAGACCATTCGTGTACAATTTATTCAGAAATTGATCATAGGTTTTGGCGTCATCTGACAGCGGATTATACGTTACTTTCCCGTCAGCAGCAATACGGAAGTTGCCATGATCCGATAAGCCAGCAGCGAAAGTAATGGGGTTGTTGAATTGTGCATCCATAATCCAATCAGCCATTGCCGCTGAATAGCCAATCGTTTCTTTCCCATCAATTTTCGGATGATTCTTTACATACGTACTGATGATGTCATACAGCTGATCTAATGTTTTAATTGTCGGATAGCCCGCTTCCTTCAACACATCATATTGAATGATAAAGTTCGGCGAGGCATCAGGTGATGCTTCTTTGTTCAAAAGCACGCTGGATATCGAATCGATTTTGCCATCCTCAGACTTCAAAAGATTGAAATACTCGCCATACTTCGCTTTGATATTCGGACCGTATTTATCAATCAAATCGTTTAATGGAATGATCGCGCCGGCGTCCTTGTATTTCTTGATATGCACAGGGTCCAGCGGAATAATATCCGGATAATCGCCGCCAGCTAACCAAATATCCCATTTCTGTTTCTCATCGCCCACGATCAAATCATATTTTAGGGAAACGCCTGTTTTCTCTGTAAGCTTCTTACTGACTGGGTTATCCCACGAGATCTTGTTGTCTGCTGTACTCATGGAGAAGGTAACTGGGGTTACATTTGGCTTCTGTGAGGCTGCGGCGGTTGCCGCTGCTGTGCTTTCCGCTGTTGTTGCCTTTGGCGTTGCAGTTTCCGTATCCGTACTGGAAGACGTACAACCCGAGAATGTAATTGCAGCCATACAACTTACGGAAAGTAATAGGAAATGACGGGCATTTTTCTTTCTAATCATAGGACACCCTCTCACTTTAAAATTGATTATATATCTGCGGAATGTTATTTCCGTCTGATATTACGTTTGGTGCTGCGCCATCTCTTATTCTTTCATCGCAGCGACAGTTATTCCTTTAACGAAGTACTTTTGCAGGAAGGGATATACGAATAGGATCGGTAAAGTAACAACAATGGTTAACGCTGCACGAATCGACTGCGGGCTCAGCTTAGCTACGTTATTAGCCCCCATCTGTGCGGTTGTCGTCGCTGACTGTGAAACCGATTGCAGTAATACCTTCATGAGTTCATATTGCAAAAGACTTAATCCCTGATTACGGCTCGTGTATAAGTAATTATCAAACCAAGAGTTCCAATGCTGTACCCCAATGAACAAGGTAATCGTTGCAATGACAGGTAAGCTGATCGGAATAATAACAAGGAATAACGTTTGAAATTCATTGGCCCCGTCGATTCGCGTAGATTCCACGACTCCCTCCGGCAGTTGCTCGAAATAGCTTCGCATTATGATGACATTATAGACACTTACGAGAATAGGCAGAATGTACACCCAGAAGTGGTTCATTAAACCCAAATTCTTAATCAGTAAATAGGTTGGAATTAGTCCGCCATTCACATACAAGGTGATGACGAAGAATACGTTAAACGATTTGCGGAAGATGAATTCCTTGCGACTAAGAGCGAAAGCAATCATCGCCGTGCAAACCACACCTAATACAGTGCCAACTACCGTTCTCGTTATGGAGATAACGACAGCCATGTATAAATTTTTGTTGCTGAAGACGTATTCGTAATTAAAAGTTGAGAATTTTCGCGGAAACCAAGTGACGCCTCCCTTTATTAAATCCAGCGGTTCATTAAATGAGATCGCCAACAAATGAATAAAGGGGAAAAGCGTACAGAAACCAAGAGCCGCTAGAAATAAATAATTGCATACCGTAAAGACATAATCACTGAAAGCACGGTGCCGAAGCATGAACAACCTCCTAACAAATCAACGACTTGCACCATCTTTTTCTAGAACAAACGACTACCCTCCGCTTTCCCCGCTAAAAAGTTCACCGATACGACCAGAATAATGGCGACGACCGATTTGAACATACTAATGGCAACACCATAAGAGAAATCGCCAATTTCCGTGGAATAGCGAAGCGCATATAAATCAAGAACCTCTGAACGGCCGATGACCACCGGATTACCGAGCAAGTATTGGGCTTCGAATCCACCTTGAATCGTCCATCCTAAGGAGATGATAAGCAACAGGAAGGCTGTAGGCATAATGCCTGGAAGGGACACATATCTCATTTTCTGAAAACGAGTTGCCCCATCCACATCTGCAGCCTCATAATGCTCTGGGTTCAAACTGGCAAGTACCGCTAAGTAGATAATCGTGCTCCAGCCCAGCTCCTTCCACAGGTTGGCAGCGGTTTGAATGTACCAGAACATTCCCTCGTTAGCCATAAAATAGATCGGTGAATCGATGAGCCCAAGTTTCATTAGAAACATATTGACCATACCACTATCTGGTGATAGAAAAGTCAGCATGATGTTTGCAATGACAACCCACGAAACAAAGTGCGGAATGTAGGTAATCGTTTGGATCGTCCTTTTGAATGCGGTTACACGAACTTCGTTTAATAACAAGGCTAGCACGATAGCCCCAACGAAGCCTGTTAGCAAGTTCATAATGGCCATGACCATTGTGTTTCGAAGTACATAATAGAAATCCTTGTCCTGAAAGAGCTGTTTGAAATTGTCCAACCCTACGAACGGACTGTGCCAAACCCCTAACCCCAGCTTATACTTCTGAAATGCCATGATCCAACCCCAGAGTGGACCATAAGCAAAGATTAAGGCCCAGATAATGAAGGGCACTGTCATGATTAATAAATATCGCTGCAAATACAGCGTGCGTCCTAATGACCTCCGATGACCCTGATTGGCTCTCACCGTTGACTGCGGCTTTGTCATGATTTTTCCCATTGCGACCTCCTTCCTTACTTCTTCATTATGCGCCCAGACTGCGAAGCCAACAACCTTACAAACCTCAGATGACTACCTTAGAAATGAGAGTAGTTAACATGATTTTAGATTCAGAGATCGCCTAATAAGCGTGAAAAAGCCGCCCGAAACATTCGGACGGCTTTCTGTGAATAGATTATTATCCTGACAACGGCTCTTTCCGTACAGAACGAATGGCTAATGGCACAGCAAAAGCAACTATGCTTGCTATTAACCCATAAATGAACATCCCATGAATGCCGGTGTAGAAGATGTCTGCTTTCGTTACAATGGAGCCCATTACCGTGACACTGACCGCCGTTCCGATGTTACGTGCAAATAGCTGCAGCGAGGTCGAAATCCCCTTTTGATGGGCCTCAACTAACTGCTGAGCACCGATTGTTGACACCGTAAACAGAAGTCCAAACGAGAGTCCCAGCATGGTAAGCGTGCTGAACACGTAGCCAAATGAGGTGCCTTCTCGAATAAAGAATAGTAGAACGGCTGTGATGACAAGTAAAGCGTTCCCCGTTAACAGCAACGGCTTATAACCGAAGCGTATCACCCATTTCCCACTCGGGATTGCGACAACCATCCAACCGATCGATGTGCCGAGCAGCGCAATTCCGCTTACAAATAGCGAATGCCCTTGATTTTGCAAAAATAAAGGAATAAAACTGGACGTTCCGAAAAGAGCCGCACAGCTGAGAAATGAGCCCCCTATCATCAAAGCCACAGGCTTATTGCGCATCAACGTCATGGGAACAATCGGGGCAGCATGCCCTTTTTCATAGAGGAAAAATGCAACAAGCAGAACCACACCAATAGCACCATAGAGGTATGCATAGGAATGTACAACGGTTATTAGAAGTAAGGATGATATCCCTGCGGCAAATAATAGTGCACCCCAGTAGTCGATTACCGCTTTCTTCGGTTGATACACTTCTTTGTAAGGGAGCAACGCAAGTAAAGCAATGAGACATATCGGAACATTCACGAAGAAAATCCAGCGCCAGTTCAAATAGGTTACAAAAAACGTACCTAACGTAGGAGCTAGAATCGCCGCTAATCCCCACATGCCTGTGAAAAAGGCTTGAACCTTCCCTCGCTGTTCCACAGGGTAAATATCGCCAGCAATAATAGATGGAAATGGCATCATCACACCAGCACCAATCCCTTGAATCGCTCTGAAAATAATGAGCTGCACCATGCTATCTGCTAATCCGCAGAGGACTGAGCCCCCTAGAAATAATAAAATACCCGCGGCATATATCCGTTTGCGCCCAAATAAATCCGATAAACGTCCTGCTAAAGGGGCAAGAACCGTAGATAGTACCATATAAGAGGTAAATGCCCAGGCATATAGGCTGTTTCCACCAATGTCATTCACAATGATCGGCATCGTTGTATTGGCAATTGTCGTGTCCATTGACGCGACTAACATGGCCAGTACGATACTGACCATCACGGTAGTTCGATTACGCATGAATTGTCCTCCCTCAGCTGACTTTGACACATCTGTCCATTGTACCTGATTCCAGAAATGATGAATAGCAAGCGATTTACTCGGGATAGAGACGAGCCTGGAAAATTTCTCTTTACAAATACCTTTTGCGGGACTAAAATTAATCCAATATGTTTAGTGGGTAATGAAAAGAGGACATGACAACATGACTTTGAGTATTATTCTAATGGGTGTAATTGTTGGATTTCTGGTCGGAATGACAGGTGTTGGCGGCGCTTCCTTGCTGACTCCCATATTAATTTTAATTGGCATTCATCCTTCCATTGCTGTAGGAACAGATCTTCTTTATAATTCGATTACGAAGCTTTTCGGTACGGTCCAGCATTGGCGGCAGAAAACAATCGACTTTAAGCTTGTGAAAATGCTTGCTATGGGCAGTATTCCGGGTGTTGTACTTGCTGTCGTGTTCCTGAAATTATTCAATTCTTTCTTCGATAATCAAGAAGTAATTATCAAGCACGCACTCGGCTACGTGTTGATTCTGGTAGCCTTCGCAACGTTGTTTAAAGTATTCTTTGGGCATCGGCTGAAAGAAAATCGTTGGCAGCTCAAAACTTTAGAAGAGAAGCGTTGGTTGACGATTACGATTGGCGCCGTTCTTGGCTTCATTGTTGGACTGACTTCCATTGGTTCTGGTTCCCTATATGCGATTGCCATGCTCTACTTTTTCCGAATGATTCCCGTACAGCTCGTGGGCACGGATATCGCGCATGCCTTTCTACTCTCCTCGACAGCAGGTATTCTACATGCAAGTATGGGGAATGTGAACTATACACTCGTCTTTAATCTTCTGATTGGTTCGATCCCTGGTGTACTCATCGGCAGTATGCTCGCAACGAAAGCACCTACAACTGTACTTCGTACGATTATTGCCACCTTAGTATTAATTAGTGGTCTTAAATTAATTTAAAGTTGAAGCAGAGCCCAGGCTCTGCTTTTTTTGTTTAATGGGAGTCGACTCCCTGTCGGATTCTGCGGTTACCCGGGAAATAGCTGAATTATTTCCTGCTATACCGTGCCTATTTTTCCATACAAATAGGCACTTACCTACACCGTGATACGCCCCTCACTCATACGCTGTGAAGAACAACATGTGATCATAAAGGAGCGCTACTGCACATGCAGCGACTAATGTGTAAAGGGAAGATACATCGTGCGACTGTAACGGAAGCCGATTTGGATTATGTAGGCAGTATTACGATTGATGGACTACTGATGCGCAAGGCGAATATCCATCCTTATGAAATGGTTCAAGTCACTAGTCTGCGCAATGCAACCCGCTGGAAAACGTATGCGATTCCCGCTCCAGAAGGCTGCGGCAAAATCGGATTAAACGGCCCGCCGGCCCACCTCTTCTCTCCCGGAGACCTCGTGATCATTCTCAGCATGGGATTAATGGATGAAGAGGAAATACGCGTGCTCAAACCACAGGTCGTTTTCGTTGATCGTCATAATCAACTACTTCAAGTGGAAGAGCATGATCTCGTCATTCAAAGGCAAGAAGAGAAAGCGAATGAGTAATCTATCCACGAGTAAATGGACGAAATATAAACTACTGCGCAAATCAAAAAAACTTCAAGCGTTTCTGCCTGAAACAGATTGGTTGAGTGAGAGCAGTTTCTGGCGCATGCTGACCAAATATGGTCAAATCATTCTAAAACCGACCGGCAGTTATGGCGGGAATGGCGTTATTCGGGTCAAAACCGTAGGAAGCTCTTCCTATGAAGTCCAAGATGGTGCCAAACGCCGAACGTACACGAAGCTAGATGAGATCAATGCATTTATTAAGAAGAAAGCAAATAAAAACTACATCGTCCAACAACGTATCCGCCTTGCCACCAAGAATGGCCGTCCCTTTGATATGAGAGTGATGGTTCAACGACACACGAAGTCTAGTTGGCAAGTGACAGGGATGCTCGCGAAGGTGGCCGGCAAAGGCTTTATTGTCACGAATATTCGCATGAGCGGTGGCCGTGTAGTTACTGTAGAGAATGCTATCCGTGGCTCAGAGCTTAAGGACATGCAGAGTTCTGAGCTCCTTGCTGAGCTGCATGCCGTTGCACTCCGTTCAGCCGATCAGCTAGGTCCTTCCTATCGTTGGGTCAAAACGATGGGGATCGACATGGCCTTCGATAAGCAAGGACATGTTTGGATTATTGAAGTCAACTTCGCTCCTATGCTCGAGTTATTCTTAAAGCTGCCTAATAAAGCTACCTATCGTACAATCAAATCATTTCATGCACGTAGGAAGCAAACATGATCGCTCCTACTAGAGACGCTGAGGAGGTCCAGATATGAAACAATGGGAGCTGCAATGCTCACGATGTTCTGCAAAACTGCCCTTCCGCTATCAAGACATGAAATGCAAATGCGGCGGCACTTTATTGGTTAACTATGATCTTGAGCACGTTGCACAAACGTTCACGAAAACCTCCCTTGCTCTGCGTTATCCTTCTATGTGGCGATATCACGAACTACTTCCCATTCACGATCCGTCCCATATCGTTTCCTTAGGTGAAGGCTGGACGCCTCTACTGCGATTACCCGACTGGGAGAGTAAGCTATCGCTCAAACGTCTATGGATCAAACGAGAGGAACAAAATCCAACAGGCAGCTTTAAATCACGCGGATTTTCGGTGGCGGTTTCCTTATTGAAACAAGCCGGAGCAACGAAAGCTGCGGTTCCGTCCAACGGGAATGCAGCAAGCGCTTTAGCCGCTTATGCTGGAAGAGCCGGCATTCAAGCGTTTGTTTTCATCCCCATGGACTGTCCCTCTCTCATCGTCGATGAATGCCCGATGTACGGAGCAACGACTGTACTCGTCGATGGCTTTATTCATGATGCTGCCGCGATCATTGAGTCTGGCCGTACCGAGCAAGGCTGGGTGAATGTCGGCACATTGAAAGAACCCGGCCGTGTAGAAGGCAAAAAGACGATGGGGCTTGAACTTGCCGAGCAGTTGGGCTGGACGTTCCCCAATGTGATCATTTATCCCACGGGCGGCGGTTCCGGTATTATTGGCATGTGGAAAGCATTCTTGGAGTTGAAGGCATTAGGCTTCATTGATTGCGACATGCCGAGATTCGTTTGTGTACAAGAGGAAGGCTGTCAGCCAATTGTGGATGGTTTGAATAAATCGTTGGGAGGAACGAGTGTAAGCAACACGGCTTCGCTGCCTGTTGGGGACAGAATTATTCCCAATCCAACAGGGATGCGTGTTCCGAATCCGCCGGATTTGGAACTGTTGCTTTCGATTGTCGAGCAAAGCAGTGGAACGGCCATCGCCGTATCCAAAGAGCAAATTGCCCAAGCCACGCATAGCTTAGGCTCGGAAGGCATTTCCTCTTCTCCCGAAGGCGCGGCTACTTGGGCAGCGATGCTTGCCCTGAGTGACAAAGGCTGGCTTCGCCCCACGGACTCCGTGGTGCTTTTCAACACTTCGCATGCGATGAAGTATGCAAAGCTTGGGACAAGTGCCGCTATTCCCATCATTCGGACGTATGATGACTTTATGCTTTATCAGGACATCTGAACCGAATATCTGCTACGGTGATCGGAGGAAATTTCCTGCTGATGCGCAACTGAGACTGCAATTAGCGACGTCTCAGTTGCGCGTTTCGTCGTTTAGACTAGTTGGCATAGCTTAGACTGCTACTTTCAGCGTCTCAGAGCGAACTTTAGGATGGCTGCAACTGCTACTTTCTGCATAATCGGTAGGCATACGCAAAAAAAAATCGAGCCACCCATTATGGGTGGCTCGCGCTCATTAAGTCGGCCGAAATGCCGTTTTTATTAACTAATTATTAACCTGACCTAAATTATTTTCCTCATACAGTCGATACATCGCCTGAATCAATGGTTCTGCTGGGTCACGATTCAATAAATATAATGTCATTAAATATTGAAGAGGAAGTGCGCACGTGTTATTACCATCTTCGACAGCAACAAAACCAGCTTCTAGTACAGGGCCATGCTCCTCATGAAGCTCTAGATCTACATAGATCTTTTGTTCAGGGAATTCCTCGCGAACGGCTGCCGCACAATAAGGAACAATATGCTTGTCCAACAGTTCTTTGGCTTCATCTTCGGATTGAGGCGGATTCGGAAGAAGGTGGCTCTCTTCGCTTCTCAATAAATCAACGAAGAATGAGGACATCCACAATCCTGCATTTGGATTTGTTTGGAAATTACGCATAATTTCATTCAAGAAAAATCCGCATGCTGTGGACTTTTCGTCTTTTTTAAGTGTAAAAGCAAACATCGGACCGTAGGTTGGGTTATTGCCAATTTGCCCATCGACTTCATACTCAGGGAATTGTTCTTTCACAATTTCTTGGATATGTTGGAACCATGTAATAATGACTTGGGCCTGATCACGTTCTGGATCATGTTCAATCTCTTCGGTTGCTTGTGTTTCGATATCTTTGTCTGTCATTGTCGTTATAGCCTCCTGAATCATTCTTAATGGCACGAATATTTCTATTGTAACGCATTTACGCCAGTTCAGAAAGTATATGTTGTAATTTACATGCCGGCATGCAATCTCAAGAAGCAACTAGCTTCATCATAAGGATGCCAACCATCGCAATTGCTAAACCAGATTGTTCTAGTTTCGAGAATTTATCCTTCAAAATAAATCGCGTGTACAACAGTACGATCAGTACATTTAGCGCGACAACCGCCGAAACCAATCCGGTAATTCCATTCGCAAATCCATGAATAATTAGTATCATTCCCATGACATTCGTAATACCAACACCCATACCAAATAGGAACGTCTTGCGTTCTGTCCAAGTACTTCGCGCTGTTTGCTGCGCAGCGTTCTTCTTATCTTTCCACCACCAGATGGCGAAGCAAATCGTGCCAGTTGCAAACATAAAGAACAAGGTCGGAAATAGCGAAGCATGCACGAGCGTTGTCCATTTACTGGACAAGTCGTTTGCTGCAAATAAGAGGAGCGCGATCAGACCCCAACCCGCACCTTGTAAGTTTTTCAACGTAATATCATTGGAATACCTAACGAATAAAATACCAATGACAATAACAACAAAAGCAAACAGCTGAAGCAAGTTCAGCCGTTCACCCCATAGAACATATGCAAATAGTACAACTACAACCGATGGCAATCCTGTCAAAATAGCAACTAAGGAAGCCTTGCCGACTGCGAAGCCTTTGAACATGCTGGCGTTAGCTCCGAAGGAGAACAACCCCATTTGAATCCCAATAAGCGCCGATATTTCCCATTCCGACTGCCAAACTAGGGCACATGCTAAACTTACGACCGCTCCCATGGCAAAGGTGCCGCAGAGTAGTACATTTCGATTCAGCGATTGCTGACTAGACCAATGATATAAAATTCCTCGCAGCCCAAAACATAGAGCCGCGAGGACGGAAAATAGTAGCCACATGATGTTCGTTACCTCATTCTTTCTTTTCTAAAAATGCTGATTTATTTCTCAGTCAAACGTACTAAGATCGCGTCCCCATTAGCGGATACTTTTACTTCTGCAAACTTGGCAGTCTGTTCATAAGTTCTGCCCGTGCCTTCTGGGATAAAGAAATTCTCGATACCATACTTAATTCCTTCATACCCTTCTCGTTCACCGTTCAAGCGGACTTCATCAGCTGCGAGTTGCTCTCCAGCCTTGTACTCCCTACGGAACTCATACACGGTTGAAGCTCCGCTTGGGCCTAGAACAACAGCTATTTTTCCTTTGGAAGACCGTTCTTCTAAGTTGTCTTGATAGATTGGAGGCTCAGAAATCTTGTAGCGCAGGCGAACATAGTCCCCTTGAATCAAGGAACGCGGGTCCAATGGCTGGAGCTGCAACTTGACCAGCTTCCCATGACTGAGTAAATACTCGCTCTTGCCAATCTGCAATGACATCGCCGCTACTTGAAGTAAAACTAATAAGGCAATGATCCAACGATTCGATCCAAGCCCAAGTTGCGGATGAGCAGCATCGTCTGGTTCGAGTCCTTTCTTTTTCTCAATCCACACTGTGATGCCTATGATCAGAATTCCGATAATCGCGAAACTGATGGATTTATGCAGGAGCTTCCAAGCCAAATCGTAATATTTGTATACGAGGAAAGCGATCCAGAACCCCATCGACCAATCAAATATCCATTTGACATGAAGCTGTCGACTTATCAGAATTGCTGCTAGAACGAGTACGAAGAACAGCACATTCGTAGTGTAATACCACGCTGATTCCGTCATAAAGGTTAGGGAAAACAGTGCTAACAAGAAAGAGGGATAGCTGCTGTAAAGGACGGGCTCACGGTATGTTGATAGACGAATCACTTGGCCGCCAGCGAAAAGCAAGAAGAGCAAGCCCGCAAGTATACTAAGCACGGCAACACCACTATTAATCCAATCAAATAAGACAAAAGCCAAGATAATGATGGAGGCTAGGAAGAAGAGGATCCGTGTAATCAATCCCTGTAAAAATACAAAAGCCACAAGAGTTAAGCCTAGATAGATAAGCAGCATCAACGATTGTTCAGTACCAACTGCAGCGCCAGTGCCCAACATAAGCCCGCTTAGCATAATGGTAAAACGAGCTAATACATTAAACCCTCGTGCCAATAGCATCCCAATCACAGCTAGAAAGCCATATCCGATCAGAATATTAGCAGGCTCATCAAACCCTAACACGACAGTCACGAGCCCAATCAGTGTGAAACTTCCTAACAGAGAGCCAATGATAATGACGGAAATCGTAAGTACACGTACGATCCACTTGGTGAAGTCTCCGTCGCCTTTGGTTTCTGTCGTTGCTTCCACATCTGTTCCCGCTTCACTATTCTCTGCAGATGGCTTCCAAGCGCGTACATAGTTCATAAACATCACATTCGCACCAATAAACACGATCACGAACAACAAACTTACAATAAAGAAGAGTTCATTATGATACTCAATAATCAATTCAACATACTTCGTGGTAATCGCGGCTGATATCCAAAGCCCTGCGAACAGCAGATAGACTTTACTCTGTGTCCGATGTGCATACAGGACGGCTGCTGCCAACGCTGCAATGAGCGGCAAGTTCATCCAAAGCCCATAATTCTCGAACGTATGGGATACGGACATGATGACGAATATACAAAGTGTAGCTTGAAAGGTCACCCATTTGAGGAATGGGGAATGTAATCGGCCCTTCTCAAACAAGACGAACAAGGTACCGTTCACGATCGCAAGACCTAACCAGATAAGGAGTGTAGCTCCCTCGGCTTCGGAAAAACTGCCCCATTTTGGAAAAAAGAACAGTCCATAAGCGAGATGTCCCAATATATAACTCAATACATAATAGGGCTGCCATCTGGTTAGGATCGCATACAGAACAGCTGGCAGAAACCACACTAGAAACAAACTATAACTGTCCGCGTGTGAATTATAGGTTTGACCGATCAACCCGACCCCAACTCCGAAAGAAATACAGCTGGCAAATAAACTTAACTTACTTAAAAACTCTCTCCCCACCTTGCGGGAAAGCCAAACGGATAACCCGTAAAACCCCAATATAAGAACAAATATAGGAATAAATTTCTCTAATCGGTTCAACTTCTCCCAGTTGGAAGCAAAGAAGTAACCAATAGCAGTTAAAAGAGCACTAGCCCCCAGTACATAACCAAGTTGAATCATGATTTTGTTGGATTTCATGCTATTCATCTCCTCTCGTACCATGCTTCTAATTCTACAGGAGATCGCTGATTTGAGAAGTACTATCTATTCCTAGTACCTGATCATTAGCCTATGGAAGAAATACGACCATCCGCTTCATTTTCTTGAGCATGACTTCCTTGTGAATGATGCACGAGTTGTTCATAAATGCCTTGCATTGCAAGCAACTCGGTGTGTGTGCCTTCTTCAACAATTTCCCCATGACTCATCACGATAATACGGTCGGCATGCATAATTGTTGATATCCGATGTGCAATCACGATAGACGTTCTTCCTTCAGCAACAATGTTCAAGGCCGTTTGAATGAGCTGCTCGGTTTGTGAATCTAAATTAGCCGTAGCCTCATCCAGAATAAGAACCTTGGGTTGGAATACGATGATGCGGGCAAAAGAAATCAATTGCCGTTCACCTGCCGACAACCCGCTGCCTCTCTCTGAAATCCGGGAGTCATACCCGTCCTTCATCCGTGAAATGAGCGCATCTGCACCGACCAATTTGCAAGCTTCAATGACCGTCTCTCGTGAAATCGCAGTGTCAAACATCCTTACATTTTCAAAAATACTTCCCGCATATAAATAAGGCTCTTGTTGGACTAAGCCAATCGTTCGATGGAGATCCGTCTGCGAGATGTCCCTAATATCAATGCCATCTAAACGTATGGCGCCCCCCTGCACATCATAAAACCGGCAGAGCAGACTGATCAAGGAGCTTTTGCCCGCACCTGTTGTGCCTACAACCCCAATCATTTCGCCAGGAGCGATATGTAAGTCCAAATCTTCAATGACGGCGGTATCCTTCTGATACCCGAAATGCACACGATCGAACTGAATGTCACCTTGAACATTAACCAACGGAATCAATTCTGAAACCTCTTTGTCCTTGACTTCCGGTTGCGCCGAGAAAATATTCCAAATCCGACTCATGGATACTTGTGTCGATTGAAGTGTATTCCATTGTTGTGTGATGTTATTGATCGGCTGAAAAAACTGTCTAATATACGTAATGAACGCGTAGAGCACACCAAACTCAATCGCTTTATCGAAGACGGCAATACCGCCTACCCAAGTAATAAAAGCAATCGATAAGTTCCCCAAAATGTCAAAAGAGCGGTTAAATAACACACTTGTTCGGATCTCTCTTAGATTCGCTCGGAAATAACCTGTGTTCTTATCCGTAAAACGACTCATCTGCTCCTTCTCTTGATGGAACGCTTGAATAAGGTGCATGCCTGATAAGTTTTCAGCTGTGAACGCCACCATTTGGGATAACTTGGATCGTGATAGCTGATACGTTTTACGCATATATTGACGGAAACCTACCGCGATGAGAACGATGATGGGAATGACGATCATACTGTACAACGTTAGCATCGGATCCAAATGATACATGAGCACGATAATGAAAATCAAAGTCATACTATCACGCACTAAGCTTAGGAGCACTTGAGTGAAGAACTGGTTCAATGTTTCCGTATCACTAGACACATGCGTGATCAGGCTTCCGCTCGGCGTTTTATCATAGTAGGACATCGATTGCCTGAAAATATGTTGAAATAAATCTTTACGGATTTTGGCTACAATGCTTTGACCTGCGAATTGCAGCAAATTATTTTGTAAGTAGCTGAAAAACATGCTAGAGATTGATAATACCCCGTAGAGCAAGCAGATCTTGATCAGTGCACTGAAATCATTTTTCCCGATCATGAGATTATCATCGATCGCAATTTTGACCAAATAAGGCTGAAATAGATCTGCCGCGATGCCTAACAAGGCGCATACGACAACAGCAGCAAACGTAAGCTTGTGTGGTTTGGCGTACACAACTAACGAACGAAAGGAAGCTTTCGATTGACTGAGGTCTTGAGGACGTTTATTCCGCTTGAACATCGTCGTTACCTCCTTCTTGAATAGCATACAGCTCCGCGTATAAACCATCTTGGGCTAGCAGTTGATGATGGGTGCCTCGCTGAACAATTCTTCCTTCATGCAGCACGATGATTTCATCAGTGTGCTTAAGAGCAGAGATCCGATGGGCAATCCAGATCGTCGTTTTATTTGTTCGTTCTTTCCTAATCGCATCAATAATGTGCTTTTCCGTTACCGAATCTACAGCGCTGACACTATCATCTAGAATCATCAAAGGTGAATCTTTAATAATTCCTCTTGCTAAGCTCGTTCGCTGACGCTGGCCACCCGACAAGGTTACCCCGCGTTCACCTAGCTTCGTCTCAAACTTTTCTGGAAATGACACGATGCTGGACAATATTTGTGCTTTATTGGCAGCACGTTCCACTTGTTCTATAGAGGATTCCCGTTTGAAGAAGGCAATATTATCCCGAATCGAAGTACTGAACAAAAAGCCCTCTTGTGGCACGTAAGCGATTTGATTCCGCAGACTTTCAAGTGTCACATCACGGATATCGCTATCTCCAATCCATACGGTTCCTTCCGGTGGATCGTAGATACGCAGCATGATTTTCATCAACGTAGACTTCCCGCTGCCCGTTTTGCCAATAATGCCGATCGATTTCCCTGGTTCAATGGTCAGTGAGATATCATGAAGCACTTCATCCTCATCATCCGGATATGCAAATGACAGATGCTCAATACGAATCTCTTCCTGATCTAGCTGCGTAGGTTGAGCAAGCTCATTCTGCTTAATGTCCGATTCCTTCGCTAGCAGCTCATTGACTCGCTCCAAGGAAGCTCGTGAACGCTGCAGCGCATTAATGACACGCCCAATTTGCTGTAAGGGATTCACCATCATCCGAATATACAACGTTAATTCAACGAAATGACCAATCGTAATACGCCCATGAATCGTCAAATAGCCCCCGAAGGCAATCGCAATAATTAGCGATACCGCACCCAGAAACGGAATTAACGCTTCAAATAAAGAGGAAAGTCGTACTAACCGAAGTTGGTTGTCACGAATCCGATCGACCGTCTCGCTAAATCGGCTAATCATGATCGGTTCTACCGCGAATTTTTTAGCAACACGAATGCCACCAAATTGCTCTTCGGCTGACTCAGTCATCGTTCCTAATGCTTCCTGAACTTGTAAGGAGCGCTGCTTGATGACTGGCTGAAATTTAGCGGATAACACAGGAATTAGTAATAAGGGCACAATACAGATCAGAATGACGTACAACGGAATGGAGCTAAACAACATCGAAACAATAGCGGCTGCTATTAAAATAACGGAGTTCGTAATCTGGTTGATCCCGAGTGAGATGGACTCTCGAATAACTGTCACATCATTCATCACATAGCTTAGCAGCTTACCGACACCATTTTGGGAATAAAAAGTTGCTCCGAGACGGGTAAAATGATCAAATAACCGATTTCTCGTTTCGAACTCGAAGCGTCGACCGCTCCGCATAATCATGTATTGCCCTATCGCGCACAATACGCCAAAGGTCACGCCAATGACAAGCAGCTGCACGCTGTACTGCGCAATTAAACTTTTGCTGAGTCCACCCTTCTGGAGCTGGTCCGTAAACATGCCTAGCAGTTTGGGATAGTACGAGTGCACAATATTCCCTACCGAAATCAAGAGTGCGGCGATGACATACACCAGCCAATTCTTAAGCAAGAAATCAACCAATAACCGTGTCGGCTTCAAAACGACATCACTTCCTATTACAATTTTGACTCGCTTGTAAGTCTTTCTCCATGTATTAAAAACGTCCGATCCACGCATTTCCCAGTATACGCCTATTCAGTTCCACTTCCTATATCAGATATTGACGTTATAATAAGAGAAGTCGTCATAAATTTACATAGACCTATAGGAGGCGCAGGATCATGGACTTTATTTTAGATCGTATCGAAAATAAAATTGAGTTTTTCCAGGCTTATGATTTAAAAACACTTGAAAAGAAAATCAATGATCAAGTCGACAACAACAAGGCGCTAATGCTCGATGTTTTTGCCATCCAGCACAACATCGTATTCGACCCGAATGCAGGGAAAATGCTGTATAGCGCTGTTGTTCATTTCAAAGTGAAATAGCATGACGATGAAGCGCATCATTACAGAATCGGGTGGCCACTTATATTTCGTTCCCGAACTGCCCCTTTATGTAAATCGTGTTCATGAATCCTTCGACATGCAACAGCACACCCATGATTTCATTGAAATCAGCTATGTGGCAGAAGGCAGAGGTTCCCATTATATAGAAAATGTCAGTATGAATGTTACGAAAGGCGACCTCTTCTTCCTGCCTGTTGGCATATCCCATGTTTTTCGTCCCGCATCTACGAATCAGAATAAGCCACTCATCGTGTATAACTGTATTTTCACACAGGCATGGATGAACCAATTGCTTCAGCATGCAGCGATAATGGGCGAGCAAGAAATTCCACTTTTTTTTCAAAAAGCAACCGATCCTCATGGCGGTGTAGAATTCCTCTCATTTCATGAACAAAATGGTGAATTTCAACCGTTGTTTGAACGATTACATTTCGAGTATAAAGCTCGACGAGCTGGTTTTATTACTGTTATGCAATCGTGTGTTGAGCAGCTGTTCGTCTACATGCATCGAGCGAAGTTCGATCCGGATTCTTCGGTTCCTCACAACAGCATGAAAAGCATCGAAAATTTGCTGACTTATATTCGAATGAATTGCAGCGATCCAATCACGTTAGTTGAGGCGGCTGCAAAGCTTTCATTGAGTGAACGCCAGCTCCAACGACAATTGAAAAAGCTCACAGGCATGAGCTACACAACCTATGTGCAGCATGCTCGATTGGAAGCGTGTTGTCAGTATTTACGCGAGTCCTCCGATAAAATCAGCGATATTGCTGCACTTGTTGGATATCAAGATATGAAATTCTTCAATCAGCTTTTCAAAAAAATGATCGGTGTCACTCCAAGACAATATCGCCAGCAGCAAGCTGAGCGCAAAAAACCACTCACATCAATTGAATGAGAGTGGTTTTTTAATTTGTTAAAGATCCATCATGAATTGGAACGTCAAATCATTGAAACCTGGTAATCCTTCATGTCCGAAATCCGGGAAGATTTCTAGCTTTTTGTTTGCAGTGATTTTATTATAAGCAGCAAATTGGGTAGACGGCGGGCATACCGTGTCCATGAGACCTACGGCCATCATCACATCACCTTGAATACGATTTGCTAGGTTTTGAATATCAATGTAACCCAATTTCGTGAAATATTCTTCCTCACGTTTGTGCTGCGGGTCATGACGGCGGAAGAAGTCCTTCAACTCTTGGTAGGCATCTTTCGCCAAATCCATCTCCCATACGCGCTTATAGTCACTGAGGAAAGGATAGACGGGTGCTAATTTCTTAATACGCGGCTCAAGTGCTGCACAAGCAATCGTTAAAGCACCGCCTTGCGAACCACCCATTGCTCCTACACGTGCAGGGTCTACTTCAGGCATACTCATCGCAATGCCAGCAAGCTGTGCGGTATCTAAGAAAATATCTCGGAACAGGAGCTGATCTGGGTGATCATCTAATCCACGAACGATGTGTCCTCTTAGCGTCGTTCCTTTGGTTCCGCCAACATCCTCCGAGAATCCACCTTGACCACGGCAATCCATGGAGAAGAAGGAATAGCCAAGCGCTGCGTAAGACAGTTTATCGTTCCAATCCCCTGAATTACCGGAGTAGCCATGGAACTGAACAATAGCTGGATGCGGTTCAGTCACGTTCTTCGGACGAACATATTTCGCGTAAATGCGAGCACCTTTAACACCTGTGAAATACAGATCAAAGCAGTCTGCATATGGTACTTGGAATTCACTTGGGCGAAGCTCGATTTGGGGATCTACCGCCTTCATTTCAGCGATTGCGCGCTCCCAGTACGTATCAAAATCTTCAGGTCTTGGATTTCGTCCTTCGTACGTGTGTAGCTTTTCTAATGGATAATCAACTGCAGGCATGTGTCCATCCTCATTTCTATGATTTTAAGCGATCGTATACGAAGTGAAATCGATGACTTCACCATCAATACGTTTACTGATTTCCTTCGTTGGATCGCCGCTTAACAACAACGTTTGATTGGACAGGGAAGTATATGTAATCGTGTTATTTTCACCGTATGTAGGTTGCTTGACTTTCATCATTTCTGCAAAATGGTGAACATCGCGAATGCCGAGTGACTCTGCATTTGCTTGATCAACGCATTCGACGACGACTGCATTTGTTCTACCTCGACTAGTTACAAAACAACGATCCTCCAGAACTTCACGATGATATGGTTGCTGGATGTATACGGCCATTAAAGCGTTACCTACCCGTCCAAAAAGTCCGTTAGGTGACTCAACCCACTCACCTAGCGGCAAGCACCCTTTGATGTAGGTAGGCTGGTCTTCTGGTATGGAATAGGTAGCCATAATAACTTGTTTATGAAAAAGCACTTCTGTGTATTCGCTTTGATGACGTAAATCTCCTTCTGGCTGCTCCAAATCTGGATGGAAAAAATAAGCATGATTCACACCTTGCACGTGATCAAGCGGGAACGCAATGTCCCAGCGATGCTGTTCGTTATCGAACTCGCGAATTCGTTCCCACATACCGCCCATTGCAAAGCTTTTTGTGAGGTATACATAACTATGGAGATGATCATTCTCATGCTGACCTTGACCGATTTGTTTAGGAATTTGTCGTTTAATTTCGACGGGTACGGATGACCGATGCAAGGCAGTTTGAATGGTTTGTGCTGGCGCTTCATACGCAAGGAATCCCGCATATTCGGTTCTTGGCATGTGCGCCGGCAGTTTGAAGTCCCCGTATTGCACATAATCGTGAAGTACATTCGTATCCTTGGGCATGTCATGCGGCCAAATCCGCGCGTGCGGACCTGCCCAAGCGCCACCTAAGTAGAACGTCGCGCGTTCACGCCATAAATAATCCAGCATGCGAGCTAGCTCACTCCGAATTGCTGTATCTTGGATCACCTGCGACGCACAGGTGAAAGCCTGCACCCAATGCCAGAACCATGGGAGACCACCGTATTCTGTCATCCCATTAGCCGTGACTCGTTTGAGTGTCAATTGTAGACTTTCGTAACCATCTTGGACTAAAGCAGCATCTTCATAGCGTTGTCCGAAAATCAGCTTCGCAGCCGTATATTTGGCTTCGTGATGACCATAACTTGTTAGCGGTTTCCGATAAAAGTTACTGTCGTAAATATGGCGAAGCGCCTTATCAAATGCTTCACGAAGCGCTTCACTCAACTGCTCTTGATATCGCTGGGCAAAATAAACCATCAAGCTCCCCATGAGCTCAACTGGCAATGTATTCTTAGACGCCTCTTGAGGCGTTGGTCTTAAATTAAGTGGCCAGTGACCATAAGTGCTGCTAGCTGGATCTTGATCTTGAATCTCAAGTAGATGAAGGAAAACACCTTCTGCTTTATCCTTCGCCTCTTTACGATCGCCTTCGAAGGTAATCGAGTGATCCACAGCAGCAGCGAATAGATACGATGCGTAATAGAAATTGTCACGCACGTCCCCTTCGAAAAGAAAACCATTACTCAGAACTGGCTGTTTATAAGCTGCATGCGCTATTTTCGCAATAATTTCGTCTTGGCGTTGCTGTATCGTAGTCAATTTGTCATCTCCTATTGAGGAACATATGAAGCTTATTTGTTTTAATATCTAATTCAAAGGCAAATTCTGCAATTGAAACGTTTCACCTCACCAATTTTATATGTTAATAAATGTAGCGTCAATGCGAATTTGCGGGGATCTGGGATTCCATTTTAACGTTATTTTAACGTTAAACATCACCTGCCCATAAAAAAGAACCTCCGCAATCCTGCGGAGGCCCCCAATTCTGTTCTATCGAATCAGCGAATAAATATCCGTGTACGCATAGCCATGAGCCTCAGCGACGGCTTGATACGTGACATGTCCTTGTGTCACATTAATCCCCTTGGCGATGGCCTTGTTATCGAGCGCTGCACGCGCGAAACCTTTGCCTGCAATTTGTAGTCCATAGCTGGTCGTTACATTCGTCAACGCCAATGTAGAGGTACGCGCCACGGCTCCCGGCATATTGGCTACGGCATAATGGATGACCCCATGCTTCACATAGGTTGGCTGATCATGGGTTGTAATGCGGTCGATCGTCTCGATCGATCCGCCCTGATCAATGGCAACGTCGATGATCACACTGCCTGGACTCATCGTTTTTACCATTTCCTCGGTCACTAGACGAGGTGCGCGAGCACCAGGAATTAGTACCGCGCCAACAACGAGATCTGCACGTCGTACTACTTCAGCGATGTTGTAGGGATTGGACATGATCGTTTTCACACGGCCCTGAAATTGATCATCCAAATGACGAAGCCGGTCGGCATTCAAGTCAATGATCGTCACCTCAGCACCGAGCCCGATGGCCATTTTAGCTGCATTCGCGCCAACAATGCCGCCACCGATTACAGCTACTTTCCCTGGTTCAACGCCAGGGACACCACCAAGCAGAATGCCTTTGCCGCCATGAGCTTTCTCTAGAAAATGAGCACCGATCTGCACAGACATACGTCCAGCCACTTCGCTCATCGGCGTTAGGAGCGGCAAGCTCCCGTTATCGAGTTGGATCGTTTCATAAGCGATGGCCGTTACATTTTGACTAACCAGGGCATGCGTTAATTCCGCTTCAGGAGCAAGATGAAGATACGTGTACAAGATCAAACCATCATGAAAGTAACCATATTCTTCAGGCAGCGGTTCTTTCACTTTGACAACCATCTCCGATGACCATACCTCATCTGCGGTTGCAACGATTGTTGCACCAGCCGCCTCATAATCCTCGTCTGTGAAACCAATGCTGTAACCTGCTAACGTTTCGACCCGTATTTCATGTCCTGCCTGTTTGTATGAAAGCACCGAGCTCGGTGTCATGCCAACGCGAAACTCATTATTTTTAATTTCTTTCGGAACGCCAATAATCATGCCCCATCAACCTCTCTTGAGGACCCCTTCATAATAAGGATCGCTCTCTACTTGTCTCCAAGTATAAGAGAGATTGTGGCGCATGCCATTAGACATTTTGTCAAAAAACTACCACTTTTCTTTTCACAATTTCTTCTCTGGATGAAGGAGCTGATAGGCTCTAATTCCCACTTGCAGCGCCAATCTTTTCTCAGGAAGCATATAATCAGCGCCTAGCAGCTCTTCAATTTTGTCCAATCGATAATAGAGAGATTGTCTCACGATAAAAAGCTGCTGCGCAGCGATTTGCTTCGATCCATCATGGTCGAGATACACTTTAAGTGTTCGCAGCAGCTCACTGCCTTTTAGCGTATCGTGATCAATAATCGGACCGAGGTAGGATCGGATGAATGACGCCAGAACCCCTTTGTCCGCGATATGAAATAATAGCTCAAAAACGCCTAACTCATCATAAAACATAACGTTCTTCTGCTGCAGCGTAACGGTTAATGACAATGCTTGAAGCGCTTCCTGATAGCTGCGATGCGCCTTCAAGAAGCTTTGAATAGGCTGTCCAATACCGATCTTCAACCGAGTCCCCGCGTGATCCTTCATCCCTTGAAGCGACTCAAGCACATGCTGCAAACGCTCCTTCGCTGGCTTCTTAGGAGCCTTATCGAATGCAAGAACAACAAGTCTGTTATGTTTTAACGTAATGATGGGATGAAATAGCTGCCCCTCAAAAATCGATCTAGCCGCAAGCGACAAATGAAGACCCGCAGATTCGATCCCCTCCTCTTCCGCAGTCATACCATCTTCTTGCTCCTGCTCAAATTCGATCAAGAGAACCTGATACGTTAGCGCATTCAGACGTTTAAATTCACCACCGATCAGATCTTTGATCTGCTCCTCCTGATAAATACGCATATGAAGCAGATCATCTACCCACAGTGTTTGGGAATACAATTTCCGTTCTTCCATGTACCGTTTCCGCAACAAATCCTGTGCAATAGACAGAGAGGCTGAGTCTAGAATTAAATAGTCATATTCCTGCGGCTTACGATCAAGCACGAGCATAATGTGGGCCCAGGTTTTGCCCATAGCCCCAACAGGCTGAACGATAACGGATTGCCCCTCTATGTCTTCAAAATACAACCCTGCTCCTGTTTCGTCATACCCGCTTTCTGTACTTCTGCTTGCAAGGAAAGCCAGCCATTGCGCTGACTCCCGTTTGCCAAGCGGCGGAGTGAATTTCGGCCCAGCATCGATTGGCACATAAATAACTTGACCTTTGGTGCTGCTTTGCATTAAAGCGAGTACATGCGTGACACCTTGGGAAGACAACGTCATGCGATGAAATTCACGTGATATTTTCTCCAAATCCTGAAGTGCTTTATGATGCTGATTAATAATATGAGCATGGATATCCTGCGTGATGTCAATAAATCGAACCGCTTCTGGGAAAATAATGAGCGGGAAATCGTGAGCCTCGGCCGCATCCATCCATTCTTGGGGAACTGAACTAATATAGTGTCCCATCTCGATACAAAGACAGGTTACATTTCTGTGGATTAGCTGCTCTAGATAGGTCATGAACGATTTCGTATCGTTCTTAAATGCGGCACCTGTCGTTAGGATCATCTCGCCACCTTGCAGCAATTGTTCAAACTGAATCACCTCGATAATGTGAACCCAGCGTACCAATCGTCCTAAGCCCATTTTGCCAGCCGCGATATAAGCATGTTGAAAGGAGGGGCGTGCTAATATCTCTTCAACGGTTAATTGATAGTTTTGATGCATCTAAACTCACTTCTCTCTACTCGTTCTCGATCTAATCTTCTCTAAAAGTTATCCACAATCTTTGTGATAGAGTATTTGTGGATATAACATGCATACGTTCATTTCGTTTCATTTTCAGTGTACACGAAAATCTAATAAGATTCATATCCCTACGCCAACATCTGATTGCTCCCTTCAAACATGAAAACGCCGCCAGCTCTAAGAACAATGAGCTAGCGGCGTATGAGCTGCGTGTACAATCAACTTTTCCTACTTACAGTGTTATCGAATTTCTGATCCGAAGCACATCTTCATTCGCTTGACAGACCAATTCCGCGAATTCTTCATACGGCTCGTCTGCAAGATCTAGCAGCCCATAATTCCCAATCAAGCCTTGCGGATTCCCATAGTCGTACATGGCGAACCAATGCGTTCCCACAACGAAGGGCAACCTGGCCGCTTCTTCCACAAAGTTCCGATACGTTTCTCCCCTCCGGGACTGATTCCTAACAAGGACATTACGGGCTCCGTTCGTATTGATCAGAAATCCCGCTTCCCTACCCGCACAGAAGCTGAATTCAGTTATCATAAATGGCAAGCCAGTTCTATCGTGAATGTGACTCATCCAACGTTCAGGCAGGTCGAAGCTATAAAAGTTCAACGTGATGACATCTGCATAGTCTTTCATCACATCAAAAACAATCTCTGGTGTACTCGTTCCAACCATCCGGTCACCCAGGTTAAGCCGATTTGGATCATATCGCTTGAGTGCAGCCGATGTCGTTTGGTAATAAACCTCTGCAATCCGACGAAGGAAACCCATTTTATCCGCTTCCAGCGCTTCAGGATGATCCGCTCGGTAAACCGCAATATGCGCCAAATCTTCGAAATCCATATATTCGGCACCCCATGTCTCATTCAAACTCTCAATCGAGCTATGGTGTTTCCTCAACATCTCGATCCAAGCCAACTTGCCGTAACCCCTTGCCGGCTGTTCCAAATAGTCGTCAACTAGGCTCGTATCATTAGCACCGTTGCCGGGGTCATTGTTGCCCCATTTGCCCCCGTGTCCCCACCAATGTATTTCATTATCGGTATAATACCCAATAACACCTGGATCGTTCAATAGGGCCTCACCACGCCCGCTCATAAAGCAATCCAGACATGCACGTTCCACAGAAGCATAGAATTTGGGGTCGAAAACATCAGGGAAGCCTGTCCCCCAATCCGTATTCACCTTCGGCGCAAATCTGGACATGCGGATTTCAACTGTTTTCGGTGTGCCGTTTCCCCAATAGAAGGGTTCGTGCCAAGCGCCTAATGTGTTGAAGCCGAATTGTTCAACCTGGCTTAGCTTTTCCGCAGCCCATTTGGGAAACCATTCACGATTCCCGCCATATTTGTGTACCAGATCCGTTTTCAGCCAATGTGCCTGATCCACGATCTGATTATGCACGCCATTTACACCAACGGAATAAAAGGGTGTGTTCTGCGGCGAAATAAAAGCCCAATTCCTATTAGATTGCTCAACTTTATAGTATTGACTCATGCTACTCCTCCTAAGAGCTAATGAATAAGAACGCTTTATTCTCAGTTTAGGGGAATCGATTCTCCGTCACAATGAGGGCATGGCACGATATAGATCGGAATAGTCGGAAACTGAATCTGACTTACCGCTCCATTCGTTTTTTGAATTCAGCGGGAGTTAAGCCAAACTGTTCTTTAAATACCTGAGAAAAGTGAACACTGTTGTCGTATCCTACATCGTGTGCAATCTCATAAATTCGCTTATCGGTGCCTAGCAGCAATTCTCTCGCTTTCCCCATCCGTATTTGAATCAAATAGTTCCAAACCGTCGTTCCGGTTTCCTGTTTGAATAAATGGGCAAAATGATTCCTGCTTATCGCAACCTGATCCGCAATTTCCTGCAGATTCAGCTTATCTGCGTAATGGTCGTTTATGAATGCTTTTACCTCTTCTATCGCCCTGCGGGACGGTTGGTCCTTAACGGCTTGTGTGACTGCAAAAATCCGTTGTGCCCCTTCCTCCAGACGGCGAACCGCACACAAGCGGAAATAGCTGCGAACTTTATCCTGCAGAATCGTCTTTTCCCAAAGGCCCAAATCTTTGCCCTCTTGCAGCTCAATCTTGACCTTTTCTTTCTTCAGCTCTTCCACAATCATTTCCAACCATGCCATGGAAAGAGGATTTAACAAATAGAATCGGTCTCCTGCCAGACTCTCCAACATATCCAAGGTATCCACGACTAAGAGCGGAAGCATCTCGAGTTGAACGGTCTGGATCTGCAGTACCCATCGCTGCAGCATGTCCTGATGATGAGGAATCGATCGCATGAACAGCATGGCAGCTTCCGCTCGCCGCTGCGAGGCCACTTCACCGATTGCTCGGGCAAGAGCTCCATTCAGCTGCTCCTGGTCCACAGGCTTGATAATATAATCGATGGCTCCGAGTTGCATGCTTGTTTTGGCAAATTCAAATTCGTCATAGCTCGAAACAACCACAGAAATCATCCACGGATATCTCTCGTTGACCTTCGCAATCAGATCCAGCCCGCCCATCAGCGGCATTTTGACATCCGTCACGCAGATATCCGCGTAATGTTCCTCCAACCATTCCAGAGCCTTCACACCGTTGGCTGCCAGGCCAGAAACAACTGTTTCCTCGCTGAATTGCTCGATTTTGCTTGTTAAACTCGACCGAATAAGGTGCTCGTCATCTGCGATAAGTACACGGAACATTTCGGCTATCGCTCCTTTTGGCTGTTCAATCTATAGGGAATTCTTACGGTAACCTTAACACCTCCAAGACGGCTTCCTTTACTTATTTCGACACCTACACCATTCATCTGGTAAAAGGCTTGCAAACGGAAATGAACGTTTAAGAGACCGACATTCGTGAGCGAGGCGTATTCTTCTTGCGATGGCGTCACCAGAAGCAGTCGAGTACGGAAAGCTTCCAGCCGCTCTTCGTCGTAGTTTTTTCCATTATCTTCAAAAACAATAGAGACGAAGTCACCGTCCCGCTGCGCAGATACCTCCAAACGTGTCAGCTCACCTGTGGTTTCAATGCCGTGCTTGATGGCATTTTCCGCAATAGGCTGTAGAATGACTTTTAAACAAAGCACCTCACGGCAGTCCTCCGGTATGTGAATCTGGTAGCTGACTTCCTCTCCAAAACGGATTCGGCTTATATTCATATAGTGATTGACATGAGCAATCTCATCTTCCAGCTTCACAAGCATATCCTGGTAGTTGGATGTGTATCTGAGCATGCGGGATAACGAAATGGAGGTCTTCTCGATGTCAGTATGTCCAGCTAAATGAGCCATGGAATTAATAGACTCTAGTGAATTATATAAAAAATGAGAGCGAATCTGGGACTGCATCGCAGAGAATACGGCTCGTTGCTGCATCACCTGTGTCTCCGTCAACTGTAGGATCGAGTCTTCGAGCTCATTCAACATTCTGTTAAAGGAATGGCTTAAATCCGATACTTCGTCCGAACCTTCAATATGAATGCGATCACTGAAATTCCCATACTGAGCCCGCTTCATATGGGACCTGAGCTTGGACAAACGACTTGTAATCGAAGTGGCTACCAAAGTGACAAGAATGATCGCAAGAAGGATACCCGTCGATGCGATCCCGATCGTTACGTTGCGAACCCTGTTGATACTGGACGTGATATCTTGATTAGATAGAATCGCGACCGTTTTCCAACCGGTGTAAGGGATCGTATCGAATACAAGCAGCTGTTGCGTTTCTTTTCGAAGATACGTACCGCTTTGCGCAGTCAATTGTTCGGTAATATCGGGTTCCAGAACGCTGCCCACTTGCGATTGATTCTGGTGAACCAAGATGGTTCCATCTGGTTTGGCAATAAGTCCTATACCTTTATCTCCAAGCTCCATCTGGTTGAGAATGGTTTGCACCGGCTCCAGTGAGATATCCATCTTCAGGAACCCTTTGGCATCAGGCTCGCCAAATTGGCCAGCCATCGACAAGATAAGTACTTGCTCCGGATTACTGTTATAATTCACATATGCGGTACTTTGAACGACACGATGATGAACCTTCTCGAGCCGACCAACTTCACTCAGCCATGGCTCGTTTGCCATCGAATAATCCTTGGATAGCCCTGAAGTGAGCGCGTAATTAAACTCACCGCCTTTATCCGATAACATGGATATGGACATGATCTCAGGCTGGCGCACAAGAAAAGACCGCAAGTAATTACGCTCCAAAGAATGAAAACCGGAAATGAGCTCGAAGCGATCCGTTGGATCAACTTTGAGCCACTCTGTGAACTCATTGCTTGTGCCAAGAACCAGGAGTCCACGCTCATATTCCATGTACTGTCGGTTCAGATTGAGATTGGCTTGACGCAAGATCTGCTCGCTGAAATGAGAAACGTCCTGCCGAATGGTTCGAGACGTATCGTAATAGCTGAAAAACCCGATCATCGACACCATTGACACAATGATAACGATGAGCAGGCTAACCAGCTTCCATTTTAAGGATGCATGTATTTTCTTCCACACTTCTGCATCTACACCCCCATACAAGCAAAATAAACGACTGCTCCGTCCTTCAAGGACGGGAGCGTTTATAGAGAAAAATAGCCAAATTATGATGTAAAACTTATAAATTCATATATTTTGAAGAAGAACAACCCTCTTCCGGGAAACCCGGTCGAGGGTTGCTTTCCAAACCCAATGACCTATTTTTTCCTATTTTTATTGTACCAGTCTGTACGCTCCTTGACCATCTGATCGCCGCCTTGCTTGCGCCAGGTTTTAACGAATTCATCAAAGTGTTCAACAGGTGCTTTGCCAAGTACAATTTTGCTGCCTTCTTCAAGGAACATCGTATCAATGTTGTACGTGTTTTTGGCAGCCGGCATACCTACAGCCTCATTCTTGAAGCCTTCTTTATCGCCAACAGCCCATGCAGCCTTCAACTTGGCGAAAGCAGCAGGATTGCTTAGTTTGGCTTCCTCTACCGCAGGATTCGTACCATGAATCTTGAAGATCACGTTAAATGCTTTATTTTTCTCCATCTTCGCTGTATCAACTACGATCTTGCCGTTTTCCTTTTTATACGAATCTCCTTCTTGCCCCAAATCGGTGAACATCTGGCCATCTTCACTCATCAGCCAATCAAAATATTTGATAACGGCTTCCGGATTTTTGGTACTCTTCATGATAATGTACGTTTTGGCTACTGGGCTCCAGCGGGTTCCGAGAGGGCCATCATAACCTGTACCTCGTGGAGTAGGAATGGCTACGACATTCGGTTTATCGTTCGGAATCGTTTTGTCTAAATCAGCTTGCCATTGCCATGCCAGTTGTTGCGTGTGCGACCACATGCCGACCAAACCGGATTTGATTTTCTGTTCCCAAACCGTTCTGGAATTGGTCAGAAATTCCGAATCCATTACTTTTTCGTCCACCATCGATTTGATAAATCCAAGCGATTGCTTCATATTGGGATGAATATTCTGGATGATCACTTCGTTGTTGTAAAAGACTTCCGTGTAGGAGTTGTTGACGCCCCACATGCCGAAGATATTGTCGCCCCAAGTGAATTTCTCCCGCATGGAGAATGGGATTTCATCCTTCTTGCCGTTTCCGTTCGGATCTTTATCCCGGAATGCCTTCAGAACAGTCATCAGCTCATCGGAAGTTTTGGGAGCTTGCAGTCCTAGCTTATCCAACCAGTCTTGACGCACGTAAAGCGTTGAATTCGAATTACTGGAAGGCTGCGGAATGGCCAGAATTTTCCCGTTTACAGATACAGCATCCCATGCAGCTTGGGGAATATTCTTTTTCAAGTTTGGACCAAATTTATCGATCAGATCGTTCAGTTCGAGAACCTTGCCTGCGGCAATCAGGTCAGCTTCAGGGCCTGACCAGGATTGATAGACATCTGGGAAATCACCGGATGCAAATTTCAGCTTAAGCTGGTCTTCATACTGCGAATGGGGTAGGGATACCAAGTCCACGTCCGTGTTCGTCTTCTTCTCCATGAAGACAATGTTGGGATCATTCGCATCCAATGGAGGAAGTGACTGATCGGAAGCAAACATCCGGATTTTAACTGGTGCCGCTGGTGTTGCGGTAGGTGCTTGCGTTGCCTCTACAGTTTTGGTTGCTTCAGGCGTACTGACCGTATTGTCTTCCCCGTTTCCGCAACCTGAAGCTATTAGCGAGAAAGCGGACAATATAAATGCTGTTTGCATAAACCCTTTTCTCATATAAACCTTCCTCTCAGAACTTGTTTATGAATCAAAGCGTGTTACTCTTTGATCGAACCGATGAGTGCGCCCTTAATAAAGTGCTTCTGGATGAAAGGGTAAACCAAAAGAATTGGAACTGTCGCGACTAGAATCGTTGCCATCTGCAGACCTTGCGGTGAAAGGACGACGTTGGATTCAACAAGGGAAGCCATTTCCTCGTTCATGTTAAACTGTGCAATCAAATTGTAAAGATACAGCTGCAACGGTCTCTGTTTGAAATCATTGATGTACAGCAGAGCGGCAAAGTAATTATTCCAATGACTGACGGCATAAAAGAGAATCAAAGTCACCATGATTGGCGTTGATAAAGGAACTGCAATTCGCCACAAAATGGAGAACTCCTTCATACCATCTACACGGGCAGCCTCGAACAGTTCCTCTGGCAGCGACCGAAAGAAGGTCAGACATATGAACATATTGAAGGCCGAAATCGCACCAGGAATAATTAACGCCCATACCGTGTTCAGCAAGTGAAGATTTTTTACAATCAAGTACGTGGGAATCATTGGCGCTTGGAAGATCATCGTGAAGACAATCAGCAGCAGAATGATATTTTTCCCTTTAAGTCCCTGCTTAGCGAGCGGATATGCGGTTACGACTGTCATGAACATGTTGACCGCCGTTCCGACAACGACGATGAATAGGGTGATGCCAAATGATCTCCAAAACACTTTATTTTCCATCACAACTTGATAATTCGTAACATTTAGACCTTTGGGCCAAAAAGTAACTTCCCCCCGGATTAGCGCCTCCGGCGAACTAAGCGAGCTTGCAATGATATTGAGGAAGGGCAGCATAACAGCAGCGCACGCAATTAGCAGTACGATGTAGTTAAACGCATCGAAGACTTTTTCTCCGAATGTGAGACGATAGCGCATTGCTTGTTCCCCCTCTCTTAGAATAGACGCTCGCCAGTCGTACTGCGGCTGATCCGGTTAGCAGCAATCAATAGTGCGAACCCGACAATTGACTTAAACAATCCAATCGCGGTAGTCATGCTGTATTCACCTTTGAGAATGCCTTCCCGATAAGCGTACGTATCGATAATGTCCCCAACCTCATATGTAATTGGACTCAGGAAGACATAGATTTGCTCGACGCCCAGATCGAGGGTATGCCCGATTTTCAATAGCAGAAGCAGCATGATCGCCGGCATCATACCGGGAAGCGTTACATGCAAGAGCTGCCTCCAGCGACTTGCTCCATCGATTCGAGCTGCTTCGTACAACGAAGGATTGATTCCCGCAATTGCCGCTAAGAAAACAATTGCGCTCCAACCCGCTTCTTTCCACATGCCGGAGCTGACAACAATCGTACGAAACCAACTCGGCTCTTGCAGGAAAAAGATCGGCTCGTAACCAAATGCCTTTACCATATGATTAATAAGTCCGATCTGGGGGGACAGCAGCATGTAACCGAAGCCCGCAATGATGATCCACGATAGAAAATGAGGCAAATAAACGATGGTCTGTATAGTTCGGCGCATCGCCATGCTTCTGATCTCATTCAATAGAATGGCAAGTATGATCGGAGCAGGAAAAGCAAAGATCAGTTGATAAAAGCTAATGGCCAACGTGTTCCATAACAACCGTCGGAAATGTACAAACTCGAAAAACTGCTGAAACCATTTGAAGCCTACCCAATCGCTTTGCAAGAAGCCGCCATACAAGTTGTACTCTTGAAACGCTATAATGCTTCCTAATAAAGGAACATACTTGAATACTAAAAAGTATAAAATTCCTGGTGCCAACATCGCATAAAACGGCCAAAAACGCCTCATATAACGAAATGTTGGGATTCCGGCAAGTCGCGTGTGCTTGTTCTGAAGCGCCGCATCCTTCGCACTTGTCGGTGCAGTACTCATGAAGTTCGCCTCCCTCTTTACTGAGATGTATCTTGGTCTCTTCTTACTTAAATTGTAAGTGAAGCGTTTACACCAAACAATAAGGGGATCAACCGAAAAGCATAGGAATCGTCTTGGGTTGTCGAACGATTATCTATTATTCTTATTAGGTTGTTTCGTCTTCATCCAGACGGTACACTTGTAAATTCGCATATTCAGCGATCAAAGGAGCCATCTGACGTAAACCGATCTTGCCGCTGCCCAGAACGTGACCAAATTCTGTGCCATCGTCCTCCCACTCCAATATAGGCAGTTCGTTTATTGCAAAACGGACCTTCGCTCCCTGCTTCCGAAGTACCATATGATAGGGCGATATACAATCCTCCACATTAGGAATCGGATCCGCGCCTTGAGCTACTAAATGAAAACCATAGCTTTTGCGCAAATTGCATGTATGAAAGCCTCTTTCATCTGGGTACCTACGCCGGAAATAAGAAATATGCAACGTGTTGATGTCTCCGTGCGTGTAATGTGCATATTGACCAGACCGTTCGTTCAAATTGGTCGCGAACAAATCTTCCCCGTACTTTCCAGCTGCAGCAAAAAACATCATACTCAGACCAGGCTCCTTAATTGGCCAAAAATCCCACTCCACCTGAATGTCTCCAGGAAATTCTTCAGGGCACCAGAACACATAATTGGCCATTTGTTCCAAGCTTTCGTCGAGCGCGTTCTCCATCCGCAGCCTGCCGTTAGGAAATGTGATTTTGGCCTTGCCTTCCAACTTGAAGTCCTGAATATCCTCAATCGATGCCAGCTTATTTTCGTAGATTAGCGTCCGCTTTTCTTGAGACATTGTCTCTATTCCCCCTACCTGACTTTTTCTTTCTAAAATTTAGAAGTTCCTTTATCTCTATTCTATCGCCAGCGCCTGTACCCAACAAGGAGGAGATCATCCGAAATGCATAGGGTTAACAGGATTCTCACACCAATCAAGCCGTCCTGCTTACGCAGAACGGCTTGATTATACATAGGGATAACCTATCCCGATTCACTATGGCAGAAGACCCGTTCCCTGATAAGGCGATGTCGCATCCAGCCTGAAATCCTCCTTCATCGGTGTCAGAAGACTCCATGTAGCAGGATTTGTAGCCGGATTCTTGCCCGTGTGGGTCCCTGCTTCCACATTTTTGTACAGATTACCTGTTGGGAAATCATACACATAATCTCCGTAATTGAAATAAATCGGGACAGCGTATAAATCCGAATAGTCATCCCATCTTTCTACTAGGCTCCAATCAAAGGTAGAAGAGAACGGCGCCACATCCTTGAATTTAATCGGAGCTAAGCTTGCATTAGTCGTATTACCCGTTGCGGTAATATTGCCTAATGTCCCGTTATTTCCAGCTATGCTGTCAATGAAAACTTGCCCGCCATCTCGTGTATTGTTCGTGAAGACCATCGGATTGTGCGTATTGTCCGAAACATAGAACATTTTGTTCGAATTCACATGTCCACCAGGAATTTCATCATAGTGGAAATTGATTTGCCGAATCACATTATTTTCAAACCTGAATTTCGATGCATAATTGGAAGGCGTATCATGGATATAGGCAAATATATCCCTACTATGGGAGAAGTAATTGTCATGCATCACAACTTCATCTGTAGGATCTGGTGTCTCCCCTGGAGCTGCAGAAAATCTTAATGTAAATAAGGTGCTGGCGGTGCCGATAAATACGTTGTTATAGATCTCAGCACTGCCCGTTCTTTGACCATACTGGAAGGTACCGTCCTGCCATTGCTGGAACGGATCTTTCCAATCAAGAGCGTTCATGACGACAACGTTATTATAAACCTTGACGCCATCTCCCATATTGGTCAATTGTATACCTTCCGTACCGGACCTTAAGACTCGATTATTAAAGATTTCCAGATTGGTGAAGATATGCTGTTTGCTGATATCACTGCTGGTATTTCCGATGTACATCCCTTCCGATTCCGAATCGTGGATGTACATATCATGGATTTTTACGCCATCCATGGTCGCCGTCGGAACACCGTCCGTTTTAATCAATAGACCAGCGAATCCGGCATGGGCAACCTCTATATGCGTAAGCTCGAAGTTTGTGGCGTTCTTGCTTACACTGATGCCATTGGAATCGTTGCGGCCCACTTCAATTCCATATTTGCCTGCGGAAGTCAAGTAATTTCCATTCTGATGCCCTTGGAAATTGACATGACCTGTTTTAAGCACACTGTCATATTTGCCTGTTAAAATCCAATGTTTACCGCCTTCGATGGACAACGTATACGAATAGGTGCCGCTGACTTTTACCTGACCGCCATAGTTTGTAATAATCAGAGGATTACTGGCCGTCCTTTGCGGTAGATTCCCAAGTTTAATGTATTGATAATTCCCGGCAGGGATGTAGAGCCGTTCAAGTGTCAGCCAATTGACATTTGGGAAAGAGGCTTGCAAGTCAATGTAGTAGATGGTAGTAGCCCCTTGAACGGGCAATATCAATTGGCTGTATTGTGAGATGGCCAGATCGAATGTGCCAAATATACCGGATCCATCCTGCGCAGTTGCCTTTACCGTTACGTTCCCATCTGATACCGCTGTCAGCAAGCCGCTTGAAGTAATCGTAGCGCTTCCGGTTCCGTTCACAACCGACCAAGTGATGTTGGCATTCGTTGCATCGAAAGGCTGCACAACAGCCGACATCTGCAGTGTACTGCCCGTTAATAGGCTGGTGGCTCCCCCCGCTCCTGTTAAGGTTATTCCACTTACAGCACGATAGGGTGAGTCTTGAATCCCGTTGCCATTCTCGTCAATCCAGCCAACGAACGCATATTCACTGGCCCTATTCGTCATCGCAAGAGGACTGCGTGCTAACAAATACCTGGCCTTCGGCACCACAGGGTTGCTGGTGACATCTTTGTCCTTCACCCATGCTGTCGTTGCTCCGGTTGACAGATTTTGCGCACTGTTGAAGTTGATTCGCGTTTCCGTGAAACCACTGTTATTCACCATGTCAATGTCATCATCCCACCAAAGTGACGCATAAGGTGTCTGATTTCCTGAACTAGACGCTCTGTATTGGGTCCATGTTGACGTTAATCTCACCTTGCTCCAATCCGCTCCAAAGTCCATATAGCCCACCCTGTCGGCATAGGCTGGCGCATCATCCGCTGTTACGCCTCCCGTCGGTTGACCTGTTAGAGAATCGAGACTTGGCTGACCATCAAAAGCGTTGTCCAGAGGATAAAACTGGCTTCCACTCGCCTGTCCGGCCACAGTAGGCGTAATGATTTTATAGGACTCCTCAACGAGATATCCCACGATTGCATATTCGCTCGCTCGGTTTGTCATGTTGATTGGAGAGCGAAGCATCAAATACCGTCCCGATGGCGAAACCGGGCTGAGGCTTACGTCATTGTCCTGTATCCAAGGTGTTGTAGTGCCTGTGTTGGGGAGATCCTGTACACTGTTGAAGTTAAGATGAGTTTCCGTTAATCCACTGTCATTGGTCATGTCGATATCGTTGTCCCACCACAGCTCAGTATAGGGGGTCATATCACCGACACTTGATGCCCTATACTTCGTCCAGGTAGATGTGATTCGTACATTTGCCCAATTCGGGCCGAGATCCACATATCCGACCCGGCTCGTGGAATAGGCTGGCGCATTGTTCGGTCCTGCACCGCCGACTGGCACCCCGGCACCATCGAGCGCAGCATCCGTACTGTCAAAAGCATTCTCTAACGGAAAGAATGTACTTCCCGTCGCCGCTCCGGCAGCGGAAGGTTGAATCAACTGCAACGCTCCATTTGCCATTGCAGTGCTTCCCGTGAGCCAAAACGCTAGCAACATCAGGTTGACAATCAACGTACTCGTGAGCATTTTTTTCATCACTACTTACCTCCTCATAGAAATCTATACATAACCGCATTAGCGGACTATGTCAAACGATTCGAGTCTGGTTTTCATGCAGGTGATGAGCGAAGACGAATACACGGGACGGTTCAGTTACCTATGGTATTTTGAAGAAACGCCAAATCCGCGAGAATGACGTCTGCGAACGCTGCGTTAATATGTTTGCCTTTTTGCGAGCTTACTGCATTAGTCATGGATTGGATGCTGTTTTCGAATTTCTTAGCATTGCCTTGATCTCGCTGAATATTTTTCACGTGAGACATCAAGCTGTTGCGGATACCGTCATTGCTAATCCATTCGTTAACACTTCCGTATTCCAGCAATTCCTCCAGATGATTCGCATCCATTCGAATGACAAGCTCTAATTCCACTACAGTTTGGTTACCAGCCCTATCTAAAGCCGTAACAACGATTGGGTACGTGCCGACCCCCAACTCGTAAGCGTTTAAAGCGATCGTGGTCCCCACTGGCTCCCCATTGAAAATCACTTTAAGCGAGTGTAAGCCACTTCCTCCGTTATCGTTAGCCTTAATGTCTACAGCAACTGATTCGGTCTGCAAGAACGACAGCTGCTCCAATGATTCGATGACTGGCGGCGTGGAATCTTGCGTCTCCGTACCTCCTTCTAACAGACCTATGCCCTGATACGGAGAGGCTGGGTCGAGTCTGAAGTCTTCCTTCATCCGCGTCAAGAGCCTCCAGGTAGATGGATTCGTCGTAGGATTTTTGCCCGTGTGGGTTCCCGGCTCAATGCTTTCGTACAATTCACCGGTTGGGAAATAATAAACATAATCGCCATAATTGAAATAGATCGGCTCTTTATACAAATCCGAGTAATCGTCCCATCTCTCCACCTTACTCCAGTCAAAATCGACAGGGAACGTCACGTCTCTGAAAAGAATTGGTGCCGCATCAGCTAACGTGCTATTGTCTGTTGCCGATATGTTGCTTGTAGTCCCGTTATTTCCTCCAATTGCATCAATGAATACTTGCTCGCCATCAAGAGTATTGTTACGGAAAATCATCGAATTGTGTGTATTGTCTTGAACATAAAGCAGTTTGTTCGCATTTACTTGTTCGCTAGGTAACTCATCATATTGGTAATTGAATTGCTGGACGATATTGTTCTCGAACCGGAATTTCGACGCGTAGTTGGAAGGCGTATTATGAACATAGGCAAGGATATCTCGTCCATAGGAGAAGTAATTGTTGCGGAACACGACTTCATCAGTCGGATCAAGTAGCTCTCCGGGTGCTGCCGATAATCTTAGCGTGAAAAGGTTGCTGGCACCTCCTATAAACACATTGTCAGAGATTTCTGCGCTTCCAATGCGTTGACTATACTGGAAGACCCCGTCCTGCCAGAGCTGGAATGGATCTTTCCAATCCAGAGAGCTCATCACGACTACATTGTTATGAACTTTGATGCCATCCCCCATATTGGATAACTGAATGCCTTCCGTTCCTGACCGTAGGACCCTGTTGTTATAGATCTCCAGATTGGTAAAAATATGCTGCTTGCTGAGATCGCTGCTGGTATTGCCGATATACATCCCTTCAGACTCCGCATCATGGATGTACATATCATGGATTTTGACACCGTCCATCGTTGCTGTCGGTACACCATCCGTCTTAATTAACAGTCCAGCAAAACCGGCATGAGCAACTTCCATATACGAAAGTTCGAAGTTTGTAGCACCGTTGCCTACACCAATCCCATTGGACGTATTTCGGCCGACTTCTATACCGTATTTGCCAGCGGAATCGGCATAATTGCCGTCCTTATGTCCCTGATAGTGGACATCTCCGGTTTTTAATTCTTCGTTATATTCCCCAGTCAAAATCCAGTTTGCACCGCCTTCGATGGACAAGGTATAGGCGTGTGTACCGCTAACCGCTACTTTACCGCCATAGTTGGTAATAATCAGAGGATTATCGGCGCTACGTTTGGGGAGGTTGCCCAATTTGATATATTGATAGTCCCCCGAGGGTATGTACAAACGCTCAAGTGTTTGCCAATTCACATTTTTGAAAGAGGCTTGCAGGTCCTTGTAATAGATGTTGGTATTTCCTTGATCAGGCAAGATCAACTGGCTGTACTTGGAAATGACGATCTCTTTAATTCCTGTCACGCCTGATCCATCTAGTGCCGTTGCCTTTACCGTCACCGTACCTTCCGATCCTGCAGTAAGAAGTCCATTCGCGTCAATGGTTGCACTTCCGGTTCCATTCTGGACGGACCACACATAGGATTTGTCGGTTGCGGTAAAAGGCTGTACGACAGCCGACATCTGCAGTACAGCGTTCGTCAACATGCTAGTTGCCCCGCCTGTACCCGATACGGTAATTCCGGTTACAGCGCGGAATGGCGCCTCCTGAACTCCGTTGCCGTTGGCATCGATCCAACCAATCATTGCGTATTCACTAGCTCTATTGGTCATCGTAGCAGGACCACGGAGTAGCAAATATCTAGCCTTTGGCGAAACAGGGTTATCGCTGACATCACTGTCCATGAACCATGGTGTCGTGGAGCCCGTTGAAAGACCTTTTGCGCTATTGAAGTTGAGGCGGTTTTCCTTGTAAACGCTGTCAATTACCGTGTTGATATCATTATCCCACCAGAGTTCCGCGTAGGGGGACTGATCGCCCGAGCTGGACGCTCTGTATTTGGTCCATGTCGACGTAATCCTAACCTTGCTCCAATCTGCTCCGAAGTCCAAGTAACCAACCCTGCCTCCGTTATAAGCGGGGGCATCCGCAGTTCCTACGCCCCCAATAGGAAGGCCGGAATTCTCATCTAGATCCGGTTGACCGTCAAAGGCTCTATCCAGCGGAAAAAATTGACTTCCTGCTGCTGCACCTGCCGAGACCGGCCGAACAATTTGCAGTCCTTCTGTCCCCGTAAGGCTTTGTAGCGGTTCGCTTTCCATGGCTTGGATACCTGTAGGTACCATCGATAAACTCAACATCATGCACATCCATAAACAGCTAAGCCTCCTCATACTTACCTCCTTATCGTGATACAAGTTATACATAACCGCGTTAGCGTGTCATGCCATACAGAACAGGGAGATTACTAATACGAGTGGGGATAACTCATTCCAGCTCATTCCCCCAAAGCTTGCCCGAGCCTTTGGACTTTCTCCACGCATCCCGCCAGCGGTGAACGTCGCTCGCCGTGATTACTGGCATATTTTGACGCAATGATCTCTGCGGAATCGCTGGAAAAGCTTTATGCGGCTCACTTTGGTACCAATAGGCAACACTGGCGATGTCTAATGTCAGCACGTTAGCATGCCCATGCTCAATGCTGGAGCGGAGTGACTTGCGGAAATGAATGGAATCCTCTAACAAAAAACGGTAACAATGCGTACGCCCCATAAAACCTAGCTTATCCGGTATTCGCGCGTATCCGAAGTAAGGATGGGTATACAACTCGTTCGGGCACCAAGAGGAATTGAAGAAATCCTCCGTGCCTGTGCCATGCAACGATCCCGGCCATGGTTCACCATCTACCATAAACATGTCGTCGCCTTCTCCATACCACATCGGTCCTGGACTATCGACATAGTAATTAACGCCGACAAAATGTCCACGTCCCTCAATTTCTGCAAACAAATAATTGCCTTCATCCGTTTGATTTTTCGGCGGTTCACCCATAAGTCCCCACTCGTTCTCTTGCTCACCTGACGGTTCGGTTATTTCCCGATTCCACCAGGCGTGAAACCGTCCTGCATCATCTGGTATAGAAGCATGCTCCTCATAATCAATGTAATAATAAAAAGAGGGGACCTCGAACTCCGAGTCGTTCTCGAGTGTGATTTTCGCACCTTGGGAGAACGGCATCGGGAAGTAACAATTCAGTCCCCTTCCTCCTGCTGGAGCCGCAGCCATCGGAAGGGAGGCAAATAAATAATGCTCGCCCCAGCCCTGTCCGAAGAAATCGCCGATTGGACTTTGTACGCTTGGCTCCGATTCGCCGTCCCAGTACATGCGCAAAATTAGGTTGCGATTGTACATGGGATCCTTCGCATTGATCGTTATCCAAATATGTTTGATAATCCCCGCATTGTGCAGCTCAGCAAGAACTGCCGTGTCTCCAGGCTTAATTTTAATATAATCGTCATTTCCTCCCGATCGGTCGTAGCTCGAAACCCGAAGTGTTCGGCAATTCTGAAATCGATACAATCCATCCAATAAGCCCATTAAGATCTCTCCTCGGTTTAGTGGTCGTAGGGAAGTTGGCCTTCGCTTCATAATTCTTATTGTATGGTTCGCCTATACATCAAACAATGAGGCAATCCCCCGATTTGCATAGACATCGAACGGTACTTACTCATTCAATGAGAAAAAGCACGTACCCATCCCATCGGGATGTGTACGTGCTTTGAAATGACTAGTCTACTCCTATAATGCTTTATCTATTGCAACCGTCTGACTCGACCAAACTTGCTGTGAGGTCCACGGTACATCCGCACCTTGCCAGAACGTATCATTCGCTGCCAAGCCAAGCGGTAAAAATACTGCAGAGCATAAGTATAAGCTTCCTGTTGAGATGTACGGCTCGCCAAGCTCTGGCTGATGTCCGCAAAGTCCAATCCGCAACCAACCGCCTTCATCGAAGGTGTTTGGTGCTTCAATCAATCTGCGGATGACAGCTGTTAAAGCTCCGCGTACTTGAGCCGGTTGGACGCCAACAGGCAACTCTCGCCGCTGTGCTGTCTGCGCCAGCGATTGGAAAGCTCCGAAGCGATAAGCTAACGAACGCCCAATCGCTGGGAATGTACCTTCTGGAGAAATCATACGCTCCTGAACGGCTGCATACCGCTGCGCACGCTTCAGGACATTCTCACGCATTTTTCCCCAATCGTCATAATACGTATGCACATGCTCAATGATATCCACCATCATCGGCTGAATAACGAAGCTGTTGTAGTAATCCGCATGATAATCCACGCCATCACCATACAAGCCATCACCTAGATACCACTGTTCATGTTGTTTTAACGCAAAATCAACACGCATATGATCCCAGTCTTCGCCCATAACACCAAGCGCGGTTTCCGTCATCGCTGCGAAAAGCAGCCAGTTATTGAAGCCTGGCTTGCGCGTCCGTGAAGTTTTCATCGCGGCAGCGAGATTCTTTTGAACGCGAGAGTCCAAGCTATGCCATAGCGTATTCGGTGCACGCAAAATGGCATGCGCCAAGAATGCGGTATCTACGATTGGCTGCATTCCCTGAGCGAAGTTCAAGAAATCCGGAGATTCCGGATCCGTTGCCGCATCCATTGCTTCTCGTACGAGATTACCGTACGCCTGACGAAGCTGTTCCTCCTCGGCATCTAACGCTGGTGTCTCTAACCAAGGTGCCATCCCGACGAGCGTACGACCGAACGCTTCGAGATGCGTGAACGCGCGTTGCTCTTCTTTTTTACATTCAACTGGCATTGTGGCTCGAAGTTGTCTACTTGCTAGCGCCCTAAGGACAGGCTCAGCGATGCGAAGCATCGTCTGAACCCAATAAGCGCGATCTGTTGCCACGACCGATTGTGAATTACTCATACCAATACCCCTTGAATCCTTTTTCTAGACGAAGCAAGGCCTCTAAATAATAGTAGTCTCCCCAAATGACATAATCATCCGGTGCAGCTCCGCCGCGAACACTATACGAACCGCGCTCAAGGAATCCTTGCGCATCTGGTTTGCCAATCGTAGCGTATGATTTCACTAGTCCAGCCATCGAACGTTGCACGCCATTTTCCAAATACGCACGATCCGGATCATCTGCTGCCAAATGCTCAAGAATCTCTAACGCCCCTGCAGAAGCAATCGCAGAAGCAGAACTATCCCGCTTCGTTTCGGCATTTACTGGTGCATTGAAATCCCAATATACAACGTCATCTTCTGGCAAACGCTCGAAGAAATAACGCGCTAAGCGTTTGGCTGTCTCTAAATAGAGCGGATTTTTCGTGTAGTGGTACGAAAGCGCAAACCCGTAAATCCCCCACGCTTGTCCTCTTGTCCAAGTCGATCCATCTTGATAACCTTGATGCGTTCCACCACGCAGCGGTTCGCCTGTTTCTTGATCGAAGTAGAAAGTGTGGTAAGAGGAATCATCACCGCGCACCAAGTAGCGGCGTGATAAATCCGCATGGATGATCGCTACTTCTTTATATTTCGTATCTCCGGTCTGTTCATATGCCCAGTAAAGCAACGGAAGGTTTAACAGGCAATCGATAATGATCCGTCCGCCATTATGCGCGTCACCCTCAGGTCCCCAAGCTTGAATGTACTGGCCTTTTGGTCTCCAACGCTTCATCAATACATCAGCAGCTTGCAAGGTAAGCTGTTTCGCATTCTCATCTTTCTCAAGAATCCACTGCGCCTTCGAAGAAAGGGAATATAGGAAGCCAATATCATGATGATCTAATCCAACATGATTCTCAAGTCTTTGTTTAAAGCTCGCTACCGTTTTCTGTGCAGCCTCTTGGAATACTTTGTCACCGCTATACTGGTAGCTCAGCCACAATATCCCTGACCAGAAACCATCCGTCCAATCGGTATTCGGATTCAAATGATAAATATCGTTCTCACTGACATGAGGGAACTGATCCCCGAAACGCTCAATATTCACTTTCGTCTTCTGCAAAGCATCCTCAATAGCTTGTTTCCACATGTTAGAATCACTCCGTATCCCTTGTTATAGGTTGCTCAGTACCTGCTTCAACTTCACGAGCGTGTTAAACGTTTAACACTCATATTTAGATTAAATTGAAACGTTTAACCTGTCAAGTAAAATTAACGGCTTTGACGTCCTTTTGGACAAGAAAGTTGATCCAAAAATAGTGCTGTTGGTTGAAGTGAATCCGTGAGAAGCATTATTTTTAAAAATAGGCTTAACCCACTAAAAAAAAATAGAACCAACGTCAATTTTCTTACGTAATACTATTCATGCATGACATTCTTTCAGGGTTAGGGAGGTTTCTTGCTTATGACAATGACATTAGCTTTTCACCAAAACACTTCAATACGGGACGCTATCTCTGAGATCATCTGGTATCTAAGAAAGAAACGTAGAATTTAATCCTAGCACCATGCCCTAAAAAACATAGAAGAAGAACAAAGCCTATGGCTTTCCGTTAACGGAGAGACATAGGCTTTGTTCTATTTGAATTTCTATAAGGCTGCGCCTTTTCCACCATCAATATTCACAGAGGTCCCCGTTACATAGGAAGCTGCATCCGATGCTAAAAAGGTTATCACATTCGCCGCTTCCTCCGCATTACCAATACGGCCTAATGGAATATCATGCCGCGGGTCACTTGCGAATTCCTCCCAAGTAAGCTCTGGAGCCCGCTTTTTCCAAACCTTCTCGATTTGGTCACTTCGGATGGTTCCAATACACACGGTATTGACTCGAATCTGTGCCGATCCCAAATCTTTGCTCATCGCATTCGTTAAAGCCAATCCAGCCGCTCTGCTGACCGATGTTGGAAGCGATGAGGCAGGAGGCGTCTTAGCCGCGGATGTCGTAATATTCACAATCGAGCCACCGCCTGCTTCTCGCATATGTGGAATCGCAAATTGCGAGCAATGAATCGCCCCGAATAATTTCAATTCCAAATCTTGGCGCCATACAGCTGAACCTACTTGTTCAAATGGTGCCGCTGCGGAAGTCCCCGCATTATTCACAAGAATATGTAAACCGCCGAAACGTTGAACCGTTTCTTCTATTGCTCTCTGACAATCAGCTTCCGACGTCACATCCGCCACAATCGTAAGAACCTCACCTTCGGTTAGATTAGCAATTTGGACCGCAGCTTCTTGAAGCTGCTCTACATTACGCGCAAGAATAGCCACCTTCGCCCCTTCGCGGGATAAAGAAATCGCGGTAGCAAGTCCGATCCCTTTACTTCCTCCCGTGATTAAGGCCACCTTATTTTGCAAGCCTAATTGCATATGGTTCGCTTCCTTTCCCTCAATAACAGAATAATAGCAATCTATAGATAAGCATACGCCATCACAGCGCCATTTTTCAAATCTCATCTGAAATAATAGCAAAAAAAACCATCAGGACTTATCATCCTCATGGTTTTCCATTATTTCCATTTCTATTGGTTTAAATAAACAGCTTTGCCCGTACGAGCGGACTCATAAATGGCTTCAAGAATTTGCGATACTACGTAAGCTTGCTCAGGCGTAACAACCGGATCAATATCTTGATCAATCGCATTGATCCAAGTACGCATTTCTACATCAGCAGCGCTTTCGCTTTTACCATCGTAGAAAGCAACTCCGCCTGCTTTCAAATCAACCTCGGTTGTGTAAAGACGGCTGTGCTTCTCACCATTGATGCGAAGGCCGCCTTTCATATCCGCTCCACCTTCAGTACCGCTTAACGAACACTTCGCTTCGTCTACTTCAAGTGTGTTTAACGCCCAGCTGGATTCAAGAATAATAGTTGCACCATTCTCCATCACGATCATCCCGAAAGCGGAATCTTCTACCGTAAACTTGCTAGGATCCCAAGGTCCCCAAGCGTTAGCAGCGTTTTCTTTATGGGACAATTCATGATAGGACGTACCTAATACAACCTTCGGCTTATAGTTGTCCATCATCCAAAGTGTAAGATCAAGGGCATGCGTACCGATATCGATTAACGGACCGCCACCTTGCTTCTCTTCGTCAAGGAATACACCCCATGTCGGTACAGCACGACGACGAATGGCATGTGCTTTAGCAAAATAAATGTGACCAAGCTCACCATCAGCACATACGTTTTTCAAATGCTGACTATCCGGACGGAAACGGTTGTTATAACCAATGGTCAGCTTTTTGCCAGTGCGTTTCGCTGTTTCAACCATGCGCTTCGCATCTTCTGCTGTTTTCGCCATCGGCTTCTCACACATAACATGCTTGCCAGCTTCAAGAGCAGCAATTGAAATTTCCGCATGTGAAATATTCGGTGTTAAGACATGTACGATATCAATCGTGGCATCTTGCAATACTTCTCTATAATCTTCGCAAACGAGCGCGCCTTCAATCCCATATTTCGCTGCAGCTGTTGCTGCACTCTCTTGGACGATGTCACAAAATGCGACTAATTCAACATTAGACAGCTTGCTCAAACTAGGCAAATGCTTGCCATTTGCAATTCCACCGCAACCAATAATACCAATACGATACTTACGTGACATGTGAAGACCTCCAGTAGGTTTTTTCCTTGCATACAAATATATGATATCTAGACAACTCTCTTAAATGTAGCACATGAAAACGCTTATTTTTAGTCTAACATTCGGACAAATCTCACTCAGAAATTACGACACAAAAATAGCCAGGAGAATAGTTCCCCTGACTTTTAAGACTACCTAACTACCACCTGCCCGCTTCTGAGCTTCCTCCAAATAACTTCGATACAGCCCCTCATTTGGTTGCTCCTGTGTTAAATTCTCGTAGTAGCGAGCAACTTTTTGGAAATAGTAGCCATGCACATCACTTGTTGGCACAAGCCGGTAAGGATCCCAGCGATACGTTTCTACCCGGTACGCTTGACCTTGCTCCTTCGTCCATAAGGCAATTTCACACAAGCCATCTGGGCCATTCCGCGTCGGCATATCTTCGATTTCCAGATGTGAATAGGTCGTACCAGGTGGAATTACGCGCTGAAAACCTGTTTGCGTCCATTGAATAATATCCAGTTCTGCTATGGGTTCATCTGCCCGCTCCCAACCAATAAGGACATCCCAGCCTTCTTTGCGTGAAACAGGCGCTGCAGCAAAGTCCTTCACAGCAAGATCTCTTCCTGTTGATGCCGACCCGATCGGAAACCAATTGCCTGAGTACTCTTTCAAGGAAAACAAATATTGATGGTCTAAATATCTATATAGGGCTGTGATTTCTGGAAACCCATCACCATCCACATCGGCGTATAGAATCGCCGCGGGATCTCCCTCCTGCTTCAGCACGACAATCTCGGCCTCCTCAGGTATACAACTGCGGACGACGGAAAGAAAATCAATTGAAGACAAGCTCATGTTATCCCTCTTTTCGCATCTTCTCAACACAAGTATATGCAGAGGGGAACTTGGCACATGTCTAGCATGTTGTTCCTAGGTTCCGTTGTTCTTGCGAATTAGGCGCTCCCTCGCTGCTCCTCATGTAACTGGTGAACGCATTGGATAAAACGCACAGTCTGTGTCTCTGCTCTCATCACGACTGAGTGGGTTTGCGCACGACCGCCCCAGCCATATTTGACACCATGTAAGAAATCGCCTGATGTGACCCCTGTTGCCGCGAATATAATATCGGAATCGCCCACAAGGTCCCGCATGCTTAACACTTTCGATGGATCCGAAATCCCCATGGCTAGGCAACGCTGGTGTTCTTCTTCATTCTCAGGCAGCAAACGCCCTTGCAGTTCGCCCCCCATACAGCGCAAAGCAGCTGCTGCAAGGACACCTTCGGGTGCTCCCCCTGAACCCACATGCAGGTCAATCCCCGTTTCCGGGAATGCCACTGCCATCGCACCTGCTACATCACCGTCACTGAGCAAATATATTTTGACTCCGAGTTTACGCAAGATCATAATGTGTTCGGCATGTCGATTGCGATCCAGAATAGAGACCGTCAGCTCTGAAATTTCCTTATGCAAAATGCTTGCCGCTTTCTGAATGGTCACCTCTAGCGGATCTTCGAGACTCAGCTTGCCAGCCAAGCGTGGACCAACCGCCAGCTTCGCCATATACATATCAGGGGCATGGAGGAGATTGCCTTTTTCTGCGATAGCCACAACAGATAGGGCATTATTCCGACCGCTTGCCACAATATCTGTTCCCTCTAATGGATCAACAGCCACATCAAATTCAGGTCCTACGCCACTGCCAACCTCTTCCCCAATGTAAAGCATTGGCGCTTCATCCATTTCCCCTTCACCGATAACAACCGTCCCCCGAAAAGGAACAGCACTAAAGTATTCCCGCATCGCGGAAGTTGCGGCTCCATCCGCATCATGCTTATTCCCTTTCCCTGTCCAGCTAGATGATGCAATGGCTGCTGCCTCTGTTACCCGCACGATTTCCAATGATAAGTCTCTGTGCATAAGCGATCCACCCTCTCGAAATTGGTTTGATTTGTTGTCTGATGCATTATGATCTTTCCGCCAAAATTAAGCCCGCTGTTTCCTCAATTGCTTTCTCGCTCACATCAATAATCGAACAACCCAATTCACGATAAAGTTTCATGGCAAAAGCTAATTCTTCCTCTATGCGCTCTTTCGTCGCATATTTAGCACCGAAAGGGAGACCAACGGCTTTCAGTCGTTCTGAACGAATACCAATCAGCTTATCCACACTCATTGTCAGTCCGACAAGCTTCTTCGGGTCTAGCTCAAATAATAAACTAGGCGGTTTAACCTCTGGAACTAAAGGATAATTCGACACCTTAAATCCTTTGTGTGCCAAATATATGCTAAGCGGTGTCTTGGATGTACGCGATGGTCCCAGCAGGACGATATGGGCTTGTTTCATTGTGCTAGGATCTTTGCCATCATCACTATTGACTGTAAATTCTACCGCTTCCACACGCTGATAATACTGTTCATCCAACTGGTAGAGCAGCCCGACTTTACGCTTAGGCGAATCCTTAAACGTGTCAATAAAGGCCTGCATCATAGGGCCCATAATATCGATGGCATTCACGCTCAATCGGATAGCTTCTTGCCGCATCATTTCTCTTAGTTCAGGCAATACAAGCGTGTAGGCGATAAACCCCTTTAGTCGTGAGGCTTCTTCTACGATCGTTCGTACTTCATCTTCCGTCCGAATGGAACCATGACGCTTAACGACAACCTGACTTGCATTAAACTGCCGAATCGTTGCTTGGACAACCGTATTTGCTGTTTCTCCTACCGAATCCGAACATACGAAAATGGTATGCAGCTTCTCTCCCATGTAAATTCCCCCTGATTTACTTACCTAGCGCTACATCCAGCAGCAATTTGGTCATTGTTGTTTTCGTAATTCGGCCTACAACTTCCAGTCCTTCCCGGCCCTCAATTGCCTTAACGACGGGTAAGCTGTCCACTTCATGATGAATCATCTTCCGAGCTGCTTCCAGCACGCTATCTTCAGGTTTCACCGTAATAATGTTCGGTTGTCTGGTCATCACCAACGAAACTGGCATTGCCGTTGCCGTTGCATGTCCTAATGTGACCTTGAGTAAATCTTTTCGTGAAACCACGCCCGCTAGTACACCCTCCTGATTAACAATCATCAAACTCCCCACATTCTCGAGAAAAAGGGCAACAACTGCATCACTAACGGTTACTGTTTCCCGAAGCAAAAAGGGAATGCCCATTACGTCCTTCACCTTCATGGACTCAATCAACTTGCTTGGTGCATGGACGTCGTGTGCTGCTGTTCCTAGAAAATAGCCCACCTTTGGTTTGGCATCGATATGACTTAACATGACTAAGACCGCTAAATCCGAGCGAATGGTCGGTCGACTAACCCCCAGCAGCTCAGCGATACGTTCTCCAGTAATTGGCGCATATTTGCCGACGAGATCAATTATTTCTAACTGGCGAGCCGTAAGTTCGATGATGTTTCCCTCCTAAAGCAATGAAATATCGTTATATAGTATGTTCTATTTGTTATATATTGTACATTATATATCAATTCTCTGAAATATAAAGATGTTTATTGCCTATAAAAGAAATTTTTATCACCTATTTCCTATTAGACATAAAAAAGAGAGTTCCCCAAAAGCCATATGTATGGCCGAGACACTCCCTCAAAGTCTATATTTTATAAGAAAAAAGCGATTCCCAGGACACCTGCCCCAACAATAACAACAAATGGATGCACCTTATATTTTACAATCGCCATGAAAGCGCCGCCTGCAATGAGAAGTGTTGCTACCTGCTTCCACGAAACACCTGTCTCTACCGATCCGAAAGATGATTGACCAAAATGCAGCGCAGCATAGACGATAAAACCTGTCACAACAGGCTTGAGACCGTAGAAGGATGATTTGAACCACGGATGTGAGTGCCAACGAAATAAGAAGGCCGCCGCGAGGATGATGACCACCAGTGACGGCAGTACCATGCCTAACGTCGCAAGAATGGCCCCAGGGATCCCCGCGGTCTCATAGCCAATTAACGTGGCGCTATTCGTTGCAATAGGACCAGGACTCGTGCCAGACAAGGCAATGACATGCTGAAATTCATCCAGTGTCAGCCATTGATGCCGTTCAACCTCAAGCTGGATGACAGGAATCATGGCATAGCCGCCGCCAAAGGATACGAGACCAATTTTGAGAAATGCGAGAAATAATTGGAGTAGCATCTAAGAATCACCTCATCCTCTAGATCCCATCCGCCATAAACCATTCAGCGGAGTTGTTCTCAACGTTCTTAGATGTTGTTGTATCTGTATGAGGTGGAGGATTTGTCATGCCCCATTTATTCTTAAGATACGTTATGACGAGACCGACCAGTACGCCGAGTGTGATCAACACGAGAGGTGATACCTGAACGAGGAGCATGACAATCACAGTTCCTACTGCTATAAGGAGGGTAAGCCGATCGAAGATCGATGATTTTGCCATTTTGTACGCTGCAGCCGCAATAAGACCTATAATCGCAGCATGGATCCCCTCCATGAGGGCTTGCATTTTCGGGTAATGCTCAAGCCAAGTATATATCACACTTAGCAAGAGGACGATCAGAAAGGTCGGTAGCGTAATCCCTACGACGGCCGCGATGGCTCCAGCAATTCCTGCGAGACGATAACCGACCAACGCAGATACATTGACACCGACTCCACCGGGGGCTGCACCGGAGATGGCCAGAAGCTCTGACATTTCCGCGTCTGACATCCAATTCTTCAAGAAGACGACCTCTCTTTGTATGGCAGGAAGCATGGCATAGCCACCTCCAAATGTAAGCGGGCTAATTCGAAGAAATGTCCAAAATAGGCGAATCAACTTGCTGAATATGTTCCCTGTCATTTTGATCTCCCCTTCCGCTTAATTCTATTTTGAATTAAAGTAAAGGAGAAATCCAATCAATTATCGTAATACGCTTTCGAATATATGCTTATAATCTGGGACTTCCACCCAATCAGCCGCTATTATTTCAAACAGTTTGATTCATTTTGACAAAAAGGGGCGAACTTGCTTCTTCATGGCCCTATTCGTCAAATACACACCTAACACAATGAAGAAGGCTCCCAACAGATGATATAGCTGCAAGGATTCCCCCGTAAAGGTGGTTGCAAAGATCGCGCTAAACAAGGGTATGAAGTTGAGAAATCCTGCGCAACGCTGGGGTCCGGCTATCTCTATGGCTTTATTCCAGCTCAAGAAAGCTACGATAGACGCGAAGATTCCCACATATAGTAATCCGCTAACCAAGCCAGGACTCCAGGACACATCAGGTGATTGGATAATCCACTCTATGGACGCACTTGGAATCAATACCACAAGCGCAACGGTTACTTGCACCAGTAAAAATGGGCTTGCTGAAAAGCGGCCAGCCATTTTTTTCATACCTACCGAATATAAAGCCCAGCATAAGACGGCGATCAACATGTACATATCACCTTGATTAACGGACAATCGGAGGAGCGCAGACAAATCCCCTTGACTTATAATCCAACATACACCTAGGATGGATACGCCAATTCCAGGTAATGCCCACCAGGCAAGTCTTTCTTTCATAACAGCCCAAGTGATGAGAACAACGAAAATAGGTGTCGCTGAATTCATTAATGAGGCATTAATTGAGCCTGTGTATTGGACAGCTACATACGTAAGTGAGTTAAATCCCGCTACTCCTGTTAGGGAGAGGAATACAACCATTTTCCAATTCGCTAGAAATTCATGTTTGAGTCGCCAGACTGCTTTGCCAAAAAAGGGCAGTAAACACAAGAACGCAATACTCCATCGAACCATTGCTAACGTGATGGGAGGAATATGCAATACGAGTGACTTACCCGCCACAAAGTTACCTCCCCAAATGCAGGTTGCCAGTATTAATAAAAGGTACGGGGATCGTTTCAACATAGCATATGTATCTCCTTTTAAGTTGACGTTATGTATTTCTAAAAGAGGACGGCATCTACAAACTTGAAATGCCTCTTGGAAAAAGATACATACTAAAGCATAGCGTTGGCAAGCATTAATATTTAAAAGCAAACAAAAGTCTCCGTTTTTCTCGGAGACTTCAGGTGAAATCAAGTGAAATTGTGTGACTAGTGTATGAATAGTATGAATCAACTGATGTTACATCTCATCCTCCAGAAATTGAACCTCACAGAAGCAGCCGAGTGGGATCATTTCGTGCAAGCAGCGCAGCATGTGTTCCTTCTCTTTCTCCTCCATTCGCCTAAGCGCATCAAAGTCAAAATGAATGATGCTGTTAATGACGTCATAATGCTTAAATCGCAACCGTCCATACGGAAATTGCCGATTGATCGCAGCTAGAATCCCATATTGATTTAAATTCGAGCGCAGCGCCGTTTGCGTAATATCCGCAGGTACTTCTTGCAACAGCGGCACTTTATCTGCACGGACTGCACAATAGGCTTTTACTTGAAAAACGACATACGGGTACAAGTAAGCGTTTGCATAATTCTCTACATAGAGCGCATCTTGCTTAGAAAGTTGCAAATCTTCTGTCCATGCATAAATAGTCGCCTTGTATTTATCTGAAGTGTGAATTCGGATGTACCTTAAATGGGGAAAGCGAGTTTTCACTAACTTTTCCGATAAAAGCCGTGTTCCCACCAAGATCACCTCTTTCAATCCTGTCATTGTGTTAGTAGTATATGCATGAAAATAAAAACAGCTATCCTTTAACTTTGAAAAGTCAGCTGACTTTATCTCCTCGTTTACTCATCTATATTCTATAGCTTGGCCTAATATGATGCAGCGACAGCAAAAGCCGTCCCCTGAGGTCAAATGACCACAAGGGACGGCTTCTTATACTGCACGACTTACAAGCCTTTCGCTTTCAAGAAAGCTTGCCATTGCTTCGTTGTTTCCGCATCAATCTTGTCTTGACCAGCTGCTTTCAGCTTATCGATGTATTTCTGCAGTTGATCCGCAGGATCTACTGCACCCGTTTCAAGAGCTACTTGGAACTCGTTATCTACGGCGGTCACGTTAGCAACCTCAGATTTGATCGTGTCTCGATTCACATCAAAGCCGTAGGAAGCCGGCACCATGGCGCTTTCGTTTAATTTTATCGTTTTGTCCCATACATCTGGTGTCTGTGCACCTTTCAAGAACGCGTTGAATTGGTTCCCGAACACCCAATCCACATTTGGCGCATAGCCGGAATCCTTGATTGGTTCAATATATTTGTCATCTTTTTTCGTATAGTGCTTGCCTTCCAACCCATTGGAAATCAGATTATACAGTACTTTATCCGTGTTAAGAAGGTTAATGAACATGAGCGCGCGTTCTGGGTTTTTGGAGGTTTTACTAATCACCTGCATCGCACTAGCAACACCTGTAAAGTAGGAGTCAGAGATCGGCACATACACAACAGCGTTGCCGCCATTATTCGCCATTTCATCCACTTCGCCGCCTGGCTTCGTAGTAAACTCAAGGCTTACGGCCACTTTCCCCTTCTTCTTGAGATCTGTAATGTTTTTCAACAACGGTGCATCCTCGTTGATATAGCCAGCTAAAGACCATTTATGCATCGTCGTGAAGAAGTCCTTCTTATTTTGCAGCTGTTGTATTTTCGTGATGGACGTGTATGTTTTGTCATCCTTCTTGTAAGCAACCGCAAGACCATCTGCGGCGACCAGATTCGGGTCTGTATAGAGGCCCCATGAATTCTGAGCCATCCCGAACGGAATAACATCCTTTTCATTGTCCTTGATCGATTTCAGGAAAGGCTCGAGGTCTTTATACGTCTTAATTGAATTAACATCCAATTTATATTTATCCACGAATTGCTTTTGAATGACGAGACTCTTCGTCTTGGCTGCGATTTGATAAACCGGGAAGCCGTACACTTTACCATCCGTCGCTTTCATATCCGGCCAGAATTTATCGGGAATGTTCTTCCGTGCTGCAGCAGCATTTTTACTGATCATCGCATCAGTCAGCTCCAAGAGAGCACCTTTATCGATGTTCGGCTGATAGCTGAGCAGCCAATATTTCGATCCCCAGGCCACATCGAAGGCTTCACCAGAAGCCATAATGGTGTTTAATTTCGGATCATACTCATCAAAAGAAAGCGGCTTAAGATCTACGGTTGCATTGATTTTGCTCTTCACATACTTATTGACTTCCTCATTCACGAGAGCCTGATCCTTACCTGGCGGATTACTTGGATAATAAAACGTCAATTTGACTTCAGGCAGAGTGCTTGGTGCAGGTGTTGCAGGCGTCGCGCTTGTCGTTGTTGCTGGTGTTGTTGCTGCCGGTGATGACGTTTCACTTGCCGTGTCGGTCTTACATCCAGCTAACACGGACAAACTCAGAAGCATAATGGCTGCACTGCTCAGGTACATTTTTTTTCCTTTTATCAACCTTCACACCTCCATATGAAGTACCCCTAGTATCATCAGAACATCAAACATTCCTTACAAACGCCACCCTCACCTCCTCTCAGTTTTTGAGTGAACCTACCGTAATTCCTTTCACAAAGTACTTCTGGAAAAAAGGAAACATAATCATCATTGGACCGCCAGCAACCAAAGCCATCGCCATCCGCACAGATAAAGTAGGGAAGTTCGCAAATTGTAATTTACTCGCTGCCTCAGCTAGAGGCGAATTCGCCAGAAATTCAATTTGCGATAGAATGCGAACGAGCAGCAATTGAAGCGGCACATATTTGTTATCATCGATGAACAACAAAGCATTAAACCAATCATTCCAATAGGCAAAAGAAATGAATAAACCGAGTGTCGCTAACGCCGGTGTGGAAAGCGGCATAATAATACGATAAAAAATGCGAAGCTCACTAGAGCCGTCGATCTTGGCGGATTCGATAATTTCCATCGAAATTTTATCGAGGAAGCTTTTCATAATGATAATATTGAAAGGATTCATGAGCAGTGGAATGATGAGTGCTAAAATTGAATTTTTCAAATGCAAGTATTGTGTCATGAGGATATAGAACGGGATGGTGCCCCCATTGAACAACAAGGTGAAGAAAATATAAAACGTAAGCGGTCGGTGATAGCGAAAGTCGCGTCGTGACATTGGATATGCCGTCAACGTCGTTAATAACAGGGATAACACGGTTCCAATAATGGTGATTCCGATCGTAACCCCATACGATCTCAGCCAAATGTCAGGAGACTTGAAGACAATTCGGTAAGCTTCTAAGCTGAGTTCTTTGGGAATAAAACGATAACCGAATTGGATCAGACTATTCTCGGACGACAATGACACTGCAATCACGAGTACAAAAGGGATGATCATCAACACACATATCACGGCGAAAAACGCATGGATAACCCAGATGGATGCCGGTTTCACTGGTTTAGCTACGACAAGCTCCATAAAGCTCTTAGTCACCTCCCCCATTAGAATAAGGCGTTCTCTTTATCGATTCGGCGTACCGCTGCATTAGCTGACACAATGGTAATTAACCCCACAACCGATTGTAGAAAGCCAACAGCAGCCCCAGAATTAATGTCACCAAGCTTCGCTAAGGCACGATACACATACGTATCTATGACATCTGTCGTCGCCAAATTAGCGCCAACACCATTCGGCACAAAATAATGCAATCCGAAATCCCCACGGAAAATATTGCCTAAGCCAAGAATAAACACAATGATAATCAACGGCTTCATAAGCGGTAGTGTAATGCGAAAAATCATTTGAACGCGTGATGCGCCATCTAATTTAGCTGCTTCGTAATATTCGGTGTTTATGCCAACAATTCCGGCGTAGTAGATCAATGTGGAGAAGCCGACACTTTTCCATACAGCGACCACAGGGAGAATGAATAGCCAAGGTGTCGTCTCAAAGTACCATTTGTGCGGAGAGAGCCCGATCGTGCTCAGAAAACTATTGAGATAACCACTTTTATGCTCCAGGAAGCCGTAAGTAATGTAACCGACCAGTACTAATGAAATGAAATACGGAAGAAAAAGCGTGGTTTGATACACTTTCACCATACGTCCGCTTACCTCATATAACAGAATAGAAAGGACTAGCGCAGCAAGCGTTCCGAGTGCGATATAGGTCATGTTGTATAAAAGGGTGTTCCGAATAATACGCCAGGCGTCCTGCGATTTGAAAATAAATTCGAAATTTTTGAAGCCGACCCATTTGCTCCCTAGAATCCCTTGATCATACCTGAAATACTTGAAGGCTAAGATCAGTCCAATCATGGGCAAATACTTAATGACCAGTTCAAACAAAATGCCAGGCATCGCAAGCAAAAGCAGCTCTCGATTTTTCCGCAGGTGTTTGAATTCCTGGAATAGCTTTCGTTTTTTGTTGGGATGCGATTTCGTCATTGTGCTCCTCCTTCCCTATTCGTATCTTGCCACAAGATGAAGCGTTTACATAGCGTACGATGTTCGAAAACATGTAGAAAGCATGTGTACAATGTTCGAATTACTCTCTTTTTCCCATTTAAAAACTAAAAACCACCCTTCCATACACCAATTGGTGGAAGAAGTGGCGGTTAATTGAACACGTTCCCCTATTATGAAATGGATTTCTTCATGCGATATTCCTTGGGTGTGCTTCCGAATTTGGCTTTGAACAATCGGAAAAAGTAACTCGGATTGGCATAACCGCATTTTTCCATAATATCTAAGACTGAATGATCCCCGTTTTCTAGAAGATGCTTGGCGTGTTGCAAACGAACTTCATTGATATACTCTGTTAGTGTAATTTGATAGCTATCCTTGAACAATTTCCCCAAGTACGCGGATGACAGTTTGACTGTGGCGGAGATTGTTTGTTGGCTCAGGTTAATATCCGCATACCTCTGATGGATGAGTTCTTTGACCGTTTCCAAGATCATATCATTCCGTTCCACATTAGACGGCTTCTGACCCTCACAAACTTGTGAACATAAGGCTAATAAAGCTACGTACATTTCTTCTAACGTTTCCTTCTCCTGCGGAATGTGATGAATATAATCCACATTGAAGCTCATCTTCATTACGCGATTTTCCATAATTTCAACGACGGTATACTTGATCACCCATGTTAAATTCGTTACAGCGCGATGAATATCATGATAATGAAAGGTGGCAAAAAGGGAGAATGCTTTCTCCAGCTCGATACCCGCTTCTGTCATTAATCCTTTCTTCAAGCTCTCGGATAGTTTCCGTTCGATGGCTTCTGGGATCGACACACGCTTATTCGCATTGTTCTCCTTGACCATTTCACTTGTAATTATGGACTTGTAGCCGAAAATTAGCGTATATAAGCTATTCTGTAAGGCTTGTGTATAGCCAGATGACAGCTGCGTCAATTGCGAGATGGGATCACTAAGTCCACACGACAGGCTCAGATCGTAATATTTCTCAATTGTATGCTGGATGTCCTGAAGGATCGGAAGAATCCTATCTGTTTTCGACGTGGCAGGCTCGTCAATCAGGGATACAATAAGAATAATATGATCCCCCCATACCTCCACTGCTTCACAAGGATACGCTTTGGACATCATTTCCTGCGCGATATTCGTGATGGCAAAGCTATGCATTTTCTTCAAAGCAACGGCTGTATGATTCGCATACGCCTGAAAATGATCCAAGCGAAGCACACAGACAATGATTTCGGCGGGATAGGCAATATTCAGTTGATGCTTGTCAATCAAACTAATCATATCGTGATGTGAGAACATTTGACCGTCTGTCATAAATTTACGGATGTAATATTTATTAACGATGTGTTCCGAGCTGATTTCTTGCAGGGTATGAGACAATTTCAAATAGTTCTCGCTCATGGCGTGCAGCTCATCCCCCTCGGTTCGCCTCGTGGGTTCACCCCGTGGATGCTGAAACCGAATCCGATGCAGCATATCTTCAATCGGATGATACAATTTATAAGACAACCAGACCGATAGGCCGATAGCAATCAAGAGGAGAACGCCGGAGACTACTAAAGACTTCACACGTGTCCGCGTAACTTCTGCCATCAATTGGTCATACGATTGTACATACAGAATCGTCCAATTCGGAATCGGATCTGCCATATAGGTAATCATGCTTTTCTCACCTTCCACATCGCCAATAACGAATCCGGAAGGTTCATCTGTTAGAGTCTTATGATTCTGAATATAAGTATGAATGGTATCCTGTGTTGCTTTACTGCCGTACGCATCTATATTGTGAGAGGAATATAAGCGACCTTCTTGGTCTGCCATCAGAATATCACCTTGCGAACGGCTGCCTGTATCGTTCATTTTCTTCAAGCTGTCGAAAACCCAATCGGACTTAATATACAGAACAATAGCGGATTCACCACGTGAAAAAGGCTTCAAGGATTCCGTTACGACGAACGCGAATGCATCTATTTGACCATCCTCGCGGTCGAGACTGACTGGAATGAGCCGGGATGTTTCGTGCTGGTGAGCAGGATCGAGCAACCAATCCGAAATTTTCTTTTTGGTCACTCCGCCGTCCAATAAGAAATTGGTGGTCGTGCCGTATATCTCATTCTGAGAATGATTATAGACGACCATGGAATGTAAGAAGGAGGAACTGTCCATGATACTGGACATGCGTTGGTAGCCTTGGATTAAATCCATTTTGGGTAAAGTTTCATCGAACATCAGAGGAATGAGCAAGTTATCTTTTAAGACAAAGTAAGATAAGTGTGTAATGATTTCGTTCATATAGGAGAAATTGTACTGCATTTGCGTGAGAATTTTGAGATTCGAGTCTTCCTGAATCCGTTTCATTGATTTTTCCAACAGATACGTATTGGCAAATGAGGAAGCTAATAGGACAACAACCATCGATAACATGATCGAGCTTAGTACGCGCTGCAAATATTTTTTGGATTTATAAAAGCCAAATCCTTTCATAAGTACCAAGCCCCCCTCTCATTATGACGAATTTACTGTGGCCCTATTTGTTTATCATCGATGTCAACCCAACCAAGCAAATAGGCGGGTGACGTGATCTCAAGGCGAATCTCTCCATCTGGCAACTGTCTCACTTGCGGATCTGCGATGAGCGAATGGGCATCAAATTTCCCACCAATTAAGGAGCGCCATGCCTGCCAGTCATAAACTTCCCGCCCTAACAAATCTGCTCCTGACGATGGCAAGGGTAGTTTCCCTGCTACCTGACAAACGCCCTGAAACCGATCCGACCAATAGAGATTATAATTCGCTTCCGCGAACTTATCTTCCCGCCAATTGACGAAATAGTAGAGGTAACCTGAATTATAAATAATGTTCCCTTTCACCGTAACCTCTTTATTGTCTTCGCCTGCCATCTCTTGTGTGCCAATAGCAGCTATCGCATCTGGATTGGATACAAGCAAATTGCCTTGAATGAGGTTGCCAATGCCTTTGGAGAAAATGAGCATCCATAGCTTTCCTTCCCCTGTACTGTAGAGACCCGTCAGTACATTCTGGGTAACCGTGAAGTAGTCCGAAGCATCATCCAAATAAATGCCAAACCCGAAAGAAAAGTGAATCCCACTGTCGTGTAAGCGGTTCCCATGAATCGCATTCCCCGTCCCAACACCCCAAGATTCAATCATACCGCCATCCTGACTGTCGATCATGACATTTGAAATATCGTTATACGCAATGTAATTATTGCGCGAATGAAGGAAATCCCAGTGATTCTCCCAAGTCACGGGTATTCCGTAAATGTTTGCTGGCATAACCTTGTGACGCAAGCCTTTCAAGGAGATACCGTAGCGCGGCATATGCGATATTCGATTATGAGTGATTTCGTTATCTCCACTTTGATACAACAGAATTCCGCAGCCATGCCCGATCAGCTCACCACCATACCGAATCACGTTATTCGTTATCCGATGCTCTTTATTCGTATAAGAAGCTTCTGCGGAAATAAATGAGCCTTGAAGCGGTGAATAGCCTGAGGCGCATATCCCCATATACCCCAAATGCTCGATAATATTGCCATGTATCCGAATGTTTCGCGTTTGATGATCCAAGAAAATTCCGCAGCTTCCGGAGTTGATGAGTTGACAATGTGAGAGTTCAATATCCGTAGCATACTGCATGTAAACCAATCCTTCACGGTGCTCATCCCGCTCTACATTACTCAAACCCTCGTCTTCTTGAATCATTTGATAATCCGACCAGAAGTCCGTGCAGGAGAATTGGAGTCCGTGAAAATGAAGATATTGAATAGGCTCATCTTGATCTTTGCCTTTCAACTCAATTAGCCTTGTGACTGTTGGCGCGATAATCTCTTGGTGCAGCGGAGAACCTTTTCTCGGCTTGTAGTAGAGCCATCCGCCCTTTTCAGCAAAGTGGAATTGACCAGGTGCTTGAAGAAAATCGAGTGAGCCTTGCATAAAATAACGTGAGCCTTCGCCTATTTCCCAAATGGAAGGTTGCTGAAAGGACACAAATCTAGCCTTAGCGTCATGAGATTTCACGGATCGCAACTCGGAAAACCAGTTCCATTCCCCTTTCCCTGGCCAGACGAAAACTTGTGCTTGCGTAAGGTCACTCCCTTCTGGGATATCCCCCTCCTGATAGTAAATGCCTTCTCGGCAAGCCGCTTCAGCCTCACCATCTACTTGAAAGTACCCTGTTGCTGGTAAACGTGCTTTAGCTATGCGTTCTCCATTCGCATATAGCGTGTGGAAGCTGATCCCTGTCCCTACCCACGCCCGCCACATGTCTGCGCTATAAGGCTCCCAGTTTGTAATTGGTCTTCCACCTATGATCTTGACTTCCTCACCAGGTACATTGCAATAGCTTACCCGATAGCCATTGCTGCCTGAATCTCGCTCATCCAATTTCCATGTATCTCCTAAATAATAGGTACCACCGAACACAAAAACGATGACATCGTGGTTCATCCCTTTGTGGATGATATTCCGAACTGTCATCTGAGCTTTGGTTATCGTTAAGAATGGCGCTTCTTTACTTCCATCGTGATCATCGTTTCCGGTTGTCGCTACAAAGAATTGGGTTGATAATAGCATGAGCTTACTCCTTTACACATCATAATAACCTTATTTATGACTAGGAGCTTGTCGGTATACCACTTTCATTCACTAGGAGCCTGGTTTAAAAGATAAGCCCTTCGCAGCCAGCTCTACCCGAATCAAATCTCTCGCTTTGGGACCCATGCCATGCAGCTTCATAAGCTCTGTCTCCGTGATTTGGGTGAAATCGTGGAGCTTCGTGATACCTGCCCCTGCTAAAGCTCGCCTCGCTGGAGCTGCTACGCCTCTGGGGAGTACCAACTGGTCTTCCTCTTGTTTATTCGTTGACATCATCTATACCTCCTTCTTTCGTCCAGCCAAAAAAGTACGAATAACTTGCTCCGCCTTCTGCGTTAAAAGCTCAGGTGTGCGACTCATCGCCTCCTGAAGTGTCATCGGACCGTTCACAATGCTGTGAATACTTGTCATGCCATATTCATATAGCTTCTCAGTTCCCTGCCCGACGGATCCAGATAAAACAATGACCGGCACGCCAAGCTTCGAAGCAGCCTGCGCTATCCCCATCGGTGCCTTGCCGGAAGCGGTCTGGGCGTCCGTCTGCCCTTCGCCGGTGATGACAAGCTCAGCATCCTGCAGATGCTCATTTAACTTGGTCATCTCGATGACCACGTCGATCCCTCGCTTCGTGCTTGCAGGGAAGAACGCTTGAAACGCACCGCCAAGTCCGCCCGCGGCGCCAGCGCCAGGCAGATGATGCACAGCAATTCCTGTATGCGCTGCCATCAAATCTGCAAAGTTGGTGAGCGCTGCATCAAGGGCTTCCACCATTTCCGGTGTTGCACCTTTCTGCGGTCCAAAGACATAGGATGCCCCTTGCGGACCAACGAATGGATTCGTAACATCCGAAGCAATGGTAAACTGCGATTCATGGATGATTCGCTCATCCCACTTTGAGGCATCAATCTGTGTAAGGTGAGACAGGGCTTGTCCCCCTGCTCCAATCTCACGCCCATCCGCGTCTAGGAGTCGTAAGCCCAACGCTTGGAGCATGCCACTCCCACCATCGTTCGTGGCACTGCCGCCGAGCGCAAGAATGAAGGAACGATAGCCATGATCGAGTGCATGGCGTATTAATTGACCAGTGCCATAGGTTGTCGCCAGCATCGGATTCCGGTGCTCCTCGGGAATTAGCACAAGTCCGGAAGCTGACGCCATTTCAATCACACACGTTATGCCGTCTCCTAGTACGCCATACGATGCCATTACTTCATTTTGAAGCGGCCCTCGCACTGGAACAGAGATCTTATGTCCGTGCGTCGCCTGTACTAGGCTATCTACGGTCCCTTCGCCTCCGTCTGCCATAGGGATGAGGACGGTTTCTGCTGCCGGCATAGCCCGCAAAATCCCGTCTCTTATCGCTTTGGCCACTTCTTCTGAACTAAGGCTGCCCTTAAATGAATCAGGTGCAATCACGATTTTCATTAGCCAACCTCCAGGTCGAACAGCACAATCTTATTTATTTATTAATTTATACAACGCTTGTGTACCACTTTCCTCTTCGCCCATTGCGGCTAATTGTTCATAGAGAGATTTGGCAAGCGTCAAACCGGGAAGCTCTACTTTCATGTCTTCGGCCGATTGCAAAGCAATCTTCATATCCTTAATAAAATGTTTCACATAAAAACCTGGCGCAAAATTGTCTGCAATCATTCGTGGCCCCAAATTACTTAACGACCAGCTGCCCGCGGCACCTGTTTCAATGCTTTGCAGCACTGTCGTTGGATTAAGCCCCGCTTTCTTCGCATAGACAAGCGCTTCAACAACACCCATCATGTTACTTGCTATCGCAATTTGATTACACATCTTCGTGTGTTGCCCCGCTCCTGCTTCACCTTGATGAACAATATTCGTGCCGATCTTTTGGAAAATAGGCAGCATCTGCTCGAACACATCGCGATCACCACCGACCATAATGGACAATCGCGCTTCTCTTGCCCCAATATCTCCACCGGAGACAGGCGCATCCAAGGAGAATAGCTGACGCGTCAGCGCTTCCTCATAAATCCGTTTGGCAAGGGACGGGCTTGATGTCGTCAAATCAATTAGGAAGCTACCCGGCTCTGCCAGGGCAAGAATGCCATTGTGCCCAAAATAGATGTCTTCCACATCGCTTGGAAATCCAACCATCGTCATAATAACCTGACACTTCTGCGCTAATGCGCCTGGCGTGTCCTGCCAATTCGCCCCCTTTTCCAATAGCTCCTGTGCCTTTGCTTTCGTGCGTGTATACACATGAACCTCATATCCCGCATGAATCAAATGTCCTGCCATGCTTTTCCCCATCACACCTGTGCCAATGAGTCCTATGATTGGTTTTGCCGTATGTGCTGTCATCTATATGTCCACCTTTCCCAGGTACCTAGTAGTAGTCGCTTTTATCTCCATTTAAACTTATCACCCTCTTCCCTTCTGGTCAAACGTGATACGCCAACAGTTTTTGTGCGCTAGCTTGCGACGGGTGACGGCGCTACTGCCTTTGCGCACAATATTTGTGCGCTAGCATGTGACAGCGCTACCAGCTACCACTTTCGAATCCATTCAAGAATGAGCCCCGCGCCTCACCCCCAATACACAAGGGAGCTGCTTCGCCTACTCCAAAACAAAAAGCCGTTCCAGGGATAACCACCCTTGGAACGGCTTTTCTCAATAACTAGATACCTTGGAAAGTGAACGCATACGCATACGTTCGGTTCGCGAATAACGTAAACTCGGGATGTGTTCTAGCTCCCCAGCTATCGTCACCGCCAACGCCCATCTGCTTGTAATTCACACGAACTACAACTTTATCACTCGCAGGTAGTTTATAAGGGTGATCGTGCGCCTCCAACTCGGATGGTGAGTACGGCAAAGCATTAAGCTCAACTGTTGGCAAGCCCGCGATGCGGATTCCGCGCCCACTCGAATTCGTTAAGGTCGCCCAACGAACATCGGTCTTATTGCCGCATTCCTGTGGACGCAAGTATGGAACGAATTGCTCTACGACAGTTCCGTTATGAAGCGCAAGCTTTGCGCCTACGTTACGATCCCAGTGATTTTCGTGCGGCCCGCGGCCGTACCAGGTTAAATTCTCGAACGCAGCGCCTAGTTCGAACATGACGCCAACTTCAGGAATTTCTGGCAATTTGTCACCCGGTGTTAATTGCATGCCAACTTCAACTTCCCCGCTTGCCGACACGGTGTAAACAAGCTGAACTTCAGAAGCAGGCGTTGTCGCCAATTCATAACGTACACGAACCTCAGCACGTCCTGCATCCAATGATTTCGCGTTCAGTGAAAGGAGTTTGCGCCCGCTGCCCGCTTCTTGCCATGGTGCACAACGAATGTGGTGCTGGTTCCCACGATCGTTATCCGTATAAGCACGCCAGAAGTTAGGAACTGGACCCGTTTGGAATAACTCAACTCCGTCAAACAAATAGGAAGTGATATCGCCAGTTCCTGCGTCAACTTGGAGTGCAAAACGCTCCCCTTGCAAGCTGATACGATCTGCTGTAGACACGACTTGAACAGCAGTCTCCGTAGAGAGAGCAGCCGCTGATTCTTTTTCCGATTCCCAGTTGCGCGCATGGATCGCCGCATTCACCGTAGGAAGAATAAATTGCTCCCATGCGATTTCATGTCCCTTAGCTCCCCATAACGTATCGTCACGCAGTACCAAACTCAGTGTTAACACGAATTCATCGTTCGGGAAAAGACGCTCAACACTATCAAGTTTCAGCTCAATCGTTGTCGTTTCACCTGGCGCAACCGCATAGGATCCAGTGAACTGTTGGCTTTCTACAACACCATTGCGTGCAATCGTCCAAGTCCAATCATATTCATTCAAGTTCGTGAACAAGAATTGATTCGTTACCTTGATTTGCCCCTTAGCCGCATCAACCGCTTCGAACTTCACATTCTGGTAACACTTCTTCACTTCGTGCAGCTTCGGTGACACTGAACGATCAGCGAAGATCAAGCCATTGCCACAGAAGTTGCCATCATTAGGCGCGTCACCAAAATCGCCGCCATACGCTTGATACGTGACGCCATCCGGCGTCGTTGTGCGAATGGATTGATCGATCCAATCCCAAATGAATCCACCTTGTAAGACAGGGTATTGATCAAACAGCTCCCAATATTTAAATAGGTTACCGCAAGAGTTACCCATCGCATGACTATACTCACAAAGGATAAACGGCTTTTTCGGATGGTTTTTGGCGTATTCTTCAATCTTTTCAATTTTGGAATACATTTGACTTTCCATATCCGACGCTCTTTCTGACTCGCGCCACCAGAACACGCCTTCATAGTGAACAACCCGAGAAGGATCGGCTTCACGAAGGAAATCATGCATTTTGAAGAAATTATCCCCACCAAAGGACTCATTCCCCAGTGACCAGATGACGATCGATGGATGATTTTTGTCTCGCTGCATCATGGAGTTGGCACGGTCAAGTACGGCCCCTGTCCACTCAGGTCGACTTCCTGGCACCGTTTCACCTAATTCGAATTGCGGGTAGCTCCAGGAACCGTGGGTCTCCAAATTGGTTTCATCAATCACATATAGACCATATTGATCACAAAGCTCATACCATAGCGGATTATTCGGGTAATGGGAAGTCCGCACAGCGTTGATATTATATTGTTTCATGAGCAAAATATCCGCAAGCATACTTTCCGCATCGACGGAACGTCCGCGATCACGGTCAAATTCATGGCGATTCACACCTTTAAACACAATGACTTCGCCGTTGATTTTCATCAAACCATCTTCAATCTCAAACTTGCGGAAACCAACTTTACAGCTTTCTGTCTCGAGGAGTGTCCCCTCTTCATTCCATAAACGAAGAACGAGCGTGTATAGATATGGATTCTCAGCACTCCATTTGGCAGGTCGATCCAGATGAGCCGATAATTCAACGGCTTGTTTCGCAGTGTCGCTCGTTTGAATACCTACACGAAACGGCTCTTCCCATAGAGCTTGCTGCTCACCATCGTAAAGCATCGCTTCCACATGATGTACGCCTTGGCTCTTTCCATCATAGTTAGTGATCGTCGCTTGAATGTGCAGTTCAGCATCCTCGCAAGCTGCGTCGAGATTCGTATTTACTTTGAAATCAGCAATATGTGCTGTAGGTGTCGAGTAGAGATATACATCACGGAAAATTCCGCTCAAACGCCAGAAATCCTGATCTTCTAACCAGCTTGCATCGCTCCAACGATACACTTCTACCGCGAGCTTGTTCTCACCCTCGATCAAATAAGGAGTGATATCAAAATCCGCCGGTGTAAACGAATCTTGGCTAAAGCCAACCAAATCCCCATTCACCCATACATAAAAGGCCGACTCCACACCCTGAAAGCTCAGATACACTGGCTGCCCGTTCCATCCCTCTGAGATCGAAAAGCTGCGCACATAAGAACCAACTGGATTATACTTTACCGGGGCAAATGGAGGCTTAAGATCCTCATGTCCAACCCACGGATAGATAATATTTGTGTACTGCGGGAAATCAAAGCCTTGGAGTTGCCAATGTGACGGCACGGGCATATCCACCCAATTGTTGGTGTCAAAGTCCGTTTTGTAGAAATCCTGTGGACGTCCTTCTGCATTTTCGGCAAAATGGAATTTCCAGGTACCATTTAAGTTTTGATAAAATTGCGATGCTTCGCGTACGCCAGCCAGCGCTTCTGCTTCCGTATGATAAGGCATGAGGGTCGCATGTGCTTCCAAGCGATTCAATTGATATATTTGCGGATTATTATTCCATTCGGGGTAACCGTTTTCAGGAGCTGTGTATACAAATTTATTCGCCATGGATGATATTCCTCACTTTACGTTATTGGATAACAATTTAGCTTACCACCTTATTGTACAAGACAATTATTTCTTTTAAAATATAAGAAACAACGCGTGATATATTAAAAAATGAAAGAGATGGTTGTTCCATGGCGATTGATTATAGAAAGTTTTTTGTCATTACCGAAACCGACCGTAAGCTCCCTCTTATTCTCGAGACGATCGGATATGAGCGCGAACAGCAATTCTATGAACGCGAAGAAGGCTACCCTTGTTTTCATTGGCTGCAAACGATCTCCGGCAGTGGCGAAATTATTCTAGACAGCGGCCCCGTCAAGCTGAATGAACGGCAAGGCATGCTGCTCGCTAGCGGCGTCCCTCATGCCTACCATGTGCCAGATACACCATGGTCGACTTGGTATTTAACCTTCGATGGTGCATTAGCTGCCTCTATTGTGCACGCCTTGGAAATCCCGCTTACTACCCCAATTAGCTGGGGGATCGATACGCCTTTAGCTAGTATTCATGAGTATTACTACCATAAATATCGCGATAGTCACGACTTTACCGGCACTAACGGATCTTTGGAAATCTATCAATTCCTAACGTTGCTGAAGAAGCACGGCATTATCAACAAGAGCGCCTCGTTCTCGCAAAGTCATGAGCGGCTTCTGCCGCTGCTGCTCGAGCTAGAGCATAGCTTCGGCGCTGCTCATGTCGGACTAAGCTGGATGTCGACTCAGCTCGGTGTCTCTGCCCAGCATGTGAATACGTTATTTCGCCGCGCATTCGGACTCTCTCCGTATCAATACCTGCTCCAGCTGCGCTTGCAGAAGTCCAAAGAATTGCTGATCGCGCAGCCTGATCTGACCGTGAAGCAAATCGCAGAGACCACGGGCTTCCTCGACGCATCGCATTTCATTTCAACCTTCCGCAAAGCCGTTGGGCAAACGCCGGATGTATTCAGGCATCCTTATTTGAAGTAAGGTGAGATAACATGTCCAAGTGTAGTCACTTCCCACCACCACGACACCAAATAGCTGGAAAACCTCCAACTAATTTCCAGTATTCTCCCTATATTTGGAAAATAGATGGAAATTGTACAGCTATTCCTCTGGATTCTTCCCTATTTGAAGCAAAAGCCTGAAATTATCTGTACCTCTTACAGGTATTTATATTTATTCGATGATTCCCATGAAATTAGATGTATCTTTTCCAGTTTTTGTGTCCGAGGGCTTATCTTGTCAGTGGCAGTCCTCGATTCGGTTGGTGGAGCTGGTGGAGTTACTGTGGTTTACGGAGATCGTAGTGTTGTTAAGATCGTACGAATCTACCACCTCAAACAAAAAAACCGCCTCGGCGGTTTTAGAAATCAATGGCTTATGAAAATTAGTGATTTGGAACAAATTCACTATGCGCTTCGAGCAACTTTTGGACGAAAATCTCAAAGTCTAGTAAATTCGACGAAAATTTGAAATCGGTTACACCCGTGTTGAAATCAATAACAGTTAGAGCAACGCGATTAAGGGGGTACTCGGGAATGGGTTCAGAGGCAAGTGAAATATTTTTGAAAGGGTAGATGGATGTTTCACCGTAGAAACGAAGCACTGTTAAATGATCATCTCGTAACTCCAACGAAATCTGCTGTTCCGAATCCGTGAAACTCTTCAATGTACTCATCATAAATCAATCCTCCTCTTGTCCTTTATTTTACTCTTATTTTGGAAGATTAAGAAGCCCAATTTGTAAATATATGTTGGTAATTCTAGTGTCGATAGAAGTTACTAGATGCCAAAAACCTCGCCAACGGCGAGGTTTCCATGCCTATTTATACTTTTGAATAAAAGCTATCGCGCTTGCAATATCTTTCTCTGGCTGAGCACCAACTTCACGCTCGATGGTCAGGTAGCCCTTGTAGCCAATTTCTTGCAACGCCTGGAAGTAACGTCCGAAATCTACATGACCTTCGCCTAATGCCAACTCGCGGTACGTATCTCCAGATGTCGCCGCCTCCGCGATACTCTCGTGTGTCATCGGTTTAAATCCTAGTGAACCGTACACTTCACGCGGATCAACTTGACGTAGTCGAACGCCGTCCTTCACATGCGTATGAACGATATAATCCTTCAACGTGTAGACACCTTGAACTGGATCATCACCCGTTACCATCACCATATTTGCGGGGTCGAAGTTAACGGAGACACCTTTGGTAGATAGGTTATCTAGGAAGCTCTTCAAATGTGCCGACGTTTCCGGCCCTGTTTCGACTGCAAAATAAGCACCTAAGCTGCTCGCATATACACCCAGCTCTTCACAAGCTTGCAGCATCGTTTGATAGATAGGATCGTTCCGATCCTCGGGTACAACACCGATATGTGTTGTCACAACGTTCGAACCGAGTTCAACAGCAAGATCAAGAACGCGCTTGGATTTCTCAATTTTCGCGGCATTCACAGACTGATCTTGGAAACCATGTCCACCTAGATCGCCGCAAAGGGCTGATATTTGAAGATCTAATGACGCGATGTAGTCACGTAACTCCTTACGTGCTCCCGGCGTTAGGTTCGCAGGATCCATCTCTCCAGAAACCGCATAAATTTGGACGCCGTCTGCGCCTAATTCTTTCGATTTCTTTAATCCGTCCCGTAGTCCAAGACGCAAACTATCTACCATAATACCGATTGGATTGATTATCATGACTTCAAACACTCCTTATCGCGAGCTTAGCGTTAGTTTATTTCGTCCCAAATTCTACGAATATTTTGTAATCCGATCAATGTGCCTCGCTTACACTCTTCCATCCCCTCAAATTCCAGGGAGATGTATCCATCGTAGCCTGAGCTTTTGACCACACGCAGAATTTCAGGAATATTCAAATCACCTTGAGCCACAATCGCTCCGCGCAAATAGGTGCCGTAGGAAGACTTGAACCAGCCTTCTCCTGGATTCTGATTGGAGGGACGAATGTAGAAATCCTTCACATGGACAATAGAAGCATAAGGAAGATTATTCGTCACAGCGGCAACAGAATCCTCGTCCACACAAACAAAATTACCTACATCCAATGTTGTCCGGAAATTGGCACGATCAACAGCATGAATCAGGGCTTGAACACGTTCACTATGCTGCACGAAGAAACCGTGATTCTCAACGCTGGTCACAATTCCAAATTGGTTAGCATAGTCAGCAATTTGACGACATGCTTCTGCTAAGCGATCCAAATTGGCGTTGAAATTACGAATGGAGAGATCCTCACTTCGAGCAACGTCATGCCGCATTTTGGTAACACCTAATCTGGCAGCAAGATCTACCTCGCCCTTCACTCGCTCGATTTCCTGCTGATACTCTTCTTCCGTCTCAGTAAGGAAATTTGCGCCGATGGCATAATTGGAAATATCAATACCTCGAGCCTGAGCTTTCTCACGAATCGCATCCGCAAGCGCAAAGTTACCCGGTAAATCATACCCCAATGGCACGATCTCGACATGTTCACCTCCCTGATCCGCAATCCAATCGATGACGTCCATAATCGACATTTCGCCAGACTTTAATGCCTGATACAGGCTATATGTGCTAACACCTAACTTCATATGTGCTCCTCCTATGCTCCGATTCGTACGGGCTATAATCTGATTTCTTGACCCTTCGCTGCAGATTCATAAATACCGCATAGGATTTTCATTATTTCAAGGCCATCCTCAACCGGACTAATCGGTGTTTCGCCAGTTTGGCAGCAAGATACGAAATGATTAATTTCATTTTGAAAAGCGCCGTTAATATCGATCGATTTGTTATTGATTTGAGGCGTCACATTCGTAATCGTATCCAAAATCTCCGTAACGAACACGATTTCAGGTTCAAGCTCAACGCCGCCTTTGTCACCATACAATTTGACAGCGATTTCATCCTTCTTAGCATGCAGTGTGAAACTAACATCCACCATGAGGGAAGCCCCATTTTCAAAACGAATTAATACATTCGCCAAATCCTCAACCGTGTTGCGTTCCGCATCATAATCAGCTGCTTTATAGAAAGATAAGTTCTTCACATTCTTCCGATTGCCCAGTTTGTTATACGTATGTCCACTCACCGCAACTGGTTTCGGCTTACCCATCAAGTACCAACATACATCAATCACGTGTACGCCTATATCGATTAGCGGCCCGCCACCCGAGCGCTCAACATCCGAGAACCAACCGCCTGGATTCCCTAATCGACGTAGGCAAGAAGCTTTGGCATAATAGATCTCACCTAATTGACCATTATCTATAAAATGCTTCACAAGCTGAGCATTCGTATCATATCTTCGCACAAATCCAACTTGTAGAATCTTTCCTGTTTCACGAACCGCGTCTTGAATGCGTTGCGCTTCTTCTACCGTTTTGCATAGCGGCTTCTCTACCAAAACATGCTTGCCAGCATGAAGAGCAGCAATACTAATCTCAGCGTGTGTATTGTTCCATGTACAAATACTGACCGCATCAATCTCCGGGTTGGCCAAAAGCTCATTATAGTCGGTATAAATGTTTGCAATGTCATATTTCTCCGCTTTCGCCGCTGCTCGTTCACGATTAAGGTCACAGACGGCAACAATGACAGCATCCTCGGATTTCGTATATGAAGCAAAGTGCAAATCTGAAATTGAACCTGCACCGATAACACCAATTCTCAATTTGTTTATGCTCATTGCACATTCCAGCCTCCTTTAAATAACTACTACTTAAAGTTAACATGCTTTGGACATAGCGAGAATACCTAAGATAAGCAGCTCCATGGACTATATGTTCAAAATCACCCGAAAGATTCGCCTCTGTTCGCTTATGGGATTAACAAAATTTTGCCTACACTCTGTCTACTCTCAAGTAATCGATGCGCCTCAGCGCCATCCTTCAGGGAGAACGTCGTCAGCATATCCATGTTCAGGTTTCCCTCACGCAGTGCTCCAAACAAATCATGAGCCCGCTTAATCCGATTATCCAAGCTCGTCACGTGGTTCCAGAGGTCGCCGCCAGTTAATGTTTTGGAGGTATCCATCAGCATTCTTGGATCCACAGGTTCGGGATCGCCGCCAGCCATGCCATAGAATACAACAGTGCCCTTGATTCGGACAGCGGCAAAGCTATCCATTAAGGTGGAGCCTACCGAATCATAAGCTACTTGTACACCGTTCTTTCCATTTGACCACTGTAACACTTCCTGAACCCAGTCCGTGGAATAGAGGATAACCTCATCGGCTCCTGCGTCTAGCGCGACTTGCTTTTTGGCTTCGGATGAGGTGAGTCCGATCACCTTTGCACCTTTCCTTTTGCACAATTGGATCAAAAGCTGACCCACACCGCCTGCAGCGGCATGGATCAGAACTTCATCCCCAGCCTGGACACGATAGCTGTCGTTCACCAAGTAATGCGCTGTCATGCCTTGCAGAAGTAGGCCCGCCGCATGTTCAAACGAGATGTCCACTGGCAGCGGAATCGCCCGATCGACAGGAACAGCGACTAGCTCCGCATTTGCAAAGGGCACGTCAGCAAAAGCGATCCGATCACCGATTTGAATATGCTGGATGTGTTTAGGCACGCTTTCGACGATCCCAGCCCCTTCATAACCGAGAATATACGGCGGCTTCCCAGCCAAATGATAATTCCCTTTGCGACGATAGACGTCCGCGAAATTAAGACCTATCGCTTTCGTCCTTACCAGAATTTGATCCCCATGTATCATAGGGTCTGGCATCTCTTTATATTGGAGAACTTCGGGACCCCCGAATTGTTCGAAAATTAATGCTTTCATAAGCAACCTCCCACGCTTAATTAACCGTTGTTATTTTAACATATCGGATTGCAGATCCAAAAAAAGTGCCTCCAACCGCTCTTCAGCGAATGGAGACACTTGGATATTAATGTGTTATAAAAGCGTTGTGAGTAGGCAGTTCCGTATACGGCACGGGTTTATTGATGTAATAGCCTTGAATACCCCAGCACTGCATGTCGGCTAGCATATAGAAATGATCACTCGTTTCAATGCCTTCCGCAACAACGAGTAAATTCAATGCTTTTGCCATGGCAAGAATAGCCGCGATCAATGGCACATTGCCTTCTGCGATGAAAATACGGTCGATCTTCAGCTTGTCAATCGGCAGCTGCGTTAGCATACTTAGCGATGAATACCCCGTTCCGAAGTCATCCAATGCGATGGTGAAGCCTGCATTTCGCAACTTACCCAGAATGAGTTGTACTTCTTGCAGCGAATGCAATGTCGTACTTTCTGTAATTTCAAGTTCCATGGCGGTTGGGTTCACACCCTCCTCCTGCAAAATTTGCAAGACTTGGGCAACAAAATTCATTTCATTGAGTTGGATGCGAGAGATATTGACCGATATTTTGAACAAAGGACCGTACATATCTTTCAACTGATGCCAATCCTTGCAAGCTTGACGAATTACCCAATAGCCGATAGGCACGATTAGCCCTGTTTTCTCCGCAATCGGAATAAAGTCTCCTGGCTGTATATAACTGCCATTCTCGCTATGCCATCTGAGGAGCGCTTCCGCACCAATCGCCATACCTGAGGCTGGATTATAAATAAGCTGATAATGCAAATGAAGTTCGTCCTTATCCATCGCTTGCGAAAGGGCTAACTCATGGATGAAATTTTCAACATGATCGTATCTAGAAGAGGCTTCATATAAATGATAGCGCTTACGACCCATTCCTTTCGCTGTGTACAAAGCAATATCAGCTTGCTTTAGCAGATCTTGAATCGTTTCATCCTGCTTTCGCTTGGCAATCCCGATACTCACACTCACTTTCACTGCATGTTCATCTACGCGGAAAGGTTCATGGAAAAGCCCGCTCAACTGCTCCGCTGTCTCTTCTATTAGAGTGGAAGGTATGGAATCCACGACTACGAATTCATCACCACCTAAGCGAACAAGTGAATAACGGCTATCACCAAATACTTCAATCAGCCGACAAGCAACTTCAACAAGTACCGAGTCTCCAGCCTGATGGCCGAAGGTATCATTTATATTTTTGAAATTGTCCAAGTCCATTAAATAAATCGTTGGCGGCTCCACCACATGCTCAAGTAAATATCTACGATTGAACAGGTTAGAGAGATCATCTTGATAGGCATAATTGTACAGAATATTCTCATGCTGTTTGCGCTCTGTAATATCACGTGTCACTGAAAAAATAAAACTAGCATTCCCATGTTCGTCCAAAATAGGTGTTAAAATGCTCTCGCCGCTTAGATTCCCGTTAGGTAATATAACGCCATCCTCGTATCGAATCGTCCGACGTTCATCAACTACTCTGGCATATTTATTATATAAGTAATCTGCCATTTGGCTCGAATTCGATTCGAAAAAAGTTGTTCCCATTTGATCCATCGTGATTCCACTAAATTTCGTTGCGGCATTGTTAACGTAATAATACGTGATCTCCGCACCTGTCACTTTCATAATGTAAATAGAGTCTTCAATACCATCCAGCATCATTTGCAGTAAATTCAAATCCAATGTTGTCGTTGCAGGAATTGTCATCCGTTGGACTCCTTTATCCGAATAACCTAAGCTTTATGCCCACTATGGGTCGATTGTACTATCTATTCGACATAAATCTTTCGTATCCTTCCTAAGTAGTTCTATAATCACCATTCTAGCCATAAAGCGATATGAATAATTAACACCAAAGTAGCATAGACCGCTGCCACCAAAACAATCGTTTTGTGCTAATCATAATCGTTTTGCCTCCTTATTCGAAAGTACCGAGAAGCTTACAATTACCTTAAGCAAGTAATAAAAGCTAGTAAATACGGGAGGTTACACACATGATAACAAAAGGAAATCCATTCTCACTCGCTCAATATGTCAACGAAGGCTATAGTGGTCCAATGCAGGGACTTTCGCTTGAAGAATCTGATATGTACTATAACCGTTTCTTTGAGGTCATCGAACAGAATAAATTTGAACCTGGTCCTACCAAAATGAATCTATCCGCCTGGCATCAACGGCATCATTGGGCCTATACGCTAGCTACGCATCCAAGTATCGTTAACGCGATGAAGCAGATTCTTGGAGATGACTTGGTGTTGTGGGCCATGCATTTCTGGTACAAAGAGCCTAATAATGATAAGTTCATTCCGTGGCACCAAGATATCAACTATTGGCCGATGGAGCCGGCGATCAATGCGACCGCCTGGGTGAGTTTAGGGTGGTCAATTCGTGAAAATGGTTGTCTTCGCGTGATTCCTGGCACACACAAATCATTCGTCGAGCATGTTTCAACGGGAACAGATCAAAGTGCTTTTGAGCAAGGATTACCAGCGGAGTCGATCGATGAATCATTAGCCATAGATCTTGAGATGTCACCGGGTCAGATTGCCTTCTTCAATGAAGCTACCTTCCATGGTTCTGAAAATAACAAATCGAATATACCGCGTGTAGCCTTCTCAGTTCGCTATACAACACCAGAGGTTAAGTTCAAAATCGACGAGTGGGGCGGCGACACCTCGCGCATTCGTACCTTCCTCGTGAACGGTGAGGATCGGTTGAACCGAAACGAAGATATTAAGGGCGTCGTGCCTCAGGATTAGATAGGAAATCGTTGCCACCTCTGCATCCAGGCATGATAGAATAATAGGAACAGACAAGATCCGTGGTGCGGAGGGATGCGCATTGAATTCTTTTCAAATGATGATCGAGGCGTTGGAGATTCGATTTCTGCATATTACACAGTATCAACTTGATTATCGTTGGCAGGCCAAAGAGCGCAAACTACGTCACTGTGTGATGTGGTTTGTGCATAAGGGAAGCTTTCAGCTTGCAATTGATCAAGCTTCCATGCGGTGCAATGTAGGCCAGATCATCATTTTGCCAGCCCATAGCACGATTAGTTTTCATGCCATTTCGGATGAATTATTGCTAACAAGCATTAACTTCGATGCCGAGATCTCCTTAGTTAGCAATCGCAGCTGGGTGCAGCTTCTGAATCTTCCGAGTTTATTTGAGGATAAGGCCAGCAAGATTGAGCGTATTGTCCACGAAATGCTTATTCCTGAGAATGATGAGACAGCTTATGTTCATCTTCTGCAGCAGTCATCATTGCTTCGAATTTTGTATGAGCTTCTGCGTACAGAAAATGTGGCGGATTCCAGCTCCAGTTACTCACACTTGGACAAGCGCATCCATACCATCATCCATTTTCTTCATGCGCATCCGCAACAGATGCCTGAAATCAAAGAGTTAGCTGAGCTTGTTCAGCTGAGTGATTCTCATTTGCGCAAATTGTTTATCAAACAAACCGGACAGGCGCCGCTCCATTTCGTGCACAGCATCAAAATTGAACAAGCCAAAAAGCTCCTCGCGACTAGCGTGAAGCCCATTTCTCAAATTTCTTATGAGCTCGGCATCGAGAATGCGAACTATTTCTCTCGCATGTTCAAAATCAAAACCAGCTTAACTCCGCTGCAGTATCGGCAGCAATTTGGGCTATGGTTGAACGATTAGAATTGGCTTTCGGAACGTGAATCCTACAGCTAATTCGGGATGATCTCTGCATTTGCAGCTGAAACCCGAAATATAGCTGTAGGTTTTCCAGTTAAATGTAATTCTCTTCTCTACGCAAGCTCCAACGTAACCCCTATACTCACCTGCTCTCCCACCTCAGCCGCAGATAGATCAATTAAGTAGACAAGTTCTGTCCCGCCCTCGTGATTCTCATGTTTCACGGATTGAATCGAAGCCTTCAGCACTTTCGCATCATATCGAATCAATTGCTGTTGCTTACCCAAACCAAGCTCCAACCGAATTTCACCTTCCTTCACGATTACTGGCTTATGCTGTGTAACGAAACGTTCCGTTACTGAAGCGCCTGACTCACGGAACTCAAAAGAATCCAAGATCGTCAGCTTGCCTTGCAATTTATCAAATTCGAAGTTTCGCTCAAGCCTCTCAAGTAGTGGCACGTCATAGGCTTGACTGAGCTCAAGACTGAACTTGTCACTCGCATCCGTACATTCCGCAACAAGTACCTGCGCACGATGCTGGATACCCGCTTCCTGGTGTTTACCATTGATGATTGGCACGCTATGACCCGACGAACTGTTACAAAGGATCGAGTATCGCTCCTCACCAAAATATTGTTTGGTGTATAAGCCCGCTCCCAAATCTTCCAACCATCTGACCCCATCCACGATCCATAGGAAATGTCCGATGTCATTGTGATTATGGGGCTCATCATTATGCCCCCCTTTGGCTGCAAAGCTAACGAGCTTGTTGCCCACCTTCGCCCGGCTCACCATCCATTGTGCTTCTGGCAAGAAATCCGTTTGCAACGGCATTTCTTCACGTTCACGAAGCAAAGCTTCATTCAACCACACCACGTTCCGTACGGCACTAGCGAAGCGACCACAATGGTCAATCGTCACTGGCTGATTGTCCAATGTTGGAATCCGAATCTCGGCAAACTGTTCGCACAAGCGGCTGAAGATGCCAATTTGAATGCCATTGTTCCGTGAGCAGTCAGAGAAATTAGCAATATGGTTGCCCTGCAGGAAGCAGGTTTGTGGGAATTGAGCAACTCTGCGAGCTTTGGCACTCGATTGGAGAATATCCACTTTGCCGCCTGTACGCTGCTTTAGAAGTTCACTAAAGTAGACGTAATAGCCGAAGCCATAATACCAGTAACCCAATCCTTCCAAGCAGGCCCCTTCTTCTGAAAACCCCTCAAGAAAGCAATCCATCGATTCGAGTACTCGCGCAATGACAGGCATCAGCGTTTTCGAATCCTGAATAAGGTAAATGGCCGTCATACCGATATTCCCCGCACAAACAGCGGACCAATTGATATCGCACGTTTCCCACCAATAAGCTCTCTTGAGTGTCACATAAGGCTCGAGAACCCGCGCCATAATCTCGCGTTGAACCCTTCTTACCACAAGACCATTTAACTGAGCTTGGAACAAATGGCAAGTCTCACTCAACGCATGGGACGTTTCTGAAGCAAATAAATCAATATGTTGGTATTCTTCTCCCTCTGCGGCAGCATCATGATTCATCAGATGAGCTGGCAGACACCATGTATATTCATCACAAATAGCCCAAATTGTATCTTCTAAAGCGGGCAGATAAGGTTCAACGCCATCCTTTAGCGCCGCCACGACCAATGCCGCTAACCGTCGACGACGATCGAAATAGAGTGCTTCGAATTCGATGCGCGTTCCCTTTGAACGATACAAATCCCACTCTCTAAAGGGTAATGCTGCAATCGGCTTGCTCTGGAACTCCTTAACTAATGGTGAAATCTCGTTATAGACAGTAGTAAGTAATGGACTCTCCGTATGCCTTATTGGTGTTGTAGACACCTGTAAAGCTTCGTGGAATAAACGGCCATGATTGCTTTCAGCTTCTAGCAACGCTTCTAATAGATATCGACTATTCATCGTTCTGCCTCCCTATGCGTATACGATTTCGTTTACCTTTAAATATACCCGCAAACGATTTCAACAAACTAGTCATTATCTTTACCTCTATACGTCAAAAATTGACCTCTTCGCTAATATGAAAAAAGCCTCTCGCAACAAGCGGAAGCTTTCATCAACCAACCCTATTAATTACTCTGCTGCCCCGACTGCCTTCAGCCATGCATTGGCAATTAAAGCATGTCCAGCAGGCGTCGGATGCACGCCATCATGCGCCCAGAAAGCGCTGTCAGCTTGTGTTGACGCTTGTGCAAATAATCCATCTAAACATAATAAACGCGCACCGAATTCTCTTGCTAATTCACGCACAGCGGTAATCTTCGGATCCAAATCTTCTCTCCATAGCTTACGATCTTCTGGTACAGGTAGTACAAAAGGCTCGATAAGAAGCAACTTTGCTCCTGTGCTTGCGGTTTGATCCAAGAGTTGACGGTATCCCTCTTTAAAAGCCTCCGTTGAAGTCCCTTCATTACGATCATATCTGCGCCATGTATCATTGATACCAATATAAATCGAAACGAGATTTGGTTTCAAGTCCAAACAATCTTCTTGCCACCGTCCCTGAAGATCAGGCACACGATTGCCAGAAATCCCGCGGTTTAAGAATTTAACTTGTTTCTCTGGATATTTCGCTGAAAACTGAGCAGCTGTCATAAGTGCGTAGCCTTTGCCTAAATCATTACCATTCTCACGAATGCGTCCTGCATCCGTAATACTATCCCCTTGAAATAGTACGATATCTCCTTGCTCTAACCATACTGCCATTCGAACGAATCCTCCTTTGATTTACCACTTCTGTTTCTATTAACAAACATATAATTTCCTCACAAATTATACCATGTCCGAGGGAGCGAGTGTACAACCAATATCAACGAAAGATGTGATGCATTTTACGTAAAATCCATGGACGATGTTGCTTTGTTTACTAATTTCAGGGATATAGCATGAGCATTCTGCTCACAAATCATCCTGTTTTGGTGATGGCCAAACAAGATGCTTGGCAATCTATGTTATGTGTGACATTCATTGGTGGGTTCATCACCTCGCTACTATCTTGCCTTTGGTGAATTTCTTCATTCAAGAACAAAAAAACCGAGTTGCACACCCACAAGTGTGAACTCGGTCAACCTAATTATGCGATGGTTCGGAGAAACAGAAACTGATAATAGGTATTCAAAAGTTCATCCAGCTCGATAGAAAGTTCCAATACCGTTTCAGACAATAGGCCGTATGTTTGACTAGCAAGATTCAGTTCATTGCGTAATGCCTCAATCTTCTCTTCCAACTCATAACGATGTCCCATATTGATCCCTCCGATTTCGAAATTCCTATTGTGGATAACTCACACGTTTTGTTACCTTTATCATAATTGAATATTGTTAAGAAACTATTAGCAAATTACACGAAATTACGAATTTTTACAGAAAATTGTTAAATTCTTACCACTTGACCTGCTGGAATTTCTAACGGTTCGCCTTCAACACTGAGCCACACCGTGATAGCCGAAGGATTATGGATGATTCGGCAATTGGCAGAGAACCGCAGGTTGTCAAGCGCTTTCATATAGGCCACAATTTCAGCATTGGTTGCATACCAAATGTCGGATTTACCTTTTACTTTCTCACCAAATTGCTCAAGGATCTCCCAGTTGTTGTCGTTCTCAAACTCATAGCTGTGTCCCCATACATAGAATAACGCCATGCGTGAATGTCTTTGTTCTAACTGCACGAACGTATCAGCAAGCTCAAGCATGTTCTTATGGTGACACGAAGGATGCCACTGCAAGAAATCTTCCGGCATTTGGAAGCTGCCGTGGCTAGCAACCGTCCGCGCATACTCAATACCTAATGTTGGAAGCGCCTGGATGACACGTTCTGAGTAAGTTCCAAAGGGGTAGCTCATGCCACGCACAGGATAGCCAACTAAAGATTCCAATGCTTCGCGATCTTGCGAGAGTTCACGAACAATTTGATCCATTGGTGACTGCTCTAAAAAAGGATGATCAATGGTATGCGCAGATACCTCATGACCTTCGAACAAGGAAGCTACCTCGGATGCCTCAATATAGCCTTCTTTCCCCAAGAAACTACTGTTCAAATGAAAGGTTCCCTTGATCCCATACTCATTCAATATACGCACTAGTCTGCGATCATGTTCCCTCCCATCATCGTAACTTAACGTTAAAGCTTTGGTGACACCTTGTGGAAACCGATTCAATCGAATGCGCATTGTAAACCCTCCCAAAATAAGTCTATTACATTCTTTCAATGTATCAGAAACTTAACTGGTGGGCTATCTTTTCCTTACTCGGCTAACCAATCTGAGAGATTCGCTTTCACAAAAGCATCATCATTCAAATGTGGATAGTCCTTGTACATGCGGTCGATTTCTTCCGTTTGTCCTGGGGACAATTCTTCATGCGGATTCAAACACCATGTTCCCTTCATCAAGCCTTGTCGACGGAGCACTTCATGAATACCTGGAATACACCCAGCGAAGCCATTGGCGGGATCGAAGAATGCTGCGTTCGCTTCGGTTACTTCGATATTACGGGTAAGCCATTCCGATGCGAGTGTAGGATTCATTCTTATTCCCTTGATTTCGTCTAACAGTTCAACTGCTTTCTGCGTCCAAACTGCCCAATGTCCAAGTAAACCGCCTACAATTCTTTTCTCTATGTTCTTACCCTCAACTTGGAAATTATAAACAGTTAAAAGATCAGTAATAATGTTATCATCATTCCCTGTGTAGAGGGCAATCTCATCGCGGCGCTCCGAGTAACAGACAGCACGCACGACATCAATCGTTTGATAGCGATTGAAAGGGGCCATTTTGATCGCGATAATGCCTGGAATGTTCGCGAATTGCTTCCAAAAGTCGAAGCTGTATACCTTACCTCCAACAGATGGCTGAAGATAGAAGCCAATGACAGGCATTTTCTCGGCAATACGAGCTGTACGTTCCAAGATTTGTGCTTCTGTCCAACCAATCAAGCCTCCCATGGATAATAAGGCAGCATCATAGCCCAATGAGATCGCGATATCTGTCTCTTGCTCCGCTTGTTCAGTAGGGCCACAGATGCCTGCAACCTTAATAAATGGTCGAGTGAGTCCTGCACGATCCACTTCTTCAGCAGCCATTCGAAGCACTTTTTCGTACAAATTATATTTCGGATCTCGAATTTCAAACTGTGTGGAATGTACACCAACTGCAATACCACCAGAACCCGAATCTATATAGTAACGTGTCAATGCTCGTTGACTTTGTTCATCGAGTTGACGGTCCGCGGTTAAAGCAAGCGGATGTGCAGGAATGACGAGCCCCTCATGCAACGCTATGCGTTGTTCATTACTTAATTCCCTACGTTGCGTCATCGTTAGAATTTCCCCTCTCGCTCTTGGAAATGAGTAGGTTTATTAATCATATTGCCCCCATGATCGATCCACTCCGCAACCCAATCCAGCATCTGGAGAAGTGATACACGCGGGTATCCAAATAGCTGCATACTCTTCGCCGCGTTACTAAGCAACGCTGTTTCCGACTCTTGACCTTTGAAGATTGGTTCAATCCCAAGCCTTTGCCCCAGCTGCTGTGCCGCATATTTCACAGATATGGTCTCTGGTCCCGTCACATTCAAGAAATTAGCTGGACTCTGTGTCGCCAACAAGGAGCGAAGCGCAATTTCATTCGCATCCCCTTGCCAAATACAATTGAAATGCCCCATGGAAAGATCGATGGCGCGCCCTTCCTTCAAGGACTTCGCAATTTCCAATAGAACGCCATAACGCAAATCAATAGCGTAATTCAAACGATAGATTAAGACTGGCGTTCCATTCTTGTGACTATAATGCTCGAACATCCGCTCGCGGCCAAGACAAGACTGTCCGTATTCCCCAATTGGAGCTGGACTAATGGCTTCATGAGCCCCGCCATACGTAACCGGTGTGAATGGATATACATTTCCTGTTGAGAATACGACGATACGGGACTTGCTATATTTCTCAGCTACACGACCTGGCAGGTAGGCATTCATCACCCAAGTGAAATGCTCTTTACCCGTAGTCCCAAACTTCGTGCCAGCCATGTAAATCACATTAGGAACGTCTGGCAATGCCTGAAGAGCTTCATCATTTAACAAGTCGCAGGCAATTGTTTCTACCCCAAAGGATTGCAGTTCTTCCTGCAAGCCACTTTCGGAGAATCTCGAAACACCATACACCTTTTTATCAACACCTGCTGCCCGAATGGCATTCATCGCTAACCTAGCTAGACTCGGCCCCATTTTCCCACCGACACCCAGAAGCATAATATCTCCCTCTAATTCCTGCATAAACTGGATTAAAGCTGGTGATGGTGCTGACATGACTTTATCCAAATCTTCTAATGTTCTCATTCTCGTAATCTCCTCACATCATGATCTATATTTAAGCTTCCTGACTGTAGTATACGGACTCTCAAACATAAAAGACAAATCTTTATGTTGTCTTTAAATAAAAAGAAGAAACCGCTCCATGTGGCTGAAGCCTGCGCTGGAACGGTTTATCTTCTTGAGCTTAGACTCTGCTGGGATCAGCCGCCAAATTCTCCAGAAAGTGAAGTCGGAACGTTTGTTTCGGTCTTCCTTTCGGCACCTTCACATAGCCAACACTCGAAATCAAGTTGTGATCCATCCATTGCAGCAGGAGCCGATGCGTACTTCTGACAGTTACCCCAAGGATACTCGCTAACTCATGCACTTCGTAATCCAGCTTGCTTGTCCGTGCTACAGTCGTCATAAGCCGACTCAAATACGTCGATGTCATCCCGGCATCTTCTGCACTCTTCAGCAGCTCAGGATCTGTCATCGACAAATCCCTGCTTAGTGGGTCAGCCATCTCCAGAGGACCAATTAACGTTTTGTCCTCCCGCACGATGAAGCAGGTATTGCCTCCCGCTTCTTTGCATCTGCGCAGCGCAAGGCGAGCATGGGTACCCGCTTCATTCGCACTGCGACCGAAGCCGATACCCATGCTAAGAGAGAGACCCAGTGATTTCCAAACTTCCCGTGCGAGCGGAACCGATTTATAGCCAACCGTCTCGCGTTCGAAAATCCCCCGTGTCGTAAAAAACAAATACTCATCAGCGCCCAGATGTGTTAAGTAACCATCTAACGACTCCACATAGTCGATCAGTTTTCTGTGCACTTCCAGCTTGAAGCGTTGAATATCATGCTCTGTACTTTGTTGCTGCAGTTTTTTGCCGAATTCATCTACATTGATCATGCCAACTAGGATCTGCGCTTCTTTGCTGCGCCGTGTTTCCGTTGAGAGGAGCGCACGTTCCAAGGCCACCGTTATGTTCTGATCGGTCGGTGTAATCCACTCACACGGAATCCCCTGCTTGTTAAGCGCGTCAGCGACCTGAATATCTGTGGTAAGCGCTGCTTTCGTTGCTCCTCTAAGGAAAGCCTCCTCATGGAATTGCGTCATCGTTTCCACTTGCGGGTACGGTACGCCATCATAGATCAGGAAGCTCGATGGGGGTTCACCAATCTCTTTGACATGCCTACTTAACGTTGAGGATGTAAAAGAATCAATACTAAAAATTGCATTCACCGCATGAAGCTGCGGCTTACTGCGCAGCCGATACAACGCACTAAACAGCCCGGTGTCAGTCAACGGGATCATATGCACAGGCAAATGGGTAAGAACGTTCTCTTTGACTCGTCGATAGAGTGTCGGGCCTGTAACTAGCAGCACTTCCACTTCTAACAGCAGTTGCTCGGCAATCTCCGACGCCGTTTCTGCCATGCATGCGCGTGCCATAGGCTCGAAGGATGGAAATGACGTCGCAATCACACTCAATACTTTATTCACCAGAGCCTCTGGCCCTAATATCCCAATGGCAATTCGATTCGGAATATCCATGTGTGACGGCTCCTTTGCATCATCAATATGATCAAGTATACCCCTGTTCATGAATAAAAGACAAATCGTTATTGTGTCTTTAAATCGGACTAATGCAAGAAGCCCGGCCGTTAAAAACACCGGCCGAGCTTCATATATGGCTTCTAGCTTAATTCCGCAAGCAGCGGCATCCCCGCCTGTGCACCAAAGCGCGTCACCGACAACGAGGCCGCCTTAACAGCAATCGTCGCTGCTTCAAGCACTTCTTCACCTTGAGCTAATGCGACAGTGAAAGCTGCATTACACGCATCCCCTGCACCCGTCGTATCCACAACTTGGACGAGGGGTGCTGGAATCGTGGTTAGGCTACCCGCTACCAGCATAGCTACGCCCTTCTCACCTCGTGTGAGCAACAACCGAGGTCCCGTCATTTCCCATTGTTGCATGCCCCCAAGCAGCTCGCTCTCATTAGCATAAGTAGCTCCGCTGAGCAGCTCAAATTCCGTTTCATTCGGTGTGATGAAGTCAACGAGCTGCAGCAACTCAGCAGGCAGTTTGACCGCTGGTGCCGGATTGAGCACGGTGCGAACGCCTGCTTCACGCGCAATCTCCAGCGCTGCCTGCACAGCAGGCAGCGGAATCTCGAGCTGCACCAGCAAAGCATCCGCTTCTTGAATGAGCTGAGCATGCTGATGTACTTGCTCGGGCGTTACTTTGCCGTTTGCTCCTGACACAATGACGATGCAATTGTCATCGAAGGTATGTAAGATGGTAGCCGTACCCGTGGAACAATCATCCCTGCGAACAATGGCCTCTGTGTGAATGCCATGAGCGGTCATTTGGGCTAGCAACACATCCCCGAAACCATCTTGGCCCACCGCGCCAATCATGGCAACTTGTGCACCGAGTTTCGCACATCCGACAGCTTGATTAGCCCCCTTACCTCCAGGGATGGTATGCAGGTCATCTCCCTGTAAAGTTTCGCCAATCTTAGGCATTCGGCTCATGGACACGACTAAATCCATATTCAGGCTGCCTACAACAGCTATGCGTACTGACTTCATACAGGTTAGACTCCTTTTTCTTTCAAAATATATATGAAGGGTAAATACAAGGTGTCATTACAGGTTCTATCCAGTGGACAGGAATTCCTTTTTTGCCGAGCAAGGCCCCTATCATTGAACCCACGGTAGCCCGATTTCAGCCTTGTACCATCAAAACCTAGATGGAGCCGTGCAGCTTCTGGAAAAAATCTCGAAATACACGATTACGATCAATATAATGAACATATCGAATGAGATGTCGTGATTGATCTTGGCTCCATCTAACCTCATCGGATACGATCGGACTTGATAGAAGTACACTCGGTGTGTTTCGTTCATCCACCAGATAGGCAATCGTTGAAATATCCCAAATTACACGAGAGTAAGCGAAATGATCAGGATGAACTTGTCGGAAAGTCTCGTATAAATACTCACCAATCACACCGGATTCCTTCACAAAGTCTTTTATCTCGGATAACGTTGTTTGTAAATGCGAGGCAACGCCCATACATGGAATTAATACGAGTGGCACACCGCTATTCAAAATAATTCGCACCGCAGGAATATCTTGCTCCAAGTTAAATTCCCGCGTATGCTGCCAGTGGAGTGCATGCCCTCCCAACCAAACGACAACGATGTTCTCGATGATACGAGGTTCCATTAGAATGGCGGAAGCCACATTCGTTATGGCGCCAATGGCGACAACGTACAAGGGATCCTCCGGCGAGGAAGCCATTGCACGTTCTACCAAATTGCGGGCTGCATCGCTCTCCACCGGTGTTTCCGGACCTGGTAGGTACGTCTCAGACCCTTTGTATATAGGAATATCCGTACGCCCCATCAGATTTAGAATTTTGTGCAGCTCGTGATAACTCTTCTCCATGCCATCTTTCGGCCCAGTCGACAGCTCATTAAAGAAAGGTGCTGCATAGAAGGCTTCCACTTGAAGTCTCTCTGGCGATTGCAAGGCATACACAACAGCGAACTGGTCATCAATTTCATTAAATGTATCCGTATCCAACACCATTCTTATCTTGCCGGTTCTTGCATTCAAGCGTTCCATACGTTGCGTTTCCGTTATTATAGGATATTCCATAGGACAACTCCTCACATTTTATATTATGAATTGGCTTACATATTTACTCAACAAAAGAGAATATAGAGATATTCTACCTAAATCCGTGGTATATTTTTATCATAGATCGGCTTATTTTTTATACGATTCGGCTATCTATGGAATTTTTCATGTGGAAGGATCATCTGCGATGAATGGACATTTGGATTTTCTTTTTCGAACAACAAGACCTCAAAATGGGATGATTCATCCTCATAGACACCAGTGCTATGAATTGGTTTATTATATACAAGGAAGTGGCTCGACTCGAGTTGGAGAGTACACTCACCATTTTCACGATGACACTTTCACGTTAATTAAGCCTCATACTCTGCATGACGAGAAACATGCGACTGACAGCGAAGTTCTATTTGTAGGATTTCAAGCTAAGCTTGGCAAATATCCCCTTCGAGAAGGTTTATATCTCGACCAATCGGAAGGAGCGATTCTTGCCTTGCTGCAAAGAATGATCATTGAAATGCAGAATAAACGCTCTTTCTATACGGCTAAGCTGAATCATCTTGTTGGCGAATTAATTATTGAACTCCTCCGTTATGATGAATTCACTACCTCCGAACCGTCTGTTGATAAGGTCATATATGCCAAAAACTACATCGATGAGAATGTCAGTCAAAAAATCAGCGTTGACCTATTAGCAGATTTGGTTGGCTACAGTTATGATCGATTCCGCCATCTATTCAAAGAACAATATGGTCTTTCACCTATGCAATACGTGATGTCCAAGCGCTTCGAACTGGCCAAACGACTGTTGAAACAAACGGATCTCGCCATATCCGCCATTTCTAATGAGAGTGGTTTCTCCAACGATACACAGTTCTGCTCGCTTTTTAAAAAAGCGACAGGACTCTCTCCTCGCCAATATCGCAAGCAACAATGAAAACTTGAAGGAGCTGCATGAACCCATCAACAAAAAAAGACAACCCGCAGGCTGTCTCTTTCTCTCACTAAGCGATATTGGCTTATCATACATGTTATCTACGAAATCGGCTATAGCAGCTCATCCACCATGCGATTCGTTAACGCACCTAATTTTTCAATTTCAATCGTAACCACGTCGCCATGTTTCAAATAAACACGTTGATCTACCGGCTTACCAAGCACAACACCCTCAGGCGTTCCTGTCAAAATAATATCACCAGGCGACAACGTCATATGCTGGGAAATATAGCTGACGATTTCATCACAGTGGAAAATCATATCCGATGTATGCGAACTCTGTCTTGTCTCTCCATTTACCGTGCAAGTAATCGTTAACTGATTCGGATCACCGACTTCATCCGCCGTAACCAGATACGGGCCCAGTGGACTGAATTTATCACAGGATTTCCCCAGCAGCCATTGTTGTGTACGCATTTGCAAATCACGCGCCGATAAATCATTCACATTGCAATATCCAAACACATGGCTTAATGCCTGCTCCTTGGACACATATTTCGCCTGTTTTCCAATGACGATAACAAGCTCAGCTTCATAATCAACCTGACTTGTGACACGATTCGGAAGCGGAATATCATCGCCAGGTGAGGCAATCGTATTATTGAACTTATTAAACAAAATCGGATACTGAGGAATTGCCGCATTCGTTTCTTCGGCGTGCTTACGATAGTTCAAGCCAACGCAGATGATTTTACCTGGATTGGTAACGCACGGACCATAACTGACTTGAGATTCATCCAGAAGGTAAGCAGTTCCCGCTGTTGCCCCTTCAAGGACTCTTGCAATATAACGTTCAAGCTGAGGAATCACAGCTTCAGAGTTCGCAATGACTGACATGACATCCGTTGGAATTCCTTCCTCAGGGAACGCTTTCAATGCCTCTGTTATATCGAATACGTTGTTGTCTAACTTCACACCAAGATGAATATTTCCGGAATGATCAATTGTGACTAATTTCAAAGTTAACATCCTCTCTTTTTAAATAACTGGAAGTTCGGTCCTTTATTTACGCATTCTTACCGAATACAACGCCACCATCAACATACAAGGGAGAGCCCATCATGAATTTGGAATCATCGGATGCTAGGAATAAGGCAGCCTGCGCTACATCCTCTGGCGTTCCGAGTTCATTGCTAAGTTGTCTACTTTTCAGAGCGGCAATGGCAGCCTCAGGATCATCATAAGAGGTTTTCAAATAATTCTCAACAAAAGGTGTTAAAATCGTTCCAGGCAACAGGGCATTTACCCGAATTTGGTAGGGGGCATAATCGACCTGCATCGATTTCGTCAACGCCAGTACAGCACCTTTGGTAGCTGCATAGGAAGCACGTCTTGCTAACCCGATCTCCGCAATACAGGAGGACATGTTAATAATGGACCCACTGCGCTTTTCCATCATATGGGGAATTACATATTTGGACGGCAAGAAAACGCCGCGAATATTCACACGAATGACACGATCCCACTGGTCTGGCTCCAGCTCATGCAGGGCACCAACACCGCTAATTCCTGCATTATTAAATAGCACATCAATTCGTCCACACGCTTCGATTGCTCGGTCTACCATCGTTTTGACGGAATCTGGATCCGTTACATCGGCTTGCAAGAAGAGCGCTTCTCCACCGTTAGCTTGAATTTCGGAGACTGTTTCCTCACCTTTGACCGCATCCAAATCATTGACGATCACGTGTGCTCCTTCTTTTCCAAAAAGAAGCGCTGTGCTTCTCCCGATACCTGATCCAGCACCTGTAATCAGAATTACTTTATTCAGTAATCTCACTTGGCTCCACCTCTTAGTTTATTATAGTAAACTTAGTTTATAAAATACCATAAACTAAGTCTATCATCAGCTATCTTTCGCGTCAACGCAAAATAAACCAGATACAACCCGATACCCGCGGGTGTTAACTGGTTTACCTGAAACTTCGTCTTGGTGGCTACAGCGGTACGGTTGCCGATAACGCCTGTGTGAGGATCTGAATCTCTTCCTTGGCTAGCTCTTGTTTCTGCGTCCATTGATGTACGGGCATCGAGCAACTTACAGCCGCTATCCACTTACCGTTACGATCAACAACCGGCATGGCCAAGCAGCAGAAGCCGAGCACGATCTCCTCTTGATCCACTGCAAAGCCTTGCTTTCTTATCATGCGAAGCTGTTCCAGCAGTTCTTCTCCGCTTTGAACAGTCTTCGGGGTAAAAGCATGATAGCTGCCTTCTTCGTACAAGGCAAGCACCTGTGCATCCTCCAAAGCAGAGAGCAATACTTTTCCCATCGCCGTCGCGTAAGCAAGCAAACGCATGCCAGGCTCAGAGATGAGACGAACTTGCGCTGGTGCCTCTTTTTTGGCCAAATACACAAGCTCACCTTTCTCCAATCTAGCCAACTGAAAGGTTTCGCCGAGTCGCTCCACGGAACGAGTAGCTTTCTCCTCAAATAATTTCACTAGCGACATGCCAGCGAAATATGCGTTGCCAATGACACCGAAAAAGGAGCCGAGCACATAGGTATCCCCTTTTTCTCTTATGACCCAATTCAACGTCTCCATCGTATGTAAAAGCGAAAACATCGTGCTCTTATTAATCCCCGTTGCAATGCTCAAGTCCATCAACCTTAGCCTAGAGGGCTGTTCCGCAACTAACTGGAGAACATCCTGTGCTCTTTCCAGTGCTGGGACCCAATATTTTCTTTCCATGCGCATACCTCACTTAAACTTGACTGTCCATATCCGCTACAAGAGATTGAATTACAGGAATTTGACCGTATCGCCTAGTCGAATTTGACCTGTTTGAACGACAGAAGCATAGACACCAAACTGCAGGTCAAAGCCTTCGTTTACTTGTTTGAGTACCGAAGGATCCTTATCCAGCGTATCCGGATCTATCGTGATCATCATGCATCGATCACAGAAGCTGTCTACCTGCAATTGTACTTCTCCTATAGCAATCTGTCGACCTATCCATTCTCCTTCGGAGCAGGCATGTTCATCTAACGCGACTACGAAATTGCCACGGAACCGTCGTTGATCCAAGTCCTTGCCGTGCAAACTCTCGAGTTTTCTTAAGCTAGCATCTGTAATAAGAAGAATGCTGGCACCATCAACGGAGAGCAGCTGTGGATGCTCTGGATGCTGCTCTTTTAATCGCGACATGGTTAGGGGAATCTTCGTTTGGGTTTGCATCTCTTTCAATAACGCGTCATCCCAGCCGAATGTTCGCCCATCAGCAGCTGTTATATGGATATCTCCATTGAGATAACTTGCTTGATAGGTCAACATGTTAGGCATATTTCGTGCCGTAACATATCGCCACCAGCCCGATTTGGATTCATCATAAAAGGCCCCAAACCGATCTCCTAGCATCCCATAGGCTTCAATTTGGCATGATGTCAACCGCTCACCTGCGAATGACTTAATAGGATACCTATTAATTTCACTTATTTTACCAATGGTTACTTGCACAGGTTGTTCCTCCATCACTCTTAAATTCCGCGCACGCAACCATTTTATCATTTCGTACTCCGCAGAGCTAGGTGATGCCTGTCGCACGCGAAACTCAAGTAAGTAGTGAGCTTCATATGTATAGAAATACTCGCATTACCCCCTCAACATTTGCAAATCATCAACAAATTGCCGTCTGGATCTTTAAAATTAAACCAATGTCCATGTTCGATACCTGTGACTATCTCAACATTGCTATCTGTCATGAATTGGTAAGCCTTCTGTATATCGTCTGTGTTAAAATGGAATGCTGGATTCTTATAAGTAGCATCCACATGATATATTTTACTGTCCAAGACAAGATTTGACCCATTATTATCCAATGGTATACAACAAAGATGGTCAGCGATAATATTAAATGTAGGTTCCAGTCCAAGAATGCCGCAATACCATTCTCTTGCGTCTCTAATGTTACTCACAGGAATAAATATGCCTCCGACTTTACTTAAAATAACGCTCACATTTTTCACACTCCCTAATTATTAACAAATTAATTTTTAAGACCTATTGTATCATACTATTTGGTAAAATAAGGGGTTTTCTCTGTGTGGAGCATCGTATAGAACAAAAAAGTCTGCATATGAAAAAAGCCACACAGTTCATGTGGCCTTCTGTATGCCGTCCTTGCTTAAATGCCTAAAAATTTGGCAAGCTTATCGAGCAAACGTTGTTGAGAGGACAACTGTATCGATATCGTGTCAAATCGATTGTCCAGTAATTCTTCATTTGAAGCTGCTTGATTGTTAACTGCCTCATCGATGAGCTCATTTAATTTCTGTGTATTGATAGCGTAATTATTACGCATTTCTTGCTCTAATTCTGTGATACTTTCCTTATGTTGCTTGCGCAATTCATAGGTCACTGCATGCATTTCATTTCTGAGATTTTGCTCCAAAACTTCAGTGATCTTGGGTTGAATGGTACCGAGTTCTTGCTCCATCTTCGAGATACTTTCTTGAAGTTGATTCCTTAACTCACTCGTCGTTGCCTGCATGTCACCCCTGAGATTTTGTTCCAGAGCTTCTGTCAACTTGGGCTGAATCGTAGTGAGCTCTTGGAGCTCCTGTTCCAATCTGGAGATACTTTCTTGAAGTTGATTCTCTATCTCACTTGTTGTTGCCTGCATGTCACCTCTGAGATTCTGTTCCAGGGCTTCTGTCAACTTGGACTGAACAGTAGTGATCTCTTGGAGTTCTTGGAGTTCTTGCTCCAACGTCGAGACACTTCCTTGAAGCTGCTTCTGTAACTCACTTGCTGATGCCAGTATTTCGTCTCTGAGATTTTGTTCCAAAGCTTCTCTCATCTTGGGCTGAACCGTATAGAACTCTTGGAGTTCTTGTTCCAACGTCGAGACACTTTCTTCAAATTGTTTCTGCAACTCACTTGTCACTGCTTGCATTTCGCCTCTGAGATTATGCTCCAAAGCTTCTCTCATCTTGGGCTGAACCGTATAGAACTCTTGGAGTTCTTGTTCCAACGTCGAGACACTTTCTTGTTGTTGCTTGTGCAGCTCATTGGTTGAAGCAAGTATTTCTTCTCTGAGACTTTGCTCCAGTGCTTCTGTCGTCTTGAGCTGAACGGTATTGAGCTCTTGGAGCTCATCTTCTAACTTCGTGAAGCTTTCATGTTGTTGATCTTGCAGCTTCTTCGTTCCTGCAAGCATTTCACCTTTGAGTTCGTGCTCCAGCGTTTCTATTATCTTAGGCTGAACGGTATATAGAACATGCTGTAGTTCATTAACCTGCTCTGAAACACTCTTATATTGTAGGTTGAGTACATCAATGTTAGCGGCAACTTCGTTGCTGTCGTCTTGTTCAATGACCTCAGCAACCTTGTAAGTAAAAATCTTGATGATATTACGCAGCTCTGCAACTTCTTCGGAAATGCCATTAAATTGAAGATTTAATGATTCAGCTATTTTTGTAAAACGTTCATCCTGATTAGCGTCCTTCGTGACTTCAATCATCTTTTCCATAAATGTAAGAACAATATTACGAAGTTCTGCGACTTCGTTCGTAAGCTCATCAAACAGAACGTTGACGTAATTTTTAGTTGGTGCGACTTGTCTAGCACTTGAAATAGATGATATACCAACCATTTGACTGTCATCTACTTGTTCATTTATACGCTTCGGGGTTTTATTGGCTTCTATTTTCTGCGTTAAAAACTGCATCAAGTTACGTAATTCCAAGATTTCATTACTTATATTCGGGTTAACTTTGTTTTCTACAAGTTCTACGTTCATTTCCGGAACAGTCACAGATGAAGAAGTGACAGGGTTCTCTTCACCAATTGGCGTACGGATTTCTTTCTGGCTCAGTTCTTGCAAGTGTTCGTATATCATCTTATGTGATTTATTCGCATCTTTCATTTTTGCAATGACTCGAAAAACTTCAATAGCTTCTTCTGTGTATCTTAAGCTTCCTCCAACAGCGGTGGTCGGAAGAAAATCAGCAAATTGTTTGGACCATTCCACGACTGTCCCTTGCGTTTTTTTGATTAAACGTGCAATCTCATTGACCTTATATGTCCTTTTCATTTGTTAATGATCATATCCTTTCTTCTTATATCCCGTAGGCTTAGGCATCTATAACAAGGTATTCAGGACCCTATGCAATTGACAATGAAAGCGTCAAAAAGTTAGCAACGCGAAGAGGCTGTCCCATATGTAGGACAGCCTCAAATTAAAATAATGCAATTACTTTACAAGTCCATGTGGATCAATGACGAACTTCCGAGACACACCACGATCAAATTCTTGATACGCTTGAGGCGCCTCGGCTAAGGAAATGAGGGTCGCGTTGACCGCTTTGGCAATCTGTGCTTTGCCACTAAGAATCGCCATCATCAGATCTCGGTTATATTTCATGACGGGTGTCTGTCCGGTAACAAATGTATGTGATTTAGCCCAGCCCAAACCAAAACGAATTTTCAACGTCCCAATCTTAGAATCTTCATCAACTGCACCTGGGTCCCCTGTGACATAAAGTCCCGGAATCCCTAAGCTGCCTCCTGCACGCGTAACTTCCATGATGGAATTGAGCACGGTTGCTGGTGTTTCGCCATGCGCTTTGCCATGACCATGTGCTTCAAAACCTACGCAATCAATCGCTGAATCCACTTCAGGCGATCCCAGAATCTGATCGATTTGCCCGGCTAGATCCGCATTCTCACGCAGGTTAACGGTTTCGCAGCCAAAGCTTTTCGCTTGTGCTAAGCGCTCTGCATTCAGATCCCCAACAATGACAACTGCAGCTCCCAGCAACTGTGCAGAGTGTGCAGCTGCAAGACCAACTGGACCTGCCCCAGCTACGTATACGGTCGAGCCAGGACGGACACCTGCGCTAACAGCGCCATGATAACCTGTTGGAAAAATATCAGAAAGCATTGTCAAATCTAGAATTTTCTCCATCGCTTTCTCTTTGTCAGGGAATTTCAACAGCTGAAAATCGGCGTAGGGAACCATCACATATTCGGATTGTCCGCCAACCCATCCACCCATATCCACATAACCATAGGCAGAACCTGGACGATCTGGATTTACATTCAAGCAAACATTGGTATTGCGCTCTCTGCAACTACGGCATCGACCACAGGCAATATTAAAAGGTACGGAAACGAGGTCTCCCTTTTTAATAAACTCGACATCACGACCTACTTCAATGACTTCCCCCGTAATTTCATGACCTAAAATAAGCCCTGAGGGTGCGGTTGTACGCCCCCTTACCATATGCTGATCACTACCGCAAATATTGGTCGTTACGACTTTAAGAATTACACCATGCTCACATTTTCTACCGACATTCAATGGATTAACGCCAGGTCCATCTTTTAATACTAATTCTGGATAATCGGTGTCACGAATTTCGACACTTCCTGGTTTGCTGTATACAACTGCTTTATTTCCTGCCATCTTCTCTTCTTCCTCTCACACAGTAATTATGCTGAGTTAGTCCCATTCATAAACAGTGTCTAAGATCGCAAAAGCTCGGAAGTAACGCAAACACAAGAATACTATTCTCCTTTCTCACCTATTATCCTGCCTGTGCACCTTGAAAATGATAGCGATTACAAAATAAATCAAGAACGCACAGCCAAGCTGTTGCGCTCTTGATTGATAATCATTTTAAACGAAGGATACCTTACACTTACGGTGCATTAGGTCCAACCTCTGTTGCTACTAGTGGATGTTTCGCAAAGGATGTACTTGAAGAGCGCTCATCTGCTCCAACGTCATTAGAAGATCTTGTTTCTCCATCCATATCCTCTGTCACATACGTATAGCTTCCTACTGCTGCATTGATCGCTGGACTTGTGGAAGACAACTTTTGCAATCCGTTTACCGTCGTGAGTAATGGGTTTGTTGCCCATATTTGCGCAGTCGTCCTCGAAGCATTGTTGCTCACTGTGCTGCCGTTTCCTATGTTCCCCTCAAATACCGTGTTGGTTGTACCAACTTCATAATACAGAGTCCCTGTGGAATTTTTTACGATATTATTAGCTACCCTGCTGTCTTGAGGAGCTAAGGGTTTACCAGAACCTACGATGATCCCCGTCGTGCTGTTCACAATCGTATTGTTGACGACTTGTGCTCGGTAAATTTTCCATTGTGCTTTCAAATCATCCGCTGATGGGTTGGACGGATAGCCACTTGTACCACCATCATAATCCGCATTATCAAGAATGATCGCGTTGGCTGTTAGATTTTCCATGTAATTGTTGTAAATCTTATGATCGTTGCCATAAATGCGGATACCTGCTTGTTCCGATTCTACACCATCACCTAAGAAATAGTTTCCATAAAAGGAGTTGCTATGCCCATGTCTTGACGTGAGTCCACCCTTGGACGTCTTGAAGGTATTATAGCGAACCGTATTATTACTGCTTTTCACAGAAACGATTTCGGGTTCGCCATCGCAATTCTCAAACAGATTGTACTGGATCGTATTAAACCCATTGGATAAGGATATCCCTGATAAGCCAAGTCGTATCGTTTCCTTGCCATTCGCGACCCATGGTCCTACATCATGAAAATAATTATATTCAATAACGTCATACTGAGAGATGTTTCCATTTCCATCACCTTGATAGGCAATAAGCGGATCTGTGTCGCTCTTCGGACCAAAATCATTATGGTCAATACGATTATGATGACTATTGACGCCACTAACCTGCAGCCAGATGAGGGTTCCTCCTGTTGCTTGAAGAGCGAATCGATTTCGAGTTACTCGAACGTTATTGGAACCATCTAAGAGTAAGCCTGTATTTCCTAAATTTGTGAATTTTAATCCCTCGATAACGACATTAGACGAATTATTAATTTGAAGCGAGGCACCACCAGAAATGATCGCCTGACCTGCATTAGCTGCCTTGATCGTAATTGGGTTGCTCGCTGTGCCATTTTTGTTACTTAAGACAAAAGGTCCTGTTTGCGAGTAAGTCCCATTGGCTAGCACGATTGTCGTACCTGCACTTGCATTGCTTAAGGCAGTAGCTAACTGTGCGGAAGTGGAAACAGAAACACCTGGTATTACTGGGGCTTCACCGTAAATTTCCACCTCGGTATAACTGTTCCATAAGTTGGCGGAGTTGCCATGCCCAACAATTCGTACATAGCGAGCTGACGCTACATCCGTGAAGTCGAAAGTTTGTAAGCTTGTATTCAAACTACTCGTCACATTGGCTTGAACCGTCGTGAAATTCACATTATCCGTGGACGTTTGAATATCGAACGTGGAAGTTCTCGTATCCCCGCTTACAAAGGCTATTTTGATATAGGCAACCCTGACGTTTGAGCCTAAATCATACTTGATCCACTGACCGTTGCCGCTAGCTGACCAGCGAGTGGTTAAGTTGCCATCCACTGTGTTAGCAGGCACGTTGCCATCATCCGCGCTTGCAGTTACGGAAGCCCCAGCGATAGCGAATTTCGTATCTACGGAAGCGCTTGCAGAAGTGTCGCCGTAAATCTCTACCTCGGTATAACTATTCCATAAGTTCGCAGAGTTGCCATGTCCGACAATCCGTACATAACGGGCAGGGTCTACATCGGGGAAATCAAAGGTCTGCAAGCTTGTATTTAAGCTGCTCGTCACATTGGCCTGAACCGTCGTAAACGTAACATTGTCTGTAGATGTTTGAATATCAAAATTCGAGGTTCTCGTATCCCCACTTATAAAAGCGATTTTAATGAAAGATACTTTTTTCACAGCGCCCAGATCATATTTAATCCACTGCCCATCTCCGCTTGCTGACCAACGTGTCGTTAAGTTGCCATCCACCGTATTGGCAGGCACATTCCCATCATCGCTACTTGCTGTTACCCCAGATGCCGCGACCGTCAGTTTCGCGTCTGCCGCATAACCAGCGAAAGGAATCATGGTAAGAAACAAACTAAGTAATAACATAACAATACCTGCTTTTTTACCTTTTCGCATAAATACATCCTCCCTTGATTTTCATTTAAACCCTTGCGTCCTATCTAATCTTTGAACTCCTTTCATTTAAGTCGAGTGCGTACACTCTCCTCCAATTTAATACAACTCATGGAAAATAAGCATCATCATAATCGTGAATGCATCCTCAAAATCGAAACTGATTACCCTCATTACCTAAACTCGCTATTCAAATATGGATATCTATGGCATATAAAGAAGCCCATGCTCACTTGCATGGACTTCCGAGAGCCATTCGTTTGATTTATTTACAAGCTTCCACCATGAGCATCAATGCCATGGACTGCCCATACGGCATCGGACATTGTTTGATCTTGCGGTAATAATCAAGGTTATCCTTTAAGCCTGTACCGTAAGAAACACCATGGACAATTCCTTCTTCATCAATTTTGCTCATGACGCCTTCCAGTGCTTTCAGTCCCACAGCGCGGTAACGCTCATCAATAAAACCTTTTCGCACTGCCTTCAAGATGCCATAGGCGAATGCTGAAGAAGCCGATGTTTCCAAATACGAATCAGGCTGATCCAATAGTGTATGCCATAGGCCGTTTTCATGCTGAAGTGCGGCAAGTGTTCTCACCTGTCGTTCGAGCGACGAGATCAGGAACTGGCTTACACCCGCTGGTAGAGGAGCGATATCCAGATAATCAACCAGTCCTGCTGTATACCAAGAATTGCCACGTGCCCATAAGGCTTGCGCATAATGATGATGCCCGAGAAATGTCCACCCGTGAAAGAATAGTCCTGTCTTCACATCCGATAAATATTTGAGATGGACTAAGAACTGTCTGATGCTCTCTTGGAAATAGGCATCATCTTGCAGCAGGACACCCATACGTGCAACGAACAAAACGGTCATATACAAAGTATCATCCCACAATTGTCCCTCGTTCAGATTCCGGGTAACACAATGTTGAAGCCCGCCTTCGTCCGTCCTAGGCATATCTTCCATGACATAGGTGACCCATTCTTTACAAAGCGCCACATAAGTTGGATTCCCTGTTTCCTCAGCCAAATAGCTTAACGTCAGCATTGGACACATCGTGTTTACGTTCTTATCTGGTAAACCTTCAGCGATCCGCTTATCAAACCATTGAATGAGCTCATCTCTAATCGCTAAGTTGCCTGTCTCCTTATAATAGGAGTACAAAGCAAACAATCCAACACCCTGAGGCCACTCCCAATTGTCCATCGAAACAATGCCGATCGCAACATTTTCTTGAAAGGCTGGTTTTAAAGTTTTCATTTGTCGTATAAGCTTCGAGATGATGTGTTCATACTTTTCAATCGTTGCAGCGTTGGACATAACTTAGTTCACTCCTTATGTGAGATTAGGCTGTATGAGACGATCCTGTAACTGTTGGATATAAAGACTGCGGGGTTCCACATGGCTTCCAAAGCTTTCCCAGTAGGCTTCCTTGCGCAGACGTTGATCGTAGGGACTTGGGAGGAGTGGCTTGCCTTGACTTCCGACGTGTCCGATCGCATAATTTTGGGCGGTTGGAGGCTGTTGGGAGACTAACTCGTTCGAGGTATTCCAAGTAACATAGTTGGCCCCAGACCATCCATGGCCGCTCCCTAACCACCCTCGATCCTGGATATGGATGCGTCCCTTTACATTGTCATAGAGACAGCCCACTGACCACCGATGATGAGGTTCACTCGAGTTGTAATCCTTTTGCGACTCGCAATCGAGAAATACATTTGGCCCTGAAACGCGCGCATCAACTGCAAAGGCATGTCTTGCGGTTTCTGTATAAGCTCGCTGAACAATCGTTAACTCACCCATGAGATGAAACGGGTACCGACGGCCTCCTGTAATCACGCTGATAAATGCGAATGCCGAGCAGTCCTGAATGGTAATCCATTTCGTATCGCGTCCAACTTGCACTAATGCGTGTTGGAAATGGTACCCAACCACATTGCGTACCCATGCGTTTATGACATGATCCAGGAAGATACAATTAATTGCATGCTGCTCATCAGCCATGTAGGTTGCAGTGCCCTCATTGCCGTCGATTCTACTATCCAAAATACTTGGATCATGTGAAACAACCACCCGCAAATACTCGATACCGATCTGTTCGATCCGGCCTTCATCCTCGTATTTCATAATAGCCCCGCCTCCCCAGCGGCTTTCAATCGCATTCGCGATAGGAGCGTCCAGCGTGATGCAATTGCCAACCATATGGGTGATTACTCTGTCGAACTCCAGTTGGAATGGCGCCCATTGAACAGTTCCACCTGTAACGGGTCTCATCCGAATCGCATCCATGCCAATAGCATGAATCCAGCGTTCATTTCCGTATCGAAGCACCTTGACGGTGTCGCCTACACGATAACAAGAAGCATCCTGCACATGGATCGTACGTGCACCTGATGGTACATACAGATCAGTAATGGAGGTTAGTGATTCAGTCAGTGGACATGGAGCTGATTCTCCCATGATCTCGATTAAATCCCGCTGTTTCGTCCCTGTCGCATATAACAAGGTGCCGCCATCTTCGTGACCCTCACCGCGTAATACAATACCGCTTGCCATAATTCGCAATGTACCATCAATAGGGTAGACGCCCTTCTTTAGTAGAATAGTGCCCCGAAACCCTGACAAAGATCGAGGAAATGCTGCTACCTGATCAATCGCGTCTTGAATGTGCGTCGTATTATCTCCCTCCACGGGTTCAAGTGATATAACGGGTGCAATTTCAGGGATCGCTACGCCACCTCCACCATACCCGCAATTGGAGAAATCGATGATCTGATTTCCCTTGAAATCAGGCACATACGCCAGTTTCCCATTCTCACCTATATGAACGATGCGACTCTGTCCATCTATCGAAATCTGAGGATTCTGGACAGTAAAATAAAACGCATCAAAGTAAGTGAGTCCACCTTCTACTTCAATTTCTGCGTTTATCCGGTATTGTCCAGCCTCCCTCACTTCGCCAGGAAATGTAAATATTGCTGCCTCGCCCGCTGCAAATTTCGTTGCTGGATGTGTCCACATCTGCTGATCTGCAGTTACATTCACTAAAGTTACTTGCACAGTCATCCCATCAGCCGTTCGCACATGCAAAGCTGGAAATGGGCTGTCCATATCCAAGAAAGCTGGCTGCCCCGTCTCGCAGACTAATGAAGGATGTTCTAACGAAAGATCGACCACCCACTCCGTTGAATCGAAAACATCGACGAAGAAACTAGATTCTTTGGTCACACCATCTAAATTTACAACAGCTAGGAATTGGGTGATACCTGATTGATGACTGGTCAGTTTGCCGTTTTCATTTACCGACATCACATTTTCGTTGCTACTGCTAAGCGCGAATTCCGCTTTCGTCAAATCGGCCTCCGAGCCATCTGTCAGAATCCCTCTCCATGCCAATTGCGCATGATTGTTCACTTGCATTGCTAGCGTGTCGTCTTGACCGTAATCCATGCCTCCAACATTAAAGACAAGGTGATCTAACAAGGGACCCGACGGAATGGATGCCTGTTCATATATGCCGAAATCGATGAGTTGAACATCCCGTTCAGGATCAAATAGCATCACATCCAGTGATACATAACGTCCGATAACTCTCGGGAAAACAGCTATTTCTTTCGTTCGGATTCCGCCTACAGCTGTCTGCCGACTATACGCATCCCGCCAAGCTACTCCGTCATGAGAATAACGGATACGGTAACTACTTATGAAGCCTGACGCCAGCTTTAATTGGATTTTATTGAACGAGAAATTCCGGCCAAGATCAACCGTTAACCAGACGAGGTTATCATCCTTCTGATCAGAACCTAATGGCTGCCAATAGGTACTCTCGGAACCATCTACTGCTTGACTGCCAGCGCCATTCGCACTTTCTGAACTACATGTTACCGCGCATGCTAGTGCGAGATTGGTTTCCCCTACAACTTCCGTTCTAGTCATCATTCCTCAACCTCCTTATGTTGATCCTGTTGATATTCTTCACGGGTTATCGGAATTACCATATTCCACGTCTGAGAGGCATCATGAAAACCCTTGGTACCATCCGATGTAGCTGCAAACAGATGCGTTGGCTTTCCATCCTGAAAGAATAGAAAAGGTCGCTCCAAATTGCCCATTGTGCGTGTGACCCCATTATCCCAACTCACATTTCGGGAATAGGCGAGTGAGGGATGGATTCGCCAATTCATGCCATCCGTCGAAGACGCATGTACGCCGCCGTATTTCTCACCACACAAATTCCCGTCCATGTCCTTCGCTATCAATTCATATCCATCCTCCGTTCGCCAAATGAAAGGGTCTTCCAGATGAACGTCTGGCGGGAATAGTGGTTCTTCACTCATCACCAGATAAGGCCCCTCATAATGTGGCGCACGCGCAACGCCAAACGTCATCTTCCCATGGCCATGGCCTTCATATTGTCTAGCTTTGTAAATTAATAACACAGAACCGTCTTCCTCTACACATGGTGCAGGATTGGACGTTAAGAAGCTATCGAACTTCCCTGGCCTTGTAGATACAATAGGGACATCGCGTCTCTCCCACGGTCCGTTAACACTGTTTGCAACTGCTAATCCAATGCGCTTGTTCGCTCGCGCTACAATACATCGCGGATCTTGGAGGTCGTATCCATCACCAGCAATCGGATCAGGAAAGGGATGCGTCGATCCCATATAGAACAATAAATACTTGTCTTTATGCTTAACGATATGCGGATTATGTGTACTGCGACCATCCCAAAATTCGGCTCCACGAGCAGGTAGGACGACCTCCTGAAACGTAAAGGGTCCTTCGGGCTGATCGGCAACAGCCCGTACAATTTCCGACTGGACAAGCCAACCTGGATGCATCGGAAGTGACTTCGGCCATCTCGAGGCAAATATGTGAAATCTGCCATCTTCGCCTTGAACTACGGATCCGCACCAGACCCAGTAGTCTTCCATTTGGAAGCCCCCGTTCACAGGTGCAGGCATGAAATTGTAAAGCATACAACCGCTCTCCTTCTATTGTTTATTCTTTAGCTAGACACTCATCAATCTAATTTCTTTTAGGTTCATTAAAACAGCACCGCAAATAGCTTGAGGCCGGACAGTCAGCGTATATTCACCTGAATTTTCAAAATAAAATGGCCCTATCTCATAGTTCTGGAATTCGTATTCCCCTCCTGTTTGCATGACGCTAGCTACTAACTTATTGTCACCTGCTGCAATCTCGAAGAGTCCTCCAACGGATGGATCACCTGCCCCATACACAGCAGCAACCCGATATGCGCCACCCTTTATCACGCAAAACTCCCATGAGATCGAGTCTTGCATGGAAGACCAGTTTTTAAGGTTGTCTCTCCCTTTTTTCCCCGTATCATAACGAATTGTTTCTCCGGTTAGTTCACCATCGAATACCCCGAATACATGAGACACACCATTGGCAACTACGACTTGTTTTGGATTTGAAGCTATTTCTCCTTGGAATTCCACAGCTACTACAGTACAGATTGGATCAAGTGCTTCACTAGGCAGGTGGATGATATGATCACCACAATCATTCAACAATTGATGTGGGAAGCTTCGTTTTGACGAGTCCCCCAACAGGTAACACTTTTGAATTGGATTAAGCAAACCTGGCAGCAATAACTCCCCGCGAGCAGGCCAATCCCAAACGTGCAGATATAACGTATTTCCTTTCAACGTACAGCGGCCCCATGGTGTTCTACCGATCGGACTTCCTTGAGAGCCATATATGCTTTCACCATTCACCTTTAACCAAGTGCCGATGACGCCAAGTAATTCGATTGATTTCGCGTCAATCTCTCCATCCCCCGTTGGCCCTACATTGATGACATAATTCCCACCCATACTAACGACATGGATCATGTCATGAAGGATATCTTCGGCACTTCGCCACTGTTGGTCGGTTTGGTTATAGCCCCACGAATGATTTAACGTTGCGATCGATTCCCAGTCTCTTCTTGGTGTTCGCATATGGCGTTGATTATCACCTGTGTTCTCATAATCGCCGAATCCCTCGCGACGAACCCGGCGATTGACTAAACAGCCTGGTTGTACCTCATGGACCAAATCCACAAATTGCTTACCCTGTTTATCCGTGATTTTATGACCACAATCAAACCAGAGAATGCCAATAGGGCCATACTGTGTTAAGAGTTCCTTCACTTGGGGGAAGGCTTTTTCTTGCAAGTATCGCTCATAACGGGTGCTTTTGTTAACATCCTTCTCCCAGGTGTGGAGCGCATCATAAGCGCCAATATTAGCTGGATAATCCAATGTGTTTCCTTGGGAATCCGGATGATGCCAATCCATTGCGTGCGAGTAGTACAAGCAAAGAACCATATCTTCGCTCTGACAAGCAGCCGCTAATTCCGCCACAGGATCTCTGCCAAAAGGAGTTGCTTTAACAATCGAATAATCACTGACTTGCGAATCGTACATGGCGAATCCTTCATGATGCTTCGCCGTAAAAATCATATATTTCAAACCAGCATCCTTCGCAGCCCGAACCCACGCAGTCGCGTCAAATCGTAAAGCATGAAAATGATCGGCTATATGCTCGTATTCGGGAATCGGAATTTGAGCCCTCAGCTGCAAATGCTCCGCGTAAGCCGCATTCACGGGATCACCTTTCCAAACACCGCCGGGCAACGAATATAATCCCCAGTGAATGAACATGCCTACTTTTGCTTCGCGCCACCACGCTATTCGCTGCTCGCGCTGTTCATCTGCCAGCACCCCTTCCTCTTGGAAACGAATCTGTTGTAGATTATTCGCTTCTGCATTATCCATGAGATGATCCTTCGTCGACATGGTAGTTCCCCCTTTTCTGCGATAGCCTATGCCTGTAATATCGCTTCAATCTCCAATAAATCCGTTTCGGATAGCTTGACCCCCGACGCCCTAGCATTCTCTTCCACTTGTTCGGGGCGGGAAGCACCTATAATACAACTAGCAACATTGTCCAGCCGCAGAATCCATGTCAATGCTAGCTGTGCCACACTTAATTCATTGCGCTCTGCGATGGGTTTTAACGCCTCCACCTTACCTAGCTGCTCATCCTTCATCAGTTGAAAAATAGCGCCATTCTGCTCGGGATCTGCTGCCCTTGAATCGCTTGGGAACGGCATTCCCGGTTTATATTTACCTGTCAATATCCCTTGAGCTAACGGAGAAAATACGATCTGCCCGATCCCTTCCCTTGCACTTAAGGGGACAATTTCCTTTTCGATGCCGCGCCGAAACATATGATATTGGGGTTGGTTTGAGATAATTGGATGTAATCGCAGCGCCTTAGCCATATAAACGGCATCAAGCAGTTGCTCAGCTTTCCACATGCTGACACCGGTATAAAGTACTTTCCCTTGCTTAATCAGATCATCCAACGCACATAGTGTCTCTTCCAGCGGAGTATCCGTGTCGTACCTATGGCACTGATACAGGTCAATGTAATCCACACCGAGTCTTTGCAAGCTGGCATCGCATTGCTCCCTAATATGTTTACGGGACAATCCGCGGTCATTAGGTCCGTCACCCATGGGCACACATACCTTGGTTGCTAGCACGTAGGAATCCCTTGGATACTTGGACAGTGCCCTGCCCATCACACGTTCTGCCTCTCCATTGTGGTACACGTTCGCTGTATCAAACAGATTTATGCCCAACTCGTAGGCTTTATCAATAATAGCTTCCGATTGTTTGTCATCGATCGCTCCACCATAGGTTAGCCAACTGCCTAAACTGAGTTCACTTACTTTTAAGCCACTGTTGCCTAATCGTCTGTACTGCATGTTAGAACCTCCCCATCATACACGGCTATACTAAATGAGAATAAAACGACCTCCGACTCGATGTTACTATCCTTGTTTCCCTTTGTCATTGTTCATACTTATACCCCTATGTCTTTTTTTATGATGGAGCACTGATGATGACAAAAAGAACCACCAAGGTCGTTCACCTGGATGGTTCTTGTTCGCGATCTTCACTATTAATTCTGTAAAGCTTTTAACCAATCCAGCAATTGTACTGCCGTCGATTCCTCGATGAATTTGCCTTTTTGCGCTTGAATAAGTGCTTGTAGTGCATATAGCTTTGGATTAAGGTCTAGTTTGGATGCCTTCTGAATGAGGTTAACTAAGGTCATTAATCCTCTGTAGATGCCTTCATTTTTGATCCAACCTTTTTGTTTCGCAATCGTTATGACTTCGTCCAAGTGATCTAAGTCCATTTGAACTTGCAGATTAAATTGCTGCGTTGTTGAATTGCCAGCCCGATCTGTCGCAGTAACAGAAATTACGTGGTCCCCCCGTGTAAGTGACATCGGTTCAATGACATAGGGTGGATCAATCGGTTTGCCGTCCAGTTGAATCGTTTGATTGGCAACGCCACTTAGGGCATCTGTAATACTAAAGTCCAAGTGAATGGTGTCTGTTGCGTAAACAGCCATGGAGACTGATGAGGTGATAAGAGGAGCACTTCGATCCAATCGAATCGTTACTGCCCTCTGAGCTTCTTCGTTACCAGCAGCATCTACGCTGTAGTACGTAAGTTCATTTTCACCTTCTCCATCGACCTGAATAACGGTCCCCTCTGAATAAGGGCTGCCATTCACACTGAAATACGTATGTGCAACGCCACTTCCTCCATCCGTTACAGTGAGGTGAACCGTTTGTGTATCCTTGTGCCATCCGCTTCCCACATCATCTGACGTGGCTGGCGCGGTCACATCCGAATCTCCGCCAATATAAATTTCATTCATATTGTTCCACGTATCCTTGGAGTTGCCCTTTCCGTTGTATTTAACATATCGCGCGTTCTCTTTCCCAAACTGAAAAATCTCTAATCCCGCAGTCTTGCCACTGCTTTTCCCGCTAAACACAGTCTTCCAGCTGACGCCATCTTCCGATACCTGCAAATCAAAGTTATACTTGTCGACATCCCCTTTCAGGAATGCAAGAAGTACAGAACGTACAGGTTTCACTACACCTAGATCAAATTGGATCCAATGTGTAATTCCCTTGGCAGCATAGCGGGTTGTTAAATCTCCATCGATTGCACTCGCCGGTGGGAAGCTCGCATGATAACCTGCGCTAGCCGACACAGCCTGGATCGGGTAGGTAATGAAGCGATCCGGCACCTCACCGTAAATAGGGTAACCCGTCAGCTGCACCTCATATTTAGCTTGCAAATAGGGATCTTGTCGATCCTTCACGGTAACGACAGCTGTTCCGAACAACTGCTGCGGCTGCGCAATCTCCACAATATGATCGCTCGCAGCGCTGATTGTTGGTATGACTTTCGTACCCAACGGCACCGCAACTGAATAGGTATACGTCGAAGGCGAGAAATTAGCGATAGATAGGCCATTAATTTGAATATCCGTTAATTTTGGCAATAATGATTCAATTGGCGGTGTTGGGCTCTTAGACAAAACGAGCTTATCCAGCAGGGCACCGTTTCCTTGCGACTTTATGTGAACCTCATGGAATCCATCTGTTAGTACAAAAGGCAGTTCGGCCGTCGTCCATCCCCAAGTCGATCCCGCAGTTGTAGGCAAATGGACTTCAGTCCCTTCATTCACGGATACCTGGAGGCTTCCTTCAGCTGCACCACTTGAGGAGCCTAACACATGTAGGTACACACTGCCGCCATGCGTTACATTCAAATCATACGTTAATGAGGCTGCCCCCTCTTCAGGAGATTGCATGAAAGCGCCTTTGGAGCATGTGTCACAAGCCCCTCTTGTAAAATAACCAGTCCTGCTCGCGTAACTTTCCGCTTCCCACGTTGGAGATAAATCAGCATCAACCTGACGCGTCCAGCTCGTATGGTCTTTCACCCACATAATGCGGGCAAAATAGATGGGACTGGTTAATACCGTGCTCATATAGTAGGGATTTGCAAGCAATTTATAGACGGTTGAATCCGTCGTGTAAGGTGAAATATGCAGATATTCACTCCAGAGATTTGTCAATGTACAGCTTGTTGGAAGTCCATCCACTTTACAATAGAAATTACCTGTGCCAGTTGAGATTACATATCGAATCGTATTGGCGAGCTTGATTAATGTGTCTTGCGTAACGCCATATTTCCCACGATCGTATGCCCTTGTCATGCCCATGATATCATTCGCCGCATGAACCCCGTCGGCGTCCTCGACTTTGCCGAAGTAGTCAGCTACATACCACCATTTATACACATCGTGGCCTTGCACTTGGTAGGGCTGTAAGGAAGCCGTAAACCAATCGATCGACGCTTGGACAATGCGGTCATAGAGGTCTACTCTAGTTGGATCGTCCGCTAACAGTTCGTGACATTCCGCCAAACGCATAAAACCGTTATTGATCATCATTTGCTGATTCCAAGGAATAGCGGAATTAGGTGCTCCACTTCCTGTGGTACTCCACCGTGTATCGTTCGGCCAATACTGGCGCAATGTATCTGGCTTCACGAAATTCGGGATCATATACGTATCCATGGATTTATCTAACTCGGTAATGTATGATTTCGCGCGTTGCAAATACGTCTCACCGTATAGCAAGCCATTGCCATAAGGAACAACTTGGTTCCACAATGACTTGTTCTGAAGAATAAGTTTCGCACTATATGCAATGTGTCCGATCACATCGCCATTCTCGCTGCCTGAATAACCATCAATGAGCAAGCCATCACTATTAACTTCGCCAACCTTTTTGTTTGGCCATGCCAGCTCCCTGTTTCCATTCCATAAAACACGGCCGGTAACTGGATTATTCCTAGCAGAAAGCATATTCTCGCTAAATGAAATCATCCGATCGAGTATGGCTTGATCTCCACTAATTTCGTACATATAGCCCATTGCTTCTACATTCTGACCGCTAGGACCATAGACGAAATCATTGCCTATATTACTAACCGGCACACCGACAGAAGTAGATAAGATATATTGCTTAAACGAATTAATCTCCTCTTGCGTAACAGGACCGTCTAGGCTGTTAACCACCATGGGCGCCCCTGTGGCAGCAGATGCGTTTGGCGTTAAAGGAGCCCATATTCCCGAGCAACTTAGCGTAATCGCCAAGCATGAGACTAATAATTTACGCCATCCTTTTGTCATTTTCGCTGGAATTGCAGCTAACATTATGTACCCTCCTTATTTTCGTGATTAATTGTAATCGCTTACATCACTTATCATAGTTTTTGTTGTACTTGCTCGCATACTAGTTTTTTAAGCACCTATTCAACAAAATTATGATTATCCATTAATCATGGAACGTAACTAAGTTCCTATGCGAAAAAACGACCACATAACCTATTAAGGCTATGTAGTCGTTCATGTGTTTATTAATTATACACTTCCATCTCATTAATCGTTGGTACCGCGCTAGCCGTGTTGATATACAGCCTCAGGTACCTGGAAGTCACCGGAGAGAAGTTAACTGTTTGGCTAGCACCAATCGCGGTTCCTGATGTTCCGGCAATATCCGAATAGGTTGTGCCATCGTTCGAGAACTGCAGCTTGTAAGAAGTTACCCTCTGGAACGTGATTTCTTTCATCACTACCTGATTGAACGTGGCGGCAGCACCGAAATCGACGCTAATCCATTGATTATTCAGGGAACCACTGGATGCGGACCAACGAGAGGTATTCGAGATGTCGCCATCAAACGCATTCGCGGCAGGATATGACGCATTCCATATCGTTGAGGCACTATATATTTTGCCTAAAGCAAGATTGCCCCCTGCTGCCAAAGTCGTTGCGCTGACCGTATTGCTAGCAGCAGAAACATTACTTGCCGCATCCTTCGCCTTTATCGTATAGCTGTATGCGGTCGATGCGGTGAGTCCCGTATCGCTAAACGAAGTTGTCGTCGAAGATCCGGCCAAGGCAGCGCCACGATAGACATCATACCCCGTTACGCCCACATTATCTGTCGAAGCGCTCCAACTCAAATTGATTTGACTGCTTGATGCTGCCGCTGCTGTCACATTTGTCGGTGCTGTTGGTGCCGTTGTATCTGTTCCGCTTGGGCCATATACTTCCATTTCGTCGATGTTCGGTATGTTGCTGGCTGTGGTTATAAACAGTCTTAAATACCTGGAGCTCACACTCGCAAAGTTAATCGTTTTATTGGCGCCGATTGTCGTACCTGCCGTGCCGGCGATATCTGTATAAGTGATACCGTCGTTAGAGGTCTGGAGCTTGTAAGCCGTGACCCTTGGAAACGAAATTTCTTTGATCACGACTTGGTTGTACGTGGCAGGTGAGCCGAAATCAACACTAATCCATTGATTGTTAAAGGAACCACTCGATGCTGACCAGCGAGTCGCAACATCACCATCAAACGCTTTTCCACCTAAATAAGATGCACTCCATGTCGTTGAAGCACTATAGGTTTTACCTAAAGCGAGATTCCCCGACAAAGATGACGTCGTTGCACTTGCTGTATTGCTTGCAGCGGATGAGTTTCCTGCCGCATCTTTGGCTTTGATCGTATAGCTATAAGCTGTCGATGCGATAAGTCCCGTATCGCTGTATGAAGTTGTCGCCGAAGAACCAACAAGAGCAGCTCCACGATATACATCGTAGCCCGTTACGCCTACATTGTCTGTTGAAGCCGCCCAGCTCAAATCAATTTGACTACCCGATATGACCGATGCCGTCAAATTCGTTGGTGCTGTCGGCGCTTGTGTATCCGGTGTGCTACCTGCCACTGGCTTCCACCAGTTACCTGAGATGAAAAGCATGTTTAACAACGTATAGCTTTCGTCGTAGTAGCCTGTTTTATGGCTTTTCATCCAATCCCATCCAGCATTGATCCAGGCTTGATGGCTGCTGTTCGTAACGGCTGCTGCAATGAATGGAGAGACGAAAACGCCTGCTGGTCCGCTAGCTGAACCAGTCACAGTTCCATCCAACTTATAACCGTCTTTCACATTGTTTGGATTACCGCCTGTATTCCCCTTAATCCAAACAGCCATTTTGTCAGCGATTGTTTTTCCTCTCGCATCTCCATAGAGCGCGTAATCCATAACGATTCGGAGCGGTACGCGTGCCGCATTGTAGTTATACTCGTTCGTTTCAGGAAACTCATCCAAATAATTGGCGGGAGCTGGCTGCGGAGGATTACCGACAACAAAGTCCGAAATCAGCCCTGTACTTGGCGAATAAGAAGTGCTGAACGAACTGTAAACACTGTACAGATTGTTAATGACATTCAACCAAGTTTGATCACCTGTAACGTCGTAATAGGCTCTTAAATGAGAGAGCATCCAATCAGACGGTCTCGTATTCAAAACGCTTTTGCCATCCCAATCGCCCAAGTTTAATCGATTATTGGTTGTAACATTACTGACTTTAATTCCGTCCGTAATCATCTTTTGGGCTTCCGCTAAGTAATTGATCGTTCCTGCTGATCCCCATTGATAATGAGCCAGAATCAGGGAATAAGCAATATCCATATCCCCGTCTGTCGCCGAATCAAAATGTCCTTGTGCGCCAGCGTTATCTGCCACTACCCACCCCATCAAGTTGGGATTTTGTGTACTTTTATAAGCTCTAGCTGTCTTAAATAGCCCATCATAAATCGCTTTTGCATTGGTGTCATAGCCTGCCATTAACGCCGTAATGACCATGCCATATCCTTGACCTTCAGAAGAACCTAGTGGTACATACCCATCTGCGTCACCAGTTATTTCCCCTTTCACATAGTAACCGCCAGGCAAGGAGGACAAGTTGTTTTTCAAATAGCTTGATTTCCATGAATTATAATAAGCTGCGACATCTGTATTCATTTGAGACTGCGAAATATGATCAGGTTTTGTAATCCCTGGATAGCTGACTTGTTGTGGAAAAGGCTTTTGCTCACCTGCCGCATGGGCACTCTGCTCGAAAGCCGGCGAAAGAATGGGTGCCATAAAAAGGGTAACGCATATCACAGCAATTGACCACTTGTTCATCAAATTTTTGACACGTCTTACTTGGATCTCATCCATGCTAATACCTCCACTTCAAGTATGTTCGCAGATAAAAGAGACAATTGAATTACAGATTAAATATTTCCATCTCGTTTATCGTCGCAGTATCACTTGCCGTGCTGATATAAAGTCGCATATATCTGGATGAAATGGAGGAAAAGTTGATCGTTTTATTTGTCCCGATTACCGTTCCCGATGTTCCAGCAATGTCCGTAAAGGTTGTGCCATCGTTCGATGACTGGAGCTTGTAAGACGTTACTCGCTGGAACGTGATTTCTTTGATCACTACCTGATTGTATGTGGTGGCGGCACCGAAATCGACGCTGATCCATTGATTATTCAGAGAACCACTCGACGCTGACCAGCGGGACGTATTGGAAGTGTCTCCATCGCAGGCATTAGCAGCCGGATAAGAAGCATTCCATATCGTAGACGCGTTATACGTTTTGCCTAATGCCAGATTCCCTGCGTTATTGTATACCTCTATTTCGTCGATTGTTGGTACGGCACTGGCAGTGGTTACATATAACCGCAAATATCTAGCGTTTACACCTGTAAAGTTGATCGTCTTGCTAGCACCGATCGTTGTGCCAGCTGTGCCTGCAATATCAGTATAGGTAGTGCCGTCGCTCGAGGACTGAAGCTTGAAAGCCGTTACCCTCTGGAAAGTAATTTCTTTGATAACGACTTGATTGAAAGAGGTAGCGGCACCCAAGTCTACGCTGATCCATTGATTATTCAGGGAACCGCTCGATGCTGACCAACGGGTAGCTGAGCTGCCATCAAATGCATTTGCCGCAGGATAAGTCGCGCTCCATGTCGTAGATGCGTTGTACGTTCTGCCCAATGCGAGATTGCCCCCGCCAGCTTGCGTCGTTGCGTTCGCTGTATTGCTTGCTGCGGACAAGTTAGCTGCTGCATCCTCTGCTCTTACCGTATAGCTGTATGCGGTCGAAGCAATAAGTCCCGTATCGCTGTATGATGGCGATGTTGAAGAGCCAACTAATGTGCCATCCCGGTATACATTGTATTCCGTTACCCCCACGTTATCTGTCGAAGCACTCCAGCTCAAATTGATTTGACTGTTGGATGCTGCCGTTGCTGTCAAGCTCGTCGGTGTTGTTGGCGCTTGGGTATCTGGAGGCGCTTGCGTCGTTGCACTGGCTGTATTGCTTGCGGCTGAAACGTTAGTTGCTGCATCCTTTGCTTTTACCGTATAACTGTAGGCTGTTGAAGCAGTGAGTCCTGTATCATTGTAGGAGGTTGTCGTAGCAGATCCGACCAAAGTGGCTCCACGATAGACGTTATAGCCCGTTACCCCCACATTGTCCGTCGAAGCTGCCCAGCTCAAATTAATTTGACTGCTTGATGCCGCAGTTGCTGTTAAATTGGACGGTGCTGATGGTGCAGTTGTATCTGCTCCGCTAGTGCCGTACACTTCCATCTCCTCGATATTCGGTATGTTGCTGGCTGAAGTGATATACAGTCTTACATATCTGGAGCTCACATTAGAAAAGTTAATTGTTTTATTTGAACCGATTGTCGTACCTGTCGTTCCAGCTATATCCGTATAGGTCGTTCCATCCGCCGAAGACTGGAGCTTGTATGCCGTGACCCTTGGGAACGAAATTTCTTTAATCACGACTTGGTTGTACGTGGCAGGTGAGCCGAAATCAACACTAATCCATTGATTGTTAAAGGAACCACTCGATGCTGACCAGCGAGTCGCTGCATCTCCATCAAAGGCTTTATCCCCCAAGTAAGATGTGCTCCATGTGGTGGAGGCACTGTAAGTTTTGCCCAATGCGAGATTGCCAGATGAGACCAATGTTGTTGCACTAGCTGTGTTGCTTGCTGCTGATACATTAGCTGCTGCATCCTTAGCTTTTACCGTATAGCTGTAGGCCGTCGAAGCACTGAGTCCTGTGTCGCTGAAGGATGTCGTTGTAGAAGTACCGACTAATGTAGCACCACGATAGACGTTATAACCACTAACAGCCACATTATCTGTAGAAGCCGTCCAGCTCAAATTGATTTGACTGCTTGATGCTGCGGTTGCGGTCAAATTGATCGGTGCCGTCGGTGCTTGCGTATCACTGCCCGTGTATCTTTGGTTTTTCACATACATAATACGGGCGAATGAAGCCATCGTTGTACTTGTCATATTAGGCATGGTCGCATTGGCCAACGTGTAATAAACATCTGGGCGGAGCGCTGCTAATTGGAGATAGCCGCTGCGCGGATAAGTCGTCGGCGCACCATGCCCCGTTCCGTCCGTTCCGTCAACTCGACCCGCGTAATCACCAGGTCCCCTCATCATTACGTCGGCATACATGTTGGCAAATGGCGTCATCATCGACGCTGTAATACCATAACGACCGATTAGAAACGCTCGATAAAAGCCTGATATATCCAGTGCGCCGTGATTGGAATCTTCGCCTCCCAGTAGGGTCGGATTATAGCCCCAGTTATAGGCTGTGTTTCCTTTACTGTCTGTATAGGTTTGTTTGGCTGAATTATCGCTGAAAAACCAATTGAGATTCGTCTGAACAATCCCGTCGTATTGCGTAACGAGAGAAGGATTATCTCCTTTAATCGCATGAGCCGCTGCCAAATTCTGCAGGCCGTAGGTGATCATCATCTGCTGATTCCACGGAAATACCCCGCCAGGCATGTAAGGCGATTGCGTTTGGAAATACAGTTTATTCCCCCTCGAAAGATCTAACAGCTTCGGAAAAAGGAATTGGCTAACTACATAATCGGCCTCTGTAATAAAAGTATTTGCACGTTGAACATAGGTTGCGCCATGTCCATAAGCATCGCCAATTGGAACGGTGGTATTTGCAAGTGCCGGAGTCTGGAGGATCAGTCTGCCACAGTAGGCAAGATGACCAATCGAGTCTCCATTGGCTGAATCAGCAGTAGCCGTACCGGTATTATTCCCCGGCCATACTGGCGCAATCGTGTTGGTCCACACCATGCGTTGCCCGTACGGGGCAGGAAGGATATCGTTACGCTGGGAAAGAAGCACGTCGCAGAAATAGATCATACGGTCGAGGATTTCAGTATCATTCGTTAGCTCATACATGAGACCCATCGCTTTGATATTCTCACCACTTTTGCCTTGCGCATATTCGCTTTGCATGGAGCCGGTGTTGGGCCAGACAACAGGCTCCACCGTCTGAATATAGGTTTTGAAGGAATTAATTTCGTTCTGTGTGATGGGACCATCGAAACTATCAACCACCATTGGCCCGGCGGCTGAGGCATGGTTTCCCTGGAACATACCAATGAGAAAAGCGAACATGAGTCCAAATAAAATCAGTTGTTTTTGGGAAAAAGTAAAACCATAATGCTTCTTCTTGAGGTGAGAAATGATGAAAGCTGACATTATACAACCCTCTTTACACATCCCCATCGGCTGGGGTATTTGCTGACATCATGCTCGACTTCATGGCATGCCATGCAACATCATTAATTGGAGATATCGCACCTCCTTATTCATTCACCCACTCATATTAAAGCGTTTTCACAAAAATAGGAATAAGTGTTACTAACTACTTTTTTTGTTAAACTAACCTAGTTGATAAACCTGACGATAATCGGATGGTGACATGCCTACATGTTTTTTAAAGGAGGTCGAGAAATAGGAGCCATCTTGAAAGCCTGTCATATAAGCCACTTCAGTCACAGAGAAGGATGCGTACATGAGTAGTTCTTTGGCCTTCTCCATCCTTCGATCGTAAATATACCGCATTGGCGAGACGCCGAAATGTGTTTTAAAATATCGGATGAAATAATTGGGATGAAAATGTGCCATTTGCGATAGCTCCTGAATGGTCAATTCTTTGTCCAAATTCTCATCAATGTATTTGATTGTGCTAACCAATTTGTTCACGGATGAAAATGTGATATTTATTTTTGTTTCCTTCCATCCTTCGTCGATATAAATAGCCATCATTTCAAGCAAGGATGCCTGGATTTTAATAGAAGATGTCAGTCCAACATGACCTCGATTGATAATCAACTCCTCGAAATAACCCAACAAGCGCGAACTATTCTCCACAGTAATAATATGGGGCATCCCGATCGATCGAAAGAGTTGATTGAAACTGATATTGGATGTGAAATGGCACCAGTACATGGTAAACGGTGGACCGTTTGTTACCGAAAAGGATTGGTTAACCCCTGCTGGAGCGAAGAACAATTGCCCAGACTTCGGTTCATACAGCGTTCCGTCAATTTGGATCCATCCTTCGCCTTCACAAATATAATAGAATTTATTGTAAGCGGGAACAAAATTGAGATGTTTCCAGTCCTGGGTACATACGGAATGCTTCGCATATAGTAATTTCACTCTTAAATCGGAAAGCTGATGATACAACATGTGATTTGTTATGGGCACGGCTTCCACATCCTTTATCGAATTGAGAAAAGCCCCACCTGCCATAAGGCAGGCGGAGCATAGTTCCCATTGGTCATTAAAGGACTTCCCTTTATTTTTTCTTTGCATCGAATGCTTGTTGGTAGATTTGCAAGTACCTCGGCAGTTTCATACTATCCAAATTTTTCAAATATTCGTCCCATTTTTTATCAATATCCAAGTCCCCGATAATCATTCTCGCGGTTGATTCTTTCCGATAATCATCAATCGTTTTGCTAATATTAGCGATTTCATCCGTCTGCTCGTTTGTGAAGCTTAAGGCCGGAATCATCTTTTTAGGGTCCGGTTTATACGGCTCGTATTTCGTCAGTGTTTCTTTATATAAAATGTCTTCCAGCGGATTTTTCGGATCAGCCGTCTGTGCTAAACGCCACTCGTTCGTACGCAGGGAAGGACCCACTTGTCCCCAAGTTGCATTCTTTGCTCCAGGAGCAGTATTACCGATTAACGTATATTTGGCAGGCTTGCCATTGATACCGATCTCATTAGGACCAGCTACTTTCCATTCCATGTCCGGTCTGCCCAGAATGGCACGATTGGTGGCTTCCTCAGAGTAAAGGAAATCAGCTAAGCGCATGGCAATTTCCGGGTTTTTGGCTTTGTTTGTAATCACAAAGGATCCAGATGTGATACTTTGTGGAATGTATTTGGATGCTTGGACGCCATTTGGACCTTTTAAAGGTGGCACAGCAACGTAATCCAACCAACGTGTTCCCTCCAATGTGTTGAAGATTGTCGGATGTTGTGCCGCAACTACACCCAAGATCACATTGTCTGGATTTTCACCCAATTTCCTTAATTGATTCCGATCCTGCGTTAATGATTGAGGATCAACCAAGCCTTCTTTGAACAACTTGTTGATATACTTAAGCCCTTCCTTATATTCCGGTTGCGTAAAGGCTGCGTTTATTTTGCCGTCTTTCATAAACTGCATATTGCGGTCGCTGTCAATAAAGGCTTGCAAGAGGAAAGTATCAATGTAAGAGTTGGCAATGTTGGCTCCGATAAACGGGATTTCATCCGCTTTTTTATTGCCATTCGGGTCTTTCTCCTTAAACGCTTTCAATACCTGATAAAACTCATCTGTCGTTGTTGGCATCTTCATACCAACCGCATCGAGCCACTTCTGATTAATCCATAATTTGGTAGGCTGTGTACAGTGAAAGCACTCGTTAACTGACGGTAGACCATAAATGTTGCCATCTGGTGAAGTAGAAAGTTCTTTCGTATACGGGAGTGATGTAAACATTTTTTTAGATTCAACGCCATATTTATCGATCAGTTTGTTGAGCGGGATAAACACACCGTCTTTGCCATATAAGGTCAATTGGATTTGATCAATGTTGAATCCTAAATAAACATCCGGATAGTCACCGCTTGCAAGAGAAATATTTAACTTCTGTTTGGGATCGCTTGCCACTTCCCATTCGAGATGAATGTTCGTTTTTTCTTCCAGCCATTTAGTAAACTCGTTCGTAGCAAAATTTTCTACCGCTGGATTCGTTCGCGACAATACTTTAAGTGTCGTTTTCTCTTTGGTAATCGGAAGCACGCCCGGTGGATTTACGACTTCGTTCTGTGCTGCTGCTGTTGAATCTGGTTGCTTCGTAGCCTCAGAGCTCGTATCTGATGTTTTACTACAACCGCTTAGCACCACTGTTGCACTTAAGATTAGGCTGATCGCTGGGCCCCACAACTTCATTCTTTGCATGTGAAAATCCTCCCTTATTTATCTGTAAAATGTATATAAGCTTACCCTTTTAGTGAACCAATCATCATTCCTTTGACGAAATGACGTTGAATAAATGGATAAACAACTAAAACCGGAATTGTCGCAATAACAATTAATGAATACTTGAGAAGTTCTCTCATACCTTCTCGTTGTGCTGCACCTACGACATCCGTGATGATTTCTTCATCGAAGGTGTTCTTCACAAGCACTTCACGCAGAATGATTTGAAGGGGGAACAAATCCGGTGACTTCAAATAAAGAAGAGCGGCAAAATAGGTATTCCAATGTCCTACTGCGTAAAATAACGAGAGTACAGCAATGATAGGTCCTGATAAGGGTGCCACGATTTTCACTAGAAATTTATAGTCACTGCACCCATCCAGATGTGCGGCTTCTAGGATTTCATCGGGAATCGTCGTTTGGAAATACGTCCTTGCAATGATGACACTCATGACGCTCATGACACCTGGGATAATCAACGCCCAGCGGGTATCAAGCATGCCTAGTTCCTTAATCAAGAGATAGTTAGGTATTAACCCTCCGCCAAACATCATGGTGAATACAAAGAGAGCCATTACCCCATTGCGAATATAGAAGTCCTTACGTGACAAAGGGTACGCTGCAATCAGAGTCATGATCACATTGATGATGGTTCCTACAACCGCATAGAACAATGAATTGGCAAACCCAACCCAAACGCGATTGTTCTTGAATACGGCTTCATATCCCTGCAACGTGATATCGACAGGCCACAACCATACTCTTCCTGAAATAACGGCCGTTGATGAGCTGAAGGAAGCGCTGAGCACATAAATGAGCGGGTATAAGACAGACAGTGTAAAGAGGCAAAGCACCGTGTAGTTCACGATATTAAATAGTTGATCGCCTCTGGATTCTTGAATTCGGGTCGACTTCATTCTTTTCTTTGCACCTCTCTACCACAGGCTGGTTTGCCCTAATTTTTTGGCTGCTTTGTTGACGGTGTACAATAAAATAAGGTTGATGACAGAAGTGAACAATCCAATCGCGGAAGCGTAGGAATATTTAATTCCCGTAGAGAGCAGACCCACCTTATACACATAGGTATCAATAACCTCAGATGAACTGAGATTCAGTGGATTTTGCATCAACAGCACTTTTTCAAAACCAACATCCATTAAATTCCCAACACTAAGTATCAACAATATAACGGCAACGGGCAAAATCCCGGGAATATCCACATGCCTCATGCGTTGAACTTTACTCGCACCGTCCATGACAGCGGCCTCATGCAGAGAAGGATCGATGGCAGCCAAAGCGGCTAAATAAATGATACAGCCAAAGCCTACATTTTGCCAAATACCTGACCAGACATACAGCGACTTAAAGTTGTCCGGATTTCCGAAGAAATCGATTTTCTCAAAACCCAATTGCGCAATAATCATGTTGACGATACCGGTTTTGGGATCGAGCAGTTGGATAATGATCCCCATCATCACGACCATCGAAATAAAATGCGGGGCGTAGGTAATCAACTGCACCGATTTTTTGACAAAAGACCGATTCACGTAGTTTAAGCAAAGCGCCAGCAGGATCGGGAATGGAAACCCTGCAAGCAAGCTGTAAAAGCTTAAGCCAAGTGTATTTTTGATCACCTTCCAGAATTCATAGGAGTTAAAAAAGTTTTTAAAATGCTTCAATCCAACCCAGTCACTCCCAAAAAAACCTTTATGAGGCACATAATCTTGAAAGGCAATGACTGCACCGTACATCGGTATATATTTAAAGATGAGAATGTACAGGATAGGCAGGATGGATAATACATACAATTGAGGAACTTTTCTGATATTCGTGAATAGCTTACTTCCGAATTTGATTTTTACTTTGCCTTGTGAGCTGGTCACTTTACGGACGATTTCCACGCCAAGTCTCCTCCTCTCTTTTGTTATCTTCATGATACGTTTTCAAGAGAAGGCGAACATACTAGTTTTTTAAGCACCTAGGTAACTAATTTATGGTTTTCCATGTATCTTTTACACACAAAAAAAGGATGGCGTACCTCCATTTAGAGGAACTTCATCCTTATTCGCTATATCGCTATGGCTGCTGAGGCATATCTCCGCTCATCTCGCTGACTGGGCATGCGTAACGTTAGCTTGGCACCTGCCGCAGTCTCATTGTTGTCAATGCATAACCCATATTGCTCACCGAAAACAATTTGAATCCGACTGTGCACATTGGCTAGCCCTATTCCACCCTCGCGCTCTATACGAACAGGCAGCTGGGAGGTGCTTATATGCTGTGCGGCCAGCTTAGCTTGCAGTTCCTCCAGTCTTTCGGGCGTAATACCCACGCCATTATCCGTAACGGTTACGATGAAATCATCCTCATCCATGCAGGCATCAATACGGATCTGATGATGGCTCTCGATACCATCAGGAAAAGCATGCTTAAACACATTTTCAATTAACGGCTGTAAGGTGAGACGCACCATTTTTTTCAATAGGAGCTCCGGCGGAACCGTAACTTCAATTTCAAACTCGTGTCCTAAGCGGTAATTCATTATATTCATAAAATGCAGCACATGCTTCAACTCATTGGCAACCGTTATTTCCTCCAAGTCGGCACGTACCGAATAACGAAGCATATACGACAGAGATCTAACGATCTCTTTGATTTCCTGCGAATCCTGTACGACGGCGTAACAGACAATTGTCTCGAGTGTATTGTAGAGAAAGTGAGGATTGATTTGTAATTGCAAAGCCTGAAATTCAGCAGACTGCCTTTTCAGCAAATACTCCTTATTCTTCAGCTCCTCGGCATACACTTGCTCCATGAGCTCTTGCAGTCGCGAAACCATCATATTATAGCTGATCGTAAGACGGTCCATTTCGTCCGTTCTGCCGCTGATGGCGACATGTGTCCAATTCCCTTTTTCCGTTTTGCGCATGCCGTTTTCGAGCATTTTGATGGGCCGAATGATGGATTGCCCGAATCGGTAGGCAAGAATCAACGCAATGATTAACGCAATCGCACAGGTGTATACCGTTGTTTTACGAATATTTAGCGCAGGCGCTCTAAGCTCATCAAGCGGCATGGATGCTACCAACGTCAAGCCCGTATAATCCGATCTTCGGTTGAAATGGACACGTTCAACATCGTCTTTATAATCGAAAATCTGATTTTGATTTTCACGCAGCTTGGTAAACAGCTTGGTATCCAACTGTTTGCCAATCATGCCAGACATCGGGTGATAGATGATTTTTCCCGTATCATTCACAATATAGAAATACCCTGTTTCCCCTAGACGTATGCCCTTCCACAAAGAAGTCAGCTCTTCGATATTAAGCTCAATGCCAAGTATCCCTTTAAAGATTTTCGATGTCTGGCGATCTGAGATTTTCCGAGTTAGTGCTAACTTCCCGTCTAGAAAACTCCAATCCATAATCGTTAATTTACCGTCTTTATCTGTAATTTCCTTCAAGGAGTCCAGCTTATCCAGCAGGATCGAGTTGCTGAAATCTGACGTATCCGCATTATGATCATAGATGCTAAGCCCGTTATATCCGAGCAAGTACACCATACTAATTTCAGGATTATTAATAAAAAGTGGCTGAAAGACCTTCTCTTTCATCGGTCTGATGGATAGAAAATAAGGAATGAAATTGTTTCCATCTAGATTCAAAAACTCTTTCACATTCGTTGAAGTTATCATCGAAACGGTAGCGCGATCGTATTTCTTCAAATACATATCCGTATGATTCATCGCATTATCGACGATTTGAGTTAAGAGCTCATTGGTTTGCTTATCCACTTCCTTGGTGGATTGAACATACAGGACTAGGCCGACGATAGAGGAAGATATCACAATGACGATTACGAAATAAACGAACATACGCAATGCCAAGCTTGATCTCATTATTTGATCCCCAACATACTGCGGTATTCCGTCGGCGAGCAGCCTGTCATCTTCTTGAAAATCTTAGTGAAATACGGATAGTTCTGATAGCCAATCGTCACACCGACATCAACAACTTTATAATGCGGCATTTCAAGAAGTTTCTTAGCCATTTCGATCCGCTTCTTCATACGGTATTGAACAAACGTTTCATTCGTCATTTTCTTGAAAATATAACTAAAGTAAGTGGGCGCAAGTCCCATCTTCTCTGCCACTTCTTCGAGGCTCAACTCTTCTGAAATGTTATTGTCAATGTAGGTTTTCGCTTCTTCAAACAAGCTCTTCTGATTCCCACCCCGCCATTGAAATAATTGATGATACAGATGGACGAACTCTGACCGTAAATAGTCCATAGCCTCCGTCAAGCTATTCAATTGTACTGGCGAAGCCTGTGTGGTAAAGGTCACTAAGCCACGCGAGTTCAGTTTTTTGACTACACTCTTCAACCCATCTGCCATCATCTGATCCAACTGCTGAACTTGAATCCCTTTCATCATGTCGCTTTGTGACCACTCATCTAATAGGGCATGGAGGGCATCCAAATCAGCAGACCAGATCGTTGCTTCAACGCGTTCCAGCCACTCCTCTATTTGAAAGAAGGAGATTTGCTTCACCTGATCCTGCTGTACGAGCAATTTATTAAGCACGGGATACAATTCATGTTCCGTAAGCGGTTTCAGTAAATATTCTTTGACGCCGAAAGTAAGGCATTTCTGAGCGTAAGAGAAATCATCATAACCAGAAATGACAACAACAGGGAAATTCACTTGCAGCTCTTGAATGGCTTTGCACAATGCCAGACCATCCATCTTCGGCATACGAATGTCGGTTAGAAGCAAATCAGGGCGCTGTTTGTTGATTTGTTCAAGTGCCTCGATGCCATTTGCTGCGACAACCGTGCGAAACAAGGGGCTGCACTGTCTGACGAGCTGGGCCAGTCCCATCCGAACCATCGGTTCGTCATCCACAATGAGGATATATTTCACTTCGCAAGCACTCCCTTTTTACGCTAGGTTAGAAAAATCCTTGTGAACATTTTACCACAGTGCTAATTCATAAGTAACTTTTTTCTACACTATACGCCTCGTCGTCATCCCCATGTATTATGTTTTCTTACGATCCTATTTGTTATTTTACTGAATCTCATCCCCCGCTTCACCTACGATTTAATAGACCCAACCATCATTCCCTTCATGAAATGCTTTTGCAAGAACGGATACACCAACATGATCGGCAATGTAGCAACGACGATAACAGCCATTTTCAATCCCTCGGGTGAGACCAAGAGCATCAAGTCTGAGGTTGTATCCGATGATCCCATATTATCCGTAATAACTATCTCGCGTAACCGCACTTGGAGGGTAATCAGCGACCGTTTATCAATATAATAGAGGGCTTGTGAATACATATTCCAATTCGATACCGCATACATAATCCCCATTGTTGCCATGACAGGTTTGGACAGTGGCAGTACGACTTTCCATATCATCCGCAGCTCGCCACATCCATCAATACGGGCAGAATCCAACAGCTCAACCGGAAGATGGATAAAAAAAGAACGCATAACGAACAAATTAAAAGCGCTGATTGCGGATGGAATCATTAACACCCAAAGTGTATTAAGCATATGAAGATTTTTCAATAGCAGATAATTCGGAATCAGAGGTGCATGGAATATCATGGTTATCAAAACATAAACCAAGGCAGGTTTCCGAAATACGTATTCTGAACGAGATAGCGGATACGCTAAACTTGATGTAGCTGCCAAATTGATGAACGTTCCAAGTACGGTTATTGTCACACTATTGCGCAGCGCCATCCAGATCGTGGAATCCTTCAATATCATATGATAATTTTCAAGCGTAAATCCTACCGGCCAAAGGCTGACCTGTCTATTATTGATTGCAACAGCGTCGCTGAAGGATTGAGCAATCACATGAAGAAGTGGGAGCAGCATAGTAAGTCCAATCATCAACAGTAACACCATGTTAAATACTTGAAAAGCTCGCTGACCAGTTGTAGAAATCACATCCCTGACCTCCTTATGACAAATGTTAGTATAGGCTCTCTCCCGACGTTTTTTTACTCAGGGTATTACCGATCATGATCAATGCTAAACCAACAAAAGACTTAAAAAGTCCAATCGCGGTGGTGAAGCTATATTGTCGGTCAACCAGACCTGCTCTGTACACATAGGTATCCAGAATTTCTCCATTTTCGCTGTTCAGAGGGTTCAGAAACAAATACACTCGTTCAAAACCGAAATCCATAAAATGTCCGATTTGGAGCAGCAGTAGAATGGTGATCGTAGGGAGAATGGAAGGTAAGGTAATCGACATCACTTGACGAAACCGACCTGCTCCATCGATCTCTGCAGCTTCATATAAATCTGGGTTAATGCCTGCAATTGCAGCAAGATAAATAATGGTTCCCCATCCGCTGTCTTTCCATATCCCTGATCCAATCAGAATAGAGCGGATATAACTGCTCTCGCCCATAAAATAAATGGACTCCATATGAAACCAACCCATCACTTGATTCACGATCCCCGTTGTCGGGGACAGCAACCCAATAATAATCCCACCGACAATGACCCATGACAGAAAGTGCGGCATGTAGATGACGGTTTGCACCACCCGTTTATAACCATTGAATCGAATTTCATTCAGCAATAAAGCCAGAATGATAGGTACTGGAAATGCAAAAATCAGATCATACATACCTATTAACAGCGTGTTTTTCAGAATGATCAGAAACTCTGGATACGTAAATAACCGCTTGAAATGTGCCAAACCTACCCAAGGGCTGCCGGATACCCCCTTGAAAATATTATAATTTTGAAAAGCAATGGAGGAACCGAACAAGGGGATATACTTAAACAAGGCAAAATACAAGAGTCCGGGAATCGAAAGCACATACAAGGGCCAATATTTCTGAATAAATGCCCACTGTGCTCGCGAATTCGCAAACTGGAACTGTTTTTCTCCAGAGATGTCCGTTTTCGAAGCCATACAATTAGCTCCTTTCATTTTTTTGGCATCAACATCATAATCTTCGTTCCTTGGCCTATCTCGCTGACAATCTGCAGCCCATACTTCTCGCCGAACACCATTTGAATTCGACGGTGCACGTTAACGATACCAATGCCACCGATCCCTTTCGTCCGCCCGCTCTCTGCAAGCCGGTTTTCACTGAGCTTCTCGCGCAATTCTCGCAGCCTCGATTCTTCAATCCCCACTCCGTTATCTTCTACGCTGATCCAAAAAAGCGCATCGTCTTCACCCGCGTGAACACGAATATAATGGTGGTCCTCCACTCCGTCCACAAAAGCATGCTGAAACGTATTTTCTACTAACGGCTGAAGTGTCAGTCGCACCATATGACGAAGCAAATACGCTGGATCAATGTCCACTTCCATATCAAACTCTCGTCCGATCCGATGTTTCATCACGAGTAAGTAGTGCAGGACATGTTTAAGTTCATTGGCTACCGTGATCTCTTCCAAATGGGTCTGTACAGAATAGCGAAGCATATAGGCCATTGCCTTCACGATCTCATAGATTTCCTTACTATCCTTAATAACCGCATAGCAAACGATCGTTTCTAACGTGTTATACAAAAAGTGAGGATTAATTTGAAGCTGCAGCGATTGTAACTCAGCTTTCTGACGCTCAATTCGATTTTCCTGATCCCTTAACTCGGCCTGATAGACTTCATCAATAAGCTCTGCTAGTCGACTGACCATCAGATTATAGCGATTAATCAGCTCTACAATTTCATCACGGTGATTGGGAAGCGGTAGAATGACCCAGTTTCCTTTCTCCGTTTCACGCATCGCACTTTTTAGTTTGCGTATCGGACCTGTGATCGACTTACCAAACCTGATGGCAAGCCATAAGGCGAGAATGAGTGTAAAACCGCCAACAATAAGCGTTGTAGTACGAATCGTGTCTGTTGGTTTATGCAATTCATCGACGGACATGGATACGACAAGCCGCCAATTGCCATATTGGGAGCGTCGGCTCATAAACATGCGTGATTTCCCATCAATTTTGGAGGTAAATGCATGAGAACCAGCGTCTATAACCTGTTGATGAATCGCATCCTGCATCCCCTTGCCGATCTGCGCAGCATTCGGATGGTAGACATAGTTCCCATTGCCATCGGTAATAAAGAAATAACCATCGCTCTCTAAATCAATGCCCTTCCATAACTCAGAAAGCTCAGAGGCTCTCAACTCAATGGCGAGAACACCCTTAAGTTCAGTCGAAGAAAGCCCGCGAATACGGCGAACGAGTGTCAGTGTCTGATTGGTTTGCTCCGGTAAAATACTATGGTTCAGTACGACCAAACTGCCAGTCGCCGTCGTATTATTTCGGAAATAATCTAGTTGCTCTTTTATTTGCTCCTTCGTGAACGAACCTGCGTTAATCCCATTGTAAACATACATGGCGTTACCATTAAAATTCATCAAGAAGATGTCAGTAATTTCTGGATTTCTGATAAAAATAGGTTCGATGCCAACTTCTTTGACCAGTTTACGAAGTTCGTAATACGGATATCCGATCTCCCCTTCTGGTAAATCAATGAATCGTCTGACATCGTTATTGCTGAGGAGAGACACCATTGCGCGCTCATATGCGCGAATATAATAGTCCGTATGATACACCGCATTACCTACGACTTGTGTCAACTGTTTCTCTACAATGTGTTCCAATTCACGCGAAGAGGCTTTGTACGAAAAGTAACCAACGCTGGTTAAAGAAATTAAAATGACGACGAGGTAAGATAGAAACAACTTTTGATATAAATTGAAATTTCTCATTTAATCCCCATAGAGTTACGGTATTCCGACGGAGACACGCCATAAATTTTCTTAAACGTTTTTGTAAAATGCGGGTAATCTTCATAACCTACTTCAATGGCAATATCAAACGTCCGTTTATGGGGAATGGAGAGCAAGTCCCTCGCTTTCTCCATCCTTTTATTCATCCGATAGCTTACAAACGTTTCGCCCGTCATCTTTCTAAACAACGTACTGAAATAGGAGGGAGAAATCCCGATCAAATCCGCCACCTCTGCTAGCGTGACCTCCACAGATAATCGCGTATCGATGTAAACCTTCGCTTCTTCCATCGGATCCTTGTAATTTCCATGCCGTGAACATTGTAGTTCTTTCATCAACGCTCTCATGCGACATTCAAACAAGATATATAGATCCTCTCTTGTAGCAGCACTTAACGGTTCTTGCAAACCTGGCATGTTAAATTGTTTCTTCTCTTGAAAATAGTTGTCCAATAGGTGCAATACTTCATCCAATAGATGTTTTAATTGATTGATCGTTAACAAGCTGCAGCTTTCTCGCCACTCCGCCAGGAGTCGGGACATTTCATCCATCTGCAGCGACCAAACACTCCCTTTTATCCGTTCAATCCACTCTACATATTTTGAAATCGATAGGCAGCTTTGCGCATGCAGCTTGAGAATCTGATCGAATATATCGTGTAAATCAGGCGGTGTAACAGGTTTCAACAAATAGTGCTTAACCCCGTAAGACAAACACTTCTGTGCATACTCAAAATCGTTGTAGCCGGAAATGACGACCTTAAGCAAATTTGGATGACTAGTATGCAGGATCCGACACAGCTCCAATCCGTCCATTTTGGGCATTCGGATATCTGTAATGAGTAGGTCCGGCTCAAAATGGCTAAACCGATCAATTGCCTCAAGTCCGTTATTCGCCGTCTCAATCGTTTGAAATGGTCGCGTATATTGTTGTGCCATTTTCATCATCCCGCTGCGAATTATCGGTTCATCATCCACAATCAGTACTTTCATCCTTCAAGCCTCCACACGCCTAAATATGACTGATAAATGAAGCGGAGCCTCCGAGATCGCTACTTGTCTCAGCTTCAATTCAAATTTATCAGAGCTGTCTCTTAGTCCAACAGCTGCTTCAGGTAATAATAGATCTATTGGTTTGCAGCCTTGCGTTGAGCGGAGCACGATGTCGAGCCGCTCCTCCGATACGTCCCACTCTAAGGTGCACTCGACTCCACCACGCGCTAGCAATGGACCCGCTTTTCCTTTTCTCCAACGGACAGGAAGCGCAGGTAAGATACGGAGCTCGCCAGGAATTGAAAAAAGTAGCATCTCCTGAATTGCTGAAGTCCATCCCATATTGGCATCGAGCTGTACGGGTGCCCAATCCATGTCAACACCGATCCCCATCCCGCGCCAGTCATTATGCAGGGTAATTAGATTGTTCATGACGCAGGAGCGAGCCAATGTCTCGAGACATTCGAGTGCTGAATCGCCTTGACCCATTCGCGCATAGTTGTTCGCCATATGCGCCAGCGACCAGCCTGATTGTTCTTTCAGTCCCAATCCTAAGCGTTTCTCAATGGATTTGACGAAAGCTTTGTAAAGAATAGGATCGCTCTCACGCGTCACCTCTGTTCCGGGAAATACAGGGTATACATGCGATTCATGGCGGTGATGATCGTTTTCCTCAAAATAGGGATGCATCCATTCTCTAACGGCTCCATCTTCTGTTAGTTGGTATGGTGGGATTCGTTCAAGCATTTGCCGCCAGGTCGAAATGTCTTCCAGATACATCCCAGTTATCTGTGCCCCTTCAATCAGATGTGTCAGAAGCTCCTTAGCAATGGCAAAGTCCATCGTTGCATTCATAGTCGTTCCCATCGACATGCCAGGACCTTTCCAATAATTGCCCGGGGTATTTTCCGGTGAGTTGGATGGGGAACTCATCCAGTATCCGTCATCATCCATCGTAAAAAAGTCTTCATAGAACAAAGCAGCCTCCCGCATAAACGGCAGCGCCCTCTCTCGCAAAAATGCCAAATCTCCCGTATGAAGGTAGTAATCATAATAATGTTGACTGACCCATCCCGCTCCACCGGTCCAATGAATAATGTGGGAGGATGTATGTTTTAGCAGCCCTGAGCCGGGTACGCTTGGAGCCGGGATAAAGATTCCGCGACAGCCATACAGGTGTCTGGCATTGACACGGAAATCGTCTATCAACTTTTCCATGTAGTTAAAGACTGCAAGCAGCAGTTCAGTCATGTTGCCCGACAAGGCCTGCCAATACATCATCTGCAGGTTTTCATTGACCATGTGAAACGCCCAAACAGCGTCATAATCACCAAACCATAAGCCATATAAATGGCAGGGCTGCCCTTCCGCACGCGAACTAGAAATGAGCAAATATCGTCCATACGCCCACATTTTCTCAATGAGCGCATCCGGTGTTTCTCCTTGATAGGCTTGCATCAGCAACTCTTCGTTGGAGAGTTCCCTTCCTACTGCTGCTATGTCAAACTCCATCGCCTGAAACAAGCGGCCATGTTCAAGAACGTGATCTGAGAGCAAGGTATCGTAGCACATTGGAAGGCTGCTCAACTCTTCATCCAATCTGTGCCATTCATTTTCCCTATTTCCACGAGTAAATAACTTAATAATGACGAAGATCGACTCCGCATTCTTCACGGTTAAGCCAAGCTGTTCAGAACTTGTATGTCCTCCCCGATGGATGACGCGGGCTACGCCTCCGAAATCATTTCCGTCTGGATGTTGTGCGGCATAATAAATGGTATTACCCGTAGAACGCATTTCTTCGCCTTCGGGGAACACAATACCAGACTTGCGAAAGTCTCTTTTATCATGAAGCTGCATGCGTAACCGCGCTTCAATCGAATGCGGTCCCCATTTGCGAATATCCATTACGATGGCATCCGCTGCGCGAGATACGAACAACCTTCGCTCATAACGGGTATCCCCATCAATCCAACTAACGGACACTTCTCCATTCTCCATTTGAAGCGTTCTCTTATAGGAGCGGAATGCTCGGCGAAGTGGCATAAATATCTTAAGATCCCCCAGTGGCAGAGGGGATGCCAGTTTGGGTTGGTAACCAAGACCTTTCAGCGCATCTGAAAGCACTTTGTCTGCTTCGGGAGCCTGACCTTCATTCAGCAAGCGTCTTGTCTCTGCCAATCGTTCACTAACATCAGGCAGTGGCATCGTTACACCGCCCCACCACAGGTCCTCATGATTCAGCAGAACAGTCTCTTCGTGAACCCCTCCGTAGACAGCCGCTCCAATCCTACCGTTACCAGAAGGCAGTGCTTCCCGCCATAATGAACGCCACCAAGAAGCCGGATAGTTCATTGAGATGAGATGTTTCGTGTTCATGATGTATCCTCCTTGTCTTTGGGCATATAGAACGGAAAAGTATTTGCTCGGGTGACCAAACAAATACTTTCCATATTGCACTTTGGCAGCTATTTTCGATTACTAGAAACGATCACACCCGAACCCTTTTTATAACGTTCGTTTGCTTCTTTAAGAATCTCGTTTCCGCCTTTGCTCTTGTATTCTTCAATGACTTTCGGCCAGTCTGATATCGGCTCTTTCCCATAGATCATTTTGATCATATGGTCAATGATCTGTTTAGGACCAACATCATCTCCGACTGGCGCCAAATCTGGATATCTGGAGAAGGATTCAAGCCCCGGTACAAAACGAACCGATCCTAGTCCTTCTTTGGAAACAACCGTATCCAAATATTGAATCATATCTCGACCTTCGGGCGTCAACTCTTCTCTTGCCTTATTGTATTTAGCATCATGGACGAACCAGAACATGCCCCGGAATCCGTCCTCATCGATCTCTTCTGGTTTGGTTGGCGGCGTAAATTTCACTTTGCCATTCTCCATGGTGTACGTTTCGCCTTCAATACCGAATGAGAAGTATTTCTCAGCTTCCGGTGTCGTCATCCATTCAAAGAATTGAATGATTTTAATCGCTTTATCCTTCGATACCTTACTATTCAAGTAGTAGGATGTGTTAATACTTGAATACAGCATGTGACCTCCCCAATTCTCAGGTCCACGTGGAGATGCAATAATGTCAATTTGAGCTGTCGGAACTGCCGTTTTCACTTTATTGCGATAATTGGATAGTCCCGCCGCGTTGGCGGACCACATCCCGACCTTGCCGGCATCAATGTTTTTCCCATAATCCGTAGAGGAAATGGATGCAAAATCCTTCGGAATTAATCCTTCATCGAACATGGCTTTGTACGCTTGAAGCGCTTTCGACATATTTTCTACATCAAAAAATTTCGGAACCACTTGGTCTCCCAGTACTTCAAATTGAGAAGGCAGGACATCATAAGCTCCCAGTATGGTATCCGCATATTTGAAGTTTTCACGCAATTGGTAGGGATTTTCAACTCCAATCTTTTTAAAAGCTCGCATGACATTCAAGAACTCATCAACCGTTTTCGGCGCCGGTAAACCCGTTTGGGCTAGCAGATCAGCTCGAATGAATGTCGCACGCCTGGATGGATTGGATAGCCAAGAGGGTATTCCATATATTTTTCCGTTGAAGCTCGTTTCTTGCCACGCCTCTTTCGGTACCGCTTTCATAATATTCGGTGCATATTGTTTCAATAGATCATCAAGCGGCATGAACACACCGGCTTCCACAGAACCGGACATGCCTTTTGTGGTGGCACCTCCAACATTTTGCACGACATCAGGAATATCATTAGATGAAAACATCAAGGACATTTTGGAATCAAAATCTTTGAGTGGAATCATTCGAAGGTCTAAGTCCGCTTTGGTCAACTCCTCGAGCTTCATCACCCACTTTTCTTTATTGACATCTGCTGATTTCTCGGCATATTTATTCCCGGATGTTGTTATTGACATGGAGAATTTCAACTTTTCATTAACCTTTGCAGTGTCTTCACTGCTCTTCTGTGTAACTTCACTGCTGCATCCTGAAATAACGCTAATCGCCAAGACACCGAGCCACACCTTACCCCATATTTGTTTCACATGCCCACCTCTTTTTCAAAATTTTCTCAAGTTTCACTTGGTTATTCCCATCTTAATCTTCCAAATAACCGAAGGACATGTATTTTTTTACACTTAACTTGTGTTTCTTTTGAAAATGACTAGTTGAGGTGCGTAAAGATATGCATAGGCGTACTCACGATATAACCGCGTTCATCCGTGATTTGTATGAAACATGCAGACGTATTTTCCTCAAGTAACGCGCGAATTTCATTTGAACCACATGCGATGTGCGCTTCCTTCGAAAGCCATTCAATCTCAAACCAGTTCGATATCTCTGTCGCATATCGCAGCTCTGCCTTCACAATGGGCAGCTCTGACCTAAATACGACTACTACTTCTCTCACAGTCACTTCTTTACGTAGAATCTGTGGCAGCGCGCGCCCCCCTTTCGTTATGTGATCCGCAAAAGCATAAATCTCTGGGGGTTTCCATCCCGCTGTATGCGAGTGTCTCAGTCCAAAATGAATGCTAAGACTGGAATCCATGTTGCCATTGCGCGACGCTTGATACGATTTGCTAAATAAGTGAAGCGGGAAATGAGGATCATGGCTCCAATTCACCCATAGCATGGGAATCGTAATGCGATAGAAATAAGACGAAGGATCCCACAATTGCTTAATCTTCTGAGCGTACTCAAGCGGCATTTGCTGAAAACTTTGTCCATATTTATTGCTAGCCTCAAACAAATAACCACATCCATAGACAGGAATAGCAAAAGAAAACCGTTCATCCACGCCTGCGACAATACCGGTCACGATCCCTCCCCATGATATCCCATGCAAACCAATCTGATCGCTATCTACATTTTCAAAGGTACGCAGAAATGAATGCGCAAGGATGACATTCGCAACGGCGTGGAACATCCACTGGTCCTCCACGGGGCTTGCGTAATCTGCAAATTCACCCTGCCGAGAAGGTCCGCTCCAGTCATGTTCTGGCCACAAACCATCCTTATTCTTGACTGTTGGGAGATGCCCTTCTAGATCCATGGCGATGGCTGCATATCCTCGATCGTTCCACAGCTTTACCCATTCTTTGAAAGCAGTCCCCCCGCCTCCATGTACGAGAACTACGCCTGGCACCTTAGCTCCCAATGCAGTATCAGGTATCCCGTAATAGGCAAATACACGTGTTTGCTTTCCTTGGTAAGGCAACGCTTCATACATCATGGCGTTGATCTGATCATCATCCATTTCAGGAATGGATACGACATGTGCCGCTTGATACAGTGATTCGAGGTTCCACGGCAGAGGCGGATGATTTTCGTTGCTATTTTGGCTTTCTTTTCCCATAGGTTATGACCACTCTCCCTCGCATTATCGTGCCCAAATCGTACATATGGCAGAAATTAAATACACACTATATAACTTTATTGAAATTATATCCCTGGACAAAACCTTCAACAATCAAAGAATATTTATGATAGTATAACAATATTAATGTGCGGAATGAGCGTGATGACAATGAAACACTTTTTCTGGCATGTCCTGACCGATATTGACTTTCAATTACCTCTTTATCTGGTCTCGATGGGCTACTGGGGGAATCAACCACCCGTAGTGAGAAAGGATGGCTACAAGGCTTTTCAATGGATTCAATGCTTTGATGGGCAAGGCATACTAGAAATCGAAGGGAAATCACTGACAATCTCCAGAGGACAGGGGATGTTACTCTACCCAGGGGTACCCCACCGGTATTATCCCGTAGAGGAACCATGGACAGTACAATGGGTTGAATTCAATGGCGATTTCGCTGGACCACTTCTACAATCCTTGCAATTTAACAACTCTATGCCCCTTTTCGTGACGAAGCCTGATCTTGTCGAAGCCAGAATCAATGAAATTAATCATCTATACAGCATCCGAAATCAGATCTCGAGCTATGAGGGCTCCTATCTGCTGTATGGCTTGCTTATGGATTTATTCCGATATACCTCCACATCAGATACTCGCTCTAATCAGGAGCAGTTGGAGCAATTAAAGCCCGTTATCGACTATATACAACAGCATTACGCTCAGCCCCTCACACTTCGGCATTTGGCCAATCAATTGGGTGTTACACCGCAATATACGTGTGTATTATTTCAACAAACGTTAGGCACAAGACCTTTCGCCTACATCAATCAGTATCGGATTCATAAAGCCAAAGAAATTCTTCAATTATACCCTGATCTCGAAATTAGCCACATTTCTAAGAAAATTGGCTTTGATAGTCCAAGCTATTTTATTAAGTTGTTTAAAAGGAGTGAAGGCATTACGCCAAATCATTTCCGAAGCGTGTACAAAACAACATGAAAAGGCTGTATCTCTCTGTAGTAGATCTACAAGAGATACAGCCTTACTACTTTATTGTTAGTTAATTTCGGCCAATATTCGTTCCGCTAGGTGTTCCTGCACCGATTAAATCACTGCCAGTGGCAAGCTTCAGGAAGTTGCCTAAATTCGGAGACCCATCGGCATTCCGTGTGAGCGTTGGCGTTAAACTTACGAAGTCTGCATCACTCGCTAGGAGACCTGCAGCATTGGTACTCTTCCCGCTTTTCCACCAAACATTCGAGCTAGCTACATCCGTTCCGCTCGTCTTATCACTCGAAGTTCCTTTGTAAGACAAGTTATTCGTGAACGTATGTGTGCCGGTATCAAAAGTAAAATTGCCTTCACCATTACTAAATGATGTATTATTCGTCAGCGTAATGGAGCCAGGATTGCTGTTGAAGGTGAATCCGTGTTTCTTATTAAGATAAGCCACGGAGTTCGTAACGATATGGTTAACAGCTATTTGTTCCCCGCCTAATTTATACCCGTTCCCGTCGCTGCTGCTTGTCGAGTTCCCAGATGACGTTTGACCATTATGATGGGCTACGCTGTTCTTAATTGTGATCGGGTCAATCGGTCCCGTTTCTGATTTGGTATACAAATCCCAACCATCATCCGTGTTGTAAGCTGAAATACAACCATCAAACACATTGCCAGGTCCCGTAGTCAGCTTAGCAGCGAACCCATCCGCATCTTCCCCGTTATCGGGATCGAAATTGTCGTGCGAGTACACGTTTACAATGTTATTGTTTGCAGGCCATTCACTGCGAGTTGCTGTTGAGGCATAGCGACCAAGCTGTACGCCTGTATCCCGATTATCGTGGACATCCAAATTCTCCAAACGATTGTTATTGCCTGCTACATAAACACCATTATCGGCGGCTCCCTTAATTTCGATCCCCTTAATCGTCCAGTAACTGCCATTCACTTGCAATCCTCTTGCATTCAGGGATACATCTGCTAGATTATAGCTCTGTGAAGAGAAATCCAAGACTGGCTTCTCGGTCCCATAAGGCATGATTTGCTTGATTGCGCTTGCGGTACCATTATTCGCACGATCAATAGTAATTTGACTGTTGTAGCTATACGTGCCACCACGTAAATAAATGACACCCCCGGGAGCTACCTTCGTGAGCGCTGAACTCAATGTCGTTGGGCTTGCCAATGTCCCAGGGTTGCTTGCAGAGCCATTTGGATCCACATAGACTGCGCCTGCCGTTGGAGGAGGCGTAGGTGAGGTTGTTGGTGATGGCGAAGGTGACGGTGAGGTTGTTGGTGACGGTGATGGAGACTGTGTCGGCGCTGGTGTCGACGTTGAACCAGCGCTATCGGAAACGAGGATATCATCAAAGCTTACCGCCGCTTTGTAGCCAACTAAACCAATGCCACCCGAGCTTAGGCTCGTATCTGTTGCTGTAAGCTGTAAGGTTCCATTCACATACATACGAATTGTCGATCCAGCTAGTTCTAGCTTGACAGTATACCAAGTTCCTACTACAAGTGGATAATCTAATGTTGCCAACGTTGTTGTGGAACCGCTTACTTTTTTGCGAATTTCAAGCTTTCCTCCGTTGCTGTTATACAAGGATGCCGCATAGAAGTTATTTCCATCTTGATAGCGACCCGCTACATACGCTCGATTGGATCCATTCCAATTATCAATTTTGACTTTGGATTCAACCGCATAATCCGTCCAGGATGCAGTACCGGCTGAGGCTCGACCTTCACTTGAGCTTGTTTGACGATACACATATGAGCCATTATCTTGAACGACCGTCCAGGTGCCATTCTGCGTGGTCCAGCCGCTTGCATTCCCATCATCAAAATTATCGCTGAGTAGATTTGCTGCGAAGACAGAAGGAATGACCAACACGCCAGCAATCAGAGAGGATGTTATTAGTGCCGTAAGGGTATGTGCAGGTTTAAGCTTTTTCATTATTGAATTTCCTCCTTCAAGTAATTTCTTGCTCAATGAACACGTTAACATTTACTTCATACTGCCACGTTAAAGTGATGCTAAGCCGCTAACCAGACACCCCCTCATCCCTATTTCTCCCGGCTTCAAAGAGGAACTAGCCTGTATCCAAGTCACTATCCGACTATATCCAGTGATTACCAGGTGCGGCAATAATCATTTTTACATAAATTAACTTTTCATTCTAAAAATAGGTCTCTTTAACCAGGAATAATCTCTAACTCATATGATAATCATTTGGTTAGTTTTGAGGTTAGTGAAGTGCTCTAAAAGTGCGTTCTCGTTAGGTTTTATATAGCCCTTCGTCACCGCGAGTACAAAGGTTTTCATACCTAATGCAGATTCTTTCAACTCCTAACGGACATGGAAATCGCTATTTGGATTGGAAAGAGTCTTTCCCGAATCTAACGGACACGACTGCCGTTATTTGCACCTGAAAGCAAGAAATAAGCAGAATTCTAGTGAATAGCGGCATTAGTGTCCGTTAGAAATTGAAAACCACTGATTTCGAGCAAATAAGGTCTGTTGTGTCCGTTAGCCAACTTCAATTCCTCTAAACGCTCATCCAATTGCACAAATCGATTCCCCGCTAAGAACTTCAACAAACAAACAAACAAACATACAAACAAACAAACAAAAACCGTTCCACTGCATCGCTCCAATAAGCGCTATGCAATGAAACGGCTCGTGTGCTACACTCCGTCGATCTCTATTCATAAAGTGAACATTCATCCAGCTCCAAGTTCGAATATACTGCTGTTTTCCTTTTTCCAAAAAAGTTATACTTAATCCAATGAATCCCCTTAAAGGAGTGATCCATCCTTGCAGTATGAGCGCCTGCCCCTATCTTCCGGTTACACGATTCAAGAGAAATTCGCCCAATTCACTGACCATCATTTCAAACCATCCAAATAATCCTCAACCAGCATAGCGAACAACACGTGATCCTCACGTACGCCGTTAATTTCCAACAGCTTGCGAGCCAGTCCTTCTTGCTGAAATCCCGCCTTTTCCAAAACACGCATCGAGCCCAGATTACGCGGCATAACACCTGCTTCTACACGCAGTAAGCCTACTTCTTCAAACGCGAATTTCAAGATAAGCTGAATCGCTTCTGTCATGTACCCTTTTCCATTATGCGCCTGATCCATGCTGTAACCGAGAATGCATTTCTGATGCGGCCCACGTTGCACCTCAAAAAGTGAAATATCACCAATGAGTTGATCCGTTTCCCTTTGAAAAATGCCGAACGCGTATCGTTTATCTTCTTCCTTTTGTTTAATACCGTTTTCGATACTTTTCGCTTGTACTTCTCTTGTATAAAAAGATTCATTACGCTTAGGACATACGCCCTCGAATAATTCACGGTTACGCAGCATGAGGTCCAGCATATCATCTGTGTCGTCTACACCCAGAAACCGGATATAGACTCTTCCATTATTGTCATTCATGAATACCATCATCCTATATCAAGAAGTCCTGTTATTATACGTCGGAATAAAGAATGGTTCAAACTAAGCTTTTCCAAACCTTGCAAAAATCTCAGGTACTTGGTCTGCCTCGACTGGTCGACCAAACAAGTACCCTTGTACCGTATCGCAATGAAAGTCTTGCAGCAAGCGTAAATCTTCCTCATTCTCTACCCCTTCCGCAATCACATTAATCTTCAGATTGCGAGCTAAGGTGATGATGGTGTTGACGATAGCTGCATGTGTCGGGTTTACTGATATATCCTTCACGAAAGACTGGTCTATTTTCAGATGATGTATCGGAAATTCTTTCAAGTAACTCAATGAGCTGTAGCCTGTCCCAAAGTCATCCATGGCGATCTGCAAACCCATATTCTTAAAGCTATTTAATGTCGCTAGAGCGACTTGAACATCCATCGTCATACTTTCTGTAATCTCCAACTCCAAGTACTGAGGCTCGAGCCCCGTATCTTGTAGGATATTGGAAATTTGCTCACAAAGCGATCTATCGTAGAACTGTTTTGATGATAAATTCACAGCCATGGACACCTTGGGTAATCCTAGCCTCTGCCAGTGCTTATTCTGAGCACAAGCCTCCTCGATCACCCATTTGCCAATGGGATAAATAAGACCTGTATCTTCCGCAATCGGAATAAATTCTAAAGGTGAAACCCGCCCAAGCTGTGGGCTATCCCAACGAATTAAACTTTCAAAGCCGACGATTTTATTTTCTATCACGTTGACCTGCGGTTGGTACATCAGGATAAACTCGTTCTTCTCCAGCGCTTTACGCAGATGCTTTTCTAGCGTCATTCGCCTCTCGATTTTGGCATAGATGTGCGGGCTGAAATACTGAACTTGATTTCCGCCGAGTTCCTTCGCGTAATCCATTGCAATATCGGCGAAACGAACGAGCGTTTCAGGATCTTGGTCATCTTCAGGAAACTGACTAATCCCAATGGAAGGCGAAATGTAAATCTCATGTTCCCGAATCCGAATCGGCTGATTGATACTTTGAACAATGTTCTGCGTATAGACATCCAACTCATCCCTCGATTTATGCTTCACGAGCCCGATAAATTCGTCACTGCCAACTCGAAATACATGCAGATTTTGAGTCAGATAGCTATTCTTCAACCTCCGCGCGATGACCTGAAGAATGCGATCACCAACATCATGCCCTAACGATTCATTGGCCAACTTGAACTGGTCTAGATTCACGAATACAACGGCGAAGCGCTCCTTCTGTACGATGGCATCTTCAATCCATTTCGTTAGTACCTGTCGATTGGGAAGGCCTGTTAAGGGATCATGATGGACCAAATACCGAATTCTCTCCTCCATACTCCGCGACTCCGTGATATCGACAGTTAATGAGATGATCTCGCGAATGAGTCCATTCGTTTTGATCGGTCGGAGCACCGTTAAGAAATAATAGCCATGCCATTCCGTTTCGAAATCAACAACCTCTCCCATCGACCAGGCCCATTCATAGTATTGCAGCATGTGATCTGCCATGTATTTGGGAAATATAGTGTGGATATCCTTACCAATCGCTTGTGCCTCTTTGATCCCCAGTCGATCGAACAAGGAACCTTGCCATGTGGTGTAGATAAATTCATCCTGTTCTTTTCGAAATTTTTTCAAAAGTCCGTTTTGCTGCCTAATCTTCTGATGAAGCTCATCTTGAAATTGAAGCAGATCCTCTTCCATTTTAAGTAGAAAGGTGAGCATTTCGATATGACTTTTGACGGATTGCTCTTTCCCTAGCATGTTGGTCTCATTACGTAGGAATAACTTTTTTCTCATGGCGGTTTTACACCTTAACAGAAATTCCTCTTCCGTCAGGGCATTACGTGTTTTCTGAAAAAGTGTTTCCTTCTGAAAAAAGTCCATCGCTCCGTACTCTAGAGCTTTCATCGCTGCGTTCGAACCTTCTTCCGTGTAGCTGCTCAGCATAATAACCGGTACCGGATGAAACGTCATAATTTGATTCAAAGCCGTTAAGCCATCCATTTCCGGCATCTCGATGTCGAGTGTGACCAAATCTGGCTGTAGCTCTACGATTTTGTCCAATGCATTAGCACCATTAACCGCAAATCCTACTACCGTAAATTGTGGATCTTGATCAAAGAGTTTGGCAATCATATTACGCATTACGATGGAGTCGTCGACAATTAAGACACGGAATGTTCTCATACTTGTCACCTGATTCTTAAGTATTCATCTTCAACTGCGAGAGGAGCTGCTCTCGATCGAATACTTGGATAAGCCGATCATCTTTCTTATAAATACTCCGAATCGTAGAAAGTGAGGCTCTGCTTTGAACAATTTCTTCATTGGTATCGTGCTCAAACACAGTTACAATTTCAGTTACGGAATCCACAGCAATACCAATGGATTGTTCTTCATCCCGCACGATGAGAACACGAGATTTCGCGGAACGAGTTTGTGTTGACAATCCCATACTGCTACGCAAGTCATAAACCATCAGCAATGCTTCTCTAATATTCATGACGCCCAGCACATTTGGGGCAGCCCCAGCAATCTTCGTCAAAGATGGCATCGCCAAAATTTCTTGCACATGTTCAAGATGGAAGCCGTACCATTCCGCATCGAAATGAACGGTGACCAGCTCTCGCTTCGTATTGTGTTTGCCTTTATTGGCTCGATCCTTCATCCCGAAACGAACATGTCCAGAAGATGATTTCTGCATCATCGCGTTCACATCTAGAATGAGGGCAACCAGTCCATCTCCAAGGATAGTCGTTCCAGCAATATATGGAACATGGCCAACGATATCATCTAACGATTTAATGACGATTTCTTGGTTAGCAATTAATTGGTCCACGACAAGACAAATCCGTTTCTCTGCCATCCCAATCATAAGTATCGACTTCTTGGTCTTAGATGCTTCCTCGTTCAAGCTGTTCCCTGGTGAAAGCAAGGTGTTCAACCGCAGTAAAGGCAGGATTTCACCTCGCACATGACAAATTTCTTGACCATGAAGCAATTGAATTTCCTGTTCATTGTATCTGAAAATTTCAATAATGTTCGATAGAGGTACGGCGATCGTCCGCTGACCTTGACGGACAAGAAGCGAGCGAATAATGGCCAAAGTTAAAGGCAATTTCAAGGTAATCGTGGTTCCATTGCCAATTGCCGTCTCGATGTCAATCAGCCCATTCAACTTCTCAATATGCGAACGGACAATATCCATCCCAACACCTCTGCCTGACAACTCCGTTACTTGCTCTGCCGTAGACATACCCGAGTGGAAGATGAGTTTAATGATTTCCTTCTCCGTCATAAGCTGAGATTCTTCTTCCGATATAAACCCCTTATCCACTGCTTTCTTGCGAATACGTTCTGGATCAATGCCACGACCATCATCTGTGACCGTGATTACGATCGAATTCTCTTCATGTGCAGCTTTCATCCGGATATGCCCTTTCCTTGGCTTTCCTGCTGCTTCCCGCTGGTCAGGTGTTTCCAACCCGTGATCTGCCGCATTGCGGAGGATATGTATTAGCGGATCGCTAATTTCTTCAATCAACGTGCGATCCAGCTCCGTTTCTTTCCCTTCAATCGTCAAGGCAATCTCTTTATTGGCTGTTTGAGACAAATCCCTGATTAAGCGAGGAAATCTGCTAAAAAGCTGCTCAATAGGGATCATCCGCGTCTTCATCATGCCATCACGCATATTACTAACGATTTTGCCTAAATGGTGGGTAATATCCTCGAGTAAATGAATATCAGAATCTTGTTTATATTTGTCTTGCAACCGCTTCTTAACTTCAACAAGTCGTGTATTATCAATCAGCAATTCGCCAACTAAATTAATTAAGTGCTCTAAACGCTGAACATCCACTCGAACGGTATGGGAAACGGCAGCGGCTTCTTTTACAACGGTTGGTGCTGGTTTAGCTGTTTTATGCTCAACATCCGGTGTTGAAGTCGATGACCGCGTAGATTCGCGTACTTGATCCTCGGGTTGACTATGAAACGGTCCAACAATGACTTCGGACAATTGCGAAATGCGATTGATTCTCTCTTGGATCTCCTTGCAACCTTGGTTCGTTGAGATAAGAAAATGGATGGGAGCCTCGAGGTCTTCATCTGTACTCGACGCATTGAAGTTCGGCTGTGTCGATAAGACATCGCCCATTTCTTGAAGCTCACGAAGCACGAGTACGGCACGGACTGCCTTCATCACAGAGCCTGGTTCAATTAAAATGCGAATAGATAGGAGTTCAGGCTCCGCTGTGACGGATTGTACAGGCTCAGATACAGCCATGAGTGCTGGTTCCAAAAGAACAACACGATCACCGTGTGACAGCTGTTCAAGAACTGCAATGAGATGCTCTACCGCTTGCTCTTCATAATTCCCTTTCAAGAAGAGCTCTCTTTGCTGCTTCATGTAATCAATACTTTGGAACAACACATTCATCAGTTCTGTATTCACCTGAATCCGATTATTGCGAAGATGATCAAAAATATTTTCCAGTTTATGCATCATCTCTTTCAGCTTGTCAAACCCCATCGCAGCGGCTGAGCCTTTGAGCGTATGAGCGATACGAAATATGGTTTGAATCGTTTCCGGTTTACTGCCATTCTCCTCAAGCTCCAATAGACTTTTATCCAAGAGAAGTAGCTGTTCACTCAATTCATCCAGAAACACACCCATATAGACTTCCATTTGAAAATCACTCATTGCCCCTTACCTCCTGGAGAAACAGCTCGCCAATATCCAATATCCCAACAAAACTGCCATCAATTTCACCGATAGCTTGTAAATAAATGCTTCCTTGTTGACCAAATTCCTCTGAAACAGGCTTGACTTCCGTAAATCCGATTACTCTGCTCACACAGTCCACCACAAGCCCCAGTGTTTTACCAGCTAGATGAACAATCATAATGCGTGTATGTTTCGTATCCATGACTGGTCTAATGCGCAGCATGGAGCTCAAACAATAGATGGGGATAATAATGCCGCGTAAATTGATGACCCCACGCAAATTTTTCTTATTTCCTGGCAAAACGGTAATCTCATGCATCTTAATGATTTCTTGAATATACGCGATAGAGAAGGCATAATACTCCTGCCCAATCTGACCTTCAACATATAAAGGAGTGACCGTCGTTGTCATGTGCAACCCTGTCCTCTCACACTTTGAAATTGGAAACGGATTGATTCAAATCATCTGCTAAGGAAGCTAACGATTGCGAAGAGCTTGCCGTTTCCTCGGCAGCAGCCGCAGATTCCTGGCTTACGGAGGCAATGTTTTGAATAAAGCTGAGCACTTCTTCTGATTGAGCAGATTGCTGCTCGCTAGCGGCAGCGATTTCTGTCACTTGTTGTGCCGTATTCGCGACCATCCGAACGATATTATCAAACTGGATTCCTGTGCGTTCCGACAGATCGGCTGCTTCTGAAACAGCTTTGACACTCAAATCCGTATTCGTTTGCATGCCTTTAATAATAATGGCAATTTGCTTCGTCGCTTCACCGCTGCGTTCAGCTAGTTTTCTAACCTCTTCCGCAACCACCGCGAAGCCTCTGCCCTGTTCCCCTGCTCTTGCTGCTTCGATTGCAGCGTTAAGTGCTAATAAATTCGTTTGATCAGCAATATCATCAATGACCTCAATAATTTGGCCAATCTTTTGTGCATCTTGCTCGAGTAAAGACATCTGCTTCGATACATTCCCCATTGAAGTAATAGAAGCTTGTACAGCGATTCCACCCTCTTTGGCACCGTTTCTAGTTTGTTCTGACAGCTCCGCAACCACCTCTGCATTTTGAGCAACAGAGTCAATGGCAAGTGAAAGTTCTTTAAACAAGCTATTTACGGTTTGCGTTGATTCCGCTTGATGCATGCTTCCTTTGGCGATTTGCTCCGTTGTCGCAGAAATTTCTTCTGCTGCAGCTGCAACATTTTGAGAGGAAGATACCGTTTTACTGATGAGCACTCGGAGATTTTCTAGCATATCATTAAACGCCTCGGCCAATGCGCCAAGCTCGTCCTTCGTTTTCGAAGTTGCTTTCTCTCTCAAGTCGCCTTCAGATGCTTTCGTGACGACGGATAGAAGGGATTGAACAGTTTTCGAGATACTGCCTGACATATATAAAGCCACACTAATCCCGATCAAGATTGCGAATGCACCCAGTATGATAATGGTCAATGTGCCTGATTGATTCTCGGATACAGCTGTATCCACTTCATCTTTGGCGCCTACCTCATTATAGTGGATCCACTTTTCGAATAAATCCGTTGTTTGTGTACGAGCTGGTCTTACTTGCGTGATCGCATCATAAGCCAACTTATCTTCATTCTTGCTTGCTAGCCCAATAATCGTATCCGCTTGGTTCATATATGTTGTCATAGATGCCAAAATAGCATCATATATGTTCTTCTCTTCCCCTGAGTTTACGAGTTCCGCATATACTTTCATTTCTTTCAAAGCATTTTCTTTGTTTTGTTGAATAGTAGCCTGAGCAGTTGCAATTTTATCGGGATCCGTTTCAAGAATGATTTGATGAAATGCCACTCGAACTTCAAAGAAATCAGTTTTGATTTGATCAATTTTGAGAATACTAGGCAACCAATTTCCCTGAACATTTACTGCTGATTTTTGAATGGAGTTCATACTCATAATAGCCACTAGCCCTACTGTAAATGTGAGTACGAGTACAAGGATAAATCCTGCTAATAATTTCATTCTAATTGTTGCCTTCATCATTAAATCCCCCTAATTGTTGGTTACACTTCTTTTAATTGAATGGCTGAGAACACAAGATCAATGATTTCCCCACGTGCTTGATTTAAAAAACCTAATGATGTTTGTTGTAAATTTTCAATCGAGATACAAGATGTTAAGAGAATCTTATCCGAGAAATAATACATGGAAAGCTCGTAGGAAGAAGATACACTCTTAACAACTTCACTTATATTCGTGTTCTTGTATTTCTCAGGAAGTTCAATCGCATACATTAAGCACACTGGTTCATTTTGCATTTGTGACATCTGAAAAAACTCTCTATACATATTCGTCGTAAACGCATTCCATCGAAATCCAAATTGATAAAATGGCTCCTCCTCCCAATTCGGCTCGAATTGTGATTTTAATTCGAGAAATTGCTCGCGGTAGTAGTGGATTAGATTCATAGTTGTAGGCACCTCGCAATTCCATAACAAAGTTTGTTATATCTCAGTATCCTTATTTTACCGATGAATTGTTGTGAAACTTCTATTTCGGATTTTAGCTAAACATGTTTTTTACTAATAATTAGCTAATGATTATTTGAAATTGGGTAAAAAGAATGAGAAAAGTCCTAATTTGTAAGGAATTTGTCATAATTAATAGTCTTTAGACCTATAAATTCCTTACAATTGTAAGACTTTAAACCCAACCCAATTGCATATCCACCTATAAAATGGTACAAAAAAAGCCCCTCCTTTTGCTTGATTCAGCGAAGGATGAGCGTTCTTCTTTATGTATTATATTGCTCTACGTATGGCGTCCAGAACCCGATCACCTTGAAATGGCTTGACGATGAAATCCTTGGCTCCAGCCTGAATCGCTTGTACGACCATGCCTTGCTGCCCCATGGCTGAGCACATCACAATTTTCGCATTCGCATCTTTTTTCCTAATTTCCTTAACGGCTTCTACGCCTTCCATCTCAGGCATCGTGATATCCATCGTTACTATATCCGGTTTAAGCTCCTGATACTTCTGGATAGCTACAAGTCCATTTTCCGCTTCACCAACAACATCATGTCCGCCTTTCGTCAAAATATCCTTCAGCATCATACGCATGAAAGCTGCATCATCTACGATTAAAATTTTTGCCATGATCTCTCACTCCTCTTATCAATACTCTTTCAATAGAACTACACGGATATCTCCAACCGTCTGAATGGATATGGGCAACATCAGCTTGTTGGCCTGATTGTCAAAATGATAATTTTCCTCCAATAAAGACGGCGGCGTAATATCCAGTGCAACACCTTGTTCACCAAGGATCGTGGTGGTTCTGCCTGCAATAATGTTGGCAATTTCACTCACACAGCTATCCAGCATTTCACCTTCCATGTACATCCCAAAAATCGCTTCACTCATTCGACTAAATACGACACGCTGCCCGTCTAAAATCATACAATACTCACTATTCGTGAAATTGATGGAGACGCCAATCTCATCCTTACGGATCGGTTCATTACTTATACTAACTTCGGTTTGATCTAACGATTGTGGTAGCATGTTGCCAATTGATACTCGGACACTATCCAATAATAAATTTTGCAAGTTCTGAGTCATGCTTCTCTCCCCTATCCAGTTGGTTGTAACCGGTTATAACTTCGTTCAATACACACACTTTAGCCTATAATTGTTAGGGAACTACACTCCTAATTGTTAAAGATGTATGTGAAAATGGAAAAAAAACGGAGCTCGCTTATCGCGGTGCTCCGTTTATACGGTTAAGACGCTAAGATAAATGATTTAATAATTGCTTTAATGCTGCGGCATCTGTTCTAAATTGTTCAAATGTGTTACCCATAACAAACTCCATTAGCATGTAGCGATCTTCATGGCTATCAATCTGTGCCAAGTACTGAGACCACTCGTGAATCCCCTCAGCAAACGGTCTGCGAATATCTCCTTCCCAATAGTAAGTGTGAAGGTTTAACAACTTCTTGCGCGCCGCTAACTCATGCAGCCCTTCACAACGTTCCTTAATGGAAAGCTCCGGTGTGGGCTGCCACAAGCAATATAGATTGGGATGATCTGCCTCATCCAACAGCTGCATAGACGAATGATTCGTGTCCGTTAAAGTCCCTCTATGCCACTCAAGCGCAAGTTTTATTCCTTCATCTGCAGCCATCTCAGCAATAAGTTTAGCTTCTTTAGCTATGCGAGCATAATAGTCAGGGGTTGCTGCCGAAGAGGGTACAGTTCCTGCCCATATGCGAATGAGCGGAGCATGCAACGCTTTCGCAGCAATCAGGCTCTCTCGAAAAACTTGCTCAGGTTGTTGGTTTGCTAGTAATCGAAAATAAGAACCATAAGCGGCTACCTGCATCCCCGAATCGATTGTTCTTGTGTACAGATTGTGTGCTTCAACCTCATCCCCAGGCCCAACATGCGCATTCTCCGACCATTCAATGGCTTTTAACCCACAATGGCTGCTTACTTCGAGTATTTCAATTGCTGATCTTTCACGAAATGTGACGGATACAATGCCAGGTAAAATCATAGTTGCTTCCTCTCACTTTAACATAGTCTTAACTTACATAATTCCCTAATCGATTTGATTTGTAAAGAAAAAAAAGACTCCAATCACCCGAGTAACAAGAGTGATTGCAGTCTTTTTTAAACATGTACCTAGAACAATGGTCTAGCGTTTGAAGCCTTGCAGTTGTTGTTCAGCGATTTGTACTAGTCTCTTCGTGATTGTACCACCGATTGAACCTGCGTCGCGTGTAAGGAGGTTTCCATTATAACCATTTGGTTGCAAGGCAATCCCTAATTCTTGCGCAACTTCATACTTCAATTGATTTAAAGCGGCTTTAGCCTGTGGAACTAGCAATGTGTTGTTGTTAGCCATTCCTAAATCACTCCTTCTTGTGGTGTAAACATAGGATGTGGAGTGTAAGGAAATCTTATACATTCAAATTATTATTTTTCGTGTTTTAAAGGAATGACGATGGAGAACGTTACGCCATTCTCTTGCGTTGTGAAATCAATACTTCCTTTATAGCGTTCAATTAACTGTTTGATGATATGAAGACCAAGGCCTTTATTGTTCTTTCCTTTTTTGGTCGAGAAGCCTGATTCAAATATTCTTGTATGTATGTCTGGGGTAACGGGATTACAAGAATTCTGCACCTGAATCGTGAGTTGGTTAGCTTGAACAATGCCTACCACATTGATTTTCCTTTCGTTAACAGGCAGCTCGATCGTCGCGTCAAACGCATTATCGATTAAATTGCTTAATATGCGGACTAAGTCCGTGGTCTTAATCGTCGTGAGTCGCAAATTTTCCATATTTTTGAAATCAACGTGCATGTCAATGTTATGCACTTCGGATTGTGCCAACTTTGCTTGGATAATTCCGCTTAATGCTGGAATATTAATTTCAACCGCTTTAATTTTGTTATCCATCATTTTCGCTTCTTGGATTAAAGGATCAATATAGTCTTGCAGACTTTCATATTTCTTCAATTTAATCATCCACGAGATGGTCGTAATATGGTTGATGATATCATGACGCTGTTCTTTGATCGACTGAACAATCGAATTAATATTGGCCAGATACACATCTTGAACTGTTTTCACAGCTCCTTCATTCTTCTTCCGCGTGACTGAATACAGAATGATAATAACAAGGCAAACTAGTAACGTGACAATGCTCATGAATATGAAAACTTCACGAAACTGCTGATGTAATGTTTTCTCGATCTGCGTGTAATCGGTTGCAACCATAACCACTTTGGGCAGGTCATCACGCTTATACTTCAGATTGGTTGTGACCATCGGTGTAAAGCTTTTCAGAATGTTCGTCCCATTCAAAATCACATTGTAAAAAACAGTACTGTTAGTAGTCAACGCTTCCTTGATTTTACTCTCTTCTAAGCCGTCTCTATACTTATAACTACCGTTTAATAAGAGTCGCTCTGAATACCAGCTAGCCCTATTATTTGGTGTTGGCGTTTTATCAAAAATCTTTTCTGGATTTAGGACACCAATCTCAATTAAGCTTCCTTTATTATTTTCAAGGAGCTCTTGAATACTTGCATCCACACCTACTTTTTGGCGATAGTGTTCAAGACTACTTGATACGTCCAAATAGGGATTAATAATATAATTCGTCGTTCCGTCGTAATATTCTCCCCACTTCCTGATATTTGCAGCATCCGTCGAAGCTGTATCAATGGGGCCACTCCAGAAATTTTCGAGAGTCAAGCCGGTACCTACGTCGACACTTTTGCGATCTGTTAACTGTAATTGCGCTGAATATACGATTCCCCACGTTTTCGAGCTTGCATTGATTTCTTTGGGATCCGAGGATCTTACCCCAATAAAATCATCATCTCGTCTCTCGAATAACGTTATCCCTTCAATATTCAATTCCTTCGCCAAGGTGACCAGTTGTTCGTTCGTAACTTGGTGGAAATCAGGATGCAAGGTCTTCTGAATAACAATCGAGGCGGTCCGTAGTTCATGACCCAGCATTTCATCATAAGTTGCCTCTACTTCACTTTGCTTACCAAGTTCGGCAGAAATCGTAGAAGTCACTAATTGTATTTTCTCTTTTTGATGATTATTTAGAAGCACCTTGGAATGTTGAAAATACGTTAGATTCATACTTAATATGGCGATTAAGAAAATTAATATTGTTTTTAATGGGAACTTGTCTAATGATGAAAACATGCTTACGACTCCCTCAACAGCATTTTGTATCCTTATTATAAAGCAATTTTGTCGAATTTTGCAGTTTTTTTTAAAAAAATTGTCCGTTGGTGTATTTTAAATAGCCGAGAACGATTTTTAGAATCTCAAGTGTTTCATTATACTGCCGCAAAAGAGCAGATTTCTCAAATTTTTCTTGGGCGATATCCTCTTCTATTAAAAGCAACAGCCACACAGAATACAACGCACTATATTTGTGATAATCCATAATGAAGTTGCCTTGTGTTGGAGATTGAAGGTTCTCGCGAACGGAGATATATCTAGCAAGAATTGCGAGACGTGAATTCTGCTCGATGACCAATCGCCTGTATTGCGGGCTCGTAATGTCCATCAACGTATACAGATCCCAGAATACGCTATTCGTATGAGCATACTCCCAATCGAAAATATAGACTTGATTATTCACTTCAGCGATGTTTAACGGATACAAATCTCCGTGCGAAATGACGATTTCATTTTCAAGTTGATCCTGGTGTAGGATATCCTCGTAAAAGTAAGTGCATTGGTCATCTAGAATTCCTAGACTCTTGAATAATTGCTTCGTTTGCATATCCTTAGCCAAAATAAAACTTTGAATTTCCTTCGTTTTCGGCGTGTGTCCCTCAAATTCTTCAGGTAGCACCTTTGTTGGCAAGACATGCCAATAAGGGATGAACTCAGACGTTTTTAACATCATATCCCAGCTGAAACTATGTTCCAATTCGCCCAAATCTTCGAATACCATCCATTCCTTTTCCGGCTCTAGCGCTTGAGAAAAGTAGAGGATCTTGGGGATGTTCACCTCAGGAATTCGGACGAATAAATTCGCTTGCAACCATACTTCTTTTCCCTTATTCGGATAGTTCGTAAGTGGTTTATAAATAAAGCTAGTCATGGCATCATCTACATTCACTTGAATCCGCTCAACCTTCTGACCATTACGACCCACGTAGATAACTTCTCTTTCATGCGGAATACCGTCACGAACTTTGCCAGATTCTAAGAAAATTTCCTCTTCCATAGCAGCCATTATTTTTCACCGTCCTAGTCCTACTCATAATTTAAACTTACCATATCACATAAGTGAATAGGCATGATATACACAAGAAAATATGATATATTTTGCATATAAAGTTAATACATAGTCCCGATGGAGGCTTACTTATCATGTTACATGTACTTGTTGACGAAAATGATCAAACAGCGTGGTATCCCAATTATCTCAGCGGTTTAAAAAAAGGACTTGTTTCCGCGGGAGTCCCTTATACCTTTTCCCCTACGCTGCCGGAGGACCCACAGACTCCTATTTTGATCACACGCTTCACTCTATTTGATATGATCAAAGAAGCAAGTCCAGTTCCTCAGCATCTGTATATTCAAGAACATGACGTCTGGAATCCTTTTACGAACGTGTTAGACTTAGAGTCATTATGGATTTTCCGTCATCCTTCTTTGAAAGCTATTTTCTATACAAATCCAAGCATGGTGCCTTGGGGCAAACGTTGCCTGCCTCCCGGTTCACAAGTCGAAGTAATCGCAGCGGGCTTTCCTTATGATCATGACTATGTGAATGCCACCTTAAATGGTATCACACCTTCTGATGAGCGGGAGAAACTAATTGTCTTCCCAGGCCGAATGAATGAATTTTATCAGCCTTATCTCTCCGTCCGCTTGGCATTTGAATTTATGGAGTTAGGATATCGCGTCGTAATCGCCTCGCCTGTTACACCTTTGTCCCATTATCCTGTTGCCATGTGGAGAGAACTAGGCATTGAAGTGGGAAGGCTTCCGCATGCTGAGTATTATCAGCTACTATCCAAAGCAACAGCAGCGGTATCTGTCACGATTGGCGGTAGTCTCACCTTGGCGCTCTACGAAGCTCAGTTGCTAGGTGCTACGCCAATTGCTCCCAAGGGACGAGATGATCTGCCTCCGTTCACCGAGATGTACAGCCCTAGATATGATCTGCTGCATCCAAGAGAAGCTATTGACATGGTAGAAAATAAAGTCTCTGTTACCATAGATACGCGCTGGTTCAGTATTGATGCCTATGTCCGAACAATACTGGATACGGTTTCCAAACATTAGTTTATGACACCGGTCATAAAAAAGAAGCTAAGCAGGCACAACCCGCTTAGCTTCTTTTCATTCCAATTGCCAGATCTAGGGAAGAACATTTCCTGCCGCACGATAGATCTCATACCACTCTTGACGCGTCAACTGAATATCGCCAGCTTTCGCGCAATCGATTAATCGATTGATATTCATTGTCCCAGTAACTGGCTGCATCCGTGCTGGATGACGAAGAATCCACGCAATCGCAATCGTCGTATTGGATACCTCATATTTCGCCGCGATTTCATCAATCTTCAAGTTCAACTCTGGGAACTTCTCGTTATCAAGAAATACACCTTCAAAGAATCCGTATTGGAAAGGTGACCAAGGCTGAATCGTGATATCATTCAATCGGCAGAAATCAAGAATACCGCCATCACGGTCCACTGCGGAATCATTCAGCATATTCACATTGATACCATTTGAAATCATCGTTGCATTCGTAATGCTTAATTGCAATTGATTCGCCACAAGCGGCTGCTTGACCGATTTCTTCAGCAATTGAATTTGCAGAGGCGTCTGGTTGGAAACACCGAAATGTCTGACTTTCCCTGAGCTTTCCAGGCGATCAAACGCTTCAGCGACTTCTTCAGGCTCCACTAAAGCATCTGGACGATGCAGAAGCAGAATATCTAAGTATTCCGTTTTGAGTCTTTTCAATATATTGTCAACGGATTCCATAATATGTTCTTTGGAAAAGTCGAACATTCCTTTTCGAATCCCACATTTGGATTGTAGAATGATCTTTTCACGTACATTAGCGTTCATATGGATCGCATCCGCGAAAATTTCCTCACAAGTACCCCCACCGTATATATCCGCATGGTCGAAGAAATTAGCACCGATATCCATCGCCCCTTGGACGAAGCGTTCTGCTTCAAGCTTGTCCAGCGAGTTAATTCTCATACAGCCTACTGCAATAACCGGAACTTCTAAGGGACTGGTTCCAAGTTTCATTGTTTTTATCATAAAATAATTCCTCCTTCAAAACTGCATCACTTATTACTTGCTCCTAAGTTACCTCTCCTATTGTCACACATTGTTAACTCATATTCAAGAATGTATGAAATGGTTGATTCGCTCGTTCAGCATAATAGAATAACCCCTTCGCGCTCATAATTGACTGCTAATTTTATTGCCCTGCATGCAGCGATGCCGGCATCTCAATTCGGATTAACGTTCCTACTTCCGGTAAGCTGAAAATCGATAGTCCATACTCTTGTCCAAAATACAAAACAATCCGCTCATGAACGTTCATGATCCCAATTCCGGTAAAGCGATGCTTACTTGGTGCTTTATGTCTTTCTGTAAATAAATTGCTAAGCTGCTCCGAATCCATGCCGAGACCTGTATCCCTTATGGTAATAATGAGTTTATGCTTGACGCACTTTGTTCGGATACGAATTGTTCCTGTCCGTTTGAGCGGAACCAAACCATGGAAAATGGCATTCTCCACAAGTGGTTGCAGCGTCAGCTTCAGCATCGTTGTATGGAGTGTTTCCGGCTCCGCATCTATTGTCATCGTAAATTTATCACCGTAACGCACCTTTTGAATGTACGCATACATGCGCAATCCTTCGAGTTCATCCGCTAAGGTGACAAACTCCGTACTTTTATCAAAGCTAAATGACAGCAATCCTACTAGCGCCTTAATGGTTTCCCGGACTTCATCGATTTTGTGCTGCTTAGCCAAACTACTTATACAGGCAAGCGTGTTATATAGAAAGTGCGGGGCAATTTGACTTTGCAGCATTTTTAACTCAAATTGTTTTTTCCGCCGTTCCGATTCCCGTGTCTCCTGCAGCAGATGATGAATCCGCTCCATCATCGCGTTATAACTGAGAACCAGACGCCCAATCTCATCCTTGCCACTCCCCGAAATGCTGTGAAGCACATCCATATCCCGTACACGATCCATCTTGGCAACCAATGTACGAACCGGATGGGTAACATAACGGCTTATCATATAGGTACTGGACAGTACGATGAAAATCCAAAAAACACCGGCTGTTGTAAAGTTCGTATGAAGACTGCGAATATGTTGATAAAAGAAACTATCTTTATAGAAGGCAATGAAATACCAGCCCAGCTTATTCATGCCTGATTTCACGGCTACCATGTTCCCTTGTGGACCCTCTATATCAGACACACCTAGTGAAAGCTCCGACATCTCATCTATAAATACAGTATCTAATTCAGGCGGAAAAACTGAAATGTAGTAAGGCAGCATGCGATAAGAACTCGGCAGTGTACCCTCAAATGCTTGTACGACATTTCGTTTATTCGTTATGATGGAGAATGTTTGATTTTTGGTATTCATGAACTGAGACAACAAATTGGTTAATTGGACGAGGTCGATTTCAACAACCGCCATCCCAATAAATGAACTCGTTGATGCGGATCTTAGAGGCATCGTGAACGCCACTGTTTTGCCTGACATCGGAGATTGGTATGGCTCTGTAATAAACATCCCCTGTGTTTGCTTGGCTTGCTCAAGCAGCTTCTGGATGTGTGGGTTGCCAATAATCTCAAAAGTCGTTTGTGAACTGGACATCACCTTGCCATCTTCACGAACTAAATATATGGATCGATACAGGGTGCTGTTCATACTTGCATATTTGCGAAGGATCTCTGTCGCTTCATGTTCCTTAACTTCGGTTAGTAAATCTTCCCGTGTGGAAATCAGCATGAGGATATTCTGCACATTGTCCAAGTACGCATTCATATAGAGATTCGTTCGGTCAATAATGATTTGCGCGTCAGAAACCACCTGCTTCCGAAACAAATCCTCCGCTTCCCGTAAATTAATCCAGGTAAGCCCCCCCAGTAGCAGCAGCGTCCCCACTGACAGAAAAAGAAAGTGTTTCGCAAGCATACTCTGGCCACCAAACCACGACATCAGCTTGTTCATTTGAAATCAGCCCTCTTATATTCGTTTGGCGCGACGCCTGTCCAATTGCGAAACAGCTGGGAGAAATAACGGTAGCTAGGAATTCCTACTCGCTCTGCCACTTCATACACTTTCAACTGTGTTGTCTGAAGAAGTTCCATCGCTTTCTCTATGCGCATCCTGGTGACATAATCATTGAACGATTCTCCGGTTTCTTCACGAAACAGTCGGCTAAAATAGGACGAGCTCAGACCCACTTCCTCGGAAATAGATGTCAGCGTAATCGCCTCCGTAAGTCGCGTGAGGATGATTTTCTGAGCAAGCTGCACGTCATTTCTGATCTTTCGGATCCCACTTGCCTCTGATTCTTGCTCCCTTACTAATACATGCAACAATTGAACAAACGTCGGAGCTCCCTGAAGTTGAACGGTAAATGCCTCATATTCACTTGGCCTAAGCAAAGAATGAACGGTAATCACTCTCTCGCGGATTCGTAGGATAAACGCTATCAGCTTCTCTGGTTCGAATCGGCTTGCCATCGCCCATGGCGCTAGAGTTTCATGGAAAAATGTCAGTATTTTCTCCTTATCTTTCGCCACGTCTATCCACTTGCTGATGATTTGATCTGCATCTGGTGAATCCTCTGGCCCTGCAAGTCCCGATGCTGCCTTGTCCGCAGTTAATGAAGTTAGTGAGCTGTCATAAAATTTCATCACTTCGGTGATCACACTTGCGCGCAAAGAAGAAATTAAATCCTCAGGCTCTCTAACGCATCCACCTGTCACCGCCAATAGTCGAATCCCACCGTAGGGATCCGTTAACCGCTTCTCCAAGGCCTGGTAAACCCCTCGCATAACTTGCTCCGCTTGTGTACAGGCTTCCAGAGCGGAATGAAGATTGCAGAACACGAACACAATATCTTGATCCCCAATCGGGGACCAGTAGAAATTAGAAGATTCTTTTTCCAATCGCTCTAACTGTATCTTAAGCTCATGCAGCAGATGGAACCGATCCCCCTCTCTCACTTCGACATGAAGTCTTACAGGATAATAGGGAGTTGCACGACACCAAGCCTCCCATAGCTGCGATAACCCTTTAGCCTGATCAGCTTCCCCCATCTCAATCGTGTTCAAAAGCTGAGAGATATCCCGACGCTTCCGTTCGCGCTCGTAGCTTCGAAGATCACTTTCTCGTCTTATGGCTGCTCTAGCCTTGTCCACCGCTGCCTTCATTTCTTCTTCTTCGAAGGTAAGCTTAAGCACATATTCCAAAGCGCCCAGCTTTAGTGCTTGTTGTGCGTACTGGAAGTCACTATGTGACGTTAGCAACACGAACTGAATGCATGGGAATCTTTGCTTGGCCTGCCGCAATAGGTCCATCCCGTCCATAATTGGCATAATGATATCCGTGATGACGAGATCCGGCTTCAGCTCCTCACAAAGCTGTAAAGCCTCTTCGCCATTCTCTGCTTCTCCCACCAATTCGGCTCCAAACAAATGCCAAGGCATGGATCTGAGCTCCTGCCTTAACGGCAGTTCATCATCTACGATCAAAACCTTAATCGGTATATTATGCATCTAGCAACCACCTGTCATTGAAATCATTTAAACGAGGTATTTTGCCGCTGGAATAAGAACTCCGCCACGAGGATGATCGACTTCTCGATAGCTAGCAGGTAAATTCGGGTCACCTGAGACGTACTCGGGAAGCTTCGGATACGGATAAATGGGTCTTTGGAAGCTGATACCATTCGGAGCAAAACCATCTTTAAACGCGGTTGCGATGAATTTCTCCGGCGCTTTTCCATGCTCAACCCATTCCACTAATGCGGATAAAATGTCATATTCACGATCTCTAGGCAAATTCGAATGGCCGCCTTGGCCTAGATCATTCAACCCCGGTCCACCTCCGCAATGGCCCATGCCTGGCACAAGGAATAACCGGAAGAAATCCTGGGTTTGGTCTAAGCTGCCCTGATGTTCAATCACTCGCTCATAGTAATGGAGTGCATCTTGATACGGAACAAGTGGATCCGACATCCCCGTGTACAATAAGATTTTCCCACCTAAAGCTTTCATCTCGCTGACATCAGGATTATTCGCATTGAGAATCGGCGCTAATCGCTCATTCAACGTATCCAAATCCCGATCAAAATCAAATGTCGTATAATCGAAATCCGCCCCGAACACCCAATTAAATGGATATAACAAGGACGACGGTAACCGTTCTGGATCTTGTTGAAGATCCAACCCTCCCCCACAATCCTCACTTCCATATGGTAGTGGCGTATAAATACGTTCGCCTGTTCTTGGATTGGTTGGACCTGCATAAATCAGCTTCAATGCGGATATCTGTTCGTCGGTGAGGCTAACCCCCTCATCATCACCCTGTGAAGCCGCCAACGTCTCTGGGTTGAATTGCAGAAGCCTTGGGTCGGTTAAGAAGTTATCACCATGGAGAGCACCGCCATCCTTCCCCCGTCCATGTTCGACTACTTTACGAGTTATGAATGCCATTTGCTCTTTAGAAAAGTGCGCGCCTGTCCCTTGATTCGTTGCTTTGAAATTCCATAAAAACCCAGTGTGCAAGTGAGTGCGATTGTTTGCTGGCGCCCCAGCGATGATGCCTTGATAATCAGTCGGATAGCGCTGCGCTTCCATTAACGCTTGTTGCCCCCCCGTTGAACAACCCATGAAATAAGCGTAGCTGGCTGATCGATTGTAAAATAATTGGATGAGCGATTTCGCTGCTACCGTCATCTCGTGTGTTGCACGATAACCGAAATCCACCCATCGTTCCGGATGGCTAATCGCCTCAAAGGCATTTGGCGAGGTACCCATATCCGTATTCGCCGTCGCATAGCCTCGCCGAACCCCAAATGTAAGTGGATTGTAGCTAATATAACTTGCACTACCACCATTCCCCGTCCCAAGGAATCTGCCATTCCACTCTTGTGGCAACCAGAGCTCCACACGAATGTTTGATTGCGTGGTTGGCTTCAGCTGGAGGGAAACTCGGCAAAATGCTGGCAAATCCGTAATTATCCTATCGTCAGCTAAGGTGAGACTTCCTTCTGTCACCATTTGAACATCCGTAATCGTACAACCTGGTATGTCAACATTTTCAAATATTCCTTCCAAAATGCCGTCCCCCTCAGAGATGTCCACCCTATTTACTTCAATGACATCTGATTTCAAATACTCTAGCATGATCCAATCCATTGGTGCTTAAGACTTCCAATCGAAGCTTACTTACTTGCTCTAACCCCACATGGCGTGTTACTTGCCGCTGGTAATTATCCTGAATATTCATCACTTGACGAGCAGCTTCGTCTGGATTCGCAGCATAAGCAATGATTCGGAAATCCTTCAACGTTTCCGGCTGCGGTCCCCATTCATTTTTCTTATGCAGCTGATCCTCTTGTGTCAGTGTCAGTCTCCGGTGCATGCCTGTATCCAGCACGATGGTGATCTCGCTGATGGAAACCGGTGTTTCCCATGCTAACTCAATCCAAGGTGCTTGATCATCAGGATGTGACATCCACCTGTGGGAACCAGGAACGACGAGATCCAGCCTAACACCATTTGTGCCATGCATCGCACGGGTATAGCCGTCGATTACATTCGATGCTTGGCCTTGAGGTTGTTCGGAAGAAGCGCGAACTGTCGCTTGGCTAGACAAGTTATCGCTTGCCGGAATACCAGGTAGAAACGCATCCTGCCCGATAAGCCGTTGTTGCGTTTTCCGAATCAATTCTTGATTTTTATACGCCATCTCAAGTGAAATACCTTCTTGAATCGCCAGTGCGGCGAATGTTCCCGCACCTTGCCCCATTACACCACAGGTAGCCATGACTCTCGTGCTTGAAAAAGCAATATGTGTAGCGGATATATTGCGTCCAACAAACATCAAATTCTCCACATTCGCACTGATCAATGACCTCAGAGGAATACCATATACGTTGTTTGTATGCGGTTGATGGCAGGGATCAATCTCTTTGGCCTCAATCCCCTGTGGTGGATGTGTATCCATGGGCCACCCCCCATACGCGATGACATCTTCAAAGTGAACCGATTCTTCCAGATCCTTTTGCGTCAATACATGTTGACCGATGAATCGTCGAGATTCCCGCTTGCCAGGCACGAAGCCGAACCAATCAAGCGCCCAGTTTTCAGACTCTGGGTGATGACCACTATTTTTGATATGATCCCACACGCCCATCATGATGGCCAGCAGTTCGTCACGAATGAATTCGTTATCGGAGATCGTATCCAATAGTCCGCCGAACTCTACCCACCAATAACCGTATTCCCATGAAGCATGACTGCGGTACTTCAAATCTTCTTCGGAATAGCGTTTCGCCCATACAGGGGGAATGAATGCCATTGGTTTCCCCATGTTTCGAGCCGTAAATAACAGCGAAGAACCGAGCCGATACGTATCGGCTACTGCCCCAGCGAAAGACTCTCCATATTGTTCAGAAGACTCACGACCTGTCGTGAATCGCGCTCCTGCTTCTTTGCCGAGACGTCCGTCTCCCGTACAATCCATGAAAATGTTCGCACATATTTCGAAGCTATGTTCCGTGCTTTCCCTCGTTGCCGAAGCTGACACGATTCGGTTTCCATCCATTCGCACGCCGATAATGGCTGTATTCAGCATCAGCGTCAGGTTCGGTTCCGCTCTGCACTTTTCATATAAGAGGAGATCCAGCATTGAAGCGCTTCGCTGTGGATTGCGAACGGCGCACTCCAGAAGAATTTCTTCAAGGATGCCCCCTTCTCTTGCTTCTGTTTCGAGTGCTGTCCCCCGTTTGGAATGCGCCGCCCCGACGATATGCATACGGATCTCGGAAGAGGCATTGCCTCCCAGAACAGACCGATCCTGACAAAGCGTAACCTTAGCACCGTTCCTCGCAGCCGCAATGGCAGCTACAACACCGGAAATACCGCCTCCGGCAACGAGGATATCTGTTTGAATTCGTTGTTCCTTGTTATCTCCACTCATCATTACAATTCTCCCCCACGATCAGTTTCATTTAGAATGACAGAAAGAGATGAAGCCAGAAGCCTCTTCATCCCTTTTCAACCTTTTTCTACCTACTTCACGTATCCGAGCTCTTTCACTTTTTTCTCAGATGCCTCTAAGAACGCTTTGTAATTCATGGAACCTTCCAATGTTTTCAGGAAGCTATCATATTCAGTGAGAGGTCGTTTCCCATAGATGAATTTGGAGAACTCTTCTTCCACATACCGATTTGCATCAGCTGCGTTATAGCCACTCGGGAAATCAATAAAACCGTTCACCGCTTGAAGGCGTGGCTGTTTATTGGCAAAGTCAATTAACTTAATTTGTGGAGCAAATTTCACGGACAAATATTCCATCTCAGGACGGCCGGTAAATTGGTAGAGCCAGAAATAGGCACCTTCTTTGGCCATCAAATCCGTTGGAACCACTTTTTCTCCTTCGAGATTAAAATGTTTTCCTTTTACACCGTATTGCACTAGCTTCGATCCATCCTTCGAGGAGACATAGTTCAACAAATCAAATACCTTTTGGAGCTTATCAGGCGATTTCTCCAATGATTTCGGAAGCGCATACAATCCTGCGGGATTGCCTATATCCCAAGATGCCGTGAATTTACCGCCTGGACCTTGCAAGGCATCGATTTGCACCCAGTTCACGTTGGGATTGATGGCTTTCATCTGTTCAACGTTCTGGGCAGTTGTCATGTCCGACCAAGCTGTGTAAAATATACCCGCTTGTCCTTTGATCGCCTTTTGCATAGCCTGTGTTTGCGAGGTTGCCATGAGTTCTGGATCAACCACACCTGCAGCAACCATATTTTTAATAGAAGCAAGCGCATCCTTCATACCTGGCGCATAGAGAGAATTGACCACTTTATTATCTTTCACATAGATGGCTGGAACTTGACTGCCGTCCATAAGACCCACACCATAAGCACCGAAGAACGTGTTGAATGCATTCAGTTTCGCTCCTGTGATGCCGAATGTATCTTTCTTCCCATTGCCATCCGGATCTTTCTCCGTAAACGCTTTCGCAACTTCAAGCATTTCCTCTGGCGTGGTTGGAACTTTTAGATTTAGTTTATCAAGCCAATCTTTCCGAATCCAGAACGACGTTTTGGAAGCCGTAGGTGCTTTGGCGATGGCTAATGTTTTGCCATTCAACATCCCTTGTTTAAAGCTAGCCTCACCGATGAAGTCTTTCGCTGGCTTTAGTTTATCTAGATACGGCGTCAAATCAAGTAGAAGGCCTTGGTCCGATAATTGCTTTAACTGTACACGATCTACGGCAAATAAATCAGGGAAATTCGCTGAAGCCATGCGCACATTTAACTGATTCTTGTAATCGTCGGGAGACGCATAAACGGTTAGGTTAATTTCAGTATGTAACGCTTTGTCCAGTTCCTGCTTGATAATATCCTGATCTGGAGTTGGAAGCCCGGTTCCCGTTTCAATGATATCCAGCTTAACTGGCTTTGCATTGGCTGCTGGCGTACTGCTTGTTGCTGGCTTCTCGGCGGCCTTCTCTGTAGGTTTATCAACTGAAGGTGAACCTCCACAACCAGCAATCAGCATAGCTCCTGTTAACGTCATTGCCAGCATCGGTGCATATATGTTCTTTTTCATAGAAACCCCTTCTTCCTCTAGTATAGTATACATTTTTTTTGAACTATATTGTTACCGCGACCAAAGTCTTTAGGCTGCAGTCCCTCTTCCTCCGGCCTTGCGGGATCAACCTTTGACAGCGCCTAGCAGCATCCCTTTTGTGAAATGTTTTTGAATAAAAGGGTACACGAGAATAATCGGCAAACTTGCGGTAATGACGGCAGCCATTTGCATTGTTTCGGTGGGCAGCACATTCTCGGCATTTTCCAATAGCGGCAGCTGTGTCATCATGAGAACTTCGCGAATAACGACTTGTAGAGGATATAAGTTACGGTCAGTCACGTACATAATCGCTTGGAAAAACTCGTTCCAATGTCCAACCATGTAGAACAGCCCGACTGTAAGCATGGAAGGCACAGCTAGCGGCAATACAATTTGCCACAGAATTCGAAATTCCTTGGCACCATCCATACGAGCGGATTCAAACAACTCTTCAGGAATGTTCTCGAAAAAACTTTTCATAATAAGCACATTAAAGCTCCATACAGCATTCGGCAAAATCATCGACCAGACGGAATTCAGCAATCCCATATTTTTCACAATTAAATAAGTTGGAATTAAGCCTCCGCTGAATAGCATCGTAAACACAATCATAAGAAGGAAAAATCCTCTTCCCGGGAGATTGCGACGGCTAAGCGGATAAGCCATCAGCGACGTCAAAACTAGATTCACTATGGTTCCGACGACGGTAATGAAAATCGTAATCCAGAAAGCCCTTGGAATGTTCGTTGTGGTAAATAGCTCATGATAAGCATGGAATGTGATCGATTTCGGGAGTAAGATAAACCCTCCATGCTTCAGCACTTCGGAGAAGGGCGTAATGGAAACGGATAGCACATACATCAGTGGAAGGATCGCTGCTAAAGATGTAAGGCCGAGAATGAAAATCACAATTGTATTGACGATTCGATCTTCCCAAGTTCTTACCATGCGCTCTCCCCCCACTTCTTCGATAATTGATTGGATCCGAGCACAAGCACTAAGCCTATGATTGATTTAAACAAGCCGACGGCCGCAGCCAAACTGAAGTTAAGCTGTTGAAGTCCTGTTCGGAATACCCATGTATCCAAAATATCGGCTACTTGGTAGACTTGAATGTTATACAAGATATAAATTTGATCGAAACCAGCATCCATGATATGCCCTAGTTTCAGTATCAGCAAAAGCACGATAACATTCCGAATGCCAGGCAGTGTAATGTGCCACATCATGCGAAGTCGACTGCCCCCATCCACGCGGACTGCCTCATACAAGGTTGGGTCAATCGAAGCCATCGCAGCTAGGTAAATGATAGCCCCCCAGCCCAGATCCTTCCACACTTCCGAAGCGACCAGAATCGTTCTGAAATGATCGATCGAAGTCATGAATCCGATCGATTGGCCGCCACCTTCGACAAGCCACCGGTTGACGATACCGGAGCTCTGAGACAAGAGGGTGTTGAGGATGCCGTAGATAATAACCCACGATAAGAAATGCGGCATATAGGTCATCGTTTGTACAATCGTTTTGAACCAACGCAGCCTGCATTCATTGAGCAGCAAGGCCATGATAATGGGTGGAGCAATCCCGAAAACCAGCTTATATACGCTGATCAATATGGTATTTACCATCAGCTGTCCGAAATAAGGAGAGTGAAAAAATTGTTGAAAATGCTTATACCAAGGGTCCGCCCAGTGGCTTCCGACGATACCATCCAGCATTTGGAAATCCTTGAATGCGATGATGATTCCGTACATGGGAATATATTTGAACACAATGTAAAAGATCACACCTGGCAAGAGCATCAGGTAAAATGCGCGAAAACCCCAAACCTGTATGATTTTTTGCCTTAGCTTCGATTCCCTTGCCCTGCTCCCGACCTCAGGCACCCGCTGCTGAACCGTTATCTGCTTATCCATGAGACCACCTCTTTTTCATTTAATCCATCGCTTCGTAACGGGGTGATCTCAGTATAGCAAGCGCTTTCTTCAGAAAATATACAGTAATCCTGCGAAAATGTTCGAATTCTTGCAAATGACTCTGCAGAGATCTGATAGTCCGAAATTGCCGAGTAATCCTCATTGTAATTCGGAAATATCGAACTAAAGCAGCTTAGAGCGACTTTAATCACACTCAGCATCTCCAGCATTTCAATCATCGCCAACCTCTGCACTTCTCCTACACAAACAAACGCCGCCAGCTCCAATAATACGGAACTAGCGGCGTTTTATTTTACTTTGGACGCGTAGCGACCCCTGCCAAGAAGCTGAGCATGAACTGTACCGCTAGACGCGAGGTCACATTTCGTACATCGACGGTCGGATCGATGCAAACGAAATCCAAACCTTGCACCTGCGGCAGCGATCCGAGCCGATGGAGGGCATCCAGCGCATCCCATGGATTCATCCCGCCAGTGCCGATCGCTGGGCAGCCCGGTGCATATGCCTGATCGACCACGTCCACGTCGAAACTCACATACAGCACATCCGTGCCATTACCCGCAAGTTGAAGCGCCTGGTCGAGCACCGCATCCATGCCCATCCGACGTATATCACGTGACGAAAATACATGTACGCCTTTACTCTTCACGTAGTCATGATAAGGCTTCGAATTCATGAAACCTCGAATGCCGATTTGTACGATGTGTTGTCCCTCTACCACACCCGATTCGAGGATGCCTCGGAACGGCGTACCGTTGGTGACGCCACCGTCCTCAAAATTACGGACATCATGATGGGCATCAAAATGAAGGATACCCACTTTTTTCCCAGGATGACGGCCTACGAAAGCTTTGATCGACGGGCAGCTCGTCGAATGATCGCCGCCAAAGATGATCGGGATCACCCCCGGCTGTACTCTATATAGCGCGCGCAAGCTTTCCTCAATGCGGCGGTGACATTCCGCGATATCCGTCACATGCATTTGGATATCGCCGAGGTCGCGAACGGCTAAGTCTTGCAGATCAACACCATACTCCATCGAGTATGTAGTAAAAGACTTGAATGCTGTACGAACCGCGGTCGGCGTCGTTGAAGCACCTGAATGCGAGATCGACGACTTAGACAGCGGAATACCTATGATCCCTGCAAGCAATGGCTCTTGACCGTCCCACTGGCGAATCCAATGGGCAACCTTGGTTTCCATGTGATCTCTGAACACAGCTTGATCAGGCGGTTTGAGAAAAGGGATTTCGTGGCTCATCGTGCCCCCTCCTCCTTACCTGATTCTTTTGCCACAATAGTACGGTCCCATACGATCACGTTTCCGTTTTTGATAACCCCAAACGTATGGTTAATTCCGAAATGATACGGCAAATAAGCCAGATTCGGCGCATCAAAAATGGTTAAATCCGCACGCTTTCCCACTGCGATCGAACCGATACTTTCCCCACGTCCCAGCGCATTCGCTGCGTTGATGGTGCATGCTGTTAATATCTCCTCCGGCGTCATCTTCAGGTTCAGCGATGCCAGCATCATAATGAGCTGGATCGACTCGGTCGGACAGGACCCTGGATTATAGTCCGTAGCAAGTGCCACCGGCAGTTCATAGGTGTCGATCATGTCTCGTGCACGCGCATGTTTGGCCAGGCCTAGGTTGAACGAAGTGCCCGGTAAGAGCACTGGAATCACGCCATGTTCCGCCATTGCAGCGAAGCCTTTATCGGTCGCAGACAGCAAATGTTCAGCGGATATCGCACCGATTTCGCTCGCAAGTTCCGCCCCGCCAAGCGGTTCTATTTCATCTGCGTGTATTTTCGGAAGCAAACCGCACTCCTTTCCTTTCAGCAGAATTCGGCGCGACTGCTCAATGGAAAAAACACCTTTTTCACAAAATACATCGCAAAACTCCGCAAGCTCCTCTTCAGCCACCTTGGGAACCATTTCATTGACGATGAGGTCTATATATTCCTCGGGACGACCTTTATACGCCAGCGGGACCGCATGTGCCCCCATAAATGTCGAAACAATTTCGACAGGGTGAGTATCGTTCAAACGTTTTGCCACACGCAGTTGCTTCAATTCATCTTCCAAGGTGAGACCGTAGCCGCTTTTCGCCTCAACCGTCGTGACACCATTCAACAGCATCTCGTTCAAACTTCGACACGCCTTATCATAGAGTTCCTGCTCGTTGGCTTCGCGTGTACTTTGCACCGTATTAAGTATGCCTCCACCCTGCGCCAAAATGTCCAGATAGGAGACACCGGACCGCTTCAGCGCCAGCTCATGCTCACGGGAACCGCCATGAACGAGATGGGTGTGCGGATCGACCAGCCCAGGTGTAACCATACGACCACCAACATCAATGGTTTCTACGACTTCAAGATCCCTCATAAGTTCCAGAACATCTTGTGATGTGCCAAACGCGACGATGATCCCCTCACGTATAGCTAACGCTGCGTCTATGATTATATCGAGTTGCTTCATTTGCTGCCCGCAGCGCGGTGCATTCCCCGGTGGGGTAACCAAACGGCCAATCCCCGTAATAAGCAAATCAATCCGTTCCATCTGCTCCCCTCCTTCACTGACCCTGCTCACGCATCGGGATGCGAATGCCGTGCTTTTCCGCCGTTTCAATCGCTTCATCGTAGCCCGCATCCACATGACGGATAACCCCCATACCGGGGTCAGAAGTCAGCACACTTCGGAGACGCTCATCTGCAGCATCCGTCCCGTCCGCTACGATCACCATCCCTGCGTGCAGCGAGTAGCCCATCCCGACGCCACCGCCATGATGGATTGAAACCCAAGATGCGCCTGCTGATGTGTTGATCAACGCATTCAGGATCGCCCAGTCGCCAACCGCATCGGAACCGTCTTTCATCGCTTCCGTTTCACGATTTGGCGAAGCTACAGAGCCACAATCTAAATGATCGCGACCGATCACAATCGGTGCTTTCAACTCGCCATTTCTCACCATGTCGTTCAATGCCAGACCGAATTTCTCACGCTCCCCATAGCCGAGCCAGCAAATACGTGCCGGGAGACCTTGGAACGCGACACGCTCACTTGCCATCGTAATCCAACGGCGCAGGCGATCATTGTCTGGGAACAACTTCATCACAAGTTCATCTGTTTTACGAATGTCTTCCGGATCGCCTGAGAGCGCTACCCAGCGGAAAGGTCCTTTACCTTCGCAAAAAAGCGGCCGGATATAAGCTGGAACGAAGCCGGGAAAATCGAAAGCATTGGCAATCCCTTGGTCGAAGGCGACTTGACGAATATTGTTGCCATAATCGAACACGACGGAACCCATTTGCTGAAGGTCAAGCATTGCTTGCACATGGGTCGCCATACTGTTCTTCGAAAGCTTCACGTATTGCACAGGATCCTTCTCACGAAGTAGCGCTGCTTCCTCCAACGAAAACCCAATCGGAATATAGCCAATTAGCGGGTCATGAGCCGACGTTTGATCTGTCACGAAATGTGGCTTAATGCCGCGACGCACGAATTCGGGGTAGATGTCCGCAGCGTTCCCCAGCAGACCGATGGACAGCGACTTATTCTCTTCCATCGCTTTACTTGCTAGCAGCAGCGCTTCATCTAGTGTTTCAGCCAGCACATCACAGTAACGAGTTTGAATTCGGCGCTCAATGCGCGTTCGGTCAACTTCGACTGCAATGACGACGCCCTCATTCATGGTGACGGCTAACGGTTGAGCACCGCCCATGCCGCCAAGGCCTGCGGTTAACGTCAACGTACCTTTGAGCGAACCTCCTGTATGCTGGCGGGCTGCTTCAGCAAAGGTTTCATACGTACCTTGCAAAATCCCCTGCGTCCCGATGTAAATCCAGCTGCCCGCGGTCATTTGCCCGTACATCATCAGCCCCTTTTGCTCTAGCTCACGAAAATGCTCCCAATTGGCCCATTTGGGCACAAGTACAGAGTTAGAGAGCAGCACACGCGGTGCACGTTCATGGGTTTTGAACACGCCGACCGGCTTACCGGATTGTATGAGCAGCGTTTCATTGCTTTCCAGACGCTGCAATTCGCGGACGATGGCATCGAAGGAAGGCCAGTTACGAGCCGCCTTGCCGATACCGCCGTAGACGACGAGATCTTCCGGCCGTTCTGCGACTTCCGGGTCAAGATTATTCATCAACATACGCATGGCAGCTTCCTGAACCCAGCCTTTACAAGATAGATCAGTACCGCGAGGGGCGCGAATTACTCGTTTTGGAGGATAAGAATTCATCATAGTGATCTCCTCTCATATCAAAATAACTTGCCAGTCACAGCCTCAACCGCTTGCAGCCACTCGCCTTCCAGCAAAGCCGTCGCCACGTTTTCGATATCACGGGAAGTAGAACGGTCCTCCACAACGGGGGGAACGAGCGCCCGCAGCTTGTCGTAGAGAACCCTAGTCGCCGGAGCAAGTCCCTCGGCCCCTACAAATTCGGCAGCTTCGGCTGCACAAATCAACTCGATAGCCAACACCTTGGACACGTTGTCGATGACCTGTGCGGCATGGCGCGCGGCCGTTGTTCCCATAGACACATGGTCCTCTTGATTCGCTGAAGAAGGTATCGAGTCTACGCTTGATGGGTGCGCCAGCACTTTGTTTTCCGAAACAATAGATGCACTAACATATTGCGTGATCATCATGCCGGAACACACCCCTGGGCTATGGCTTAAAAAAGCAGGCAGTCCCCCGGATAGCGCTGGATTAACCAGCCGCTCGGTGCGGCGTTCCGAAATGTTAGCGAGCTCGCTCATGCCGATTTTCAGAAAATCCATCGCAAATGCGATCGGTTGCCCATGGAAATTACCACCGGAAATGACAAGACCTTTTTCCACGAATAACAACGGATTGTCGGTCGCTGCGTTCATTTCTATCGCAATTTTATCCTGCACATAGGCAAGAACTTGGCGTGTCGCGCCATGCACTTGGGGCAGACAGCGCAGTGAGTAAGCGTCCTGTACGCGAAGCTCTCCTTGGCGTGTGGTCAACTTGCTGCCCTTCAGCAGTTTGCACAAATTCTTCGCTACGCCGATCTGTTCTGGATAAGGGCGTACCTGATGCACCTCTTCCGCAAAAGCATCCGGAATACCGCGCAAGCATTCAACCGTCAGTGATGCGATCACATCAGCGATTTTCGCAAGTCGTTGTGATTTGATAAGTGCCAGGGTACCGATGGATGTCATAATCTGAGTGCCATTAATAAGTGCAAGCCCCTCTTTCGCCTGCAAGCTAATCGGTTTAAGCCCTGCATTTGCGAGTGCCTTCTCACCCGATAGGCGTTCACCTTGGTAATATGCTTCCCCCTCGCCCATCAGAACCAGTGCCAAATGTGACAGCGGAGCCAAATCCCCGCTAGCACCAAGTGAGCCCTGTTCGGGTACGACGGGGTGTACGCCACCGTTGATGCAGTCGATCAACAGCTTCAGCGTTTCCGGTCGAATACCGGAATGTCCTTTGGCCAGCGCGTTTGCGCGAAGCAGCATCAATGCACGAACCGTCGGTTCCGGCAGCGGTCTGCCGACGGCGCAGGCATGGCTGCGGATCAGATTAACCTGCAGCTGGACTGCGTCTTGCGGTGAAATCGTCACGTCGCTGAATTTGCCGAACCCCGTCGTGACCCCGTAGACCACCTGGCCCGCTGCGACCAGTTCCTCCACCATGTTGCGGCACGCAATCACACGCTGGAGCGCCTGTTCATCCAGTCCGACCGGCACATGATCATAAACAACCGCCGCGACTAACTCAGGTATCAATTGCTCCCCGTTTAATAACACTGGGGTCGCTTCTAGGCTGCTTTCCTGCTGTTTGTATACCATCGCCATGTCAACATAGACTCCTTTCCTTTCTCGCTTTACCAAAAGAAAGGGACCGTACGGAAGTTGTTAGCTTCCATACGGTCCCTTTTTAAAAAAGAGGGTTGTATGCGATTGTCCGGTATCAAGCTCCAGCCGATCCTTCATCGCGATCACCACTTTATCATTATTTTATTTTTGCCTTAATCTAATTTTCACACGCTGGTTCGCGAACTGTCAAGATGGCTGAAAGCCTAGTTGTTGCCGCCTGTCTTGTCGAATTACGCATCAATGCTTAAGTATCGGCTTCAATTGTGCAAGGATGTCCTCCATTTGCTTCGAGCATTGCTCGTACATTTCTTTGGCCTTTTTATTATTGGTGGACAATCCATACAACATTAAATCGCCTTCGCACTTTTTTAACGTTGCAAATAGCGCCGCTTTTTCCTGTGGCACAGGTACCGTGATCTTGTCATCATACAAGTCCACAAACAATTGGCCGTAAGAATCCACTTGACCAATAAATACATTTTCGACCGTGACACCTATTTTAACTAACTCCGTATCCAACCATGCCCGGCTAAAACCTAGGGTAGCCAAAGGTTCGTCCATGATTACACCATCCATGATCACAGCCTGTGGCTCCTTTTCTGGCGCAACCTGGATACCTAAATGTTTGGGCGTCAATGGTTGATTCTCGCGCGTCAAGAGGACATTAATTTCTCCACTTGGTTCCATAATGGCAAATTCCACATCGGCCACTTTAAATACCGACCTTTTGCGCAGTTGCTCCATGAGTTCATCCGTTGTTAGACGTTCTTTCTTTAAATTATCTTCCATGACCTTGCCGTCTCTAATGAGAATTGTCCCCTTGCTATCAATGAAATCCCGCGCTTTTTTACTTTTCATCTGCAGAAATTCAATACCTAACGTACATGTTACCCATACCCCTATAGCGACCAACCCTAGATACCATGTCGTATCCGTGTCCAACGAGATATACGCCGCGAGATTACCAATGGAAATCCCGGTTATGTATTCGAAGAAGGAGAGCTGGGTCACTTGCCTCTTACCCAACAGCTTAGTCATCAGGAAAAGCACCACAATTGATAAAAATGTGCGTAAAACAATTTCAACCCAATCTAACACGATAATCCTCCTCTTGTTGCTGTAAAATTCCAATTGTATTCAATTGTTTGTTGAATGCACGAAATTTATGCAAATAAAAGGAAAATGTTCCAGTTACTATCCTGCCCGTTCGATCATCGCATAAAGCGATAAGGAGGTTATCATGCACGATCAGCTACGTCAAAAGCCCAAGCTTCTTTCCAGCTATAACTAACGCATCAATAGCAAAATCAAGATCTTCTAACGTATGATTTGCCGTGACAATGAACCGCACGCGGCCTTTATCCATCGCGACCGTCGGGAAGACAATGCCTTGCGCGAACACCCCTTGCTGCAGCAGCAAATCTGAAAACAACATCGCCTTGGCCGGTTCGCCGACGATGACGGGTACGATTGGCGTTTCGCTAGCGCCCGTGTCGAAACCAAGTGCCTGCACCTTCGTGCGGAAGTAGGTCGCATTCGACCATAACCTGCCAATCAACGATTCGCTTTGCTTTAGCACGCGAATTGCAGCCAAGCAGGTTGCGGCCACCGAAGGCGGCGCAGAGGTGCTGAACAGAAATGGTCGTGCCTTCTGGACCAGGAAATTCTTCAGCACCTGATCGCCAGCCACATAACCACCAACCGCTCCAACCGCTTTAGACAACGTGCCTACTTGAATGTGTACGCGTCCGTTCAACCCAAAGTGGTCCGTGGACCCTTTGCCGTTGCGTCCCAACACACCGCTCGCATGTGCGTCGTCAACAAACACGATGGCGTCGTATTTCTCCGCCAACTCAACAATGGCGGGGAGCGGTGCGATATCACCGTCCATACTGAACACGCCGTCGGTTACCACGACGCGTTTCGCAAACGACCCGCACTCGCGAAGCACCGCCTCGAGCTGGTCCATATCCTTATGCGCATAGATGCGGCGCTGCGCTTTGGTCAGCCGGATGCCATCGATAATGCTGGCATGGTTCAACTCATCGCTGATGACGACATCATCAGTCCCCAAAATCGTCATCACACCTTGGTTCGTTGTGAAGCCGGATTGGAACACCAAAGCGGCTTCCGTTCCTTTGAATGCCGCCAGCTCTTGCTCCAACTGGTCATGAATGTCCAGCGTGCCGGTTATCGTTCGTACGGAGCCGCTGCCAACACCATATTGTTCAATTGCTTGGATGGCTGCCTTTTTCAAATCCGGATGATTCGTCAGCCCCAAGTAATTATTTGAAGACATCTGCAGTACACGACGACCACCGATGTTCATCCAGGTGTCAGAGCCGGACTCCCACACAGAAATTGGACGATAACGTCCCTCCTTCTTCAATTGTTCCAGTTCATGCTCAAGTGAGCTCCAATTGGCCATATTCGATTTCCTCCTTCTGCCGCAGCGGCATACTGTCATGTGTAAATATCACTTTGCCACATAGCCCGGAAGCCATCAGCTCAAACGCCTCTTCAAATCGGTCCAGTGTAAATGTATGTGTAATAAGGGGGCGCAAGTTAATGCGTTTCTGCTCAATTAGCCCCTTCAGCTGATACCAGGTTTGGTACATACGTCGGCCAGTTATCCCTTCTATCCGTAGCCCTTTGAAGATAATATGCTTGGATAAGTCCAGTGAAACCTCTTTGGTCGGAATGCCTAGTAAGGATAATCGAGCAGCTGGCGCCGCAGCTTCGAAGCCGGCGCGAATGGCATCCGCATGGCCAGACATTTCCAGCACTACCTCAGCGCCTTCTCCTGCAGTAGCAGCCATAATCGCGTCTGCAAGTGGAGTTTGGGTGCTGTTAATCATGATGTCGGCTCCCATCTGCCTAGCCAACTCCAATCGGTATGGATTCACGTCGGCTGCGATGACCAAACCTGCCCCGCTAGCCTTCGCAACGGCGACAGCCATCAGACCGATCGGCCCAACGCCGATGATGGCAACCGACTTGCCAACGATATCCCCGGAAAGCACCGTTTGCACCGCATTGCCTAACGGATCTTGCAAGCAGCCGATCTCATAAGGCATGTCCGCGCGGTTATGGATCACGTTAGACGCCTTCACGACCGCATACTCAGCAAAGCAACCAGGCGTTGTAATACCGAAACTGCGCGTGTGCGGACAGACATGTGCGTTGCCCGTACGGCAAGTTTTGCATACACCGCAAACCATGTGCCCTTCAGCCGAGATATGATCCCCGGGCTTCACGTGCTTCACATCGTTGCCCACTTTCACGACGATACCAGCAAATTCATGACCAAATACATTCGGCGTAACGACTGCGCTTTCGGCCCAAGAGTCCCATTTATAAATGTGCACATCCGTACCGCAGATTGAAGTCGCTTTTACCCGAACCAACACTTCATCTGGCCCATAGCGCGGAATCGGTAACTCCTTCAAAACGGCTCCCGGTGCTCGATGCGTTTTGACCAACCCCATCATCGTTCCCATAGTATATTCCCCCTTTTTACAAAAATGCGTTATAGTATATTTTTGTGCGTTATATAACTCTTATACATCATATTATACACATGTGCGTTATATTGTATATAGGGTATCCGCCTATGAATTAATAATTTTCTAGGAGTCGTTTGCCAATTGGTAGGGTTGGTTTATAATGAGGAATAGCAAATCGACCGTTTTCGTTAGGTAGGCAGGAGGAACCATAAGTGGAACAAGAACACGAACAGATTCATAAAAAAATCGGCAAAAGCCTGCAAGCGATTCGTAAAGCGAGGTCGTTGAGCTTAGATCAGGTCGCAGAGCTAACCGGCGTGAGCAAAGCAATGTTGGGACAAATCGAACGTGGAGATTCGAATCCGACCATCTCGATCCTTTGGAAGATCGTGAATGGCCTTCATATTTCTTTTACATCGTTGATTGAAGATGAGGAGCCGAAGGTAACGCATTTTCGCTTCTCCGACACAGAACCCTTGATGGAAGAAGACGGCCACTATCGAGCGTTCCCGCTCATTCCTTTTGACCAGAAGAAGCAATTCGAAATTTATACGGTCGAGATGGATCCCGGCTGCAGCCACGCGTCGGAGTCTCATAATGAAGGCGTTGAGGAATACATCCTTATGATGCAGGGCAGTCTCGAAGTGACGTTTCATCAAGAAACTTTTCAGATGACGGTGGGAGATGCTATTCATTTCTCTGCCGATCAACCGCATACATACCGGAATACCGCAGATATCAAAACCATGTACCATACGATCATTGTGTATCCTTCGTGAATTACTGTTTTTGAGCGTTAATTCTTCATTGCTAGATGTCGAAAACCCACCGCAATAGAAAAACGGTGGGTTTTCGACATCTAGACGAATTGTTGAAACCGAAGCATTTCCTCAAACAAGACGAAGTGACTGTCTAGAATCTCATCTGGTGTTAGTTTCACGCCTGGAGCCGCAAGCCCCATGTTTGATTCAAAGGTCATACTCATGCCTCCGCAGACATGATGGATGGCAGAGGTCAGATTGAACGAAGGATGAGCGACAGCCGCCTCGCCGACCACTAATTGATTTCGTTCTACAAAAGGCAAGCCTTGTTTGGCAAAAGCAACACCTAGCTGCCCACATAGGGCAAATAGTGAATCTCCACAAAGTGATTGGCGTTATTCGCGCCCCCATGCAGCTGCACGGTCAGATCCGGCACTTCCACATCCGCGAGTTCTAGCAGCGTACGGGTTTCCTGCGCCATTGGGAGAAAGAAATTATCATGCATCAGATTCACACCATCATCGTTAAAATAAGAACCGAGAAAATCCGATGCCTCTTTAATCGGATGCACAGCCTTGAAGTCCGGCCACCCACAGAGCGAAGCTGATTGTTCATAATCTCGATTTGACCAATAAACTGAAGCGTCATAAACGATTTATTGGTAGCAATGAATTGGGTCCACGCTTTATAGTCCATCGAGAGCCAATCCGGAGGCGTCAATCCTTCCTTATAAAATTTATTTAAGTATTCCACCATTTTTTTGAATCCAGGATCGGTCGCCCCGTACTTGATTTTCCCAGTTGCTTTATCTTCAAAGAATCCCGGATAAACGCCAAACGAAGGTCCGAAATATTTTAACGTATTAATGCCATGCCGGAAGACGAATGGGTAGCTATCAGGATACTGTGCTTTCAGCTTTTTAGCCGTCTCGTAAAGTTCATCCCAGGTCTTAGGCTCTTGCAGGTTTTTTTTCTTAAAAATATCGTCGCGATAAAAATACACGAGCTGATTCCCTGCCCCCATCCCGTCGTTGAGCACGTGATACATTTGTTATTTCCTAATAGAATCACACGTGTTACGGCATACTCACCGGTTTTATCGCTCGCTTGATTGGAAGTCCTTCCAACCAAGGAGAATCGGCTGACAATACATATTCGGATCGATGAATTTCATCAAGTGCGGCAAGGAGCTTTCCTTTCTCCGGTGCCTTCATCGTGAAACATAGCTGCATGGTAGGCTTCTCGAGGCTATTTCCGGTTATTTCAATATCAGGGATCATTTTCATCTTCATGATTTGAATGCCTTGATCCCCTAACGCGGATGCGATCTTGCCGAGCACACCTGGATGATCCAACACCTTAACGGTAATCTCATGAACACGTCGATTTCTTAGCAGGTATTTCTCCCATTTGTTCAATAATATCAAACTAACTAATGCCAAGAAGGTGCACAACACAGCCACGAAGAAAAACCCGGCTCCGACACATAGTCCAACTGCAGCCACAACCCATACGGAGGCAGCTGTCGTGAGCCCACTGACGACGGAGCCATTCCTTAGAATGGCTCCTGCTCCAAGAAAACCAATACCACTGATGACCTGTGCTGCTAGTCTTGCTGGATCTGCACGCACATTCGATTCATTGACGAATTCCGAGAACCCATAAATGGATAGAAGCATGATCGTAGTAGAACCCAAACAAACTAAAATATGCGTTCGAAATCCGGCAGCATGGTTACTCCATTCCCGTTCTAATCCAATTAATCCACCCAGCAGTGTAGCGATCAACATCCGAATTAATAGATCTAGGTGAGAAATATGCCAAACACTGGAGATTACCGTCATAACCTTCGCAGTCCTCCCTTAAGCCAATGAGATTTGAGCTAACGTTGCCCCTTTGTATTCTGCTAATTGTTTGGCACAATCCAGGTGTTGCCAAAATAAATAGGATTCGTTAGCGCAGCCATCAACGTCATATCGACCTCTTGGAACAACCGCCAAACTTCAGCACGTACAAATGTCGTGCCCTGTGCGTCGATTTGGATCGCAAGAACGCCATCTGCCGATACGTCAATTTCCTTTTCCAAGCCGCGATTGCTAATTAATTTCACCGTATCCCCGATTTTCAGATCCTCGGCTTGGAAAGAAACCATATGGCTAGTCTCCCCAACAGGGACCACGTCTCCAACCATATACGCACCGCATTTTAGCTGGACAAAAGGTCCTTCCGGTGCATATGTCATGCATACATGCCCCAAGTCGATTGCACTTAAAATACCATCCACGGTTTTCTCAGAAGCATATACCCATGTACAAGGCATGGCATGCTTCACATACGGATCCGGGCGATGTGTATCACTGCCGCCAACAGCAACAAGCCTTCTGCCTGAGACCAGTTGATCATGCCACCATTGCATGGCTCTCGCATTCCGATCTGCAAACGGCCCATTCCACACTTCTACCCAATCATGATCCACATTGAAATCCCATTCCCATGGGCAAAACTCGCAATGTGGGTGATTGATAACGACTTTCGCGCCATTTGCACGTGCTTCGGCTATCTTAGCCTCGACATCTTCCTGCCCTTTCACTCGAAAATCAAGGATGGGATCACTGACGCCAAGAAAATTACTATGGCCGAAATTCGTTGTAAACTCCATTCCAGGTATCATGAGAACATTCGTATTTCGCGGATACGTCAGGTTTTGACTGACGGTATTGTGATCTGTCATAGCAATAAAATCGCAACCGAGCTCTTCCATAATGGCTGCATTTTCTTCGAGCGTAAACGTTCCGTCACTATTCACGCTGTGTGTGTGCAGATCTCCCTTTAGCCAACGAGGCGTTTTAAACAGAAATTGGATGGTAACATGAACTGAACAACCTTCCTTCGGCACCTTGTAGGCGTTATGCAGTACCGCCCAGTTACCCGACGTTAATTCGCCAGACATGTAACCAGGCGTAGCTTTTTCCAGTCCAACTTGAAACTGTTTGCGCGCGCCCCCACTCCAACCTCTTACTCTCATCGTGTCCCTCAGACCCAGGTCAATGATTGCCTTTTGTTTACCATGCGATTCAATCGAATACGATACCACTAGTTCCTCAACGTGCTCAGGCATTTCAAAAGGTACTTCGATATAAGCGCTTTGCTCGGAATGAGCTATTTCGCGCGTAATTGTCATAACTGAACGGTTTCTTTCTTCAGGTTTCATCGCTTATCTCCTTGATTGGCGCCGTTCTAGGATAGGCGCACAGCTGCAATAATGGGGTAATGATCGGAAGGGTAGCCCCCTCCAATTTGCCTTCTATCGACGATCGTTTCTATGAGTTCTACCTCAGGTGATACGAAGATATAATCAATAGGCGCTTCATCTGCTCCACCTTTAAAATCGTGCGCAGTTCGACCTATCTCTCCTTCCAGAAGCGAATACGCGTCCCTCAACCAACCTTTGGGTCCTTCTTCCTTCGACTCCCCGTTTAAATAACGGATAGTAGCATTACTCGGATGACTATTCATGTCTCCCATCAGAATAACCGGTAGTGGTTGGTTAATCTGATGCGTGGCTATGTAATCCCAAATTACCTTCACGCCATTTTCTCTAGCTTCCTGACTGCGATGATCCAGGTGCGTATTGTAGACAACAAATACTTTATGGCTGTTCTTGTCTTTGAATCGAATCCACGTGCACATTCTTGGAAACATGCTGTCCCAGCTTTTCGTGGCGACAACTTCTGGTGTATCGGATAACCAGAAGTGCCCTTCTTCGAGAACTTCAAGTTGATCTTTTTTAAAGAAAATAGCATTATGCTCATCCTCGTGTTCGCCAAACCGACCAGTACCGATCCAATTGTAGGCCGGCAGCTCTTCATGAAGCTCCTTCAGCATGTCATGATACCCTTCTTGTGTACCGAAAAGTATAGGGTCGTGTTCTTGGATCGTTTGAGAAACGCGCTTAACGCGATAAGGCCATGCATTCTCCCCATCTTTCGGCTCGTTGTAGCGTAAATTGAAAGTTATGACCTTCCCTATCATCTCATTGCACCTCTTTTGTATCTATTCTTTTACAGAGCCTAGCATAATACCGTGAATAAAGTACTTTTGCAGAAATGGATAAATAATTAGAATCGGCACCATAGATACGACGATCTTGGCCGCATTGAGTGTTTTGTCCGAAACCTTCATTAATAATTCCAATTTGGAGGAATCCAGCTCCAGCATCGCATTCTGACTCACAACGAGCTGCTGAATATACGTTTGCAACGGATAGAACTCCGCGCTGCGCATAAAAATCATCCCGTCAAAGAAAGCATTCCAATGACCAACAATACTGAATAGCGTAACGGTTGCCATGGCGGGCAATGAAAGCGGCAGATAGACACGAATCATCATGTACCATGGTCCAGCTCCATCCATGTAACCCGCTTCGCTAAGTTCCTTCGGCAAATTACGGAAGAAGTTCATTAGCAAGATAACGTTAAACACCGGTACAGCCCCAGGCAATACAAGTGCCCAGATCGTATTAAACATCCCTAACGACTTAATCGTTAAATATAAAGGAATAATGCCACCGCTAAAGAGCATCGTGAATAGCATAAACCACATATAGATGGTCCGATGCGGGAATTCTTTGTTACTTCGAGACAATGGGTAAGCCATCATGACCGTTAAGACGAAGTTAATGCCACCGCCGAGTAATACCCGTTTGACAGAGACTAGAAAAGCATTAAAAAAGTGCGGCTCTTCCAAAATTTTACGATACGATTCCAAAGTAAACCCAACGGGCCAAAACTTGACAAGCCCGCCTGCCGCTGCAGCGTTATCACTAAATGAGACAGAGAACACGTGTACAACAGGCGCAAGCGACATGAACGAGATGAGCAGCATGATGAAGATGAGAATGGCTTCAGCTGCCTGAGCGGATATTGTTTTATTTCGTACCATAAGTATTCACCTGCTTCATTAGAAAATTCTGTAGTTTGCGTATTTATACGCTATTTTGTAAGAGAGGATAATGAGTATGAATCCAATCATCGATTTCAAAAGTCCGACGGCCGTTGCTAAGCCATATTGTGCCTGTACGAGCCCAACCCGGTAAACATACGTATCAATAATATCGCCTGATTGGTAAACAAGCGGATTATATAAATTGAAAATTTGATCAAAACCTGCATTCAGAATGTTACCAATGCTTAAGGTTGCCAACAATACGACGGTAGGAACCAAGCTTGGCAAGGTCACATACCATAACTGCTTCAAGCGATTAGCGCCATCCATTTCAGCCGCTTCATAGAGCGACGGATTAATACCAGCTAAGGCAGCTAAATAAATGATGGCAGCAAATCCAAATTCCTTCCAAATATCGGAGCTAACCACAATGGAAGGGAACCAACTGTTTTTTGCCAAAAACATGATCGGCTCGAATCCAAACATTTTCAACGCACTGTTGATGATCCCATCCAATGACAACATATCCATTACGACTCCAGCTAAGATAACCCAAGAAATAAAGTGAGGGAGATAGACCACCGTTTGCACCCATCTTTTGAAAATATGAAAGCGAATTTCATTCAGCAATATGGCAAATGTAAGTGGAACAATAAGATGCGCAATAATTTTACATACGGCGATAAATACGGTATTAAAGAAAATTGTTTTGCTGTCTTCCAGCTCAAACATATATGTGAAATTTTCAATCCCTATCCAGGGCGAATCCCAGATCCCCAAACCAATCTTAAAGTTTTGGAACGCAATGGCGATTCCGAACATCGGAATGAGGTGAAAAATAATAAGAAGCACAATTCCCGGTATGAGCATCAAATGATAGTGCTTATAAAATGATCTAATATTCATCAGCTATACACCTCTGTTCCCCTCATGATTGTACAAAAAGCGCACCACCAATCGGTTAGGCGGTGCGCTCTTGGCTAATGTTCACTTTTTGGATTTAGTCAGTTCTTCCGTAACTTCTTTCGTAATTTCGTCGCCGCCTTGCGCTTTCCAATCGGTTACGAACTTATCAAAGGCTTCTAGCGGCTTCTCGCCCATTACAATACCGAAGAACGTTTCTTTCTCCAGCTTTTGCAGATTAGCCCATTTTCTTTCCATCGTTTTCGTGTTTGCTGTAAATTCGCTATACACTTTATTCATGTTTTGTTTCAACAAATCGGCAGGTGCTGTGTAGCCATAATAGCCAGACCAATCTTTCAAATCCGCTTTCGGTTTCGCTTTATCGCGCGTAGCTTTATCGAACATTTCTTTCATTTCTGGACTCAGCTCTTCAGGCTTGGTTTGACCACCCATTGCCTTTTTCAACATATCTGACTTTCTTTCTACGGCATCGGCAAAATCGAAGGTCGCGTTCCCAATTGGCCAGTGTTCTGCACTTACTGAGAAATCAAGCTTCAATGCATCCGGGTCTACTTTACGTTGCGCATTAATAAAGGTGTTTGCGTAGACCATTGCGGCTTCAGGGTTTTTCATGCCCTTCTTCACAACGATAAACTGTGTACTCACTGGCACCATCATTGTATTTACTGTGCCTTTCGCATCAGGGATCAGATAGGGTACGAAGTCAGCCTTTGGATTGAGCTTCATCGTGTCAGCTGCCAAACCGCCGGACCACCATGGTCCGAAGAAAATCCCCGATTTGCCAGAAACGATATTCTCGTTCGGCTCTTTACGCAGTGCGAATTCTTTATCAATCGCGCCAGCGGCATACATATCACGCAGCTTACTGAGTGCTTGTTTCGTTTCTGGTGTGATCGAAGCATAGACAACCTTGCCTGAGCTATCTTTAATCCAATTGGAAACGCCTTCAACACCACCGGATGGATACGCACCGAACGCTTGGAAAATACCTTTGAAATCCCCACGTTGTGCTTTCCCGTTAACTGCGAGCGACTTCTCATACCCAGCAATACCCATCGTATCCGCTTTGCCATTACCATCTGGATCTTTCTCGACGAAAGCTTTGGCAATTGCGGTTACATCGTCAATCGACTTCGGAGGTTGAAGCCCCAATTTATCCATCCAATCCTTACGCACCCACACCATACTTGCGGCATCGGCTTGCACGCTGATGTTCGGAATTCCCATTAATTTACCCTTATAGGTCGCTTTCTCAAGCGCTTTATTATTCGTTGAACCATACAATTCTTTGGCCAATGGAGAGGCATATCTCTCGTATACTTTGCTCAAATCCTCAATTTGGCCTGCTTCTGCTAAAGCTAGAAAGATTTGCTCATTCACAAGCATAACGTCTGGTAAGTCATTGCTTGCGATAGCCAATTTCATCTTCTGTTCGTGATCCTGAGGAGCAGCATACCAAAGAATTTTAAAGTTAATATTCGTTTTTTCTGAAATGTATTTCATGTACTGGTTGCTTTCCACTGTGTCACCAGCTGGCAGCTTAGCTCCAGGACTTAAACTTTTGAACGTGGTAACTTCAATCGGATTTGGCATCTTGAAAGGATCCACTTTCACATTGGAATCCGCCGACGATTGTCCACCATCCTTAGTCCCTGTGTTGTTTGAACATGCTGTCATCAGAACAGCGATTGCCATCATGGAAATTAGAGCTTTTTTATTCTTCATAATGCCCCTCCTCTTTAATTACCCTACACTTACATCTTAGAGAAAATGAAAGGCATTTGGGTTCAATTCCGTCTTGTGTTTAGGAGCAAATCGTCTCGTAATTGGCTACTTGGAACTTCCAGTAGATGAAAGTGCACTTTTTAGGAGACGATTTGCGACCTCCTCCTCTAGTTATGAATGGCTCTTGCGAAACTCACCAGGCAGCATGCCCGTTAACTCCCGGAATACCTTGCTGAAATATTTTTCATTCGGATACCCAGCCTGTGTGGCGATCCATCCAATGGATTTGTTCGTCTGTGTAAGCAGGGCTTTCGCGTGATTCACCCTCACTTCTCTAATAAAATCATTGCACGTTTTACCCGCAATATCCCGAAAGCAACGGCTGAAATAGCTGCGGCTCATATTCACCCTTTTCGCAATATCGGGTAATAAAAGGTCGTGTTGAAACTCCGAATGAATAATATCGACGGCTTTCCATACACTTGCATTTACTTCTGGTGAGTAAGGTCCCTCGTCTTCATGCGCAAGCGCGGTTACAGGAAGAGGTTGAACTTGTTTATCTCTAGTTCGCATATGCTGCTCTTCCATTTTGTTCACAATTCGCCTTAGAACCTCATCCATGTGCTCATGTTCAAGCTCAACCTTCGTTATGTAATCCAGCGCCCCCAAACGGAGTGCTTCCTGGATAAGTTCGAAATCCTGATGAAACGTCAAAACGACCATGCTGATGTCCTTGTACTTCTCTTTCACAGCCCTCATTAGATCAATACCTGACATGACAGGCATCGCCAAATCTGTGATGAGTAAGTCAACTTGATTGTCAGCAAGAAACTCCAAGGCTTTCTTACCATTCCCTGCTTCGCCTACGACTTCTAACTGGTGCTCCCGCCATGGCATCATAGTAATAAAACCTTTACGTACCAAGTGATCATCGTCTACAACCATAACTTTTATCATAACCCAACTCCTCCTATTGGAAGACGAAGAACGATCGTCGTCCCTGCACCGATTGTACTTTCTATATGAAAACTGGCAGCTGGTCCAAATTGGAACTTAACCATACGATACACATATTGAAGTCCAATGCCCATGCCTACCTTCTTTTTCTCTATCGTGTTTTCACTCATTAATTTCGTGATATCTTCCTCTGTCATGCCATCTCCATTGTCTTTCACTTCTATAATGACATGCGAGAAGCCATCTTCAATTACACTTACTTCAATCACACCATTGTCACCCAAGCCATGATATAACGCATTCTCGACTAGCGGCTGAAGAATAAATCGGGGAACTGCCAATTCAAGAGCTTCAGAATCTGCATGAATCTTCACATCAAAATGAAAATTATAGCGGATCCCTTGCAGCTCGACATAATTTTTCAGAGCCTCAATCTCATCTTTAATTCGTGCAGGTCCGCCTTTACCCAGGTTATAATAGAGCACTTTATTCAACGTAGATACCAACCTGTCAATATCCTTCTGTCCATTGGCACGTGCGAGCCATCGAATCGTATCCAATGTATTATGAATAAAATGAGGATTGATTTGCGTCATTAATTTCTCAACCTCAAGAAAGGCTTTACTCTGTTCTTTCTGCTCAACCTCGCTAATGAGTTCGAAAATGCGACTTCTCATTTCTGCAAACTCTCTGTAGATCATAGAAAACTCTGAGATTTGCGATTGTCTTCTAGGAAATACCTCATTATTGCTTTTGACATTGCGAATATCCGTACTGAGCAAGTTCAGCGGACGATACACCGTTCGCCAAATCAGCCAAGCAATAAAGAAACTTGCGATTAACGTTAAAATGGCAAAAAACACAAACTGTTTCATCCATCTATATACTTCGAGGTTATAGACCGAATTGGGAACCGCAGACATCACTTTCCAAGTTTGGTTACTCGCTTCCTCGAACATCCGATATTTACCTGTGATATCCTTATTCGAATCGTCAGCGGCATACACCATCCCCACTGGGAAGTCCTCAGAATTCTCGCTATATACAATTTTTCCGTAATTATCCAGGATTAGATGCACCAAGTTACCGCCGAATTGATCGTTGTCTTTGAGAATACTTTCGGCTAATTTAAAATTCGTTTCAATATAGACATACACATCATCACGATCTGGCAGCTCTACTTTACGCAAAATCGAAAGCACTTGATTGCCATCAATTGGATTTAGAGACAGATGCGGTCCCATATACGTAAGTTTATCGAATTTGATGAGGACTGGAAGATTTTTAAGATCATGCTTATCATTCACACTAAAATTCTCAAATAGCACCTGATTGTCATTCTCAAAATAGTAAAACATCAATCCCAGCGTAGGGTTCGTAAAGTGAATCAATCCTAATTCACTTCTGATCTCGTCGTTCAATCTTTTTTTCTCATAGATATCAGCCGATAAATACGTTTCAAGACTTTTGCCCACTCTACCGTCAAAGGCAAGCTGCTGCGAAGTGTGGTTCAACTGGCCTATGGTATCCTCCAACATGATCCTGACTTGATGCAAATTACTAAGGGCACCGCCCTCCGCCTTATTTTGCAAAATGGCATACATAGAGAAATAGGAAATGCTTCCAATCAAAATTAAAGGTGCAAGCGAGCTAATAAACAGAATGATGATGAGCCGAGATTTTAACGAATGCGGCTTTGGCGGTAACCCCAATTTCTTCCATCTAGTCATGATTCAGCCTCGCTTTGTTGTTATTTATTCTTGTCTTGCCTAGTATACAAAACAAATAAAGCGCTAACAACCGTTGTCGTGAGAAGCTGAGAAGGGCTATGCTAACGGAACCGTTGGTCAATTAGCTGTAGGCCACATCAAAAAGAGGTGTCCCGAAAGCCCCTTATGTGGAGAGAACCTCTTTTTATTATGAATTCAACTGTGAAAGATGCAAAAAAGCATCCTTTTCTGACAAATTAACCTCCCCATCTAAAATGCGTGCGAAAAGGTAACTATTTCTACCCAAACGCCTCCTCTAGGTGCCATTTCGGTGCAAAAGGTTGTATTTTCGCACTAATTTTTATACATATAGCCTTTTGCTCCTCAAAAGGTTGTAATATCGCATCTTTGACCACTGCCACTCATTCGGAGAGGCGATTCGGCCTCCTCACAAAAAAGGAGCTAAGCGCCACCCCCCCGCTTAGCTCCTTCTATGTCACTTCACTGCAATATCAACTGCGCTACCGCCGCCAAATCCTCAATATCGACGATATGATCGCCATTGACATCCATTTGCTTGTAGTGCTCCCAATCGGAATCCGCCGATGTTTTGCCGTAAGCCGCAGCGACTTGGGCCAAATCACCGACTGTGAATCTGCCATCGGTATTAATGTCACCAGGTGTTGCTTTATGCACACTAGCTAAGAATTCATTCAACGCGGACTGCAGCTCATTCACAGCTTGAGCAACTTGCTCCGCCGTTGCACCGTTATTTTCAGCAACAGCCTTAGCTCTATTAATCGCTGCTTGAAGCGCTGCTTTGGAGCCATTCGGATATTGGCCCGCAAAGCCTCCTTCAACGGCTACATCATGTTTGCTTTGTACCCGAGTAATGAGATCATTCAAAGCTTCTTTATTAACAAGTCCAGTGATTTGAACAGGGAAGCTGACTTGATCAAGTGTCTTTTCTTGACCAGCCCCGTTCGCAAGCACGGCATTAGAAAGCAGAACTGTCGCATTTGCAGTACTCGTCAAAGATTTTGCCTTCCAGTTCAGCTTAAGCATACTTCCGTTCACATCGGCTACGCCGATATTCGCCATAATTAACCGTACTTTCCCTGGTGTCACGGCTTTATCCACCACGTTAACACCTGCGTGCAGTTCTTCTACAGAGACAAATTCGAGTTGTGTTGGATCATACATGACGGTCAGATCTTCCGCGTACACTGCTTCCGTAACCGAGCCAAGACTTAATGTGACGTTAAATGGCTGCCCACTGGAAACGACAGCTGGACCTGCAAATGTGAAAGAAGGCTCATTCAGCACTGGCCCACCCACCGAGAAGTAATCAACATCTACAGGGATAGACGTACCATCTGTTGCTGACATCGCATAGAAGCCTACTTTGACATTCGATAAATTGACTGTCATCGGATCAGCCGCCTGCTGCCAAGCGGTACCATTCCAGAAGGATGTCGTATAGACATTGCCTACCTTCGCTATCATCAAGTACACCGAATCTGTCCCAGGATGCTTCGCAACGTTGGTTGCTTTGGTGTATACGGCATTTTTCTCATATGCGCTCTCCAGATTTTTCCCAGTAGCACCCGTCGTATCCCACACATGCCCAATTCGCACATAGTTATCTTCGTCTTGCCAAACGAGCAAACCGCCTTGCTCATAATTTTTATTCACGGAACCTGTGATTTTGGTGGTAACCACAAAATCTCCAGCAGGTGCGTTTTGCAGAAATACGTTTTTACTTGCATTGGAGTTTCCGAACATATCGCCAGCCAAAGATTGCAAACGGATACTTCCCGGATTCGCTGTCAGACTCCATTTGGTGTTATCTGGACGGAAAATCGTCCAACCAGGCGACAGCGTTGAGCCATCAAACGTATCTGTCGTCGCTCCATTCGGAATGGGAGCATGCACGGTAGATAAGATTTGCTTATGTGCAGCAACCAAGCTATCCAGTGCCTCTTGAATTTGACTTACCGTTGCGTTCGCATCTTGATTAACCGCCTTAGAAGCATACAGTGTTGTCGTAAATTGATCAACGGCAGCTTGCGGATACGCACCAGGTTGCGATCCGATGTGAATGGCACCAAGGAAATTTTCTTCAACGATAAGTTGCGCATTCAAATCAGCTTTATTCGCTGTGCCGATCAGCTCTCGGTGCGCTTTGGCGATCCGGGCAAAATCAAGCTTTTCCACTTTACGATCATACGTAAGCAGTCCGTTAATTTCATACTCCACGTCTGTAATTTGCGTATAGATCGCTGCGTTCAGACCATTTGCCTTCTGCTGCTTAAGAGAATCGATAAAACCAATATATTTATCCGTAATTTCCTGTTTACTGCTCATTAATTGATAGGAGAAGGTCAGCGGTGTCCATTCATGTCCTGTCACATGCAAACCAAGTCCGCCATACTCACCAATGACTGATGCTCTGTTCGCTGATGGAGCAGGTGAAGCAGGTGCTGGATAACTGTGCGCATCGTTCAGGTCACCTACACCTGTATCCCACCAGCCGCTGCTGCCGTTAATGAGGCGTGTGGAATCCCAGCCTTTCACTAGATTCACAGCATCTTTGGACAATTGGCCGCCTTGATCGAATTCTCCCCAGCCCTCGTTAAACACCGTCCATGTCACGATTGAAGGCGTGCTTTGAAGTTGATCGATCATTTCCTTATATTCTTTCAACCATTGTGTTTTGGCCGTTTGGGAAATATCACTACCTTTATTCCCCTGTCGATCCTCCAAACTAGGCATATCCTGCCAGACCAGCAAGCCCATTTTATCTGCCCAGTAATACCAACGTGCCGGCTCTATTTTGATATGTTTGCGCACAGTGTTCATACCGATACGTTTAATCGTTGCCAAGTCAAATTGCAGTGCTTCTTCGGTAGGGGCGGTGTAAATCCCATCTGGGTAGTACCCTTGATCTAAGGGACCCATCATAAAGACGGATTTACCGTTCAACAGTGTACGCATGACACCATCAACCAGACCTGTCTTGATTTCTCTCATCCCAAAATAACTATCTACTTGGTCAACGGATTGCGTTCCGTTCTTCAATGTCACCTTTAGATCATAGAGGAATGGATCGTCCGGTGACCAAAGTCTTGCATTCGGAACCGGAATGGCAATGTCCGTTCCTGGAGCTCCTGTCGCTGTGCCCACAACTTGCCCATTGACGCTAGCTTTCGCTTCTACGGTTTCATCTTGGACACCTGAAGCAGCTACTTTCAATTTCAGTACTTGATTGGTGATATCCGGTACCATGTCTAGCTTGTCAATATGAACTGGGGCGACAGGCTCCATCCAAACCGTTTGCCAGATGCCAGAGCTTGACGTATACCAAATGCCACCAAGCTTCTTCACGGTTTGCTTCCCTACCGCTTGATCTTCCCCTGTATCCGTGTTGTCGAGCACGTTCACGATCAATTCATTTTGTCCCGTCTTCAGTTGATCAGTGATATCCAAGCTAAATGCTGTAAATCCACCCTTGTGACTGCCTACAAGCTGTCCATTGACATAGACAGTAGCCAAATAATCAACAGCCCCGAAGTTCAACTTCACCCGTTGGCCGCTCCAGCTGTCGGGAATTGTAAAGAAGCGCTTATACCACATTAAGCTTTCAGTACGGTGAATGCCGGAAAGAATTGACTCTGCCGCAAACGGGACGAGAATCTTCTCCTTCAAGGTTTGACCCGTCGGAAGTGCATCGTTAGCTTTAGCAGCCTGGAACTCCCATTCACCATTGAGATTCATCCATTGCTCACGGGCCAGCTGTGGACGAGGATATTCTGATAACACGTTAGCTGGATCCAGTTGTTCAGCCCATGGCGTCATAATTTGATACGTCGAGTCATTTTTCAAAAATTTGGAGAAAGTGCCAACGGAACTTCCATCACCATTGAGCAGACCGCCATTCCCGTCATAACTAATCCCCACCTGTGAAACATCCTTGGAGTAAATCGGATTCTCAAATGTGAGTACGAGAATGCTGTTATTCCCATCCTGAAGAGCCGCCGATGCAATAGGCCAATTCGTTCCGGCAACATCCACCTTTAGATGCGTCCCGAAACCACCTGGAGACGGAGCGGATAACGCGTTATCAAAGTTGATCTCTGCCTTCGTTCCATCCTCAGAGATGCGGCCTGCGGATTTATAACCAGCAGGTGTGAACAAAGCTTCTGTAGGAATCGCTTGCTTGGCAAGTGAAGGACTCGACCATCTCACATGCAGATTAGATCCGCCTGTTGCCTCGAAGTATTCGAGCTTGAAATCAACTTTCTGGCCTGCGACCAAAGCGATCGGCGTGCCCGTCTGCTCTTTATCCCAATCATTGACCCAATGATCAAGCACCAGCTGGTTATTCACCCACAGGCGGAATCCATTGTCACCAATGATGGAGAATGTATAGTTCTCAGAATAGGCAGGAACGATCGATCCCGTCCATCTCACATTCACATTATCACTTTGCCCTGTCATCAGCTTCAACGCGGTTTCCAAGGAGCTAAAATCCAGATTTGCGTCAACCGTTGTTGCTTTTAAAGTTCCAAAATTAAAGCTTGGAGCGCCTGAACTCGTATAGTAGTCACCTTTCAAGCCATGTGTTTCAGCTTCTGCAGCCTGAACTTGATCTGTAATCGATAGGGAAGGCAGACACAAACTCACAACCATGACAAGCATTAAAAGCATTTTCTGCACGTCTTTGAACTTCATGCTTGAACCAACCTCTCTTATTTTAGATGCATAACGTATCAAATTCGGGGAGGCCTTTCCTAGCTATGTAAAGATTCATGTTGGTATATTCAGTCTCCTCGCGCTACCTCCTTCCTTTGGTTATCCATGTTAGAGCCTCTTTATTATAGAAAAATAGAACTGTCCTGTATTTACATTAATAGGCTTTTTTATACAAAAATCCCACATATAAAGATACATTTCGTATCGTAAATATGTGGGATTCCAGTGCTTTATATTCTACTGCGAAATCATTTGCGCCATCGCTGCAAGATCAACAAGATCAATTTGACCATCATGGTTAAAGTCTAGATTTTTCAGTTGCTCCCACGAGGCACTATTCGATAGTACACCATAGAACGCAGCTAAAATGTCTAAATCATCGGTGGAATATTTGCCATCATTGTTGAGATCACCTAGTAAAGGTGTAGGAACAGTTGTATCCGTGTTGTCTGTTGGGTCAACATGGACTATTGGAACTGTTAGTTGCATCGTGTGTCCGACAGCATCTATCGATCTTTCTGTACCATGTTGATCTGCAATGATAACGTTCGCTAAGGAGATAACAGTGTTCGCTGTGTAGGGAATAGACTTAGCTTTCCATTTCAGCTTAAGCAAAGAACCATCCATGTCTACTTTACCTACTTTTGCCATTAGGAAACGTACTTGACCTGTCGACTCCGATTCACCAACTAGTGCAAACCCATCTTTCAAGGCCTCCGAACCAACATATTCCACTTGGCTTGGATCATAAGTCACAGTTACATCCTGTGCATACACACTTTGTGTAACCTTCGATATTCCCATCTCTACATCGAAGATTTGATTCACTTGAACCACATCAGGGCCTGTCAAGGTAGCGACGGCAGGCAGCGTAGGTTCAGGCGCTTTCACATCCAGTGGTCGTACCACCACGTAGTCCAGTTCATAAAAGCCCTCGCTTTTCATAAACTTGATCGTGTTCGTTCCCTCCTGAAGGTCCACGGTTAGTGGTATTGCCATGAAGCGTCCCCAGTTTTGTGTCCCCTGAAGCTTGATTAATTGCTCCTTGCCGTTAACGAGAACTTTTCCAGTAGTTGCTGTATAGTCACCGCCATTGGCAAACCATATATCCATGTTGTATGTACCAGCAGCAGGAACTTCAACCGACTTGAAAAGAACATAGCTATCTGGATAATCAATCTCTCCGACATAGCTGCCACCCGAAGCACGATTATTATTCGAATTGATTTTCGCATGTCCAATTTCAGCTTGCTCAGCTTCATATTTCATGGTCACGGCTTCTTCTGCTTGTTCCGTCACCTCTGGAAAATACGTGACCCTTAAATTCTCAGCGCCATAAGGCACTAAAGTAATTTCCTCAGTCGGCTCTGTCGATAAGATCGGCCCTACAGGAGGTTCAGTTGCTTCGACGTTATTAGCCGATTTCCCCCATGTTGGAATTTTCTTCGCTTTCGCAATCAATTTAATCGGACTTGTTGATTGAATGAAAGGATTCTCAGGCATAGCCCCTTTCACAACTTCAATGGACTCCTCTGGATGTTCACGATCAATCACTAATCCGTAGTTCCACGGGCTGCTCGATACTACACGATACTGGCTGTAGCCAAGCGCCCCGGGATCAAAACCTGGAATCGCTGCGATGGGATTGGATTGAAACTGCCAATTCTCTTGAATTTGAAGAGAGAACACAAGCGGGCCGCGTTCAATACCAACAGAATTGTTTACCCAAGTTGTTGTTTTCAGTTTCATTGGCACTGTCAGCACAACACGGTCACCTGTCGTCCAAGTTCTGTCGATCGTCATATACTCACCAGCAATAACGCCTTGCTGCGCTTGACCATTTACCGTTACAGTCGGTTGATTCGCCCATGCTGGAATCCTTAACTTGAGCGGGAAGCTTACGGCTTCCGATGTTGTCACATCAAATCCGATTTGCTCTTCAAATGGATAATTCGTCGACTCATCGATTATTACGTTGGCATTTTTGATTTTGGTTGAAACTCGGTTTGGTCCATACGCGATAATACCGAGTCCACCATCCGGTGTAGCTCCCCACATATTTTTCACAAAATACGGCCAACCCATATGCATATTAAATCGGCAGCAAGGAAAACCCGATGTTGGAGACGGCATCGTCCCATTCTCATAATTCTGTTTAAAACCATGATCTGCTATATTGCTCTCAACCTGATTCGGTAAAGAATAGTACTGATGGTTCTTCAGCTCTTTATCCATAGCGCCAGGCAAGGAATTAAAGGCAATCTTCTCAAGCGCATCGCCAATATGCGGATCACCTAGAATCATCGCTGCTTCTTCGTTACTTTGCATCCGTTCTGTAATGGCACACAGTTCCACACCTTGTGTCGCTCCAATACCTGCCAACATTTCCGTACCGGATTGCATCCCCGTAATCTGTTCATGCTTAGCTAAATTGCTTATGCCTTTCTGGAAAGCATCACGATCTTGTTCATCATGCGATCTTTGATAGTAGATAGTGGGCATTTTGATCGCTTCATTCACATTAACGGCATGGGTCGGTTGGAAATCATTACCGAAATTTTGGAATTCATCTTTGACATAAATATCTGAAATGGGATAGCCTTGATCAGCTAATGTATCTGCTAATTGGAGCAGAAAGGCATCTTCCGTCCGGTTATACAGCCAGAGCACAGTGTCAATATTGTCGCCGACGCGTATTTTGCCCCAATCTCTTAACGGTCGATCAGGTAACTGTGCAACTTGATAATGAAAATATTTCGTCATGAACGGAAGCACACGCGCATCATTGGTCGCTTCATAATAATCTCTCATGACATACAACGCGACCATACGAGGCCACCAGTCATCACTGCTCGCAGGTCCGAACGAACCATCCGCATGCTGACTGGCGAGAATCGCTTCAATCCATTTCTGGGATTTCGCAATGAGATCCTTGTCTTTTAACGTGTAGGCCAATGGAACAAGCCCTTTCAAGTAATAGACCGGGCGCTCCCAATCGGAATCTGGCGCTGTGCCGCCAAGCCAAGCCGCGTTGGTGCCAAGCTCACTATATAAATCCTCTGAGTATCCCGTAGCATTGTCGCGTTGCAGCTCAAGTTGCTTAAGCAGCCAGCCTTTCGCCTCTATGGAACCTAATGGAAGCGGAGTGAATGGCGTCTGCACAAGTGGACTTTTATTCGCTACAGGTGATACGAAATCTCGATCAGGCACAGTATATTCACTCGCAATGTAGTTATCGAATTGCGGTACAGAACGATAACTTCGTAAACCAATACCACCCTTGGTGTACTTATCCGCGCTGTCATCGATAAAGTCAATAATCGGCTTTTGCGTATCGTTGACATACACTTTGATGCGATTCTGATCGGTAACAACCTTCAAATGGTAAGACCGGTTCGCATCAATGCTAGGCAGCGCTTTCACTGTCTTCAGCGCCTGCCAATTGTTGTTCATTCGGCCGAGAATAACCGTTCCATTATTGCTTAATCCCGCATAATAGCCACGGACGTTGTCTGCGCCAGGTGTAGCACTTTGCGTTTTAAACAGCACGCCTGCATCACCAGTTCCATTACCGCTAGGTTGCTTAATATCGGTTTCGAGGGTCATATCCTCGAATTCCGTATCTTTGACAAGTGCTTTATAGCCATCACCGCTATTCACTGTAATGGTACCAGCCTGCAGCTTCCAGCTGCCATCTATTTGATCCCACTGACCAAGGCTTTGCTCGCCCTGCGTCTCGAAGGTATCTTCGAATAACGTGCTTCCTTCGGTCGATTTAACGACGAGATTATCGTAAGTCGGCAGCGAATTGTACATCCTTACACCAATGTTACCCGATGTGTACGTACTATCGGACTGCGTAAGCACCAAGACATCATTCACATAGACGTTGATTAGATCGCCTACAGCAGATACTTTCAGATGGTAACTTGTATTCGGATTAATCGTAACTGATGCTCGTTTGAGCTCGGTCCAGTTATTATTCATGCGACCAAGCGTCACGACACCTGTTCCGTTTGCACTAATCCCTGCGTAATACCCCTTTACATTATCGGCCCCTGGTGTCGCACTGATCGTTCTGAATAATACGCCCGCATCACCAGATTGGTCAGCCAAGCTGATATCGCTCTCTACGGTCACATCACCAAATGACTGTTCTTCACTCGTTATGGCCTTATAACCTTGCCCTTTGGCCACAGTCAATTTCCCTGCATCAATCGCCCAAGGTCCTTCAATCACTTGCCATTTACCATCAATCGTCACCTTATCGAAATGATCAGCAAAGTAGCCTGGCAGTGGTTCTACCTCCGCTGCTTTGGAAGGCGGGTATGGCGAAATAACGGTCATATACAAAGCAATAACTAGCAATTGGACGATTATCGTCTTTATTTTCATCTCTGTGACACCTCTTTTCCTTTATAAATTTGTATGTATTATTTAACGCTTGGCTAAACGTCCAACTTTCTCTTCTAGCTCAAGCGGGTCAACCATATGAAAGGTATCCACAATATATCCATTGGTATCTATCAGAAAAACAGTCGGCAGCGCATGGAGTTCATAGAGATCTGCTGCATGCTTATGCTCATCTAGGAGTACCGGATAGGAAATATGATTCGTCAGCACAAACTTTTGAATATTTTCCAATTTCTCTTCTGTCGCAACATTAATCCCCACAAAATCAACTTGATTCTTATATTGCTCATTAAGTTTTCTTAACGTTGGCACTTCTACGGAGCATGCTTCGCACCAACTTGCCCAGAAATGAACAACAAGCGGTTTATCCCTCTTGCCGCCAATTGTCGAATAGGAGCCGTCTAACGTTTTCAGCGTAAAAGTTGGTGCTTTCACATCACCTGATCCAGCTTTTCCACGTGAACTCGCTAAATTCACAATGCTTTCTAGTTTATGGACATCCAGCCTCTCTCCCTCACTCACGATGAGATCTGTGCTCTTATGCGAGAACAGTAAATATAAGGGCAGACAACTTAGCAGAATAATGCAGCAAAGCAGTATGTAGTTTTTTTTCATGTACAGCTCCCCTTCCGTTACTAACATTATAGTAATCTCGAAAATAACCGTCTTTACACAATACAGATATAATGTACGTGATTCTGATAAATGTTTGCATAAACAGATAGAATGAAAGACAAGTCTAGTTAATAGGCACAATCGTGCGCCATCTACTAGACTTGTCATTCTGATTTCTTTAATATTTCCTTGTCGTAACATCCCGTTTCGCTGTGTCTTGCGCGAAGATCCCTTCGGCTGTAATAATATTAACAGGTATTTCTTTCCCTGCCGCAAGCTCCTTGGCGGCTTTAACAATTTGCGGTCCCAAGAGCGGATTGCATTCCACAGACATGTTCAACTTGCCAGCGATCATTGCTTGAAATGCTTGCTTCGTGGCATCCACGGAAATCACGCCAATATCTTTGCCAGGCTTCATTCCCGCTTGTTCAATGGCCTTGATTGCGCCAAGTGCCATATCATCATTGTGAGCAAATACATACTGAGGCACATGACCTTCCGCAATAATTTTCGCCATCAATTGTTGGCCGCTTGCATACGTAAAATCGCCTACTTCGGAGGCGATAATTCTGAAATTAGCTTGCTGCGAAAGCACTTCTTCAAAGCCTTGTCTCCGTTCAATCGCTGGGGCAGATCCCGATGTCCCTTGCAATTCAGCAATTGTCGTGACCCCGCTTACATTTTTCTTATTCTCGACAAGCCAACGCGCAGCGCGGCGTCCTTCTTCAACAAAGTCAGACCCTATAAATGTCGTCCATAAGGAATCATCCTCGACTTTCACCTTGCGATCCGTCAATATAATCGGAATGCCCGCAGCTTTGGCCTCAGCCAAAACCTCATCCCAGCCAGACTCAACAAACGGCGTAAATGCGATCACATCCACCTTTGACCTAATAAAGTTGCGAATGATGGCTATTTGTCTTTCTTGATTTCCTTCTGCATTCTGGATAAGCAAATCAATGGCAGGATCTTTATTGGCCGTGGTCATAATCGATTCTGTATTCGCTGCACGCCAACTGCTTTCGGAGCCAACAACGGCGACACCAAGCTTAATCTTCTTCGTGCTTCCAGTCCCCGTAAGGACTTTTGGCAAGGACTCAATTTCGTCACTGTCCCCCTTGCCAGGGTAAGCGTTATCATTTGAAATCACATGACTGCGTAAAATGATTTTCTTCGGAATAACCTTTTCTTGATTCAAAATATCAAGCGCATACTGAATGGACTCTTTCCCCCCAGTTGGACTTGTTACCGTACCGCTAAGCGTGCCTTGCTTGACCAGATCGTAACCACCGTTCATCGTCTCGAGTCCATCAATTCCGATGATTTTCACATCATGCAAGCCTAGCGAATCCACAGCACGATACGCCCCAAGCGCCATAGCATCACTGTGAGCAAATACGAGCTTGATATCGGGCTCTGCCGTTAATGTTCGTTTCAATTCATCTTCCGCCTGATCACGCCGCCAATTGCCATCAATGACCTTGGCAATATGTAGCGCTGGGGTCCGATCCAGGTAGGCACGAAAGCCGAGACTTGTTTCCTCCACGGAAGAGGAGCCTATCGCTCCTTTGATCTCAACAATTTTCGAGTACTTACTGCCCAATAAATCAGCAGCCAACCTCCCCGACTTTTTACCTATGGCTAAATTATCAGAGCCAATGAACATGGAATAATCATACCCTGTGACGCCTCGGCCAAGTACGATAACTGGCATATCCTTATAGGCTTCTTTTACGATAGGGGTTAGCTTTTCCGAATCATTCAACGAGATAATGAGAAGATCAATCCCATAATGTAAAAGTTTTTGCACATCATTGATTTGCTTTTCACTATTCTCAGCAGCATCCGTAAAGATAAGTCTGACATTCTTATGCTTCTCGGCCTCATTGCGAATTTCATTGTACATGGCAATTTGCCTAGACTCATTCAAGTTCGGCTGGCTGATCCCAATCAGGAAATCCTTGTCGGCCTTATCCGACTTTAAACTAACAACGCCAAAAATGGCTAGAATGATGGCCGTAAGTGCCATCACTCCAATAAATGCATATCCAAATAATCGCTTCTGTGAGTTCCCAATCATATGTCTATTCCCCACGTTTTCTATATTCCAATGGCGATACACCCATCACTTTTTTAAACGTATGACTGAAATAATGTTGTGATTGATAACCCACTCGCCTCGAAATCTCATACATTTTAGATGTGGGGTCATTCAAATACTGAATCGCTTTTTTGATTCGAATATCGGTTAGACAGTCAATAAATGACTTGCCGAGATCCCTTTTTAACAATTTGCTTAAATACGTCGCATTCACATTCATCTGCTCGGCAACCTCAGACAAAGATAGATCTTCTCTATAATAGTAGGTTTCCAAATATTTCTTCGTCATCATCACAATCGGTGTCAATGTATTTTCCTTGCTAAGGCTATTCTTCAACTCATGATAAAGCGAAGGAACTTCCTCCAGCTGTTCGGTGACAACATGTGTAAGGAGCATGCTGACACCCAAATATTGCTGCACCGAATGTTCAAACTCTTCATACTTCCCATGCAGAACAGTCAGGTCGGACACCTGCGAGATCGCAGCAATAAATCCATGTTCAACGCTGAGAACTGCAGATATCGGGACCCCCGGCAGCATTTCGGTTAAAATATTTTTGATGGCAAACTCAAGCAACTGTGGATCCCATGTCTTCGCTGGCGCATTGATCGTCATTTTACCCAGCGACTTCACAAGAAGGAGACTGACAGGTCCTTGAAAATGGAGCTGATAGAACGCATGATCCTCTTCAAACTGATCCTGGGTTAGTCTTTCCGTAATCCAACTGCGCAAAAAATCTTCCCGCATAGTCACGGCTTTGTCTTCAAATTTATGATTCATCCACTGTGTGTATCTTTGTTGAATCCGATCTTTGTTTAAAACCTCTGCTGCTTTGCTTACAACGGCCTGGAGTTCTGATTTCTGAACAGGCTTCAGTAAATAATCGAAGACATTCAGCCTAACCGCCTGTTGGGCATAAGAAAATTCATCATGCCCCGATATCACAATGACTAAGCATCCGGGAACCTCATGTTGCAACAGTTCAATAAGTTCCAGTCCACCCAGAATGGGCATATTAATATCGACAAACATGAGATCAGGGCGTACGGTAGCCGCTATTTCAAGTGCCTGACTGCCATTCTCAGCTTCAGCCACAACCTGTATGCCCATATCTCCCCATGGCAGCGCTTTACGAAGACCATTGCGAATGCGAGGCTCATCATCTGCAATCATCAGTTTCAACATCCGTTGTCACCTCATCCTGTTTTTTTAACAACTTGTATCAAAGGATGCCTCACTTCAATGGTTGTCCCTTTGCCAAGTTCACTAAAAATCTGAAGGCCATAAGCCATACCGTAGGTGAGCTGTATCCGCTCATTCACGTTGAACAAACCGATGCCATACTGATCCGAACGCTGCTTCTCACCGCGTAAAATCTGATTGAGGTCTTCCAATTTCTCTGGCGGAATACCTGCCCCATCATCCTTGATACGGAAATAGATCATATCCATATGCCTCTCCGCAGTAATGGTAATCGTACCTTTCCCTGTTCGCGCCTTGATTCCGTGATAGATCGCATTTTCAATCAAGGGCTGTAGAATGAGCTTCAACACAAAGTATCGGTACAGCTCTTCCGAAATATCAAACTGAATATCCAGCTTATCCATATAACGTGACATCTGAATAATCATATAGCTTTCGGCGTGCTTCACTTCGTCTCGAATCGGAATCCACTCATAGCCTTTATTCAAACCAATCCGAAATAAATTCGTCAACGCTCCAATAATTTCAATAATATCGTCAGCTTCGTATTCTTGTGCCATCCATTGAATGGTATCCAGCGTATTATAGAGGAAATGTGGCTTAATTTGCGCTTGCAGCACTTGCAGCTCTGCTTCCCGCTTTTTCTTCTGTTCCACATAAACAAGATTGATTAAATTGTTGATTTCTTCCAGCATATGATTAAAGCTGTTTCCTAATTGGCCAATCTCGTCTTTACTTTTTGGAACGAAACGCTGTTTTAATTCCCCGTTCTTGACATTGGTCATCAGACTCATTAACTTGCGTATAGGTCGAATGAGGGTCCCCGTAAAATACGTCGATAAGAAGACTGCCAGCGCTAAGGTAATAATAGTTACAATCAGGGTGTACAGTTGAATATCCTTAACAACCTTCTCATAATCATCATTCGGAATGACACCGATAAACTTCCAATTATTCGTATTGGAGTCATTATACAGAATGCGATATCGCTGATCTTTAATCGTTTGCGTAAAGCTTCCTTGCTGACCGTTATGCAGCATATCGCTCTGAATCCGGTACACAATATTGTTCGTTGGCGCATACAAAATTTGGTCTTGGTAATCGAGTATGTACATAAATCCAGACTTACCTAGTTTAAGATTCTCAAATATCGATTTCAGCATATCCATGCGCAGATCCATCAGAACGACACCAAGGATTTCATGACTTTGCGGATCTTGCACAGCGTGTACTAACGATAAGACATCGTAGGAACTGTAGTTCTGTGAGGTGGCAACATTACGTCCAATGGGATTACTAATGATCAACGTTTCGCCTGGTGCTTTAATCGCATCCTGGTACCAGTCCTCTTCCGTTAGCGAGTCTTGTGTGATCCGATCCATTTCATAGGACACATAGGACCCCTTCTGGTTGACCAGCATGATTCCAGTTACTTCTTTGTTTCTCATTGCATACATCGTCATCATTTTCGTAATCTGTGAATTGTCTCCAGTTAATGGTCCTGAAACCGTAGCCATTCTCAAAAACTGACTGGAAGATGCATCCTCACTAATATAGGAGAGCACATCTTCTAGGTGACGGATATAGAGATCGACATTACTTTCAACCTGATGAATCATTTGCAACGTGTTCGCATCTGCTTGATTTTCAGAGAAAGTGCTGTAAGCCCTGCTCCCCCATAAACTTAACGCAAGAATCGAAATGAGGATGATAAGTAGAAAGATACTATTCAGCTTAAATCGGATGCTGCGATCCTGCCAGTAACGAATGAGTATACTCACCCCGATCCTCCTCTGTCGTATCTTCCTCTCTTTCCAGTTCTTCTTATACTATCATATCCCAACGGCATTTTGGATTCGCTTTTTCAACTTTTTGCTCGTTGCTGGGTTGCGATTTCTTTCTCTTCTAGCAACAATGACACGCTGTAACGCGATGAAAGCAAACAGTAGGAATCCGATCACAATCTTCGTCCACCACGAACTAAGCGAGCCTTGAAACATAATAATCGTTTGGATAACCCCTGCACTCAATACCCCAAGCATAGGGCCAACTAAATAACCGAACCCTCCGGTTAGCAAAATACCACCAATGACACAAGCCGCAATCGCATCCATCTCTCCGCCCATCAAATGCAAGCCATAACCAGAAAGCATATAGAAGGTAAACACGATACCACTTAATGCAGAGCAAAAACCACTGATCGTATACACAGCCATTTTCGTTGCATAGACGGGCAGCCCCATTAATTCAGCGGAACGTTCATTCCCGCCAATCGCGTACACATTGCGGCCAAACGCTGTGAATTTGGACACGTAGATGGCTGCTGCTACCGTAACTAGGGCGATAACGACACCAACCGAGATGGTGCCGCTGCCTAGCATCGGAATTCGGTAGTTCGAAATTGCGCTATAGATCGAATTATCGATCACAATACTTTCAGGACTTATTAAGAAGCATGTACCTCGCGCCAAAAACATACCGCCTAACGTAACGATCCATGGATGGATGTTAAAACGGCAGATCAGATACCCTTGTACATAGCCAAATCCTGTCCCAAGCACCAATACAGATGGCATCACGACAAAAGGATGAATACCTGCTCGCAGCATCACGGCAGAAATAACGCTGATCAAAGCAATTAAAGAGGCCACCGATAAATCAATGCCGCCGGTAATAATGACGAAGGCCATACCCGTAGCTACAATAATAAGAAAGGCGTTATCTACAAATAAATTCAGAAATACTTGCATGGAAAAAAAGCTATCAAACATTGCTGAACCCCCAGCGTACAGCGAGAGGAATAAGACAATCGTCGCTAGAATGGTGATGTTAGCCGATGTAATTCTAAATCGTAGTTTCATTAACAAGCACCTTCTTTTCACTTTTTCTATGGAATAGACTGTTCAATTTCAAAGTTAGTACCTCGGATTGAACCAAGCTTACTAGAATAATCACGACCGCTTTGACGACCATAACAGATTCCGAAGGAACACCTAAGGTATAGATGGTGGTCGTCATGGTTTGAATAAAGAGTGCCCCTAAGACGGTACCACCCAAATAAAAACGTCCTCCACGCATCGAGGTTCCCCCGATGACTACTGCTAGAATGGCATCTAGCTCGAACCATAGCCCTGCATTGTTGGAATCGGCTCCCGTAATATTAGAGGAAACGATAATACCAGCAAGCCCGGCGCAAAATCCACAAATAATATATACTGTCAACATGATTCGGCTCGCGTGAATCCCCGTAAATTCACTGGATACACGATTGGAGCCAACCGATTCCAAAAACAAACCAAATGCAGTCTTACGTGTGATGAAATAGAGAGCTAGGAAAACAAAGGCTGCTATAACAACCGAGAATGGAATGCCTAGTAAATAACCACCGCCAACAAACCGATAGGCTTTGTTGGAAATCGTAATAATTTGACCTCCTGAGATGAGCTGCGCGATACCACGCCCAACTGTCAACAGAATCAATGTCGCAATCATCGGTTGGATCTTCAACTTGGCAACTAATAAGCCGTTCCAGAAGCCGCACAAGGCACCAATCGCTAAACCTGCTCCTAATGCGAAAACAAATGGAACATGCTTTTGCATAAGAAATGCCGCCAAGGAAGCCGAAATGGCCAGTACAGAGCCTACGGAAATATCGATTCCCTCCATCGCAATGACTAGCGTCATCCCAAGGGCAATAATTAATATCGGTGTTCCACGATTTAAAATATCAATGAGACTCCCGAATAAGTGACCATCCTGCATACGAATATTGAAAAATCCTGGTGTAAAAAAAGCATTGAAAATCAAGATTATAATGATGCCGACAGAGGGCCATAATAACTTCTTTTGTGCCATATTCTCATATAGGGTGTTAAATGGCTTCATCTCTGCTCCCTCCTTCTGCGATCATATGCATAATACGTTGCTCAGAAATCTCTTCACCCGTCAACTCACCAATAATGTCGCGATCTCGCAGTACCATCACACGATCACAGCACCCAATAATCTCTTCCCATTCCGATGTGATCATCAGAATCGTCATGCCTTCTGCTGCGAGTGACAAAATTAGTTTGCGAATTTCCGCTTTGGAGCCGATATCAATTCCCCGAGTCGGTTCATCCAAGATAAGCAGCTTCGGATTCGTAGCCAACCAACGAGCTAGGATGGCTTTCTGTTGATTCCCACCACTCAGTTGATCAATGCGTTGTTCCATACTGGAAGCTTTAATATGCAGTAGATCCGTATAGTGGTTGGCAATCTCCTGCTGTTTACGCAGGGATAATGGCTTAAACAATCCGCGTTTGGCTTGCAAAGCGAGAACAATATTTTCTCGAACCGTCAACTCTCCGACAATCCCTTCAACCTTACGTTCCTCTGGGCAAAAGGCAAACCCATGTTCAATTGCTTTCATGGGAAACATGGCTCTCATCTGTTCACTGCCAATGGATAATGCTCCCTCATCTGCCTTATCAATACCAAAAATCAGCTTAGCCATCTCTGTGCGCCCTGACCCGAGCAGCCCAGCGAGTCCTAAAATTTCACCTTTGTGCAGCGTTAAATCGAACGGATTGATAGAGCCTTTGCGGCCCAGTTGATTCGCCGAAACCCATACTTCGCTTTTCTTCATGCCAACCACTTTGCTCTTATTCTCTTCTTCTTTCCACTCTCGGCCAATCATTTTGGAAATCAACTGCATTCTAGGAAGTTCTTCTGTTGGATACTCCCCAACAAGTTCACCATTTCGAAGAACAGTAATTCGATCAGATACCTCATACACTTGATCCATAAAGTGGGTTACGAAGACGATCGCCATGCCTTCATCTCTCAGTTTCCGCATAATTCGGAACAGCTCTTTGACCTCCTGTTGATCAAGGCTCGATGTCGGTTCATCTAGAATAAGCAATCCAGATGAAATATCAACCGCACGTGCAATAGCAATCATTTGTTGGAGCGCGATGGAAAATTCTGCTAGCGGCTTGGTTACATCGATACGGATGCTAAGTCGTTCCAGCAGTTCCTCCGATTTGTGATTCATAACTCCCCAATCGATAGCCCCTCCCTTTTTGCGTGGCTGCCGACCAATAAATAAGTTCTCAGCTACGGAAATGTTGGGACATAAATTCACTTCCTGATAAACTGTGCTAATCCCCAATGCTTGCGCATCTATCGGTGACTTAATGCGTACGTTCTGGGCGTTAAGGATGACCGTGCCTTTATCCATCTCATAGACACCAGTCAAAACTTTAATCAAGGTGGATTTTCCTGCGCCATTTTGTCCCATCAATGCATGAATTTCTCCTCTTCGAAGCTGAAAATCCACATTCGTTAAAGCTTTGACACCAGGAAAAAATTTACTGACTCCGCTCATCACTAATAAGGGATGTTCTTGCATATGGCACTCGCTCCTCTATCGATTTATGAAACGAAATCAAGAGCATCGAATCCGCTCTTGATTTCGTTTTCTCTCTATGACTCCTATATCAGTTCAACCACTCACATTAGTATTTGCGATTCGGAAGCGCATCGATTGCTTTTTGGCCTGAGAACACGTCTTCATTGGATTTTATCCATTTTGGTACAGTTTTGCCTGCTTTCAAGTCTTTCGCAGCTTGATACAATTGTGGACCTAACAATGGATTACATTCTACAACCGTATTCAATTTGCCAGCTTTAATTGCTTCGAAAGCTTCTTTAATCCCGTCGATAGATACGATTTTCACATCAGTGCCTGGCTTTTTGCCCGCTTCTTCGATGGCTTGAATCGCGCCTAGTGCCATGTCATCATTATGTGCATAAACGCCTTGAATGTCTTTACCTTCTGGCGATTTAAGAATCGCTTCCATGACTTGTTTACCTGTTGCACGGTTGAAATCACCGCTTTGGGATTTGACGATTTTAATGTTTGGATGTTTTTTCATTTCATCATCAAAGCCTTTTTTACGATCATTCGCTGCACTAGCGCCAACTGTTCCTTCAAGTTCAACCACGTTCCCTTTGTCACCCATGTGCTCAGCCAACGCTTTAGCTGCATTCTGACCTTCCGTGATGAAATCAGAACCGATGAAGCTTGTGTACAAATCTTCATTTTTCTTATCAATACCACGGTCAACGAGAATAACTGGGATTTTAGCGTCTTTTGCTTCTTTTAGAACCGCTTCCCAACCTGTTTCAACAACAGGAGCCATCGCAATAACATCAACCTTTTGGGCAATGAATGAACGAATCGCTTTGATTTGGTTCTCTTGTTTTTGTTGCGCATCAGAGAACTTCAAGTCAATCGTCGGGTCAGCCTTCGCTGTATCTTGAATGGATTGTGTTTCTGCACCGCGCCAGCCGCTTTCCGCACCAATTTGTGAGAAACCAATTACTAGCTTGCTGTCACCAGCTTTAGCTGTCGCTTCTGTTGTCTTTGCCGTGTCAGGCGCTTTCGTTGCCGAAGTTGTTTCTGTTTTGGTCCCGCATCCTGATACCAATGTTGCTAAAACCGTTGCTGCCACTAGGGCCCCCATGAATCTCTTTTTTTGCACCATTTGTGTTTCCTCCTCTAATTAAATGCTTACAATGTAATTGTAGCTTTCTGCAGTGAAAGCGTCTTTACACGCAAAAGTCATTTTTTGCACTATTCCGTCATACCCACTGAAAAGTGGGCAAACATGCAAGAGGGGCAGATCTCATGGATCTGCCCCTCTCTGTCACGCACTATTCCTATGCCATGTTATTGGATAATTGCTCTTGCTGAGGCTGCCAGATCGACAATATCAATGACACCATCTTGGTTCAAATCTAACTTCTGTACTTGCGCCCAATTCGGACTGGACGAGGAGAGACCATAGCTGAAGGCTAGAATACCAAGATCGCCAATACTCACTTTGCCATCTGCGTTAACATCCGGCGAGTTTGGAGCTCCCCCGCCTGTCACCTGCACGTTGAACACGACCGGTGCCAATAACGTCTCCTCGCCATTTGCATTAGCAATTCGCGCTGGAGAGATGGATATGCTCGCATTGTCTGTCCCCTTTAGCGCTTTCCAATGTAACGTGAGTAAATCTCCATCCGTAGTGACGGTATTCGCTGCACCAAGACTTGCAAGCAAGATATGAGCTTGCCCTGTGGCAACCTTTTTAAAGCCAAGAACAACGAGACCTTCCTTCTTAGATACGGCCGATTCAAGGTCAATCTTATCCCCATCATAGTTAATGAGCAGATCCTGAGCGTAAACCGCATCTTCTGCTCTACTTGACACATGTGTCAAGCCATACGTCATATCGAATTGCTGCCCAGCAGGAACAGCCGTCGCACCTGACAATTTTCCCGTTACTTCATTCGTATCGATAACATTCGGTACATCTGCCTTGTACATCGTTAAATAGTCTAAATTCACATTACCGATGGAACTATTATCAATGCGATAACTGATGACGTTCTTCCCTTGTTGCAAGTTCAATCGTTGCGAATCGGTAAACCATTCATCCCAGCTTATTGCTGTTTTATCTGGTGAAATTGTCTTTACATAGTGGCCATTGACATAGACATTCACTTTGGCTCTGCCGGGCAATTGCGTTGTCGGATTGTTCGTGGATTCTCCATTCACTTGAACCCCATACGCATAGCGTGTACCTACGATATAGTCGCCAGCTTCCTCGGCCTGTACAACGAAGCTAGCTTCGGCTCCTGAAGTTGTCGGCAAATGAATATAACCAGTTCCTTGATAATTGGTATGCGTATTGTCCGAGGTAATATCACCGTAAACGACCGCATTTTCAGCTTGATACATATCCCCTTGACCGGGGTCGCCAGAAGGCAGGTCTTGCCATTCATTCGGTGAAACCGGATGCCCAAAGTTCGGGGTACCATCTAGATTCCAATTGAATTTCTTAATATTCACTTCACGCCACCAATTGCGTCCTGTATCTTTATACACGCGTGAATGATAAATCATCCAATCTTCCGAGCCATCAGCGGACTTCACAAAGCCTGCTCTAGCAGGACCCGATACTTCACTCGTTGCTACGAAAACATCATTCGTCCGAGACCAAGAACTCGGATTCAATATATTCCCATCGGTATTCATAAAATACGACAACCGATAGCCATTGGACGCGTAATCACCTTCTGACATGGTGATAAATATTTTGCCGTCTTTTTGTAACACACGCGGACCTTCTCCGCCACCGCCTGGTAAGAAGGAGCGATCTACTGAAATCGTATACGGATTATCCATTGGAGCAATAGCGGGTCCTATCGGTTCACCTGCGCCCAACGTACCCCAAACGGCATATAATTGTCCCTGATGCTCAAATACCGTAAAGTCATTCGCTTGCTTATAGACACCATTCTCACCAGCATAAATGGCCCCTTTATCTATGAATGGACTTTGCGGATCCGAAGTGGTTGATTCCAATACCGTCGCCATATGCTGATAACCGTAATCCTGCCGATCCGCACAGTAATAAATGTACCATTTGCCATTAAAGAAGAAGATTTCAGGTGCAAAAATACGTGTTTGTGTCCCCAATGAGTCAAATACCAGCACCTTTTCACCTTGATCAGTCAGTGTACGGGATTTGGACACATACACTTTATTATTGGAGTCCAAGTTACTCGAAGAAACGAAATAATAATAACCGTCGTGATACGTGACGAAAGGATCCTGCCCCTGGTATAGCGGGTTGTTAAACTTGTTAAATACCTCCCTGCTTGTAACGCCCATTTCTTTCATAAAATTGGATCTGGCAACGGATACGTTTTGGATCGCTTGCGAGAGCAGTGCCACCTTTTCACTGTCCGTTATAGCTTGGGCATCGATCGTGTTTAGTGTTTCCTCGGCAGTAACTTTCTTTGCTTGAAGGGTGTTTACTACGCTAGCAGGAACCTCATCTGCAAAGTTATCCGCTAAGTAATCAATCTTTTGAAGCTCGGCCGTCAAATCCTCTTTTTTCGTGACGAGGACATGATCAGAAGGCAGATACAGTGCTGATTCTGGCACGACTTCTCTACGTTGACTGGTGCTTTCCCATTCCATGCGCAGCCAGGAACCACCCCAACCTTGCAGATACTCAACCTTGATATCATAGTGCTTGCCTGCTTCTAACGAAATGGCCACACTATCTTGCGGGACATCCCAGGTTTGTTGCCAGAAGTCAATGATCTTCTCGCCGTTAATCCATAATCGGAAACCATCATCACCAACCATATGGAACGTGTAATCCTCTGTATAATTAGGGACAATAGTTCCTGTAAATCGCGCTGTATTATAATCGGGTGTTCCCGACAATTGGTTGAAAATACTTGTAAACGAATCCCCATTTAAATTCGCAACAGCTCTTTCCCCTCGAAAGTTATCGAAGTTAAATACCGTAATATCTTGGCGATCATTTGGGTTTTTCTCACATTTATAGAAATCTCCCATTAAACCATGACCATCCGAAGTTGGATCAGCTGCACGAACGTTCAAAGGTAAATTTACTGTGCCTGTGACAAGGATGCAGGCCATGAGTATGCCGATGACTGCTTTTTTCATTTGTTGCTCCTCCTACGTTCTCGAATTCATTTCTTCCATGACATGCTACATAGACAACGGTTTCAATTTCTAAATTTGCCGGCCTTGTTCCTCCTTCTCCCATACTTAACACTTGCATTAAACTTAGCATATTTATCCACATATAGATTTGTAATATCCCGCTCTTTTGTTCAAATTTCTTTCTTTTAAAATGAGCTTCCCTCCCCCGATAAAAAGCCTCCAGGGCACTTACCCCGAAGGCCTTCTCTATACTACTTCTTTGGCAATAAGTCTGGCGTCTTCAACATGTTATAAATCAGCATCGCTGCCTGTGCACGGTTTGTTGAATCTTTCGGGTGAATCCCATCCCCATAACCGTGAACGAGTCCCAATTTGATCAAGGTGGATACACTGTTTAACGCATAATCTGAAATATCCGAGACATCGTTGAACGGTTGCAAGGCTGCTGCGTCTTGTTGACTGGTAATCTTCGTAACTTTAGCCAAAGCCCGCTCGGTAAGTACCATCATGTCTTCTCTGGTTACAGATGCTTGTGGATGGAAGCGATTGCTCTCATCCCCTTCGACAATTCCCAAATCTCTGGCAGTGTTGATTGCCTCCTCGTAGTATTTCCCCTGTTCTACATCCGCAAAGTGTGCGCCCGCTGCTCCCTTCAGATTTAATGCTCTCATCAAAAGCACAACATAGTCAGCACGCGAAACTGGAAGTTCTGGGCTAAACACACGATTGCCAGTACCATTTACAACACCTTTTCCCGCTAAGAAAGCAATTGCTTCTTCCGCCCAACTGAAGTCATCTAAATCATCAAACGGCAGCGAGCTGTCGATTCGGAATTCAGCCTTGGCATCTGGCTGCTGATTGGTACTAGCAAGGTGCGAATCAACCGATTTCACTTTACTTATTGACATTTCAGCTTTCCCTTGACCAATTGCCTCGAACGTCAGTGTGTACAAAATTTGATCGCCACTGTCCCCATCCACTTTCCCAACCCGCGTATGTGCCAGCTGAATGTGGTTATCCTTCACGACAAAAGGAACGGAGAATCCTGGGATTTGCGTCGTAGCGGTTTTCAAAGTAAGAAGTGATGGGTCAAAGTCCACATTTAATTCATACGCATATAGATCCTTCAACTCATGTCCTTTGATGAGCACTTCTACCTTCTCCCCTTTGGAAGGACTAGGGTTTGAAAGTGAAAGTGTGTAAGACGGCGTTGTCGTTTCGGTTGCCGCAAATGCACTAGGTAGTACAGCACTCGTCGTGGTAATTAGCATTAGACAAGCTACAAACCATTTATGAAATTTCATGTCGATATGCATCCTCCCTTACAGTTATCCTTATTGCATGATTTCACTAGCAACAATGGAAAGATCTTCGATATCTACTTGGTTATCCTTATTAATATCTGCTTTCACTGCATCTGCATCCCAATCCACATCGCCTAGCTGCTTGCCATAAGAAGCCGCCACCATTGCTAAATCCCCGATTGTAACACCAGCACTTCCGTTGATGTCCGTATGATACACAGGTGGACCCGATGGCTGTTGAAGCTCCAGAATCAGCCTGTCGATCTCGGCAAAATTCGTCTTTTTCGTTAATTTAATCGTATTTAAACCTTGATTCAAAGTTATCGTGATGGCAGATGGATTATAACGTCCCCATCCGAATTGTTTGTAATCAATGACTTGATTGGCTCCATTGTTGACGGATACATCTTGCTGAGCAATAACCGTACCTCCAGTTCCATTGGCAGCCATGACCGTCATTTGGTAAGTACCCGCTTTTTCAACGTTCACATTAAATAAGATATAGTCGCTTCCAGCTGTGTCCACATGACCTGCCACTTTGCCGCCAGAAGCTTCGTCAGAATTGTTAATTCTCACAGTTCCTCCAAGAATGGCATCCTCCGCTTCATAGCTGTACATGGAGATCGAAGTTGTGCCTGATGGCTCCTGAATCAATGCCCCATAAGCGACTGGTGTGCCGAAGTTTGGCGTGCCATCCGCATTCCAAGTGAACTTTTGAGCACGAACGGAACGATTCGCCCAGCTTCCGCCAGATTTAAGATCAGCGTGATAGACGATCCAATCCTCCAAACCATCCGGCGACTTCGTAAATGAGTTATGTCCAGGACCGAATGCTCCCGCGGATTTGCTGAATACGGAACCTGACTTCGTCCACGAAGCTGGATTAAGGACATTCCCATCGGTATTGGTCAGCATGCCTAAATTGTAATTATCAGTCCAACTGCCGCTTGCCGAATATACGATAAAGATCTTATCGTTTTTGATCAAAATTTCCGGACCTTCATTGATTGTCGGCGTGCCATCTAGCTCCCAAGCTTGATCAGGTGAAGATAACAACACCCGAGGTCCACTGATCGTCCAAGGATTGCTCATCGGTGCAATGTAAATTTTTTGACTCACATTCGCATCGCCTTCCCAACCGGACCATACGAAGTACATGGAATTATCGCTTTTCACTAAGACAGTACCATCAATAGCCCATTTGTCTGAGGCATCAGCAATCTTACCTTTAAATGTATAGCTGCCTTGCGCGTCATTCGTATCGCTTTCGAGCACATACATCCGGTGATTATTATTGTTGCCGTCATCTGCTGCAAAATAAATGTACCATTTGCCATTGATGTTCTGAATTTCAGGAGCCCATAAACCTTTGGAATACATTTGTCCGCTAGGCGGAGTATAGACAGTAACACGAGGCTCGATTCCGATATCCTGAAGTCGTTTCGCTTTCACGACTTGAATCGCAGCATCATTTTCTGATTTCACATAATAATAGTAGCCATCTTTGAAAACAACGCTCGGATCTGCCGAACCCGCTCCGCTTGAGACAGGTACGATCGGGTTTTTGAACATGCCGCTATCCGTCACCGTAATTTCAGCAGAAGCTGTTTTCCCTCCAACTGCCGTGACTGTAATCGTCGCAGTTCCTTTGTTAATCCCTTTTACATTACCGCTTCTATCCACTTGTACGGTACCCGAATGGCTGGAACTCCATGTAAGCAGCTGATTGGACGCATCTGCAGGTGAAATCGTCGCCGTCAACTTTTTCGTTTCATCCACTTTCACCGCCAATGCGTGAACATCTAAGGAAACAGACGCTACACTTTTCCCCGCGTAAATAGGGGTTACTGCTTGTTTGGTTAGCTGACTATGTGACCATTTGACATGTAAACTAGCATCACCGCTTGCGTGAACATACTCAACTTTCACCGGATACTTTTCTCCAGCTGTTAGTGCGATCGTACCGCTTATTTCCTCTTTGGTGCTGCTTGTTTTGTTAACGACCAATGTGTCGCCAAACCAAACTTTAACAACATTATCGCTATCCACATAAATTGTATGTGTCCCAGAATTCGTCGGTTGCACCGTTCCCATCCATCGTGTGGAGAAATGATCCTCACCAATGCCTACGGTTGGATCTGGCGAACCTGTTCCCTTCTCATTCCCAAGATCGAAATCAATTTTCGGTGTAAACGATGATTTAGCTAACGTTGTAAAGTTCTCGTCCTTGAAGTAGCTTACGTTGAAAACAGGTAGCGTATCGAAAGCTGTTCCTGTTAATGCTTTAATGTCGTTCACATCCCACGGATGACCATCCGGATAAGTAATCCCGTGGAAAGGCATCGTCGGCTCAGATGTTAATGGATTCGTATCCGATCCCCAAGGGAAACGTGTATTATCTCGACCGATACCGAATTCCCACATCACGAAACCGATATCTTTCTGACCATAATGTTCCACAATGCCTGGAACGGTTTGCGTCGATCTGTTCATCGCTTCGTCCGCAAGAATTCCCTTGCTGATCCCGTAAGGTGTCGGATAATCCGACTCATACGGATGCCAAGTTATAAAGTCTGACGTTGCATCACCGCTAAATTGGCCGCCTGTTGAGGATACCGGATGATTGGCATCGATTTCTTTGATCCAAATACGTGCATCATTCATGATCTGCTTCGTGATTTGATCCATAAGTCCACTCTCGCCATTGCTCGGCTCATTATAAATGTTCCAGAAAGCAATTCGCGAATCATTTTTATGCGCATTGACAATTCCCTGCACATACGCTTTCAATGCAGCTTTATTCGCAGCATAGTTGGATTTAACTGCATCCCCTGGACCTTCTACCCAACGGCTATTATGCGCACCGTAAAGTGGAGCTAATTGTGGCCCCATAACCGGATTGTCATTCCAACAATCATCGAAAAAGGCAAGTTCTACTTTGATGCCGTGTTTGTCGGCAAGCTGCAAGAAATCTTCCAGATTGGCCAACAATCTCGCGCTATCGTTTTCCCACAACAGATTGTGTAGGAATACCCGTACAAAATTGATGCCGTACAATTCCGCATAGCCTAATTCGCGATCGTTAATATCATGATCGTATTCGTTCCATTGCTGAATCTGATTCACAACGTTCGTCGGTACGAAAACTGCGCCTTGTACCCAAGACCAGTCGTACGTTGGCATCTGAACTTCGCCTAAGTCTTTGACACTAATATTGTCATAGCTTGTGGCTACGTAATGAGCTCTCACACCGATCGCCCCAGTTGTATAGGTCGTATCAACAGCACTTACGATATGCTCGTCATTAATATAGATATCGATATGGCTGCCAACCGCTTTCACCTTCATGCGATAAACAACATTTTGCGTGACTGGGTAAATAATCGATGCGAGTTCTTTCCAGTTGTTATTCAGTTTCCCTAACTGCACACGGCCATTTGAGGTAAGTCCCGCATAATAGCCTTTCATGTTATCTCCGCCATTGCTCGGATTTGCAACTCGGAAAATTAAGCCTGCATTATCATTATTCACGCCGTTTTTCAACGTAATGTCTGCCTCATATTCAAAGTTGTCGAAAGAAGTTCCCGTAGCAACGGATTTGAAGCCAGGGCCTTTATCGGTTATTTGATAAGCCTTGCTCGCAACAGTCCATGTTCCTTCATAGGTCGTCCAGCCATTCGCATTGTCGTCGTTAAAATCATCGGAGAATGTATGGCTGACTAACGTAAACGTCGCACTTTGAACCGCGGAATCAAGCATGCCATTTTTAGTTGCCATAGCTTTCACTGTCGTTGTGGCTGTCAATGTGATTGGACCGTTATAGACAGGTGACGCCGCTGTAGGTGTGCTGTTATCGGTTGTATAGTGAATGTCGGCACCGACTGTCGGGCTCGATATCGTAACGATTTGCGAACTAGGGAAATTCCCTGAATTTGGATTAATAACCGGTGCTGCAACAGGTAGGACTACATGTGTTAATTGCTTCAATGAAACATTGTCATAAGAAACTTGTAGATTCTCATTCCATGCTCTCAGCCCAACAGATCCCACCGCGTACGTTGCATCTATAAAATCGTAGGCTAACATCTCATTGACGTAAATGTAAAAATGAGTTCCAAGCGCAATCACTTTCAAGTGATTGTAATCGTTTGGCTTGACGCCGCTGACAACCGTTGAGGCAATTTCTGACCATGCGCCAGTCGTTCCCGTAGCGCTCATCTTACCAATTTGAAGCTTCCCAGCAGCATTCATACCAGCGTAATACGCATTAATTTTATCCACACCATCAGCTGGCGCCGATGCTCGGAAAACCACGCCGCTATTGGAAGACACTGCATCCTGTGGGTTCATATCGACTTCAAAAACAAAGTCTTGATAAACGCCCTCCACGACGGACTTGGCCCCTCTTGGATTAGCAGCTACATAGTTATAAACACCTTGCGTTACAGTCCATGTGGTTGGGGTACCTTCTGCTTTACCCAAATAATTCAACCAGCCATCGGCATTGCCATCGTTAAAATCATCGGTAAATGCTGCTGTACTTTCAGCAATAATATAAGAAGACGTCACCACATTCGACACCATTTCGCCTGCTTTTTCCGCATATGCTTTGATGATTACATCCGATGTCACCACGATTGGTGAGGTATAGATTGGAGAAGAAGCATTCGGCAGTGTGCCATCAAGTGTGTATCGGATCGTTGCCCCTGTCGTTGGTGTCGTAAGGGCAATATGTTGCTCGCTACTGTAAACACCAGCAGGTGTATCGAACGCTGGGGCAGCTGTCTCAGACGCCGCATACTCTTTGACCTCAAGATTATCAAAGTTCGTTGTCCCCCACCATGTTCGAAGACCAATAGAACCAGAGGTTGTAATTTGTTTGCCGTCATTATCAACAAAGTCAATCCTCGGCGTTATCATATCATCGACAAACACTTGAATGTGATTGCCTACCGCGACAACTTTCAAATGACCGCTTGAATACGGATAAGATACGCTTCTCAATTCCTTATATTCGTTGCCGCCTGCACCAACAACCCTGGAGAGCATAAGCGTTTTGTCCACACGCAATGCAGCGAAGTAGCCATTATACCCATCAGCCACGTCACCAGTCGGCGAAGTGACTCGAAATAATAACCCCGATTGATCTGAATTGATACCGGATACTTGAAGATCCGCTTCATAAACGAAATCTTTAAAATTAGTACTCTGAAACACCGTCTTAGAGCCTGGGGAACCAGTCGTTCTATACTGATTTGCTGCATTGACTGTCCAAGATCCTCTGTTCCCTGCATTATCGGACCCATATGTTGTCCACCCATCTGCAAGTCCATCATTGAAATCCTCCCTAAACACAGGCAATGGATCACCCGTTGCTGCTGATATCGACGCAACAGGCAATAACGAAACTGTCATACATAATAGCAGCATATACGCCCAAGCTTGTCGAATCTGTTTGTGATGAAAGGCCATTACACGTTTCAAACGATTTCCTCCCCCTAAAATCAACAATGTCATTCATGCTTATCCTTATTTTGACTGATGAACACTTTCATGTATTTAGATTATTTGGCATTCCTTTATACTTTTCCGACAAATCGCATAAAAAAAAGCCTTACCAAATCATTCTTGGTTGGGCTTTTGTGTGTGATAATAGGACTGTCTCGTTTGACGCACCTGCTCTCTATGCTTGCCAGGATTGACGCCAAACCTCTTGACGAATTGGTGACTCAGATACGAGGCATCCCCCAACCCGCATGCAGAAGCGATTTCTGCAAGACTATCGTCGCTGTTCTCAAGCATTCCCTTGGCTCTCTTTAAGCGAAGCTCACGAACCATCTGCATCGGGTTCATCTGATATTCCTCTATGAAAATTTTATCCAAATAGTTCGTATTTAAATGCAAGAGATTCGCTAATGTTTTTCTTGTCACTTTCTCATGAAAAGACGTATGAATATAAGAAATGACCTTTTCTAGCCGTTCACCGTTTCTGCTTGCCTGGAAACTACGATGCACACGACCGTTCCTATCCCAGCTTTCCAACAATAAATGGACTAATTGCATACCGATACCTGATAGCTCTAGTTCACGAAAGGGGGAGTCTTTTTTCTGCCAGGCTGCTAATAGCTTGTAAAAAATGGCGGAGAATACCGCTGGATCTATCATTGTCAGCACTTCAGCTATGGGATATAAACGGAACAAATCAACCTGATAGCTGTTTCTCACATCAAGTAACATCCAAAGGTGAAGACCAGGCGTTGTTGCTTTCTCAGCGAAAGGTAATCCCGGGGCGTGCAGCATGACCTGTCCGGACGTCGCCGTTTGCGCCTTACTGCCATCCTCCACTTCTACCTGTCCTTCCACGATAAAGCTGACTACCCAGTACGGATAGATCAGGTTTTGAATATCGATGGCGTTATAAAAGGCTTCCTCCACTTGAAATAAGCGAATATGCCAGTATTCGTCCATCAATCCCTTTGGATCCTTCACCAGGCTCACTCCTAACCATTACATTCAAGCTTTTCTTTATGAAAGCTTCTAACTTAAAGCTTCTCACTTACATATTGCCGTATTTGCTCGGAATTATCAAACCCCACCCACTTCCCTTCGATGATGGCAGCTGGTTGCAGCCGACACCCCACACATTGACTTTGACACACGATTAAATCCCCCTCTTCTTACGATAAGGACTAGACCTCTTCTTTGGATTGGAAGCGTTCATAGACGGCTTTCCCATCCTGTGAAATGATCGGTCCATTCTTATACTCAGCGCCGGTTCTTGGGTCTGTTGAGCCTTCCACGGCATATTGAATCACGTAAGCTTTCCGTGTATCGTTACTTCGGTTTGGCGTACTGCGGTGGAACAACAACGAGTGGAATGCGACCATACTTCCCTTTTTCAAAGGTACAGGTGTCCCTTCAACGTCCCCATAGTAACACAACCAACCAATGTCCGTTTTCACATGCGCAACAAGGCCCTTATGATGCGAGCCTTCTTGAATCCAAATGCAACCATTCTCAAGCGTAGCGTCCTCAAGTGCCAGCCAACAGGTTACATAGTGCATCGGCTCAATCGGCGCATAGCCATTATCCTGATGCCAAGGAAAATCACGCTTAGCTTCTGGTCGTTTATAAACAGATTGGTCCCAATACAGACGAATGTCTGGACCAAGAATGGATGTAGTAATTTCTACAAAACGATCATCAGCCGTAAACTGCTGCAATTCGGGTCTGATAAAATTTAATCCAGAGGTAAAATTGATCTGATTCGGTATGTTATTAAAACTTTTCCCAGCCTCGCTGAGACGACGCTCCGATTCCTCATCCAACCCATCAATGATGGTGCGTACGCGATCCATTTCTTCGGTGGAGAATAAATTTTCAAAAATAATAAACCCTTTATCTTGGTATTGTTGCAGTTGTTCTTGTGTTAACATGCTTCAATCGCTCCCTCGTTATAAAATTCTTACATTGCAATCATCTTATAAATGGATCTTTCTCACAATTTGCTCGCTCCACTAATTCATTGTGTTTTTTACTCTTTTTGAGGAAATATAAGTAACAGTCCGATAAGAATAAATAACAAAAAGCGCAGCTCTGCCAATGCAGAAACTACGCTTTAACTATTTTGCGATCAATCGAATGTTTTCAACTCAAGCCTTCGCCTTAACCCCTTTTTTTACTAAAAGGAAGTAAGACAACATCGCTGCGGCACTCGTAGTCAATATAATGACCCCCAGCGGAACTGCCGTGTGTTCCCCAGCAATCCCGACTAGCGGGGAAACGACTGCTCCGAGAAGAAAGGGAATGACACCCATCAACGCAGCCGCGCTGCCTGCCATATGTCCCTGACTCTCCATCGCAAGCGGAAATGCTGCCGTGGAAGTAATCCCGATGGACGCTACAAAGAAAACGAGTGGAATCACCAGTGCGTACAGCGGCCCGTGGAAAATACCCACTAGCAAGACCGCAATACTGGCTGCGCCAGCCATATATAGTCCGAACAATAGAAAGAACTGCTCCGACACACGGTGAGCCATCCGACCGACCAACTGCGAACCAATAATCAAGGTGATCCCATTGGATCCAAATAACAGTGCAAATACCGTAGGGGAAACCCCATAAATATTTTGATAAATAAATGGGGTGCCCGAAACGTAAGCGAATACCCCTGCGATCATGACCCCCTGCGCGAGCATATACCCCGTAAATGAGCGGTCACGCAAAAGCGATCCATAGTTACGCAGTTGCTGCGCAAAATTGCTTGGACTGCGGCGTTCGATGGGCAACGTTTCTTTGAGACTCCATTTGGTCATGGCAAGGAGGAACATCCCCAGCAATGCCAATGCAACGAAGACGCCAACCCAGCTCGTTAATGATAGAACTCCGCTTCCGGCAACTGGCGCCACAAGTGGGCCCAAGTTTCCGACAAGTAAGAGCAGCGAGAAAAATTTCGTTAGTTCGTGGCCGCTAAACATGTCACGTGCAATTGCCCGGGAAATGACAATGCCCGCTGACGCAACAAACCCCTGCACGAGTCGTGCAAAGATCAGCAGCCATATACTCGGCGCGATCGCGCAAGCTATAGATGCCACAACATAGAGAGCCATAGAAATAAGCAGCGGTTTGCGCCTACCGTAAACGTCACTGAGCGACCCCATAACCACTTGGCCGACACCAAGTCCAAGTAAACAGGCGGTCAGGCTGAGCTGTACGAGGGATGCTGTTGTACCGAATTTTTCCACAATCTGTGGAAAGGCCGGTAAGTACATATCGATAGTAAAAGGTCCGAGTGTCGAAAATAAACCTAGCAGCAGCGCTAGTCGAACGGCATGCTGATTGTTCTTGTTTGTCATATTATGAGTTTCTCCTATACTCCCATTCCATATCCGGAACTTTTCTCTGTAATTGGTTACACCATAACATAACTGTATAGTTTTTGACAACAGTTAATTGTGCGCATCGAAATGAAAAAGCAGCCGATCCAGGAGTTTCCTGAATCAACTGCTTCTCGATTTTTCATGTTAGAAGATTCCTCTCCTGTTTAACCTTTATTCATATTTTATGCGGGGTAACCAACGACCTGCACTTGGTAAGCCCAAATAAGTGAACATATCGCCTATATGACAACCGCTGAGATCAACAATAGACCCCATGCCTATACATGTTCACTAACCTGCAAGACAGGTTCATAAACCATTACGATTGGAAAAAGCAAGCTAGAATCGCAAGGCTACAAAATAAGATGTTCACTTAACATGTTTCTATTACAAAGAAGCCGACAACTGATATACATCAGCTGCCTGCTTTTCCCCCTTCAGTCGATATGGATGAAAACTTTGTCTGCTTCAATCTTAACCGGATATACTTTTAGATTGATGCATACTGGCTTACGCTTCGCTTCACCCGTCGTAAAGTCAAACCGGCCATTATGCTTAGGACATTCAATGGTGCTTCCCATGACAAGCCCATCAGCTAAATGAAATTTCTCATGGGTGCAGAATCCATCCGTTGCATAATATTGGCCTTTATCTGAGCGATATATAGCAAACGTACGATCTTGATAATCGAAACGAATAACATCTTCTTCCTCAATGTCATCGGCTTTACAAGCTTCAACCCAACCCTCGATATGATGCATACCTGCCTCCAAGTAAGATAAGATTTATTTAAGTTATCATCATTGCTTCTCATCCCGACTGGGATACCGATGAAAGATTTCGATCAATTACTTTCCGATGCTCAGCAAATTCACGGCATCTAGGCACGATATAGGAATGGTCTTTCCTCATCTTCCAGATTGCTCCCCATGTCTCGCGGACAGCAGCTGTGAAGCTCGAAGCAGCAACTGGGCAGTCATGCTTGATCTCCTCGTGCAAAGCAGGCAAATTATAATACGGAACCAACGGAAACATATGATGTTCAATATGATAATTCATATTCGTGTACAGAAACCGAAGAATACGGTTTGTATAGAAAGTCCTCGCACAAAGCCTGTGATCGAGCGTATCTTCATATAGACCGACGTGCTGCGTTGAGACCAGCAAACCGTTCAGAAGAGCGCCATAGAACGCAGGCAGCCCAACGAACATGAGTGGTAAAATGCTATCTAAATAAAAGCACAAAGAGATAATAACCGCATAAATAATAATAAATACACGCGCTTCCAAGAATAATTTTCGTTGCTCGCTGGTCGGGACCAATTCCTTCTCTTCGGCGCTTAAAAGTCCTATTGCATGTTTGAACAGGTAGGGCCAAGTATTGTAAATGAATGATTCTCGGATTATATATCGCAGCACACGTTGCAATTTTGGAGGACGCGGTTCCATAATTTCCGGATCGCTGCCCACGATGATCGTATCCGTATGGTGACGGGCATGCGTCCAGCGAAAGTTCGTAGCTTGAATCAAAATCAGAAACGAGGTGAATTGATACAAGGCTTCGTTCATCCACGCCGTTCGAAACATTGTGCCATGGCTGGATTCATGCCATTTGGATACGGCAGGTACCGTGTAGACAGTTCCATATACGATAAAAACGGGTACAGCCCACCATGATCCCCACGACAGATAGGCAACATAGCCCAGTACGACTGTTAAGGCGATCCAGAGCAAGGTGTCACGAATTGCCGGACCGTTCTTGCGGATCATGAGCTCCTTCATACGTTTTCGGGGAACGGAGCATTGATACCACTCCCCTGAAACAAGCCCTTTCTCAATCGCTTTTTGCCGTTCTGGTCCAAGAATACTATAGTTCAGCTGTATGGTGTTCCCCATATGATCTCTCCTCGTCAGTCTGTATTTTCTTCAGTTCTGAATATGCTAAGCGTACCAGATCAAATAGCACTTGACTTCCCAGAACTTATTAAATAGGATCAGACACATAAGAGTAATACGAACGCATGGAAGGAAGAGCTATTAATGACTATGCTGCACTCATCAAGTTCGATGCGATGGGTTTTCCCTCCGCATGAAGATAATCCTGAGAGATTTGAAAGCGCGACCACCATCCGACTCGTTCCGGAATTGTTCGTCGTAGGATATCAAAAATATGCAGAAGCGTATCCCATCCCCCTTCATTGTCATCATCACGCATATGAATTTGTCTATTTACATAGCGGAAGTGCAACATGGGAGCTCGATGGTATCCCTTATCCGATGAGTGCTGGGCAATGGTTTTACACCCGTCCAGGAGAACTTCATAAAGCTCGGTTTAATCATTTAGAGCCTAGTCGGATCTGGTGGATGATTGTGCAGGATCCAGAGGGCACCCCGAATTGGTTCCGCTTGGAAGGCTCTGATCGTGAGTTGGCCGGTTCTCGCTTACAGCAGCTTCCACGGGTATTTCGCGCAGGTCATCGCGTGCACGAACAATTCCTACGCTTGAAGGCGACATTAGAAACAGAGGGCCCTGATCAAGCTTTTTTTGCCCGACATCAGGTTCTAGACATCATCATGGGACTTCTGCAGCCTACTTCTTCCAAGTCAATAGAGCCCGGAGTCAAGGATGCGGTGATCCGCTCCGTCTATCAAATAACGCAAGCGCCTAATACGCGATATTCCGTTGCGGAGCTTGCCCGTGCATCTCAGATGAGCGAGTCTCATTTCTATAAAGTGTTTCACAACATATTCGGACAGTCTCCTGCTGCTTATATGGAACGCATACGAATGGAGCGTGCCTGCTCGCTTCTGCAAACGAGCGTCTCCATTACGGAAATTGCCTTTGAGCTAGGGTTTAAGACCAGTCAACACTTCACGACCGTATTTCGCAAACATATCGGCAGTTCTCCAAGTGAGTGGCGCTCTAATCCTTTTTAGCCTGAGAAAATAAAAAAAAGACTGCATTCACCCAAGGAGGAATAGGTGCTTGTAGTCTTTTGTGTTTACTTACAAATACGATCAACTTAGCGTCTAAAGCTTCCTGCCGAACCAGAAAGTTGTTGTTCTGCGATTTGCACTAAGCGTTTCGTAATGTTGCCACCAATAGAGCCAGCATCGCGTGATGCAAGGTTGCCATTGTATGCTTGAAGCTGAATCCCTAACTCTTGTGCCACCTCATACTTCAGTTGATCCATTGCTGCTTTTGCTTGTGGAACTGCCAATGTGTTGTTAGCCATAATTGTTATTCACTCCTTTTCTTGGTGTGATATTATCATGTGGAGTTTGAAAAATATTATACATGCATTAATTTTTTTATTTTTAATTTTTCGGGATCGTTTTGTAAGCATGCTTCAGTTTCAGTAATGCCTCCACAAAATAGTAATCACCATAAATGAGAGAAGCATCTACATAAATATTTTGCATAAAATATCCCGTCCCATGCAGCAATATTCCCTCTGAATCTTCCTGCAATCCCGTATAGTTCTGATACAAGGAAAACAATATCTCTTCGGCAGCTTGTTTATAACTTAATCCGTCAACAGCTCCTAGAATTGAAGCTATTTCTAGGAGTCCTGAGGCTGCAATAGCAGCAGCAGCAGAATCTCGCGGCGCGTCAACGGAATCCCTAGGCAAACGGAAATCCCAATATGGTACCTTATCCGAAGGCAAATGATTAAGAAAAAATTGCGCAACTCGCTTCGTGGCAGATAAGTATCTCTCTTTGCCCGTATATGTGTAGCTGAGAGCAAATCCATACAGCGCCCATGCCGCTCCTCTGGACCAGGCAGAATCTGCCGCATAACCTTGACCAGCCAACGCTCCCACACGAGCGCCTGTCTCCGGATCGAAAGCTACTATATGATGGACAGATCCATCTTCTTGTATAAATTCTTTGAGCACCATATCGGCATGAAGCTCGGCAATATGACGATACCGCGGATCAGCAATCACTTCTGAAGCCCAGTACAACAGTGGTAAATTCATCATACAATCAATGATCGCCCAGCCACTGTGATCTTCATTACCCCAATTCGGCCACGCACGAATGAAGGATCCAACAGGATTAAATCTTCCTGCAAGTAAGCTTGCCGCCATGAGTGCATGCCGTTTGGCAGCTTCATCTGATAGATGCTCATATTGTTTGATGCTGCTCAGCCCGAACATAAAGCCAACGTCATGATGTAAATGCTCAAATTCCCATAAAGTTTGACTGATTTGCTCTTCACACGCAACAGCCAATGCCTGCAGACGTTCATTCTTCGTTTCGCTATATACTAACCATAACAGTCCTGGCCAAAATCCTGCGACCCAGTCATGGGCCGGAGTCATTACGAAGCGGCCATTCTCGGTACCATTCGGAAATGCTGCACCAATGCTATGACTTGTTTGTCCTATTTTATCAACAACCTGTTCCCAAGCCTTCTCTATCCATGCATTGTCCATGTTTGACTCCCCTTTTGATCCTTATATTTGCTTCCGGAAGATGTCCGGGGTCACACCGTAATATTTTTTGAATCTCCGAATAAAATGCTGCGGGCTTTGGTACCCTACTTTTTCAGTGATTTCATAAATTTTAAACGAAGTTTTCTCAAGCAGCCGCTTCGCTTCCTCCATTCGTGCATGTAAAATGTATTCACTCAAATTTAATCCAGTAATCTCTTTATAAATTTTGGATAAATAAACGGCGTGCAGATAAACATGCTCACTAATCGATTGCAAGGTAACATCCTTGGATAAATTAAGGTGGATATAGGCCTGAATTTTATTAACCAGCTGTTGGTGATTCTCATCATCGACGATAGGAACTCCCTCAGTCAAGGCTTCGAGAATAAGGATGCACCATGCTTTTAATTGCTTGGCCGAATGAATGACACTGTGTTCTTTATGTACGGAGCCAATGCCGATAATATCTTCTAAAACCTTGCCTTTCTTATGAGCAAGAAATGTGAAACAGCTTAGGATATGTAAATAGGCTTCTCGGAGATGAGCACGCGAATCTGCTTGTTTTTGTTCTAATTCTTGAAAAATCACATGGAACTTCTCATTCAATTTGTCGAGGTTATTGCTCTCCATCAGTTGTATCAACATAGGGGCATGGTACAAGGAGCGTAAAGGTTCTAATCCACGACTTGAAACATCATGCTTATTCAAATTGAAAATACCTTTTCGTTCTGATGCACTAATGGCAGATGAAACGACGGAAGTGTAATTGGCATGAATTTCTTCAGGAAACCGCGCTGGTGTAGACAAGTAGATGGCAACAGTTCCTTTTAAATAACGATGAACCTGTTCCAATAAGAGATTGGCAATCGAAACCAGTCCCTCCTCACTCCAAGCCGTACCTCCCGAATGAATCGGCTTGAGCATCAAGGTGACATTGTCTTGCGGCGCTTTCCTTGTCCACAGACTGAAATGACTTTGGAGCAATTCTTCCGCCATATTCATGACGGCATATTCAAATAATTTCATATCGGAGGGTGTGTACGATTCATAAAAATGAGGATCGAATTGAATCACCATGAATCGAATGCAATCTCCAAAAGTAAAAGGAATTTGATACATCTCCAGTTTTTCTGTCAGCTGCTTATGTGAGATATCCGCTCCTTGCAAAAGATCATTCAATACTTTTTCTTTTAGAAGGGGTAAATTCTGATGGAGGATCGCATTGGCCTGTTTAAAGGCTTGCGAATGCTGCAAATCATTTTGACGCTTAGAAATGACGCGGCTTACTGCATCTATGAGCAATTGATCACGCACGGGCTTAATTAAATATTCAACGGCATGGAGCTCAATTGCCTTCTTCGCATATTCAAATTCTGCATATCCGGTCAACAGAATAGCATCAATTTTCCGACTAGACTCATGAATTCGTTCTAATAAATCCAGGCCACTCATGCCTGGCATACGGATATCTGTGATGATGATATCAACAGGGTGCGTCTCCATGATTGCAAGCGCCCCCTGGCCCTCATACGCTTTATGAATCGTGGATATCCCTAGTTCTTCCCATGGTAAAGTTGCTGCTAACGTATCAACTTGATGCTTATGATCATCCACAATCAGCAATGAAAACATGTAATCACTCACTCCCTTGCTGCTTTCTCCCAGCTTAACTCAATTCGTAAACCACCTAGTGCTGAATTATCCAATCGCATACGGGAATGCTGTCCAAAATAATAGTGGAAGCGATGATAGACATTCCATACCCCTTTCTGAGGAGAATCATTATGTTCATCTTCCGTCTTTTGCCTTAACTTCGTCAAAGCTTCCGCCGATAAACCTGGCCCGTTATCCTCAATGATCAGCCGGTAAAGCGGGCCGTCATCGAGCCCTACAATGGTGATAAGTCCGTTCATCGAAATCTCCTCGAGCCCGTGTACAATGGCATTTTCAATGATCGGCTGAATTATCAGCTTAGGAATCTTCATGGCTTTCATCGTCTCGGGCACGGAAATCATATACCGAAATTTATCCAACTGCTGATTCATAATATTCATATAGTTGACAGCCAGCTCTAGCTCTGTCCCGAGCGTTGTCTCCAACGTTTCATTTCGAGTCGTATATTTATAGTAATCTCCCAAATTGTGGGCCATGGCAATGACCGATTGATTTTTATTCATTTTAGCCATATTCACGATATAAGCCAGACAATTATAGAGAAAATGAGGATTAATTTGCGATTGGAGCTGTTTCATAATGGCCTCTCTCGAGCGGATTTCTTCCGCATACACGCGTTTAATTAGCTCATCAATTTCTTTCGCCATGTCATTAAAGGAATCGAACAATTGTCTAAATTCATCCTTGCGTAAACTCTGAATGCGATAGGCAAAATTTTTGTTCTTGATATGCTCCGAGCTGCGAATCAGAATTCGAATAGGGACTTGGATATAAAAATATAAGAAATAAGCAGCTACCATACCGAGTAAGAGAAGTAAAAACAGAATAATGTAAAATAAATTCCGACTGTGATTGACCGGGTTTAGGATCTCCTCCAGGGGTTCAATATCAACCAAGCTCCAGTTCAGCTTTTCGGAAGGAAGGACATAAAGAATGTATTTCTTGCCACTCAGCTCTACGATGGTGGAACGCTTCGTCATCTCACTAGCATCCTTGAAGGGATACTCCTGCATGAGCTGCTGAATGAGTGTCATATTCGTCGTGCTGTTATAGACGATTTGATCCGATCTGCCATAGAAAAAGGCATCGCCATTACCAGCTAACTTAAACTCGTCTAGCAAATTCGCAATATTTTTTGTAAAGAAATCAACACGTATAATGAAATCCGATTTCATGATATCCGCCGGCTCTGCATGATAAGGTGAAACGAAGAAGCGTGAAAAAGCATCCGTTTTGACACCGCTTATATCAACTTTCGTTAATTTCCAATTAGCTGTGTAATCTTTTAAGATTTCCTCTTGATTCAGTCCTGTTGAGGGTACCGTAGACAAAGCGAGATTAATTTTCGGAAAATATAGCGTAATTATGTTCATGATTTGATTAGTCATACTGAATAGATTCAACTTGCTCTCAATGGATTGAACTACACTTACACGATCATAACTAGCTGGGGGCAATTCACCATAGGCTACCTTTTTAATTTCCGGATCTTTGGTGACGAGCGTGGCGTAGATCATGTTCTGATCCAATAGGCTTTCAATTCGATTGAGAAAGTACGACAGCTTCTCTTCATTCCGTGTATTAATTTGATTTTCAATGACATTTACACTTTGTTTATAGGAATAGGCGTAAAGGGCAAGAATGACGATTAAACTCATCACGATAAGAAGGATTACTCTCTTGATTAAATTCATTAGCCAGTGCTCCCTATCTTCCGTTTGCTTTATTTTACTAATTGCATGTCTAGTATTGTAACAATCATACAATGAAAACAGCTCCTAGGATTACCCTAACAGCCATTTACTTTGATTTATTCTTTTACCGACCCCAACGTCATCCCTTGTACAAAGTACTTTTGCAGAAAAGGATATACGAGCAAGATCGGGACTGTACCAATAAAGATCAGTGCGGATTTTAAAGAACGCTCCGATAATTTAGCGAGGTCCTCTGGATTGAGACCAATTTTCGTGAAATCGAAACTGGCAATTAAGGCCTGTAGAAAAGTAGCTAATGGAAACAGCTCTGCTTTGTTCATATAAATCATGCCGTCAAACCAAGCATTCCAATGAAACACCATGGTAAACAAGGATAATGTGGCAATGGATGGTAAGGAAATTGGCATGAATATCGTGAACAGAATACGGAAATGTCCTGCCCCGTCCATCATCGCTGCTTCTTGCAGTTCTTTCGGAATCCCTCGGAAAAAATTCATCATGAGGACGACATTGAAGACATTGACAGCGGAAGGCAAAATCAATGCTAGAAGGGAATTCGTTAGCCCTATTTTTTGAACGACCAAATACGTTGGAATGAGTCCGCCATGGAACAGCATCGTGAAGACAAAGAACCAAGCATACAGCGTTCTTCCTTTGAAAATCTGATCTTCTTTGGACATCGAATAGGCGGCCAGCATCGTTAGAAACATGGTAAGTGCGGTACCTAACACCGTCCTGATCACACTAACTCTGAAAGCGATGATAAAGTTGTTACTGTTCAACGCCTTCTCATAAGCCGTGAAATTAAAGCCGACGGGCCAAAATTTAACTAAGTACGCTGTCGTCGCATAGTCTGAACTAAACGATACAGCCAGGACATGAACCATAGGAAGAATACAGAGAAAAGCTGCAAGTGATAGGAAAATATAGTTCGAGAATTGAAATATTTTCGTGGAGAACGATAATTTAACCATGGCTATATCCCCTCAGAAAATCCTGTAATTTGCATATTTGGATGCTAATTTGTAAGTCGTAGCAATAAGTATAAATCCAATGATCGATTTAAAAAATCCAACCGCAGTAGCGAAGCTGAATGATCCTTGCTGTAAACCAACGCGGTAGACATAGGTGTCAATGATATCGCCTTTCGGATAGACAAGTGGATTATACGTGTTAAATACCTGATCGAAACCGGCATTTAGAATGTTACCTAACGATAATGTCACGATAACAATAGCTATGGGAACCACTGCTGGAATCGTAATGTGAATCGTTTTCTGCCAATTGTTTGCACCGTCAATATCTGCAGCTTCATACATATTCGGATTAATGCCTGCCATAGCAGCCAAATAGATGATGGTGCCGAATCCAAAATCCTTCCAAACATCACTGACAACTAAGGTGAAGCGATACCAGTTTCCACTTCCTAGAAAGAAGACTCGATCCAACCCCATCCCTATGAGAAGTTGATTGATCATCCCATTCGTAGACAGCAGATCCGTAAGGATACCACCGAGAATAACCCAGGAAATAAAATGAGGTAAGTAAACCAGCGATTGAATAATTCGCTTGAAGATGACGGCACGAACTTCATTCAGCAGTAAAGCGAAAGTAAAAGGAGCTATTGCACCTGCGATAATTTTGAAAACAGCAATGATAAGCGTATTCCAAATGACTTGCAACGCCGTTGGATCATGAAACATAAATCTAAAATGCTTCAAGCCCACGAATGGTGATCCAAAAATGCCTAACCATGGTTTAAAATCTTGGAATCCAATCAAAAATCCGACCATCGGGGTATAGCTGAAAATCAGCAATAGCACAACGGAAGGCAATAGGAACACATGTAGTGGCCACGTTTGGCTTAGATTGAAGAAGCCTTTTCGTTTTTTAAGGGGGATTGCCCTCTCTTGCAAAGCGTATTTTATCGTTTCCGATTTCATCCGATTCGTCTCCTATCGATCGTCAGGACTTCTCTATAAAAATGAAAATGCGGAGAACTCAAGTTATGCTAGCGCTCCGCATTTCTTATCAAATAATGGGACAATTACTTAATGCTAGCTGTATACTCATTTACTTCTTTGGTAATTTGAGCCCCGCCTTGATCATTCCATTGCTTCACAAAGGTATCAAAATAGTCCGGTTTTTGTTTTCCGTAAATGATTTGTAGGAAAGCTTGCTCCTCTAGAGCAATGAGCTGCTCCCATTTGTCTTTCATGGTCGGTGTGTTCGCGCCAAAGAATCCATTTTGTACATCTTTGTTCAGTTGTTGGAATGCAACGGAGAAGCCCTCAATTGTTAATTGGCCATTCTCTGCGGCTAGTTTCTGCTCAAACACATTGTCTTTCTTTCCAGCTGCGACACGTTGGTAAATGTTAGGTCCAGGCATGACGTTCGTTGGAGCTGTTCCTGTTCCTGGTGAAATCAACTGATAGGCATTCAGACTCAGCGTACCATCTGGAATGTTCTTCCAATCTGGCTTGCCATCTTTCATGACATAGTCATAGCCTTCACCCTTACCATTAGCAAACGGACAAGCTGCATCCTCAACCGAACAGCCGTACATCGTATCCCAATACTTAAAGACGGCTTCCATATTCGTAAATCCTTCACGGAAAACATAAATGCCATAGGATGGCAGTGATGCTGCCCTGCCTACTTCGCCTTTAATCCCGGCAGGAATCGGATAGGGTTTGATATCCAAGGCTTGATTTTTGGTTTTGGCTTCATTCACTGCCGTACCTACTGGCCAACCGCCAGCCCAACCCGGTGCAAAGGTGATTCCAGCTTTGCCTGAAGTAAAGTCTGCCATGGCTTTCGCTCCATCTTGTGTACCGAAGTCGGGACTGATATACCCTTTACTGAACCATTCATGCAATTTGCCTAATGCATCCTTCACGCCTGGCCTGGTTGACCCGTATTGCAATTTCCCGTCTGTTCCTTTCAGCCATTGGTAGGGCTGATCTTGCCCGAAAATAAACGAAGCGTCAGTCATAAAGTTCATTGTTGGTTTATGGTAGCCGGTGTTTGCCCCAAAGGCCATGCCATACGTATCCTTTTTCCCATTGCCATCAGGGTCGTTGTTCGTAAACGCATCCATAACCGCTTCATATTCTTGCACATTCGTTGGCGCTTTAAGGTTTAGCTTCTTGAGCCAATCCTCTCGGATCCACATCACGGTGTTCCCTACAATGCCATTCGAAAGTGCAGGCAAACCATACAGTTTTCCGTTTCGCTTCACCAAATTCCATACATCCGGATTTTTCTGATAGGATTCTTTCACCCTTGGTGTTGCATACTTCTCAAAGGCCTCATCAACGGTTTGAATTCTCTTGGAAGCAACAAGATCTTCAAACAAGGTACCAGAGGCAGTTAGAACATCCGGCAATGCTTCGCCGCTCGTTAAAGATAAACGAACTTTCGTCTCCAATGCAGCTCCGTCCGTGACCACCCATTGATATTTCGTCACAATACCCAGCGTATCTTTAAACCATCGGGAGATTGGATTATTCTCTGGGGTGTCGCCATTCCGCAGCTTATCGGATGGTTTTAGAGCAATCGCTCCCGTAATCGTAACCGGTGGATCAAACTTGGTTCGATCATTCTCCTTCGCTACAGTTGTTGTGCTCTTCGTTGCAACCGGACTTGTAGCTGGCGAAGCTGCAGGGCTATCTTTCTCACTGGTGCAACCTGCCAAAATGCCCATACCCAAAATGATGCTCGCTAATGCTGCTTTTGTTGTCCTTTGACGCTTCATTTACTTGTTACGCCCCCTTGTAAACTAACTATCTTACACTTTTATTATGGCATCCGGTGAAAAGGAAAGAAATGATCGGGAATTAAGATCATGAACTTTCGTTAATCAATAACTTCGCTCTGAATCACGACTTTACCGATCTGTGGATGCCAATAATTTGCTGTATTCTGTTTGTACACGATTTTCAAGAACTGTGTACCTGCCGCTACATTACCGCTATATGTCACTTTCTTCCAATCGGTTGCCGCCACGGTTTTCACAGGTGAAATTAATGTGTAAGTCACGTTATCCAATGAACTATACAATTCGAAATCCACCGAAGCCTCGAAAGGCCAGAACCACGTATCGATCGTATAGCTTTTCATATCCATTTCCGGCGCAGCTTTATAGACAATCCATTCATCTGTATTCGTATTTCTCTTTAACCTTGAAGTGTCCCCGCCGAACTTCACAACATTCGCAGTGTCGAAGCTCAACTTGCCGGAATTTTCATGCATTTTGCTAAAGTTATACACATCGTCAGTCACTGTCGCACTTGTAGGTGTTGGAACTTTACTCGTCAGGGTGACTTTGCCAATCTGCGCATTCCAACTATTCGCTGAGTGCTGCTTATAGATGATTTTCATATACTGTGTTCCTCTTGGCAATGTCCCGCTGTAAGTCACTTTGTTCCAACTGCCCGTGACGGTAGCCTTGACAGGCGTATAAACCGAGTAGGTCACATTATCCGGCGATACAGCAAATTGAAAATCAGTGGAGGTCTCATAAGGCCAGAACCAAGTATCGACACTGAAATTGCGCAGCTCCATCTCAGCTTCCGCTTTGTAAACGACATATTCGTCTGTGTTTGTGAGCCTTACTAAGCGCGTAGCATCGTCACCGAATGCCGAGGGATTCGATCCGCCAATACTCAGATTAGTACTGTGTGCAAACATCTTGGTGTAATCGTACACATTGTCAACAACCGTAATGCTCGTAGGTGCAGGTGCTTTACTCGTCAATGTGACTTCGGCTAGCTGCGGGTTCCATACATTGCTCGTATTGTGTGTGTACACAATTTTGAGATACTGCGTTCCAGTCGGCAGCGTTCCACTGTAGTTTATTTCTTTCCAGCCACTGCTGCCCGCCAATTTAGTTGGAGCAAACGCCGTATAGGTGACATTATCCGGTGAGCTGTAAAACGCAAAGTCCGAAACAGCTTCATTCGCCCAGAACCATGCCTTTGCTGCAAATTCGGTAATATCTTTGTTCGGCAATGCTTTATAAATGATATATTCATTCGTGTTTTTGGTTCTAATTAACCGTGAGGTATCACCATTAAATGCTTCGGCTTGACCGCGATCAAAACTTAAATTCGCACTGTGTGCGAAAGTTTGCGTAAAGTCATCCAACACATCCACAATGGTATCTGGAACCGGATCAACGGTATGCGTCGGTGGTGCAGTTGGTGTTGGCAAAGGCGTCGTAACGGACGTGTTAACTTGCAGTTTTATTTTGTGAGATTTGCCGTCCTTTGCTTGGGTATTGACCTCAAACTTTATCGTAGGACTAAGTTGTAAAACAGTGATGCTAGCGTCTTTTTCAATAACAGATAACCCTGCTTTATGAATTTCATACGTAACCTTAGCTTGCAAGTGCGTAGGATCTGAAACAGCAACATCTAGGACACTGCCTTGATCCTTTAACATAATTGAAGAAGGATTCGATGCCGTGAGATAACCAAACGTACTTGGTGACCAGAAATTAGCCCCTAGAATTCCCTGTGTTTTCTCCTTCACCGCTTGCACGTTCGTATTGTTAACCAGGAGTTCAATATTAGGGTTCGTGCTGTAACTAGCGGTTTCCGAAGCTGTTTTATTCGGCAGTAAGACGTAGGCGTAATCCTGATAGAATGGATTATTCCCATGATCCAACCAAAGCGTCAAATAATTTTTACTTAACACAGTCGTAGGACCACCTTTATTGAGCTGTGACCAGCTGCCTTGCGAGACATTTCTAGTCCCCTTTAAGGAAGTGGGCTGCGGGAAATAGTAACCGCCAGTTCCCTCCAGATACGCATAAGAAACATTGCTCATCGTTTCTGTCCACTCTAATCCTGAGGGTTTCGTTACACCATTCACAACTAGCTGCTCATCCCCTTTGACTTTTTTCGTCGCATGCAGAGGATCTAGTACTGGCCCTGCATCTTCTGGGGCATACACTTGAATTTCGGAGACATAGTTGGATAGATCAGCATCATTTCCATGGAAAATGAATTTGACGTATCTTGCGGTTGTATCCACGACATCATAGGCTGTAATCTCCGATGATAGTACTGTGTTTTGGCCGCTGTAAATAGGTGTCCATGTCGTGCCATCCACGGATGTTTGGATCTCAAAGGCATAATGCTTCTCTGTACCTTGCTCGAAACTTATTCCTACGTGTCCTATTGCTGTACTACTGCCTAAGTCAACTTGCAGCCACTTACCGTCTCCGGTCGCCGACCAGAACGTCCGGATATCGTTGTCATTCACGTAGGCAGTATTGCTTGATCCTGAGCTCCCCGTTACAGCACTCACATTCAACGGAGACACAGAAGGGAGGATTAGTAGATTGCCCGCCGTACATGGGGCATAAATTTGTACTTCCGTGATACTGTTCCACGGCCCCGTTGAGTTCTGATGACCGATGATTTTGACATATCTGCCTTGGGTATCTGGAAAATCAACGATTTGAAGTTGCGCATCGCTGACGATACTGGAAGTCCCATTAAAGACTTGATCCCATATTTGACCATCCTCGGAAACCAAGACTTCATAATTAGTCGTTCTTGCAGATTGAAGCATAAAGCTTATTCCCAAATATCCAATGGATTGTATTTTACCAAGGTCATATTGAATCCATTGTCCATCGCCACTGGATGACCATCTCGTACCAAAGTTATTGTCAAACGTATTTTCCGGTAGATTACCATCGTTCACGCTGTCTGTAACAGCATAAACTTTATGACGCAAGGGTTCGCTTCCAATGGGTGTTGATGGAGGTGACGCCGGATCGATTCCTTGTGTAACTTGTGTCTTCGTGAGCATTCTATTTTCAACGGTTGTCTCGATTGATCTGTTGTCCGTGCTCGTTATTCCTGTCCCAAGCGCAACCACTTCATCGTCAAACATAAACCAGGATTTCTTGGCTTTTAACGTACTTCCATACCCTTTCAAGTCCATGCCAGCTGTTGCAAATTGACCTTGTAATTCTGTACCCCCTGCCCATGTTTTGGGACTCAGATACCCTGCTCCTTCCTCATCCGCTCTCGGCATCGTATCAACCGTCGTTCCCGGGAGTCTGTACTTATTCACGGTCGGCCAGTAATCGGTAAACTGAAGTGGATCCTTGTTATACAGATACGTCATGCCAACGCCTGTGTACCAGCCCTTCAAATTCTCACCATTGGTCGCTTCATAAGTACCAATGCGATGCGATGACATACTGACACCGAATCCAAACCCTGGACGAATATGTACCACCTGATCCATGCCAGCATAGACCTTGGTTTGCACCTTTTCTTCTCTAGGCACAATGCTGCTATCGCTCATAATCGCCTTGGCTATGACCGTCGTACTTAAGTTAGTATCTTTGTAGAAATTAAATTGGGTGTCGGCTCCAATCCATGCTTTCACCATCGCTTTCATTCGCTGTGCATCCACCGTAGGAGCACTTTGAGCTAAGCGGATAATCGAGGCTATCACATTATGTCCAATAACATGATCTTGTTCATAATTTCGAGAAATGGCTCTTCCTCTCGTCATATCCATCATGGCACCGTTATAAATGAGTGGCTCATAGGAATCATAAATCCACTTATATACATTAGCTGTACCTGCATACGTTGGCTGCCATGGCGAGCCATTGAGCAACAACAGCAAATTAGCCAGTTCTTGCAGCAGACTTACACCATAGCCCCCCGTGTAAGCGTAAACATTATGTTGGATAAATGATCCATCCGTATAGAAGCCATCCCCCGAAGTCACATAATCAAACACCGGATTTAACGCATCTCTTGCTGATGTCAGCTTTGTCGTGGATTTTAAAATCACACCCCGTAAAGCAACCACTTGGCATTTCCAAACTAAATTTGCCCCTGTAGGCACATATTGCCCGTTATTGACCTTATTCGGATCAGGGGAATTTTTTTCAATCCCCATCATGTAATTGGTTATTTTTTCTGGCGTTGAGATGAGATCCTCATACATGAGTACAACAATATCATTAATATGCAAAGGGGTACCGATCTCCCAGTCCCACCAATTCCCGTAGGCTGATTTCGTTTCATTATATCGATTGGTGTACATCCAATCCATGGCATCAATAATGTCAGCCCTTAGATCCTGATTCCCGTATAAACTGGAACCAACCGTGCTATAAGCAAGCGCCATCATCTTAATTCGGAGGTAGCTCCCTGTAATATGAGAGGAATCGTCCGTTTTGTTTAAATCACTCCATAAGTACGTCCGATTCGATGTCTTTATCAACGTACTCCAGTTGGTTTGACTTACACTGTTCAGCTTGACAGCAATGTCTGGATCTGAGGTGTCAAAGGTTGTTCCTCCTGTTAAGAAGCTCTTCCACCTGATTCTCATCGTATCATAATCATCATTTGTCGCATGCACTTGTGTTGCTCCTAGCAATCCTACAAACGCAAAGACTACAACCATCAATAATAAAAACACCTTCCATCCACTTCGTCTTACTAACATTCACCAACCACCATCTTTCCCTAGAATAGAAACGGGTTCGTTTCCCCATCATTATTCCACCAGCAGCTAGTTATTGGATATGATCCTTTATGAAGATCATGAACTTCCATTAACAATTGTGGGATAAAATGAGGAAAACCCGTACCATGAAGGTACGAGCCCCTAGCTTTATGTCCCACTAACTTAAATTTGAATCCCTTTAAGCGCCAATTCTTCACGCAAAACATTCGCCATAATATCGTAACCGAGCACATGCGGGTGAAGCCCATCGTCTGCAAGCCCATCGCGTAACTGGATACCATCTTCTGTGACCATCCTCGCATGGTAATCGACATAGATGGCCCCTTGTTCGTTAGCTATTTGTTGAAGTTGTTCGTTTACAAAGCGAATACTCGTGTTTCGTATCGTATTGTTTGCCGAATGCGGCATATTCGTTGGCAGAATGGAACAGATGACCGGTGTAATCTCGTGTTCTTTCGCCTTTACTACCATTTCCTGAATATTATCAACAAGTGCTGGCATGATTTGCTCCGCTGTTCTCCTATGCTCCGCTATAGCGCCATCCAGCGCCCAGAAATTGTTCACGCCAATTTTGATCACCACAACCTTGGGTTTCAATTGAATCACATCAGCATCAAATCTTCTTAACACATGGCTGCTAATATCCCCACCAATCCCTCGATTTACAATAAAACGACCGCCGCGACCAAAATAAGCATTCAGCTCCCACATATGCGTGATCGAATCGCCGATAAACACAAAATCAACGGGTACTTTGTGCGCAATCAAGACCTCGTTACCTAAATCAAATTCACCTCTGCGGCTATCCGCTGCAGCAGCCATAGCAAAAAAACCTGGTTTTACGATGGACTCACGTTTTGTTGTCATGTTTCATTTCCCTTCTGATTGAATTCGGAGTGACATCGAGTAAGGCAGATGCTTATTTTCTACCTGCATCTCTTGCGGTGTGTCCGACATACCAAATTGAATCAAAGCACCTTCCATAAGCTGATCGTGTGTAAAAAACAAAGGCTGATGCGGCTCATTGTTCATCTGTACGCTTTGCACATAAGGATGGTCAGCTGCGTTATGCTCGGCTTCTATTACAATCTGTTTGCCGCCCTCCAAATGGATGGTCATACGCCCGAACATCGGACTCCCTATCACATATTCAGGTACCCCTGGACATAACGGATACATCCCCATGCAGGCAAAAATATACCAAGCACACAGGCTCCCATTGTCTTCATCACCGGGTAAGCCATCAGGTGCAGAACTAAACAGCTCCTTTGCTGTTTTTCTGACCCAGAATTGCGTCCCAGCTGGTGACCCAGCCGCCGCAAACAAATAAGGAATATGAAAACTAGGCTGATTGCTAATCGCAAATTGTCCGAAGTTAATCGAAGCCATTTCCGACATTTCATGGATTTCAAAACCGTAGCTGCCCACCTTGAATACGGGTAAAGTGGTCATTAATTCGTTCATGCGAGCTAAGAAGACATCTTTTCCTCCCATCGACTCGGCTAATCCAACAATATCGTGTTGAACAGCCCAACTGCACTGCCAGGCACTGCCTTCACAATAGGCACCACCCCACTCGATCGGATCGAATTCTTCAACCCAGTCGCCATCGGCCTTCTTCCCCCTCATAAAACCTACCGTAGGGTCCAGTAATTTGGCGTAATTCGTTGCCCTATTCATCAGCAGCGTGTAATCCTCGGTTTTCCCGAGACTTTTGGCAAGCTGAGCAATACAGAAATCGCCATATACATAATCCAACGTATTGCTGACACTCTCGTGAAACTGATCCGCTGGCAAATATCCATGCGCTTGGTAAGCACGAACGCCTTTCCTGCCAAGATGAGGATCATCCGCCGCTCGACAGGCATGCTTTAGCAATCCTTCATAAGCCGACTGTACATCGAATCCTTCAATCCCTTTTACAAAAGCATCTGCAAAAACCGCATCAATCAACGTCCCCGGCATTGCACTTCGTTCTCCAGGGGAAGACCACTTTGGCATCCAGCCGCCTTCCTTATAGGCGTTAACGTAAGATTGTAAGATTTCGCCTAAACGAGAGGGACATAGCAGACTAAACAAAGGATATGAGGTCCGATACGTATCCCAAAATCCATTATCACAGTACATCGGTCCCTGAACGATTTGGCCGTTATATGGACTGTAATGCACCTTTTTCCCTTGATCGGTAAACTCATGCCACGTCCGGGGAAACAAGCAAACTCGGTACAAACAAGTATAAAACGTGCTTAATTTGTCCTCATCTTGATCCTCCACCTGTATGCGATTCAACGTCTCTTCCCACGCCTGCGTTGCTTCCGCTCTAACCAAGTCGAATGATTTTGAGCCTATTTCCTGTGTAAGGTTGGTTATCGCTTGTTCGATACTAATAAAAGAAGTGCCCATACGAAGATTAACTTCACCTGATTGCGGTACGTTCAATCCAATAAAAGCACCTATCCGATTCCCTGCTTCATGTAAGCTTGTAGATGCATTAAAATCCTGATCAAAAACACCACATGCTTGCACATCCAAATCACAATCAACATCAATCACAACATACATCGCATAATTCTCAGGAACGCCGCCCGAATTCGCACGAGTATACCCTGTTAGCCTTCTTCTTGCAGGGTCAATGGTTATGGACGATTCTCCAGCAAATGGCGCCACCAAAACTCTCGCTTCTTGTGTAGCCTCAAAAGTCATTCGCATACTTGCACAACGTTCTGTCGGGCTCAGTTCCAATAACGCATTATAACGCTGCAGCTTTACACGGAAATAATCGGGCTTGATAGACATATCCTCGCTACGGAATGAGGACGACCGTTTCGTGGCGGATACGATAAGTGGGCCCGTTTGCGGCAGAATGGTTAAATGGCCGTAATCTTCAATCCATGGGCTTGGTTGGTGCGTCAGCCGAATACCTTCAAAATGGCGATGGGATGGGTGGAAAAACCAGCCTTTTCCTGCTTCATCCGTCTGGGGACTCCATGCCGCCATACCGAATGGTCGTGCAACGAGAGGCAGTGTATTTCCATTGGAGAATCGAAATGTAGAAGCTGTCCCCTGTAATGGATTCACATATTGCAAAACATTCATAATCGTAACAACCTTCCTTTTGGATATTTTCTTCATTGTAATCAGTACGTCATCTCACTACTTATCAAAATTATGAAAAATATCTCATTTTTTAAGATTTTAGATTATGATAGGGATAACCGATTCTCTTCTAAGGCGTGTGATGACATGATTCCTTTTAACTTACCTGGAGACCCCGAACTGCATAATTCCTTTCCTTTTACCTTTAAAATTCACAAGCTAACCGCCGATGTCCCGCCGCATACACATAATTTCGTTGAATACACCTATTGTTTTTACGGCAGTGGAACAGAAATTATCAATGGGATTGAGCGAGCTATTGGGCCGGGCACGTTCACCCTCTTACTTCCGCATCAAGTGCATCAAATCCGAATAACACGAGGTCAGGAGCTGCATTTATATATTGGGGCTATCGGGCTGCAAGCTATTTATGGTTCCGATGACATTGCTGCCTCTTTCAGTGACATCCTGCTTCGTGCGGGTACGGAAGGAGATCCTTCCTACCAATTGGCGGATGAACTTACCAGGCAGCTTCTTCCTATATTCGAGAGGATGCATGAGGAAATCCTTAGCAATAGACCCTTGAGTCAGCTCATGTTCAAAACGAAATTAACCGAAGCCTTAATCTTATTGGAGCGAAGCTGTTTCGCCAAGAGAGACAATGATACCTATAACCCCCCTAATAAAAAGGGGAAAATGTGGGAGATCATTCTCTATGTCTATCAACATTTCCGCGATGATATTAAACTGGAAACGTTGGCAGAGCGCTTCTATTTAAGCGTTCCGCATATCAGCACTTCATTCAAATCAAGCATCGGGGAGAATTTCCATATTTTCCTTGAGAAAATAAGAATATCACACGCGTGCAGCCTGCTCATTTCCGGCAATGAGCCCGTAACCTCCGTCTGCTTCGAAGTTGGTTTTACCTCCTATGCCACCTTTTCGCGCGTATTTAAAGAGCGGCTTACTATGACGCCATCTGCATACAGGAAACTTAATAGTGGTTCACAGGTTACGAATTAAAAAAAGTCCCCTTAATCATAAGGGGACCACCTTCTTCAAACAGCTTGCAATTTGTATTTCCTACTCAAATAATCTAAAAATCACAACGGCACCTTGAGCTCTTGTTGCCAAGGATGTTGGTGCGAAATTGCCATTGTCCATCCCTTCAATGATGCCGGCTTGTTGCATACTAGCAACTGCTTCCAAAGCATAGCTACGAATTGATGCTTGATCTGTAAATGTAGTTAACGTATTCTTTGTCGCTGAATGAGCATTCATCACCTGCATCGTCCTGTACACCATGACAGCCATATCCTGGCGACTGATTCTGTCGTTAACACCGAATAAGGTAGATGATTGACCATTTACGATTCCTAGCTTCTGCGCGCTTGCAATTGAGCTGTAATACCAGGAACTGGGTTGAACATCTGCCAGAGTTGTAGTCGCAGTAGGATCTTTCAAATCGAAGGCGTTAACCAACATCGTAATAAACTCCGCCCGCGTCACCTGATTCTCCGGATTAAACTGGGAATTCCCTACTCCCTGAACAATGCCTCTTGCCGCTAGCGCTTCAATCGCGTCACTCGCCCATTTTACACCCGCAAGATCATGGAAACTCACTTCTGTATAAGCTGCCAAATATCTACTGAAGTGCTTGGCTTTAAATGCAACCATTCCAGTTGCAGGATCATATTTACCATTCTTAATGACCTCTAGCTTGCCTTCGTCTGTCAAATAATAAACGACAATTTTGTTGGGATTCTCACCTGGCACTAAGGTATATGGTAGTTCCACCTTAACCTCATTGCCATTAAAATTCGTTACTTGCTTGCCATTCACCATTAAGCTAAAATCATAAACCGCTGCAGAGGAGCCAATCTCTTCCAACATTTCACTAACATTAGGAGTACCTCCAAAATGATCTGTTATTGTTTATCATGTAATCGGTTGCAGATATTGCGAATCCCCCCCCTGACTACGCTCGCAATGATTCGTGTTACTGCTTAACAAAAGATTAGCATACATAGGCATGAACTTTTTTAAGGTATTTCTGCTGTTTTTTAATACCGTTATGAATTGAAGAAACTATAGAATAAACACACCTACAGTTCTAAAAAGATATAAGCTAACTGTTCAAATAGAACGGTTAGCTTTCCCTTTTACCATCATTTGCTTGTCACTGAAACAAGCTCACGTTGCACATCTATTTCTAATTCTACATCCCCAGTAGAAATGAGAAGTGTATCCTCAGCGAGTTTCGTTACTTTCAAACTCTTCTGTCCTCTTTCTTTTGGATGCAGAATTGTTAGGAAGCCTTCTCGGGCATCGGAAGTGGCACGTACATAATCCATCAGACATACGTGACCATGCTCACTCTCAAAAAATGTGGTGGAGCGCCCCTTTTCTAACTCTATTCGTTTCACATTACTGACAAAGACTGTCTCCAAATCAACATTGTAGATCCCTTCGGAATAAACACGATTACCGTTCATGTAGGAATGCTTTGCTGCAACTGGTAAATTAAACAACAACTCACCTTCAAAATCCTGAACAGTATCACGGATGATATAGAGATCATGTTCCTTTACATAAATAACTTTTCGAGTGTGAATGCCATTGCCTTCCGGATTCGCAATCTGAATAGTAATCATCTCTACATGGCTGCCAAGGCTACTGCTCACAACCTTACTTGTTCTGGGAACATCCACCCACCCGCGCTCTAAACTATACGTTCCTGCAGACAGATTAATTGATCCGTTTCCGGACTTCTCCTGTATGGTCTTCTGGGTTGCGAACTGCATGCAAGCATGCGAATAGGAACTGATATGCCAACTGGTGCTGCTGTCGAAATACCCTTCAATGCCGGAATCCATCACGAGCGGAATACTGTTTTTATATAAAATAAACGAGCCTTGATCCAGATGTCCGTGAGCGATCGGTTCAGGACTCGACATGATCGCAAAATAACTTTGATTGGCGCTCCCAAAATCTCTCCTGAATACATAAATTCCTGCATTCTTATAATGAAGGGTTGAATCTAAGGTAATGGATCCAGAAGCCTGGTAAGAATCACCTTTACCCAGAATATTATCGAGGGCAATACCTTCACCCCAGAACTTCTTGAACGGCTTACCTGCCATGCGCCACGAATGATACATACGATCCGCTAATGCTTTATCAACCTTTTCGACATCTCCTATATACGTTCCGTAGCTTCCGAATTCTGTTCCCCCGCTTAAGGCATGATCTCCGAACGGCGGTGTTCCGATGTGTCCATCAAAAAAGGCATACCCCGGTGTCTGTACATGAATGCTGAAATCAAACATACGGGCGAGCGGTGTCGTCTCGAACCAATTTTCCCCAATGGCATGATCCAGCACTCTCGCAAAACCGGCAAACCGCTCCAAAGCCGCATGATGGTAACGGATTGACTCCGGCCACGAAGAATCTGGATTAACGTTTAACTCCAGTTGAGATTTCAAGACCATATAGGCATTATAGAACCATGCTTTTCGATTCGGGAAATCGTCCAGCACCAACATCATATAGGCCGTCCCCGCACACATATCCGTTTGCCAATTGCCGCTGCCATGCTGGGCATCTAGTGGAGAAAGCTCAGTACGATCCCTTAAATCGAGCATATAAGGGAGCAAATATGCGATCATGGCATAGAAACGTTCTTTCTCTGAAACGGTAAACACATGTGCTTCTTTAATAAAGGAATACGTTACGGCTACACTACATAGTACTCTTCCACCTTGAACGGCCCCGTAAGAATCACTGCCATCAGGACGTGAATTACAGGCTAACCAATGCTCTGCCCCTTGACAGAAATCGTTCAACGTATATAAGATTTCATTCTTTGCTTTGAAGGCATACGACATATCTTGTGTCAATGCGTACTGAATAGCGTCACACTGCATCGTTAACAGAAAGCAGGAATTAGACAACGAGGATTTCCGATTAAAATCATAATCAAACACGTCCAAGACCTGATCGGTCTCGTCTTTGAACGTAATAACCGTTTTTAACCCCTTTTTCAGCTTCCCATCAATCTTGGCAGCGAAGGTCAACGTGTATGCTAAGCCGCCAGTTATCGGAATATCCTTGTCGTACGACCATCCCCCCTCATCCTCAGGTGTAGGATTACAGATATAAATGGCATGCTTGGTGGTATCTTCTTTATACGTGAATTGCGTTTGTGAAGACGGATTAGCCGTAGCTACTTCCCCTTTGGCTCCTCCGCCGCAGAATGGATACTCTCCCTCCCACTTAAGTATTGGGGTGCCACGAAGGATATCACTCTGCCAGTGAAACGGCATATCATCGCCTTCATCGAATCCGCCATTCTCAATCGTCAAGCTGCCTCCTTGCGCGGAAAGGATGTTCACATTGTCGATCCAGACATGGCCGAGTCCCTCCTGTTCATTCTCTTGGGCAGGGAGAATAAAGGAAAGCGCCGCTTTCACTGCTCCATCCGGTGCTCGGAAGTTGACGATTTTATCTGTGGAGCTCCAGATATAGAAGTGCTTATTCATTTCCTCATAATCAGCATCTTCTTTCATGACTAAATCAAGTGCCTTTTCAATGTAATCCAAACTGTATGTGTTTGCGATATTAACGATCTGCTCATATTGTTTTTGAATCCGTGCATCGGATTGGGCCATTTCCTTTACTTTCTTCAAACCCTCATGCGTTAGGTAAAGGGTGGAAACCGTATCAACATCCGTGCGTAGTACTCGCGAGAAACGAACCTCTTTACTCCTATTAAAAACATGCACAACAGCCTTTGCTAAAGGCTCAACTGAGCTAGTAATACCCGCTTTGACTGTGAGCAATTTCTGAATTGCAGCTTTCAACTTACCTGCTGAATCGGCATCGAATTGTCCAATTTCTGTGCCAATCGTCGAAGTGGCTAACAACTCCTCCGCTTTGCTAATGGCTAAGTCAGCTAAGTTCTGTAACGTTTCGAGATCTTTGTTCAACATATCCTGCGCTTTAAACCATGCTAGAGCAGGCTCCAAGCCATACTCATGATAAACTTTGCCGTCCATATTGTAGGTAGGGGCCATTGTAAAACGCTTTGTCGTAAATAAAACAGCTTCCTCTTCTCTAGGTTTGTAGAATTCACGGTTTCTGATGAAAGGAACACGGTATTCCCCATTCAATGCTAGAACTGCATCCTTAACCATTGCGGTTAACGCCAGTTTGGCACCCTCGGTAAAATACTCTCCCTTCTTTTTTAATAAGTATTCGGCACTATCAACGAGCGATTGCAAGCGAGCTGTATGTTCTGTTTTTTCTCCCATTGTGCATCATCTCCTGTATATCATACATATTGCTGTGCCTTATCTGCCTAAAGCGAGTTCTTCCCGAATGATTCGACCGTCTTTGGATTCCACGATTCGGACGGATACATCTTCAGCCTCGATATGGTTAACGGTTAGTACTTGTGTTCTTCCGTCCTTCAGCTGTACCTCCACTGTGCGGTCATCAACAGCCTTCACAGATACAACCATCGCTTGCGATTCATAGGGCTCGACAACCGTAATAAACCTGCCGATTTGCCCTTCTGTTCGGACTGCATACGTAATACGGCGTTGATCTTCGTCACCAGGAAACGCGTCGGCGCCGATAAGCCCTACAAAACGTACAGCCCCCATCCCAGACACATCTAAACAAATGGTTCCTTCCCTGTCATGATCGATAGGACTCGTCGGAATGGCATTCGCATATGCATTTCCAACAATTGTTACCCTTCCGCCTTCGTAATCTTTGCCGATGCCAAAGCCAAGATCGATATTCTCATACATCAAGGGTAGCTCGGATAACGGTTTTCTGCTTCCGTCTGTTCGGACTAAATAAGCATCTCCCCAGAAAAGCCCCTGTTTGGTTCGTTGCGGATACTTCTGCTCGTTATAGATGGGGTGATTGTTTACTTTTAACGTTATCGTCTTTGCTCCTTGCAGATCGATATCGCATTTCCCTTCCCCCAGCAACCATGCCCCGAACTCGCCCTGTGCCTGAACTTCGCCGTCAACTTCCACTTCGTATGCGAATGGGATTGTAATACCATGATGCTCCGCTGCTCTCCCCGTAATTTGAACGGATTGCCGTGGCCAAGCGGTATGGACGTCCATTTTCAATACGCCTGGGCTATTATGTGCCGTGCGATTTCCGCGCATATCTTCTCCCTCGCCGTACACAGTCTCAAAGCTGGCGACGCTAGAGCCAGAGACTTCATACCAATGGCAATCGGTAATAAACTGAGCGTCCGACAAAGGATTATCCGTCCATTGACTCGTATGCTTTGTATAATTGATTTCAGCACCTTTTATCGCTTTAAATCCTTTGATTTGGAATAAGCTATCATACTGATGCTCAATTTCTCCTTTTATATAATCAAACAAAACCAAATAGTCATCCGTAACGGCCATCACTCTTCGTTGTAAGATCGGCTCCGTGAAATCAGATAAAGCGCCATATGGCGGTGCATCCTTTACTTCAGGCAGCCAACTTGCATTCATTTGACATCGATCTGCTAATGTTTCATTGTCGTTATAAACCATGCCGCCGTATGGCGGATAGGACCAACGTGACTCAGTTTCGATTGCCGTAGCCTGAATCGCTTGACCGCTGTAGAACATCAGGCGTTTGGAGTCGCTTGGCACTTGCATTTTTCCGTCGACAACAACCATGTTCTTGGTCATCGAATTTTGCACATAAAACTTATACATAAAATGTCCATAGCCCCACCAAACATGTTCGGGATTAAAAAAGCTGCGTCCGTGACGCATAATGGATAGCACTTCTGTGCGATCAAAATGCCCGTGTGCATAGCCATGTGAACCATAGCGTACGACCGCTTGGATTTGATCTTTTTGCTCTCGGTTTTCCGTCTGACTTCTTAACATGGCGATACCTACGTTATCTGAAAATGCGTTTTTCTTCGTATACGTTGACGCATACTCTGGAAGCTCGACATGCCCGAATATCGGATCCGCTTGTTCAAAACGATGAATAACCGCGATGTATTCCGGATCCTGATAATACTGATAGGCCAAGTCGAACGTAGACCCGAAATGGACGCCATTCAGCTTCTTCTCATCGGAATCGCTGATGCCGAATAACACGCCTCGATCATCGAGAAACGGAATGACGGCATCGAACAAATCTTTGATACAAACGTAGCTTTTACGATTGCCGCCCCATTTCTTGTTGTACATACCGAATCTTATTTCCGCTTCTTGGCCGCCATAAGTACTGTTAACTTCGTCGTTGAACGGAATTCTGAAATGCGTGTGCAGCAGGTTATATCCGAACGGAAGTAACGCATGCGCAGTATGGATATACATGGACGAGACCCAAGTGTTATACCCTACGGAACATTCATGCCACCATCCATCATTAAACAAACCGTATTTCAATTGATCGATCGAGCCTCCAGCGCCGTAAACAAAGCGTAATGCTCTTTCCATATCTTGAATCGCTAATGCACAATACAAAGCACCTGTAATTTCGGATAAGAGCCAATTGGAAATATGACCTCTCTGGAGATGATGATCCAGGATGTCCATGTAGATTCGAAACGATTTTTCAATGCCACGATGGTCTCCCTCGGTTAGCACACCCGAATCATGGATGATATCGTATGGAATCGCTAGATGCTGGAAAAAGTGCCCCTCCTGCACATAGCTTTGGCTGCAGCCCTTCTTCTTTTTCGGATATCCGTTATCTTCATCAATGAAATAACGCAAGAATTTCGCCACTTTTTCCGCATACTTCAATTCCTTGGTTAATGCGTAAGCATATGCGGCCGACATAATCCCGTATTCTTCACTTGTTTCATAGCAGTAGTCTCGCTCATCTACAGGCAGAGGCGGAGTCACCTCCCACCGATCAGCAACTCCGATGATATTGTCATACCCTGGTTGAAAAGTTGCATGGGTATCCACCTTCATCTTTACAGCTTTCCATTGTTCTTCATTATGATAAATGTAGGGATGCTGCAAACTACGCATTGTTTTTAATACTAAATCAACGGCGCCGACACTATCTCCGCCTGCGATAAAACGGAGTACCGTCGTCTCATGCCCCCCAGGCACCATGCGTTCATGTACGTGAACCGTCGCTGTAACTTCCTGTTTTGCATTAGGCCCAAGTATGAATCGCGAAGGTGTGATGATCGGCAGTAGGGACTCCCAGCCTTCAAACACCTGCTTGACGGTAACGCTTTGCTTAACCTCCGTGCAATTATGAATGGTCATCGTATAGACGACTTCATCACCGATCTCACCAGATTTGCCCCGCACATCGCTTTCTACATAGATTTTCTGACCTCTTCGAAGTTCCGCCCGAATAAGTTCAGCTTCTCCGCGTAACTCAAAACGTTTGAGAAAGCGCCAAATATTCCGTTTACATGTCTCCATCTCAAAATCAGACAACTTTATGGAGACTCGATGCTCTCCCGCTCCTGCCAGCCAGACTGTTGCGGAAACAGATCGATCGTCGATAAACCCTGCTTTAACAATGACTTCAGTCTCTTCACCTGCTGTATGCACGACAAGCTCTAAGCCATGCCAGCCCATGATATCCAGCGCCGCATCATTTCCTCTTTCAAAACCAATTGGATACCAACCAACGGACCCATCTAGGGTTGGAAATTCCAGTTTTAAGCTCTCTTTCAGCTGAAACCCATAATCGCCGTTGAAGCCTGCCTGATGCCACTCTTCTAACATATTTATTCGATTTGCCATCCGATTCACTCCTTTTCACTTCTAAAAGCATGACAAAAGAAAGCGACAATTGAACTTATATTCAACTGTCGCCCCGTGCCTATTATCTTCCGCCTTTATCCAAGTAAGCTTGGATTTGCTTTTGCAGCTCAGCTCGGACTTTGTCCATCCCAAGGGCTTTCAATTCACCGCTCAACTTGGCAGTCTGCGCTTCCCAGTCTTTGATCTGACCAGCTTTCAATAGTTGAATAAATGGATCCGTTTTGGAGGTAATACTTGCAACTTCCGCTTTCACATTCGTACTGTCAAAAGTAAACATGGCTAGCGGAGCTGAATAATACGTATCCGCTTTCGCCGAGTATTCGAAATATTTGCGTGATGTGTCATCCAAATCGCTGCTAAGTCGGATCATGTTGGGATTCCAGGACATTTCGTATCCAGGAAAATTGTAGTTTTTCGACTCATCCAGTAATTTGATTTGATTGCTGCCTACGGCTTCCCAATGTTTTCCCGGAATACCGTATTCAATTAAATCATGGTTTTCTTGACTACTGAACAACCAATCGAAATACTTCATTGTTCGATCTATGTTTTTAGAAGTCGTAGGAATTGCGATCGAGTTATTTGATCTGTAGTTCGTGCTGATGGCTTGGGGTTTCATATCACGAATATCTTTTCTAAGCACGAAAAACTCCAGATCTGCCGTAGAGATCGTTTCCTTCAGCTTCTTTCTATCTGCAGCAAAGGAACTAATTGTGCCATAATAAGTAGCCGCTTTTCCAGACATGAAATAAGCTTTACTATCCTTCTGGCTAACTACGTCTTTCTCTAAATATCTGCTCCATTCCGCCCATTTATCGTACTGTGGGTAAGCCGTTTTTGCCGTATTGTAAGGAGATGGCAGCTTCGCAAACGCCTCAGCGTCATCACCCAGTGCCGCCATATTTTGAACTTTTTTCCCGTCATCCGATAATTGAACAAGGATAGGAATGCCAGCTATACCAACTGTACCAACATTGGGTATTTTCGTATTACTCTCACCTGTCCAAATTTCCTGAAAGCCGCCATTGCCTTTAACCGCAAGCGGAGTTAGCGTTTTGTCAGACTCTTGTACCTTTTTATAAAAATTCTCTAGATCTTCATAACTGTTAATCTTACCTAAACCGTATTTCTCACGTAAATCTTTGCGAATATACACGACAGGCAAATCATAGAAATACTGCGTGAAAGGAATCGTGTACAGATGACCGTCAAAACGCTTATTCGCTTCAACAAATTCTGGCGTAAACGCTTTCTTCAAACCTGGATAAGCATCATTATTAAAATATTTATCCAACTGTGCATAAGCCCCCTGTGGGACAAGTTCCTTCAGATTCATAAAATCGGCATCAAACACGAAATCAACCTCTTCACCGGCTGTCATCATCAACTTCACTTTTTGCTTATGATCAGCGCTCGGATTCCATTGAATATTCAACTTCGTATTCAGCGTGTCTTTGGTCCGTTTCTCGAATTCATCCATGACGAGCTGCATATCTTTCGGCGGATCTCCGAACAGCATGCCCTTCAATGTAACAGGTGCTAATTTCGCAGGTGCTGTGGAAGTTACAGCAGTAGCAGCAGTACTTGCTTCTGGTTGTTTGGAATTGCTGCATGCCGTAGCCGTGGTAATTACTGCTACTGCCAATAACGAAGTAGAAACCATTCTTGTTTTCATATCTTTATCCTCCCTAATATTCCTCATCTATACTAAACCGCCAATAGCGGAACTAGCCTTTCACTGCGCCAACCATTAAACCTTTGACGAAATATTTCTGCAAAAACGGATACAAAAATATGATCGGGCCGATCGTAACGATCGTCGTAGCCAACCGAACTGTAATAGCTGGCGGGACAAAGTTTGGGATATTCACATCGGCTGAAACCTCATTAATATAGTCCAAATTGTTCATAATGCGCTGAATCAAATATTGCAATGGAAACTTATGCGGATCGTTGATATACAGCAGCGCGCTGAACCAATTGTTCCAATAACTCAAAGCGTAGAACAACCCAATTGTAGCGAGTGCGGGCAGCGAAACGGGAAGAATAATGCGAAATAAAATATAGGCATCGTTCGCGCCATCCATCTTTGCGGATTCCGCAAGCGATTCATCAATCGTTGCAAAGAAATTTCGCAGCAGAAACATATTCCAAGCGCTGATCATACTCGGAATGATGAGTACCCAAATCGAGTCTTTCATCCCCAAATATTTGGAAATTAACAAATAGGAAGCGACCAAACCACCATGGAACAGCATCGTAAAATACACGAAAAAAGCGATTTTATTGCGATATTTAACCGATTTAACGGAAATGGCATAAGCCATAGCACTGGTAAAAATCATGGATAACGTCGTGCCGGCAAGGGTAACGAAAGTAGTTACGCCATATGCGCGGAAGATCGTATTATCTTCAAAAATCAATTTGTACGCCTGCAGCGAGAATTCTTTGGGAAAGAACGTATAGCCATTCTTTAATATCTCGCCTTCTGTAGCAAACGAGCTTGCCAGAACCGAAATAAATGGAATCAAACAGTAAACCGAGAACAACACAAGAATGAGATAAAATACGCATTTCAACAGCTTATCTGATAAACTCTCTTGAATCATATGCAGCCTCCCTTTCTTAAAAGATAGCCGAGTCTGGCGATGTTTTCTTAGCCACATAGTTCACTGTGATTACTAAAATGAACCCGATAATCGATTGTAAAAAGCCTACAGCGGCCGACATCCCCATATCTCCAAGATCCATCAATGAACGGAAAACGTAAGTGTCGATTACATCCGTCGATGGGTAAAGCAGTGGATTTCTGCCAATAATCGCATAAATCATACCGAAATCTCCGTTAAAGATGCCCCCGACTGCAAGTATGGTCAATAGGATGACTGTCGGTTTCAATAGCGGCAACGTGATGTAGCGAATTTTTTGGAGGCGACTCGCGCCATCCATGGCGGCAGATTCGTAAATTTCCGGATTGATCCCAGAAATCGTGGCCATGTAGACGATGGATCCGAAACCGGCTCCATGCCAAATTTTCAACATAACGAGAATGGCTGGCCAGTAGTGTGGAGAAGACAAGTATTGTATGGGTTCAATCCCGAACATACCTATGAATTGATTTAAAAATCCACCGTCTGTCGCCACGAAAGCCGTCATGAACATGGCAACAACCGTCCAAGAGAGAAAATGCGGGAAAATCATAACGGATTGGGAAATTTTCTTAAACCATTTGCCTCCAATCTCCGTCACCATAATCGCGATCACCACAGCGGCTATCGTTCCGAATGTAATAAAAAGTACGTTTAGAAATACCGTATTGCTCACGACTTTAATCCAATCGCTGGAGTTGAAGAAGAATTGGAAGTTTTTTAGTCCTACGAATTTACTGCCAGTAATACCCTTCACCGCTTTGAAGTCTTGAAAAGCAACAACGATACCTCCCATAGGCAGATAAGCAAAGACTAAAAACCAGACAACACCGGGAAGTGCCAAAACGTACATGAATTTATTTATTTTCAGTTCATGAAAAAAAGCGATAACCGCACCACGTTGTTTCTTAGCCTCCGATGTTTTCATCGTTGTTTGTGTGGATGTCATTGTGTTGCTCATCTTGTTTCCTCCTTTCACTAGGTCGATGACTCTACTGTACGTTGGATCGCTCCTTCATAAAAGTTTAATATGTAGTCAAAATCACTGATTTCCACCGAAATCCATGTGTGAAATTACACCATTTTCATTCTTTTGTGCTTTTATCACTTAAAAAAGCGAACATATGAACTTATCGTGCTAAAGTTCATACGCCCGCCATTGGAATTTAAACATGTCTCATTTTGCTGGAAACCTACGATCACGCTTCTTGTACGCTGAACTTATGATGTTTCCTGTAGTGATCCGGCGTCTTTCCGCAATGCTTTTTGAACGAGACGTAAAAATAATTCGTATTTTCCATCCCTACCATCTCACCAATCTTGTTTGCCGGAAGATCGGTTTCAACGAGCAGTTCTTTGGCTTTGGCGAAACGGAATTCGATCAAGTACGAGGTAATCGATTGTCCCGCAATCTCTTTGAACACTTTGCGCATGTAATTCATGGAGAGGCCGCCGACTTCCACCAATGACTCCACGGTTAAGTTTGAATCATCATAATGCTCATGAATATGCTGAATTATTTTATCCACAATCCATTTGTTCTTCTGTTGCGATTGCAAATCTCTAGCGCCTATGGCTTGCTCACATACATCTAAATACCAGGCCTCGATTTCCTCTAGCGTCTCCCACTGATTAAGCGTAGACATGAGGCTGCCGATATCCATGATTGATGCCGCGCTGCTCTGCATGGTCATCGCTTTAGCCGTTCGCGCTGTAGAAATGAGCAGTTGCGTCAAGCTGAGCATCAACTCATCAGGCGTAGCTTGACGGGTATAGGCAAGGAAAGCAGCAAAAGCATCTCTGATGCTCGCCATATCCCCGAGCTTTAACTGATCCGTGATCTGTTTCTCCATGGCAGACACTTGGCTGTCTTGCAGCGGCTCTCTTAACTTTTCAATGCCTGTATGAATAATGGCTTCGTTCCCAAAGATGATGCGATAAGCGGAAGCAAGCTTGGCTGCCTCCCTTGAGGATTCGATTTCCGACAAACGAAGGCTCTCCGATCCCACTGCAATTGAAACGGATAGATGTAGAAAGCGAGCGACATTGTCTTGGATATTCTGCAGCATTTCTGTTAGTTGTGGCTCTAACTCCGTACTCACCTGTACGTTCACAATCATAGCGATCCCATCATCGCCTGAGTCAAAACACACAGCAGGCATTCGACTTGAGCTGACCTCAACAGCTATATTCGATATGGCATATCTTAGCAAGGCAATATCTGACTGCTTATACGTGGCTAGCAGCTGATGGTAGGCATCGAGTCGAAGCAAGCATACGACATATCTCGGATAAGTGAATTCGATCCCCACACTGGTCAGTTTTCTAGACATCTCCTCTTCATTCGACCAGCCTCCGGATGTCAGCAGACGAAGCACCTCATGCCTTTTGGCCGAACGATAATCCTTTACGCTCAACTGAAGATCCTGAATCTGATGATCCAAGTAATAAAAAGTCCTTCCGAGCACATCCAACTCGGATTCTCCTTGCAGTTTATGGGTGCCGCTGGAGGAAAGATTCACTTTCGCTAGAAGACGATGAATAGGACTGTAAATCCACTTCGTAAAGAATCCGCCCACAAGTAAAACAATTACAAGCAAACCGCCAGTCACCATTAAAATAAACCGCTGCGTTTCCCTGACCTCACTCAGGAGATTCTCATAATCGATTAAGCCGATGAACGTCCATCCCAAGCTTTCTGATTTGATATAGGAAACCCGATAACTACGACCTTCTTTTTTAAATTCAAAAGAACCTTTCGGTGTAGGAGAGGTACTAATCGACTGAACAAATGACTCTTCTGTTAAATTCGTGTTGATCATCTCGTTCGTGGAATGAGTAATCACGGTGCCCTGTTTATTCAAAATCATGGATTCGAACAAACTGCCTTGCGCGCCGTTCATGACCATACTTTGCAGCGTACGTTGGTCCAAATTAAGCACCAGCGCGCCATTCGCCACCTTGCCAACAGCATTTGGAAATACGAGTGAAATCACATTCATCTCATATTTCCTATCATAAATGGCATAATCGATATGACGGGGATAAAAGATGTTCGAGCGATTCGGTTGAATACTGGCCAATAAATGGAGCACATCTGGGTCATAGAAGTCGTCAAACGACTTGACAGTACTAAGTGATGAGAAAGCCAGCTTCTTCTGATCATTCAACAAGTAGATCGAATGGATCAGTGGATTCGTACTGGTCAATTCATAGAGCTTGTTGCCAATTCGACCAAGCTCACTCGTATTGAAATCCATATTGTAAAAGCTCATCTGAATTTCAGGACCATTAAAGAGACTTCCGAAATTAGTGAATGTCGATGTCAATAAAATGTTCGCTGTATTGAAAGACTGTTCAATAGCTGTGTCGGTTGATCGATTAATCTGTTCCGTTAAATTTCGGGACACTTTGGAAGCGATGACAAACGTCAGCACGGCAATGACTAAAAGCCCTACCAACAGATAGGACAAAATGATTCGAATCAACATATTCTTATTTTTCAAGAAGGCCTGTAAGCTTTTCATCACGATCCTCCTCTGGTTTATGGCAAAAGAAAAAAGAGACAGCCGTTAGAAAGGTCGCCTCTTTTTACTGTATCAGAAGGGTGAAGGAACTTGGATGAAGTTTTTTAACAGATGTATGCGCTTTTTTAAGAATTAAATTATCATCAGATTCCTGTTATAGCCTCGCGAACGTGATGTAATCAATTTGGGCTGGCTCTGCCGATTCGATCCGAAGTGCCCGATTGATCTGTCCCCTGTGATATTGCCCATGTAAGAGGACCTGCAACAGGATGTCCCGGACGGACGTTCGGAACGGAACCCCGCTCTGGTTCGCATAGTCGATCATCTTGTCCAACTCGGATTCCTCGAGCCCTTCCATATAGACGCGATATTGCTCAGCGTTTTCTTCGAACATCGTCCGGATCACCGTCAGGTCATCTGTTTCCTCCCACAACGCATATTGCGCGCTGCCCTTGCCCTGCAATCGGGACAGCCAGACTCGTTCCGCGACCGCGACGTGCCGAACCAGCTTCAGAAGGTCCTTGTTCCTCGTCTCACTCTCCTCGAGCGCGTCCAAGATACGTCCGTCTGCCCAGATCAGGTGGTCCATCATGCACTTAATCGTCTTCATTTCGATTTCCCCCTCTTCGTCTCATCGATTACTTAAACCTACTGTTACCCGTTAGAGTTGAACAGGTATTGGACCTCCGTGTGTTCGTATAAATCAGGGTCCACTTCCATCCGTAATTACACGATAACCTAACCAATTTTTCTTCACCCAAATAAATGATTTTGAAACTTCATCAACATAGAATAATTTAGCTCCACCAAACGAAGTGCTTCCTGTCTCCTTTACATGAACACTAAGAGCCTTTATTGGATGGAGAGAGAAGAATAAATGCTTCCTAACCGCTAGTTCCGCTGTTGGATTGGGAAAGAAAAACAAATAAATCACTAACAATGTCGTGATGGATATGATCCAAATCTGTTTTCTCTTCGACATCATTGTGTCATCCTCCCAACGCTTAGTTCTTTAAAAATAAGACGAAGGGAGTGTGTAAAAAGTTTCCATTTTATATGGGTTGCCAAATACAATTAAACAAGAGGTATCTAACCTAAGTTGAATAAGGTAAATTCAAAAGTGCGGGTATTCCTGGATGGAAATTAGTTACTTTTAAAGTAATATTGTACTCTTTAAAATTAAAATTAAGATGACCATCTCGCATACAAAATGGCATGCCTTTTTCTGTAAGTTTTTTACTAACCTTACGAACAAAATCTGTACTACTTACTCCGAATATGACATTCATAGTTGGTGGTAAAGCAACCATTTCTATGGGTATCCATTTTCTCTTTTTTGAAGAAATGACCATATGCGATGTACCGCCTATTGCAAAAGTAAAGTCATCTCTAACTTTATCAAGTTTCAGCTCAAAAATGTCTACAAAAAATTCTCTAAATTCCTTAACGCTATCAGCCGGAAATCCAATCTCTCTAAGGTACAGTAATTTTAAGTCTCCTGCTGGGGTAAGTATTCCTTCCCTGACATAATGATGGGTGATAATCTCTAGCAGATTACCATCACCATCTCGAAAGTAAACGTTTTTACCAGTTTCGAAATCATCAATATATCTGCCATCAGACCATTTTAATAGTGCAATCCCCTTACTTTTGAGCAAATTGACCACATTATCAAATTCTGAAAGTGGTACTTCAAAAGCAAAATGAGCTGGAGCTATTGGTTCCATAGCTTCTTTAAACGATAATTTAAAGTTTTCAGTTGGTTGGAAACAAATTTCGTCTTTAGTTTCAAGAAGAATTGGGAATTGCATTTGCTCGCTGTAAAATTGTTTAACCCCTTGAATGGAGACTGTGTTGAATTGAAGTTGTTCGTAATGAGTAATCATACTGATTGCCTCCTTTATTAACTTTTGCCCATTATATCATACATTTTATTCCATTAATCTGGCCATTACTTGAGAAAAGGCAACCAATCCACTTGGACTGGCTGCCTCTTCATTTAGCTATTCAACTCTCATTTCCCGAAACATATTCAAAAAAGTCGAAGTCCGCATACAGGCGAGTTCCTCGCAAATCCTGTGCGCAAATCCCAACGAAAGCGCCAGTAAAGGATAATTTGCGCTGGTAACTGTCCGCAAGATTGCCGGAGTACAACGTCGGACCCATTGGTTGCCACGACTGACCGTCAGTACTGTAAGAAAATTGAATCTTATCGAAATTCATTGCTGCTTTTAGATAGATGCGCTCCTCTTGAGGAATCGGCACATAAACGTCCAATTCATCATACTGCCCCTGATCGCTTACGATAACCGCTAGATGCTTGCCAAGTTGTTCGTCATGGGAAATGCGCAGATAATAATGATCGGACTCATCATAATAGAGGACAAGTCCAGCCATTTGGTTAAAAGATACCGGCTCGAATGCCACGCATGTCACCATCTCGCACTGGAAGCTTTGAATGCGTCTTGCTACGAGGCTTTGGTTATGCAAGGAGGTTAGCGACTCTCGTCCCTTTAATCGTAAGAAACCGGGACGCTCTGATAAGCTTAACCATGACTCGTCAGCTGGAACCCGAAGTGTGTGCCAATGCACGCTAAGGCTCGCTGCGTCGAAATCATCCCGAACCGGATCTGGCGCAAACGGATACGGCGCCAGATCCGTCTCTGGAATATGCAACTGCGGCTGCTTTCCGCCTGCTGCCAACCGAAGCCATCCGTCCGTCGTCCATAAGACTTTCTGCAAGGAAGTCTCACGACCTAATGGACTGAGCTTGTTCCCGTCTTGAAGAGGACGCGAACAAATGAACACCATGTACCAATCTCCCAGCTGCGTTTCCACCAAAGAGCCATGTCCTGCATTTTGCAAAGGATGATCCGGGGTATTTCTTGTCGTGATAATCGGGTAATCCGGGTCAACTTCATATGGGCCGTCGACGGAAGTTGCGCGCATAAGGGTGGCGGCGTGCATCGGCCCCGTTCCCCCTTCTGCCACTAGTAAATAGTAGTAGCCATCCTTCTTATACACCATCGGCCCTTCCGTAACACCCAAATCTGTCCCTTGCGTGACCAGCTTAATTTCGCCGATCAGCTTACCTTCAGCCAGACAGAATTCCTGCATGATAATACCTGCGAATCTTCTTTTGTTTTTGCGAAAATCCCACTGCATATTAAACAAATACTTGCGGCCATCCGTGTCGTGGAACAAAAAGTGATCGAAACCGCTAGAATTCAGATAGGTCGGTTCAGACCATGGCCCTTCAATCGAAGGTGCTGTCACGATATAGTTGTGCAGGTCCTTATAAACCCCTTTTCGACCAACCACATTCGTAAAGCACAAATAGAAAGTACCATCGGAGTAGCTTAAGGATGGCGCCCAAATACCGCCTGAGCTTGGTACACCGCGCAGATCAAGTTGACTTACCCGATCTAGTGGACGTGTCAACGGCCTCCAGTTCATTAAATCTTTGGAATGATGAATGAGCACACCAGGAAACCATTCGAAGGTCGACGTTGCAATATAATAGTCATCTTCAACCCGAATGATCGATGCATCTGGGTTGAACCCGCGTAGAATTGGATTTTGAATCATCTTTCGTGCTCCCTTATCGTTTATCCTTTTACCACAGATACAAATCGTTCCCTTTCAGCTTGAATATCGCTTCCATGAAATAGTAATCGCCATAAATGATCGCATGATGATGATTTGCCGTGTGATAAGAGCCAGAACCGTATTGAACCAAGCTATCACTACTAGTTGTCCAATTGATTCGTGAGTCCAACGATCTAAGCAGCTTCACCGCAGCACCAAGATACAGGTCCTTTTCATGCTCACCTACGACTTTCGCAATTTCAATCAGACCACACGCCGCAATCGCTGCCGCTGTATCATCCTCGAGCTTCGGTTCCTTTGGCTGCCGGAAATCAACTGGAATCACGCCATCCGCAGGAATGTTCGCAATAAAATAATTCGCAATCCGCTTCGCGGTTTGCAGATAATCTTCCTTTTGTGTATGAATATAGCTCATCATGTACCCATACAGTGCCCAAGTCTGTCCTCTCGTCCAAGAGGATCCTTCCTCATATCCTTGCCCGCCATACGTCCGGACAACTCCGCCTTCAAACGGATCGAATTCCACAATATGATTCACGGAACCATCCGGGCGAACGAATGCTGTCATCCCCGTATCAGCATGTTTCATCGCGATTTGCTTGAACCGTGGGTCACCCGTTTCTTCCGAAGCCCAGTATAACAACGGGATATTGAACATGCAGTCGATAATGGCCCATCCTCTTGTATCGGAGCCCTCTAAATCATTCCAAGCGCGAATGAATCCTCCTGCTAAATTAAAGCGTCCTGCCAACAGATTAGCTGCATGAAGCGCTCTTTTGCGAGATTCCTGATTCTGCGTTACTTTATAATTCGCCACACTTGTCGGCAACCACATAAAGCCAACATCATGATGCAAACCGTAAAATTCATCAAAACAGCGATCCAATTCTTTTTCGGAGATTTGTGCAATTTCTTTATATTTGTCGTTACCAGTTTCGTGGTGCATAAGCCACATCATGCCGCCCCAGAAGCCATTCGTCCACCAATTAATTCCATCTGTTTCGGTACCTGTTGGGTTATCCACGATGCGATTATCATGTGTGCCATTCATGGTCGTGAACGGAATTTTATACTTGGACTTCTCGCTGACCCAGTCCATTTTCGTTGATATTCTATCAATCACTTCATTTAACCATAGTTGATCCTGCCCTTGTAACATCGTATCTGCCCACTTTCCCCATTATATTTATCTTTTTAAAACCATCCCCACCCCCCCTGATGGTTGATAGAGAGGTTTCCCATGTGTCATGATCCCTTGATGATTAACCCTTCGTCGCACCCGCGGCAATCCCTTTGACAAAATACTTCTGCAGCGCGATGAACGCGATCAAAACAGGGATAATTGAAATCGCGGTACCTGCGAATACCATATCCCACTGGGAAGCATATTCGCCGACGAAGCCGAAAATTTCGACGATCATCGTTTTAGGCTTATCCGAAGGCAGCACCAAGCTTGGCATCAGGAAGTCGTTCCAAATGCCTAGACCGTTCAACACGACCAAGCTCGCTGTACACGGCCCAAGCAGAGGGAACACGATCCGCCAGAAAATGCCGTACTTGGAGCAACCGTCGATTTCAGCAGCTTCCTCAATCTCACGCGGCACCCCTTTGAGGAAGCTTGTATACAGCAGCACGCCGAATCCTACCGAACCGGAGATGTAGATGAGAATCGGCCCACTCAAGCTGCCGTAGAAGCCCATCATTTTCATCTCTTTGAACAATGGAATCATATAGACTTGAAAGGGAATCATCATGCCCGCTAGAAAGTAGATATAGACCATATTCGTCCATCTTTTATTCGTCCGCTCAATCGCGTAAGCGGCCATTGGGATGATCGCAATCATCGCGATAATCGAGCTCACTGTCAAAATGATCGAGTTGACCATAGCTCTTGGGAAATCCGTTTTGGTCCACAGATAGACGAAGCTGTCTACATACCAGCTGGTCGGGAACGAGATCGCATCCCGCATAATTGCACCGTTGCTTTTAAAAGCGGAAATCAAACTGAAGTAAATCGGGAAGAAGAAGATAATCGCTAGGACAAGTGTCAGTACAAAGAGTAGAATCTCGAGTAGGCTTTTCTGTTTTCTCATCTTATAACTGCACCTCCCTGCTGCGAAGCAGCTTAATTTGAATTAATGATACGATTAAGATCAAGATAAAGAGGACAAGTGATAGCGCCGTTCCAAACCCTTGCCGCAGCTCGCCAAACCCGACTTTATAAATAATGTACGTTAGTGTTTCGGTAGCAAAACCAGGTCCTCCGTCCGTCATGACGGCGATCTGATCGAATATTTTGAGGGACGCAATCATCGACAACATCATGCACACTGTAAAGGCGCCTGCCAGCAGAGGAAACGTAATGTGGCGGAATTGCTGCCAGCGGTTCGCTCCATCAATACTTGCGGCTTCTGACAGCTCTGGCGGAATACCTTGCAGACCAGCCAAATAAATAATCATATAATAGCCGGCACCTTTCCATACAGTTGCAAAAATGATAGCGATCAATGCGTAATCCGGATTTCCAAGCCAATCAATCTTCAAGGAAAGATGCAGTTTATCGAGCAATTGCGTAACTACACCGAAGTTGTAATTCAAAATAATTGTCCAGACAAATCCCATAACAATCCCGCTGAGAAGCGTCGGGAAGTAAAAAATGCTGCGAAACAAGTTGCGGAACCATCTCACCTGATCGACCAGCATCGCCAGTAGCAAGGCAACGGCATTTTCAATCACAACTAAGACGACAGACAAAATCAATGTATTTTTCAGTGCATTGTGCACACGCTCGCTGTGCCACATTTCTACGAAGTTATCAAAGCCAATAAAGCGAATATCTGGACTAACGCCATCCCAGGATGTAAAACTGAGGTAGATACTGCTCGCTGTCGGTACCATGACGAACAAGGTATAGAGAATAAGTGCTGGAATAAGAAACACGACGGAAAAGGTTAGCCATTTTCTTTTTCTCTTAATAGGCTGTATGGTGTTCATTCTCTTATGCCTCCTATTGGATTTTGAAGGCAGTAGCAGGAAAACCTCCGCAAGTGACGCAGAGGTTCTCCGTTTGCAGCCTTTGTATGTCTTATTTTTTCATTGCCTTCACTTCAGTGTCCCATTCAGCATCCGCTTTTTTCAGGTAGTCTGCGCTGAAGTCGCCTTTAACTAACCAATCTTGAACGGATTTGTAGAACCAGTTACGGAATTGCGGCGGGATTTGATTAGCTCCCCAGAAGTTATTAATTTGAAGCGATTTTTTAACGTTCGGATCTGCCATCATCGTCAGAACTTCTTGCAATTGAGGGGAAGCTTCATAGTTCATTTTTTCTTTTGTCGAAGGGATTGCGCTTGCTATTTTCAAATATTTTGGATATTGCTCTTTGCTGAAGAAGAATTTAATGAAATCCGAGATTGCAGCTGTTTTGTCTGCGTCTTTCGCAGCATTAGCTGATAGAGACCAACCTGCTGGTTGAGCAAGACCAACAACGTTTACGCCCCCTTTTTGATCCGGTACAGGGTACCAACCGAAATCAAATTTCGGATCCGCTTGTGCAATCGTTGGGAACATCCAAGGACCAGAGAACAAGCTTGCTGCTTTGCCTGTTACGAGCATGGAAGCCGTTTGATTATCTGCCGTACTCATGTAACCTTTATCCACGTAACCTTTGGTGAACAGATCTGTCATCAGTTGCATCGCTTTCGCAGGACCAGCATCTGTAAAGCTGACTTTGCCTTCGGAACGCTTGGAGTTCCAATCTGCATCACTCACGAACACTTCGTCGATCAAGAATTTATTGACCCAGAAGCCCCAGTGGAAAATATCTTTACCGCCGACTACGATCGGTGAAATGCCTTTTGCTTTCAGTTTTTCTTGAGCTGCGATGAAATCTGCATATGTTTTAGGTTCTTCTGTGATGCCTGCATCTGCGTAAGCTTTCTTGCTGTAAATAATCCCTTGTGGTGCAGGTAGCGAGATTGGCGCATTGTAGACCTTACCGTTTACTTGTGGCACACTTTCAAACAAACCTTGTAGATCTTTGGGAAGTTCAGCCAACTTGCCGGCGTCTGCGAACAATTGTGTATCACGCATTTCGACAAGATCTGGGAATTCGCCAACTGCATCTTTCGTTTTCAGAAAATCTAGGTAAGCAGCTGTCGTTGTTTCACTCAAATCTTTGATCTTAACGTTCGGGTTTGCTTTCGTGTATGCAGCAATGGCATCCGCTACTGCTTGTTTGGTCGCTGGATCACCAGTTGCATAAATGACACTGAATGTTACGTCTTTCTTCGGAGCCGTCGTCGCGGCAGCTGTGCCAGCCGGTGCGGCGCTTGAAGTTGCAGTTCCGGAATCACTGTTGTTACCGCAGCCTGCCAATATGAGTGCTAATGCTGTCGATCCTACGAGTACTTTGGAAAAAGTTTTAACCATGGTTGAAAGTAACCTCCCTTTAATATCTAGCTTCTTGTGAACAACTCAAACTGTGTGCTTTCCACTCATTAGGTACTGTTCTGTTCCTTGATTTAAGACTAACATACGCCCAAATCGTTTAGAATGAAGTTTTTTAAGCCCGATATGCATGAATTTAAGAAGATGTGATCGAATGCTAGGGAGATAATCGACATGAAAAAACAGCTTTCGCCAACGCTTCAAAACGAAGCTAAGCAGAAGCTGTTCCCCAGAACAATTCGAATTCCTAACTAGTTACCCTTGATTTGACTCTTATATTCTTGCGGAAGCTTGCCATAACTTTTCTTAAACATGTCGCTAAATTGCCTTGGATTATGATAGCCCACCTGCTCTGCAATTTCATAAACGAGCAGATCTGTCTGCAAGAGCAGTCGGACTGCATTTTTCATCCGGATGTTCGTAACGTACTGCTTAAAATTCTCATGCGTGTGCTTCTTAAAGAAACTGCTAAAATAATAAGGATTCATAAACACTTGGGAAGCCATGCTTTCCAGTGTGATATTTTCGCTATAATGCTCCTCAATGAATTCCTTAATAATCTTCATCTGCTGCGCTTCGCGGCTACCCCCAGCTGTGCTTACTTGTTCCAGTATGTCCAAAATGCGATCCGTTATGAAATCTGTAAGATCACAAAATCGGTAGAATTGATGCATCCGCTGTTGCCAGTCTTTCCGCTGCTCCGGTGACACTTGAAGGTCAATCCCGACAGCCGACATCTCCTCCATTAAGTCCGTTAACATAGCATATACGAGTAATACTGCCGATTCTTTGCGACCATTGGCGCTGGTTGCAACATGCTCGTAGAAGCTGACCAGCAGCTCCTGCACTTGCTGCTTTTCCTTCGCAATGACCGCTTTAATCACGGCATGCTTGGCTTCTGCTAGAAACTGATCCCCTCCACCACGGCGCTCCTCCTGTGACCAAGACAGAATCGTCCCTTCCTTTTCAAAAAAGCTATAATTCATCATCTCAATGGCCGACGAATAGGATTGCCTTATGTCCTGCAGGCTGAGGGCCGGTCTACCGATACAGATCGTCACATGAATTTTAAGGTAAAATAAAATCTTATCCCGCATTTCGCTCGCAAGACGCTGCAAATCATCCTCTATGCGCGTGTGGTTCACGATAACGCATAAATTTTCGCCTTTACGAATAACGAGGCCGCTGCCATATACTTGGATCAGCTCATCTACCAGATTGGATACCGCAAACACTAATAGACGCTTCTCATGCTCTCCCCATCTGCCATCCTGTAATTGTACATGAGCAAGCTCCACATAGAGGACGCTGAAACACGAGCCTGTAAACTGCATGTTCAAAGCCTGAAGTTTACGCTGAGCTTCCTCCCACCGAATATCCCCTTGGGTAAGCCTGTCAAATAGCTCCTCGAGTTGCGTCTTCTTATCTTTTTGTTCATAAACGGCCAGCTTACCTTTGGAGGATTGATCTTCATTCGCTTCCTTCAGCTGCGTCATGGCTTTGCCTACCGCCTCGAGCAGCAGACTTTTCTCGATCGGCTTCACCAAATAATCAACCGCACCGAAAGCTAACGCATCCTTCGCATAGGAAAACTCCTGATATGCACTGACGAAAATAATTTTCGTATGCAACTGCCGCCGTTGTACTTCCTTAATCACATCAATGCCCGAACCGTCCGGCATGCTAATATCCGTGATAACAAGATCAGGCAACTTTTCTTCGATTTGCTCCATAAGACTTCTTCCGGTCATCGCTTCACCGACGATCGTAATGCCTAGCTCTTCCCATGGAATGAGCTTTTTTAACCCTTTGATAATGATCGGTTCATCATCAGCTAGAATGGCGTTCAACACGGACGCTCACCTCTTTCGTTAACGGAATGACTAGACGGACGGTCGTACCAATATGTTGGCTGCTGTTGATCTCTACGCCATAACCGTGCCCATACAGTCCCATGATGCGTTCATGGACATTAATTAGCCCTATACTGCTCCCTATATCTAGCGAGCTGCCCTGTGCCAACTTTAGACGAACCCGTTCAAGTGTTTCTTCACTCATCCCTACACCATCGTCGTCCACCGTGACACCAAGCAGGTTATCCGGCAGTTTTTCAATTGAAATGCGAATCGTTCCCTTCCCTGACTTTGGCATAATACCATGATAAATAGCGTTTTCGACGATCGGCTGCAGGGACAGCTTCGGAATCGCACAGTCCATTAAGTCCGCATCGAACCGGAAGTCTAAACCTAGCCTATGCTCACCATACCTGATTACCATCAATTGAAAGTATTGCTCCACATTGGTCTTCTCTGACTTGATTGTAACGGTTTCCTCACCGTAATCGAGTACATACTTGAGCTGATGGGATAATGACAAAATCATATCGCCTACCTCATTCGCATCTTCCGCAACAGCGCTCATCCGAATCACTTCAAGCGTATTGTACAAATAATGCGGCCGGATTTGGCTTTTCAAAGCGTTCAGTTCAGCTTGCTTCTGTTTAATCTGCGCAACATACACAACGTCAATGTATTCCTTCAGCCGCCCCACCATTTTATTAAAGCCATGGGAAAGAAGCCCCAACTCATCCGCTGTCTTCACGGTCACATTCGTATCGAAATTACCGGATTCCACCTTCGCCATTTCTCGCGTAATACTACGAATCGGATTAGAAAAGCGATTCGAGAACCAAACTGCTACCACAATCAACGAAACGATACAAAGTCCAATGACGATCGTAATCGTCCGAATGAGCTGTTCGACCTTGAGAAACAGTTCTTTTTTATAAAACTCACCGACAATTTGGATATTATTCTCTGCTGTAGCCTGTTGCAGATGCAAGAAATCATCCGACGTATTGGCGTGGAAAACCGTACCGATTAGCTCTAACTGATTGCTGTATAAGATAATCCCCTGATTATCAACGACATAGACAGTATCTTGTTTATTCAGGACCATCTGTTTAAAAATCTCAGTAAACACACCAAGTCCCACGTCCATGTAAAAGGTACCGACAATATCACCTTCAACCTTGGATGATCCTAGAACATCAGTAAGGTTGCGGCCAAATGTCATCACTGGATCCGTAGCCCCAAGAAAATAATCCTGCTTGTGAGTCGGAAAAAAGCTGAGTCCATTGCGATTGAGCTTTGTCTGCTCTTTCCATTCGACCTTTGGATATGGATATTGGTAATCCATGGCCACATTGTTCTTAGATAGGTTTTCATAAGTCCCATTCGGAAGAACAAAAAAGACACTTTGCAGATTACGTTCCGTATATAACACCGTTTGCAAGAAATCGTTAATCGTCATCGTCAAACGGATGTCTTTTTCCTTGCTTTGCGCTGCAATGGCTTGTCCCAATTGGCCATAGAGCCCGCCAACCCCGTAGGAATACATAAGCTTCGAAATGTTATTGTACTTAACGAACATATCATCCACATTGCGACTCGCAAATAAAAGCATTTGCTCATAATTATTCGTCGCATAGCGCTCCATGAAGCCGCTGAACGTCTGTAGGGAAATATAACTAAGAATGAGCAACGGAATGAGTCCTACCGAAATGAAAGAAAGTGTAAATTTAGCAAAAATACTTTTATGCAGCCGAAAAGGGTTCGATGCCATCTGTGAGCCGCCTCATTTTTTTGATATAGAGTAAGTCTATTTTAACAGAATTCACACATGATACTACCGTTGAAATTTAATCTGGATGTGCGCTTTTTTAAGAAGTACCAAAAACAACGACACCCTTGCGGATATAGTTGTTCGAAGATGCCATACTTATACTTTTATCGGATCAATAGGAAAATAAACCGTATATGTCTCATCTCTCATTTCATATAGAGGAATAAAACGTATTCCCTTGTCTTGCCCCTTCGTTCGATAGTAACCCACATTCCACCAGCTGTGATTTCTTTCACGGTCTGCTACGAGCATGGTCTCTGGCAACGTAGGGTTACCAATCAATCTATGTTCACGCTCAATTAACCCCGCCAATACGATTGGCCCATCCATAAAAGCTACCATATCTTCTGCGCCAGGAAGTGGCTCGGTTGTCAATGACTTAGGAAACTCGATCAGTACGACATCTCCATTGCTCCATGTTTTACGAATTTCGATGAATGATTGTGGTCTTACTGGATCACTCATTCGGATGCCATTCACGTAAATAATGGGCTCATCTTTCACCCATCTGGGTACTCTAAGTTTTAACGTAAATTCCGCAGGGTTGTCACAATTTATGGTCAAACTATACTTATATCGGTCTGGTCGATGCACGGGAATAGGTGGTATATCAATTTTCGTTATAGCGGTCATCCCCGTAACATTCCAATTATTCAAAGGATAGATACCATATTGCCCGTCCTGTTTAAGACTAATGGTAATGGGACGATTATCTATCATTAGATTTATTTCAGCTGGAAACCACTGACATACCGCTACGCCTTCCTTCTCCTCCATAAAAATCTGCCGCTCATAAGAGGCATTCGCTTGAACTAGCGTACCATGACAGCACCAAAAGTGCTGTGTAGCGGATCCCCACTTCTTTTGACTCCCTGCACCAATGCCCAGGAAATAAGAAATCATTCCTGTCTCTCCATGCTGATGAGCAAGAACTCCGTTATAAAACCTTCTCTCCCAATAGTCAGCGTATTCTGGGTCTCCCGTCCATCTGAGCAGCACATGAGCAAGTCGCATCATGTTGTAATTGACACAATGTTCTTGACCTACGCCCATCCTTTCCGACATTTGCCCCGAGGGTACCCATAATTCGCCATCATCGCCAGCACCCGTGCAGTAGTATCCTCTATTGGTAACCGCACACTTCCAAAACGCTTCTACGACTTCTCTAAACCGAACTTCCCCCGTTACCTCCCACGCTCTAGCGGCTCCCAAAATTTCAGGAATCTGCGTATTCGCATGTTTATTCGTCAGTACATCTTGTCCCGTCAACAAAGCATCAAAAAAACGGCGGCGATCGTATCGATGGATTAATTCGAGATGTGTCTCATCCTGAGTTACTCCATATAGATCAGCCCATACTTCCAACATCCCACCTGTTTCTAAATCAAGGAGATCATCCATTTGTTCTCGACTGAACTGCCCCGTCCAGCGGTAGAACCAAGAAGCTAAACCGCGCATGAGATTGAGCGCTTGTTTATTTTGACCAATGGCATACATGTCGTAAAGCCCCATCAAAAGCTTATGAATCGTATAATGCGGTGCCCACACATACTTTCCTTTGGCTATTCTGTTCATATAAGACTCAGGGAATGCGGCAAGCCATTCTCCTCCATTCGCCTCCTGACAGCGAGCCAACTCTTGGACAATGAAATCCGCCTTTGCCTTAACTAACCTATCTTCCGTTTGTGCATATATACGTGCTGCCGCAGATAACCAATGCCCCATCATATGGCCTCGCAACTCACATGTTGGTGATTCCCACCCCCAATGCCAATGCTCGGGTCCGTCCATACTCGTCGTCGTTGCACTAGTGGTTCCGCCATTTCCACTGTAACTCCATAATCCCGCTTCCAAATAGAAATTACGAAGTAAATTTTCATTTGTTAAGCTTATGACATACTTCTTATTGAGCTCGAAGCGTGCTGTAAGTGGCCCTGCTGACAATTTTACCCGTCCTGCCTGATATTCTTTCATACTCGTTGATCTCATATTAATACCTCCATTTTTTTTATATTTTTATTTATTATAGAACTTTGCTATGATTGATAAAAATACACAATTCATCTAATTACATATACTTTTTTTGAGTAAATGCTGTATCCGTATACGAAAGGAGGTCTGCAAAATCGATTCATTCGTTTATTTAACAGGTGACCGGTTCCCTATGGTACGAGATTTAGGTTGGAACCAGGTAGATACCGTTTATACTCATCACGATCGCATATTGGACTTCGACGTTTTTGTATTGGTTACGAATGGCCGAATGCAGGTCGTTGAGGGGACCACGGAATATATCATTCAGGAGAAGGAGCACCTATTTTTAAAAAAAGGACTTCATCATTGGGGACGCCCTGAAACACTACCAGGAACATCCTGGTTCTGGGTGCACTTTATTTCACCTGAATATGACTCCCCTTCCTATAAAGAGCACGCCCCCTTAGCCGAAATTGATTTCTTTTATCCTGATCATTATGCCTACAGATTCCCAATGCCAAAGCATGGAACTTCACCCTTCCATCGAACTTTAGAAAATAAATTACAACTGTTAGTGGAGGACTTTGGTAAGCCAACAGAGCATGGTATGGTTCAACTCAGCATTCAAGTGTATCAATTGTTTCTACAGCTTCATAAATCGATGAAAGAACATAGCCATTCAACAAGAAACTCAGGAAAAGGGGAAACTGTTGCAGGGCGAGTGATGACTTTTCTTATGCAGCATTCGGACGAGGACTTTGATTCTGAGAAACTAAGCAACCATTTGAATTTAAACTATAGTTACATATCCGCAACCTTTAAAACGCAAACAGGGCTTAGCGTAATTGAAACGCATACGAAATTAAGAATAAACAAAGCGATGGATTGGATGCGAAGCACATCTCTCAATGTATCTGAGATTAGTGAGAAACTAGGATATAAGAATCCTTATTATTTCAGCCGAGTGTTTAAAAAAGTGATAGGAGAATCTCCCTCTGCTTATATGAGTCATTTCTATAAGTCTTAGAAAAGAAATTCTCCCCGGCAGTAGTAAATCAAAAAATGCCTAGTTCTGATCGTTATCAGACTAGGCATTCTCGTGTTTCCAAGGAATCAATTTGATGAAGTGAGGCAGCAGAATGACTGGATGTTCTTCCGGAAGCGAAACGCTTATGTGAGCTATTCTCACAGAATAGTTATAGCAGCGATTCGGCTCCGTCCATGAACAGTTCAGTCCCGGAAATATGGTTAGAAGCGTCTGAGGCAAGGAAAGCTACCAGATTGGCAACTTGTTCAGGCTGTCCAGGCGCATGTTCCAATGGCTGGTTTCCCTCGGGGTACTCGATCGGAATTTTAATTTTCTCGAGCTCCGCCGTCGGCTGCGTATTTTCTCCAATATTGGTCTTAATGGAGCCCGGACAGATGGCATTGACGCGTATTTTGTACTGGGCCAATTCTAACGCGGCCATTTTTGCAAATGCAACTTGCCCTGCCTTTGATGAGCTATAAGCCGTCATACCGAACCCTGAGAAGGTGCGACTTCCGTTAATGGAACTCGTGATCACTATGCTGCCGCCAATCTCTTTCATATGAGGTATCGCATGTTTTACACAAAGGAACGTCCCTTTGAGATTGACGGAAAGTGTACGATCCCAATCCTCTGACTTCATGTCTTCGATTGGCGCCAACACCCCATTGATGCCGGCATTGGCAAAGACAAAGTTTATCCGCCCCCAAGTTTTTGCTGTTTGCTCGAACGCCTGTTCAACTTGGTTCGGATCCGAGATGTCGATTTCGACCGTCATAGCCTGGCCGCCCGCTGATTCTATCTCTTGTTTCGTCTGCTTTAGCCGGTCGTCCTTCAGATCCACAAGGCATACTTTCATTCCTTGCCGCGCTAGCAGCAAGGCGGCAGCTCGTCCAATACCAGATCCTGCTCCGGTAATCAATGCAACCTTGTCCTTTAAATCCGGTAGTACCATTAAAGACTTCTGTCCTGTTTCCACGGTTTTTGTTCACTCCTAACCTGTAATGGTAAACTGCATGCAATTCCTCATGGTTTAGCTTCCTACTAAAATTACTATACCCATGCTCCGCATCATCCAAACTCAATAGATGGCCTCCGAAACTTTTCCTATATTTTACAGTAAAATAATTTTAATACAGCCACACGGCAAGATGGAACACTTTGGGCATGGGGAGCCAATAATTTCGGAAGGATGATTAATCTTCCAAAAAATTAAAAGCCTTTCTTCCTAGAGGTCTTCTCTTTCATTCCTAATTGGTTGGATATATCGATTGCTGATTGGATGGTTACATAGCATCGATGAACTGATACTATGATTTTGATAGTATGGTTTTGAAAAACGCAAAGGAGTGAAACTATATGTCGTTATATTTTTACTATATTATATTTGCTGCTATTTTAATTACCGGTGGAGTAGCAACAATAGCGATTGGACACTCTAATACAAATAAAGAAGGTAATCCGGGATATGATCGTCAAACAAAAAGTATATTTGTTAATCTTACTCTTTATTATGCGGTTATCATCCCTCTAGGATTGTTAGCTTTGATCGTTTATATTGTCAAATGACAAAGAACCTTAGTTCAGTGAATCACTGTGCTAAGGTTCTTTCATTTCTATTTACTTCTATACAAAATGGTTGATTAGAAAGAAAAAGAACCCTGAAAAAATTGAAAGAAAAAATATGATTGTTAATGGGAGAAGTCCATCCAATTTCTGCTCGTAATTGTTGCTATGTGATTTATTCATTCTTATTCTCTCCTTTTTTCACGAGATTACTATATTGTTTCTGACCTTATTACATTCAATTTCACGTTCATCCTCACGAATGAGACGAGCCCCGCCTATAGCGATAATCAAAGGACTTGATACAAGTGCACTACAAAGCATAATAAAAGATATCAAAGCCGCCACTGGTCCATCTCCTTCCCACAAGTTTTAACATCAAGCAACTTATTAACTATGATAAATTTGAAGTGGACGAATGTAACCAACCAATTACTCATTATTAATGCCATCCAATATGGATGAAATCCATGTTCACAGAATGCTATATGTTATCTTCGAAAAAAACGATTAATTTTCATAGATAAGTGGTATTATAAATGTAAAATTTGTCTAGTTTGATCTCATACTCAAGGGGATTTTTAAGATGTGGAAACCTGATCGCAATAGTAAAAAAACGCTATATGAGCAAATTGCCGATTATCTCGAGCAAAGAATTTCATATGGGGAGTTTCCTCCGGGCAGTTTGCTTCCCCCCGAACGAAAACTTGCTGAACAATTTGATGTGAACCGTAGCACTGTTATTGCGGCATTCGCAGAACTGCGATCTATGGGGATTATCGAGAGCCGCATTGGCAGCGGAACTCGAGTAAGTACATCCAAATGGGGGGCAACTCCAAAACATACACCAAACTGGAGTCGGTTTGCCGAAGGAGGAAGCTTTCTTCCTAACCTGCCCTTTTTACGGAGGATCCGCGAAGCGCTAACTCACAATCCAACATTAATCGATTTTGCGAGCGGTGAACTATCGGCTGATTTGGCGCCTACAAATGAAATTGCTGTACTCATGGGTAAAAACGCATACACATCCTATTTGGGTTACGTTAACCCTCAAGGTGCAACGCCATTAAGAGAGGCTTTAGTCGATTATCTAAACAATTACCGAGGAATACGGACAACAGAATCCTCCATTCTTATCACATCAGGCTCTCAGCAATCGTTATTCTTAATTACACAATGTCTTCTGTCTCCAGGTGACGCAGTTGCCATAGAAGATCCTTCCTACTGCTATTCGCTGCCCATGTTCCAATCAGCTGGCCTTCGCTTGTTCCGCCTCCCCGTCGATAAGCATGGCGTACAGCCAGAGGATATTCGCACTTTATACAAAAAGCACCGTATTAAGATGGTGTTCTTGAATCCTAATTATCAGAATCCAACTGGAGCGCTACTAAGTGAAGAAAGACGCAAACGTCTTCTTGATATCATTAGTGAATTGGGACTTCCGGTTGTGGAAGACGATCCTTATAGCTTAACCTCCTATGATGGAATCCCTCCCTTGTCGCTCAAATCCATGGATACGACAGGTTCTGTTCTGTATATTGGCTCATTCTCCAAGATAGCAGCTTCTGGCTTACGTATAGGATGGATGGTAGCACCTCGTTCCATTGTGGAACGGCTAGCCGATGCTAGGCAACAGATGGATTTTGGATTAAGCATCATTCCACAGCAAGTTGCGGGACAATTTTTACAGTCAGATTATTTTGGTCCTCATTTGGAGCGTTTGCGCATTCAGCTTCAATTTAAACGTGATTTACTCATCGAATCTTTAGAAAAGGAACTTTCAGGTCTAATCGAGTACGTGGTGCCGGCAGGAGGCATTCATTTTTGGTGCAAATTGATTCCGAGTATTCCGGACGGTATATTGTTGGAAGAATCCATTAAGAAAGGAATCGTAATGGTACCTGGGAGTGTTTATGGTTCCGATTCGGGCTATGTGCGATTTACATTCGCTAGGGCGAAGTCAGAGGAGATTGCATTGGGGATATCCAGATTTGCTGAGGCACTGCGTGGGCTGATTGAATGAAGATTGTTTTCTCAACCCCCATACATACCAGTTTGCTCACAACCAGCCTCCACCTATTCGATCTTCGCCGAAGTAATTCATAAGCGGATTCCACTTCGCATACTCTGGACCATCTTCACTTTCGTGAAGACAAAAAGCTATTTGGGGGCACACATGAACCTCCTCTCCTAATATGAAAGTGCCTAGCTCTGATTCGTATCAGACTAGGCACTTTCATTATTATATAGCTGTACAATTAAAGAATAATTATGTTATTTCAATGACATACTAGCCAATTAAACGTTCACAACTCTACAACGTCTCCGTATTGAGCGTAAATCCTTCAATCACGACGTCTTCATCAACTTCAATCAAAATACATCGCTTCCCCTGATAATTCACCTGTTTCACGTATTTTAAATCTTGTGGACTGACCGTAATCGTAGCTACCTTCGTATCAATCTTAATCGATTTCGATGTGAACTTCGGTAGGACGCTGCTCGCTTTGATTTCATAGTTTTTGTCGTCGACGACGTTTTGGAATGCTCGTTCCACCTTTTCTGTCGTCACATTCTCCACGCCACTTGCCGACAGCATACGCTCCACATCTTTATAATCCAGCTTTGGAGGCTCTTCCTCCTCATTGGATTCGATGACCCGATGAATTTCCTCGTACACATGAGCAATCGTAGCGGCATCAAGCTGATCCCCTGCCAATTCATTCACGATATCTTCAAAAATGGCTCTCTCTTCTAGAGCTGTCACGGTCTTCTCGGCATTTAGGACTTGCTCGATGTATTGCCAATTCGGTTCATGAGCTCTCCCCGAACAATACAGAATGCGATTCACGTCGGAATAGTTATCCCTTACACTAGGGTAGAAAAAACCTTGCTCCGGCGTGTTCAATTTGATGATCGGATCTACGAAGACATTATACTTATATTCCCTCTCCACATAGTCGAACATGAGCGTTTTCTTTTGTTGTTCCGTCGAATTCACGCTGCACAGAATGAATAGATTCGCGAACATCTCGTTCTTCTCGCTCTCCATGGCATCTTCGTTCCTACTCTTGGTCGGCCGTGAATATTGTCCACGAACGAAAGTAACCACTGTATCCTGCTCGTATACGGTATCCACCAACATTTTCTCCACCAACAAAAGCATCAGATCTTGCCATTCTTCCGCATTACCGGTCACCAAACCTTGATGCAGAAGCACTTGTGTAGGCTGCTCCGCTTCCTCCTGAAACTTTAATTCATACATCTTTTGATCTAATTCGCCGGTCAGCAGTTTCTTGAAATTGAGCATATATAATTCCTGCTTCTCCCTGTCGACTAACGCAAACGGTTGGCGCTCAAAATGGTAGATCTCGTTGGTTTCCTTCATGATATACACGTTTAAAATATCGTGAATTTTAAGCATTTCGTTATCCAATTTAAAGTGCTTGCGAATATGTGCGATTTCTTTCTTTATCATGGTCCTTTAGACTCCTAAGAAGTGAATTGGCCTTACTAGAAAAATTAATTGCACTGAACAATTGTAACTCACATTACGAAAAATCCCTTCATGAGAAGGGCCTCCACCGTTACTTCCCTTTATTTCAGAACACTTCCTGTATGTTAATTCATATCGATAGATTTCTCAACAATTTTGAGGATTTATCTCAAAAAAAATCTGTGATGTTTCCTAAATAATTAGAAAACGGAGCCCGCAAACCCGCGGCGCTCCGTACTTTTCATGGAATCAAATCTTCTTTAATGATCATATGGTTAATACCCGTTTTTAATCCATAGCCCTGTCCTTCACCTTCAACACCAGAAAATATCCTAGCGAATTCGATATTCCTCAAAATACCTAGGCAAAATCGTTGTCGAAGCCCCAGGCGTCTGCGGCAACAAATAATGGCCATCTACCACAGTCGCTGGCTCTTCAAAGATATGTCGGATCCACGGAATGTACTCCAGCATAATCGCGCTTGGCGTGGCAGCAACGAGATGCTGATGGATTTGACCCATATCGCCTACGTGCGGACAGATCGGCACATCATACGACGCCGCTAAGCCGGCAACTTGCAGCCATTCGGTAATCCCACCTACTCGGGTAACGTCCACTTGGCAATATTCGATAGCACCTTGGTGGATGTAATCACGGAAAGCGTATTTGTTATAGACATGCTCACCTAGTGCGATTGGAACGTTCAGCTCATCAGCGAGCTTTTTATGACCTATAATATCATCCGGATTTAGCGGTTCTTCTAGCCAAAACAGGTCGAATTCTTCGAGCTTTTTACCCCACGTCATCGCCGTGCTGATGTTCCATTGTTGATTCACGTCGATCATGAAAATAACATCATCACCGATCGCCTTACGAACAGCCTTACAGCGAGCATAATCCTCGCGCGGATCCGGCTTGCCGACCTTGATTTTGACACCCGTAAAACCTGCTTCCACGATCTCCGTTACATCCTTGAGCAAACGATCTTGCGACCAGTTCAACCAACCTCCGTTGGTATTGTAGGCTTTGATCGGCTTCGTTTTCGCTCCGCCAAGGTACTGCCAAAGCGGCTTATTGGAGGCTTTCGCCATAATGTCCCACAGGGCAATATCCACCGCAGCAAGCGCCATATGCGTCACGCCTGATCGGCCGATCCAGTGCATTTTACCAAAACGCATCTCTTCCCAGAGCGCTCTAACCATAAACGGATCTTTGCCGACCAATAGAGGAGCATAGTATTTATCAATCGTATCCACGATCATATCATCGCCATGGGCACAAGTTCCTGTATATCCATATCCAATAAAGCCTTCATCGGTAAAAATACGAACGCCCGCTAATCCCCAGTGTGTAGCCACATTGATAGCATCTGTAATCGGTGGCGTAATCGGTACATGTAAAACAAAGCTCTCTACTTTTGTAATTTTCATGTGGTCCATCTCCTTTAATATGGGTGATTGCTATGTATTAATAACCAAGTGAAGCGCCGCTATGGCTTCGCCAATCCCTGAACCTCCTCCTGTCAGTTTTACCTGCTTAAATCATGAACTTCGCCTCCATTCTTTAGAGAATAAATCCTCGGGTCCTACGATGTGAATTGTTCAAATGCTTGAGTAACGCAGCTTCCGCCAATGTTGCATCCCGAGCCACTAGCCCTTGAACGACTAACATGTGTTCATCCCATTCCTCTTGCAGCAATTGCTGCTCCATCCCCTTGTGAAAGAGTGCCGAATATCTTTGAATGCGATCAATATAGACGTGAATCAAGTTCGCTAACGATTGATTATTACAATATGCGAGAATTAAACCGTGCAGGCTTTGATTCATATCAGCAATTAATTTGATTTTCTCTTCATCATCAGCTGGATGACTCGTGGACCATGTCTTCATTTCCTGTTCCAAATGGGCCAACTTCTCATCCGGAATCTGTGGCACCGCTTTGCGGATTGCTAAAGATTCTAATTCCTTACGAATTTCAAACATTTCATCCAACTCTTGCAGCGAAATCTGAGCCACATACATCCCTTTGAAAGGGACAGTGTAGACCAATTCTTCAGCCATTAACCGGGAAAGTGCTTCACGAATCGGAATGTTACTGACCTCTAGATCGCGGGCCAGCTGATCAATATTAATCTTTTCACCAGAGGGCATCTCATGGTTTAGGATTTGTTCCTTTAATAAGGTATAAATTTCATCGGTCAAAACATAACGACTTAAGCCTTTTTTCATTGCCATCACCTTTTCTTTAATCTCATATCGTAAATCATACACGATATATAATGAGAAATAAATAGTATGTTTTAAATAATTATTTGGGACTTTGTATATTGTTCGAACTATAAATATATTTATTTAAAATGCGCAATTATCTAATTGGATTTATGGAATTGCTAGAGTTACAATCGTATTGCAAGAACAACTTGGATGTAAAAGGAGAGATACAAAGTGAGTAAAAATATATTAATAGTAGTAACTTCTGCTAATCAAGTCAACAACGAGAAGAAAACAGGTCTCTGGCTCTCAGAATTTGCCGAACCATATATTGAATTTTCCAAGCAAGGATTCAATATCACTGTTGCTAGTCCTTTAGGAGGTAAACCATCTATCGATGCAAATAGTTTGAATGGTAGCGTACATCAAGAATTGCTTGATACGCAAAAATATCTTGAAAATACAATTCAACTCGATGAAATCAGTGCCTCAGATTATGATGCTATTCTCTTGCCTGGCGGTCACGGAGCAATGTTTGATTTCCCAGACAATGCCAAGCTTCAATCCTTGCTTAAAGATTTCTACGAGACCGGGAAAATCGTGTCCGCTGTATGCCATGGACCGGCTGGTTTGGTCAATGTCAAATTATCAAACGGCAAATACTTAGTGGAAGGCAAACGAATTACAGCCTTCACGGATTCCGAAGAAAAAGCCGCTGGTATGGATTCATACATGCCTTTTCTTCTTGAGTCCAAGCTTCGTCAAGCCCAACCAGTCTTTATTACCACTGCAGACTGGAGCGATCACGTCGAAGTAGACGGAAATTTAATTACTGGCCAAAACCCGCAATCAACGCTTAGTGTTGCTCGAGAAATCATTGCCAAATTGAAATACTAGTATATGCTCGCTACGGCAGGCGCTTGATCATCCGATCAGGCGCTTTTTTCGATCATAGATTGTAAACTGAAACAATTAGGAAGAATGAACAGTAAGGATATAAAATAGAGGTTAATGAGACAACACAACCGAGAGGAATTAGTTCATGGCAAATTTTGAATGGTATCGAAGTTTTGTCAGTATTTATAAACACAGTTCTGTAACTGAAGCGGCCAAAACGAGGATCATGACCCAGCCCGCAATGAGCCAGCACTTGGCTTCATTGGAAGCTGAGGTTGGTGAACCATTATTTACAAGAACCGCTAGAAAAATGATTCCGACGGAACGTGGAAAAGAATTGTATACGCAGTTGGCACCATTGGTTGAGTCATTGGAGGAGGCGACGCTAAGCTTCAGAGCAGCAGCATCCCCGACGCTTCCGATCGTAAAAATAGCTACAGCACCAGAGATTTTTCGTGAAAGAATAACTCCTGTTCTCCGGGATTTTCACATGCGGATATATGCCTCGTATGGAGTTGCTTCGCATATTTTTGATTTATTAATTGAGGATAAGGTTGATCTCATCGTCACCTCTCAGAAGTTTACAGTTCCCGGAGTGGAATATGTACATTATCTAGAAGAAGAATTTGTCGTCGTGTCCCCCTATGATTTTATAGAGCCTGAGATCGAAAGTCCCAAGCAATTGGAAGAATGGCTGGCAGCTCAACCATGGCTTAGCTACGGTCTTGAACTACCTATTATTCGAAGGTTTTGGCGGGAAAACTTTCAAAGACGCCCGCAAATGAAGCCAGAGCATATTTTACCCGATTTGCACATTATTTTAAGTGCGATTGAACAAGGTGCAGGTGTAAGTCTTTTACCAACTTATATGCTGTCAAACGCTTTGCAAGGGAATAAAGTGAAAATCATTTGCAAGTCTCTAAAAGTAACGAATGACTTATATCTTGCTTATCAAATGAAGAATCGGAATATGCCTAACGTAAGAATGATGGTGGAAGCCTTAAAAATCCCCGAAAATTGATTCTGGATCCCTAGGCATTCATCCAACCCAAGGTTTAACTCTGGGCATAAACTGGTTATAAGTCTAATTTTAACAAGGAGTGAACCTCTAATTATGGGATATATGCAACAAACTTCTCCCTATGGTCAGAATCCTATGGGGCTTCAACATTGTTTGTATCATTTCACGTATTTGTGGCTTAGAAACGGAGACAATTTCTGGTTTTTTTTGACGACTGTAGGGGAATCAAGCGTGCATGGATACAGATTTTTCGGTGGAAGATGGAATCATTATTCGATTGCCTTAAGAGATATCGTTTCTTACAGTTGTTCTCCGAATCCTACTCCTACTCTATATTAAAACAATTTTGCCTGACCTTTAAAATCGTAGCTTTAAGTGAGTTATCAATCTGCCCTCCGTCATCAATGAGAAAAAGTTCATGTCAAATGGATGTGACAAGAACTTTTTCTCATTAAACGTTCATGTTTTAGATGGAAATGAATATTTCTGCACTTTCTTATTGACCAATAATCTCTACAAACCCTTACTTAGAGCATAACACCCGAATTCAATATCTGAAGTTTAATATCCGGACGAATGATTAATTTCGGATAATCTTCCCGCCAATTCATGTGTTCCCATTCCTTATAATGGTATGCGTGAAGCTCGCGGGCAAGCTCCAGAAAGTCGCAATTGGCTTTTTGTAAGGTTTGGACAGTTTGAAGAGCTTGTTGATTTAAGTCGTCTGTCAGCTTCTTCTGTATGCTGTCCAACTTCGTTTGTGACAGCGCCTTATTGCTCTTACCTGAATCGATTAAATTTACCTGCAAGTGCAGAATCAAATTGATTTCACTGATCTTATTATCACTTGACTTCACATGAATATGTTTTTTTGATTTTTGGATCCATATTTGATACGAAGAATCGTCCAATTGCGTGTTTAGATACACACCCCCGCCTTTCCTTTCTTTCAAGAGCATGGCCATTTTGGTTGATGTCATGGACAGATCGATGCCAGTATAATTTCCAGCTCGAAACAAGGCACTTCCACCTAGTTGAACGTCTTCACCTTTCTTCTTTATTAATGGCAGTGCAAAGTCTTTAAAGGGATCCTGTTTTCCCAAAATAAATTGGAACAACGTTACTTTGGGTGTGTAGTTGTATTTGATTGCGTTTGTAATCATGACGACTAAATAATTCGCTATCGTTTTCGAGTCGATTTTCTCCATTTTAAGAAGTTCTGACACTTCTTCGTCAAACACGGCAAGATTTGCGTTTAACGGGGAGTTAGGAATTCTCCCTAATATTTTCATCTCCTCTGCCGGTGTATTACTCGCGAACAATTTACCAAAAATATATAACCGACTTTGATTAAACGTAAGGTTACCCGAAAGTTTGTAGTCCAACTTCTCTATGTTATCAGCCAAACTATATCCTTCGGAGCTTATTAGTTGCATGCCCGGCTTCCCCCCTCCTTGATGTGCTTCCGAGAGCGTAGAGATGGCGATGCTCATTTTCATGTTCTCATTGTCAGATTTTTTATTCCTGTCCAACCCAATGACATCGCTCATTTGTAACTCTTGAATATTCACTTGATCCCAGCAACCGCATAGCATGAACATCATGATGATAAAAATCAACTGCTTCTTCATGCATTTCTGCTCCTTAGCTTTGTAAGATGTGAAATAACTAACAAAATCAGAGGGATCGCAACAACACAAATTAGGCTAGTTAATTGATATGGCGTTCCTCCTACGGAAGTTATCAACTTTTTTCCACGCATCCAATAGGCTATAACAAAGCATATTCCTGTAATAACAATGACCCATCGGGCATGATTTCCCTGCTTACTCTTTCCAATATGGCATACTGCTTTAGCAGCCAAAAATAGATAAACATAAACAGTGGCCGATAAGATCGTAAACCAGAAAATAACAAACACCATATCAATACTTTGAAACACTCTCCAGTCATTTTGCTTCAAAATAAAGATGATCGGTTCAGGAATGATGCTTAGTTGCTCTGGCGTGAAGTTTAACGAACAAATAAGCACAACAGTACAATAGTATAGGGTTGTCAGTCCATTCGCACAACTCATCGCTCCGAGAAGCTTCCTATTATTCTGACTTCGAACATAAGGAAAGGCGTACAGGAGAAGTTCATATCCTAGACAAGCTGAAAAACCCTGATAAATGCCATACGCAAAGGAAGATCCGCCATTATGCCACAAAGGCAGAATATTTCGTAGATCCCCTTGTTTGATTCCGTTAAAGAGGACTAATAGATAGGTTAAGACAAGAATACTAACCAATGACTGGCTAATAAATGTGAGTACACGTAAGGAAGACATAGCTGCATATGCGCTGGCGGTTAAAAATAAAGCGAGCACGACCCACCATGGCGTCCTAAGCATTACCCAACGGTTTAATATTTCTAAATAGATCACCGAGACTATTAAAGCTGAAAAAACAAAATACAAGCCATATACGACAGTTATCACACCACCAATTGGCTTACCCACACTAGTTTGTACATATTGAAAAATATTCTGTTTCGGATACCTTTTCCCAAGCATCCAAAGCAGAATGATGCCTAATTGAGCTATAACTCCTCCAAGAAGCACAGCCAACCAACCGTTCGTACCCGCATATTTCGCCTCATCATAGGGTAAAATCAGAACCCGAGTGCCAATTTGCGTTAGCAACACAAGGAAAACAAGTTGTAGGCTTGAAATTGATTCTTCTTTCATCATTCATTTCACCTTCTAGGATTTCTCATTCGCTGCGACTTGACAGGTGCAGCGTCCTTAGGACGTTTTTTCAGTTGCCAAAACGGCGCTCTTATCAAGGTATCTTTTACATCACGATCCACTAAGCTCGGATAAAAATACGGAAGTCCCATGCTATTCATGCGGCACAAATAAATCAGTAGGCAAAAGAATGAAAATACGAAACCAACCAGCCCAAAAACCGAAGAGATCCCAATAACTGGGTAGTTCAGTAATCTTACGGAACTACTCATTTCGTAAGAAGGGATGATAAACGAAGCCAAACCCGTAATCGAAGCAACAATAACTGCCGTATTCGAAACCAGATTGGATTGAACGACCGCCGTACCAATGACGATACCTCCCACAACGCCAATGGCTTGCCCGATAGGATTGGCAAGCCTTATCGTCGCTTCTCTTAATATTTCCAGTGCAAACAGCATCATGATTACTTCAAATGCGGGTAGCAAGGTGATATATTTTAATGCACCTTGGAGTGTTAGAGCGACGTTTAGAGGTAGTACGTAAGGTTGAAAAGATACAAGTGATACATACACACCTGGCAAACCAAGACCAATAAAAAAACAAGCAATCCGCAATAAGCGAAAAGCACTACCAATCCACCAATTAATTTGATAATCATCTGGAGATTGAAAAAATGCCCAAAACGAAACTGGCATGATGGTTACCGTAGGAGAGCCCTCCACGAGGATGGATACTTTCCCTTCCATCAAGTTCGATCTAGATCGATCCACTCTTTCTGTTACCAACATCTGTGGAAAGAGTGATAAACGCCTGTCTGCTATATATTCTTCGATAACACCAGGCGCATCGATATAATCGAGATCAATCTTTTGGAACCTTTGTTCAATCTGACTAACTACTTCCGGATTGGCAATACCATTCATATAAACGACAGCTACTCTTGTTTTCGATACATTCCCGATTGTGAAATATTTCACCACGAGTTCTGAAGAAACCATATTTTTACGTAACATATTGATGTTGGTATCCAAATTCTCAATAAAAGCTTCATGCGGGCCCCGAAGAACACGTTCATTCATCGGAATATTAACGGCTCGCTCTTTTTTCAACTCCGTTCCAAGTATGTATAAAGTGCTAAAGCCCTCTTTTTGCACAATCGTTTTGCCTTCAATGATTCCCTCAACAGCTGCATGAAGGTCTTCGACTTTATTGATAATCCTGACGGTTACAACATCGGAAATATCCAGATCAGGTCTAAGAGATAAAGGCCTAACAACATGATCTTGAAATACAGTCGTATCGATCATCGTCTCCAAGTAAAATAGTCGTATTTCACAATGATCGAAGCTCATCACTTTCATTACGAAATCAGTGCTTGATGAAACAGCTTCTTTAAGATGTTGATAGGTGTTTTGTACCGAAGAACTGGATTTCATCTGCATTTCCTTTCAATGAACTGTCATGTTGTTTTGTTATATTTGTCCAATGGCGCTGTTAATTATGCATATTTTCCCATAGAATTCGTGAATAGATTTTTAGCGAATATCTCGGTAGGGAATATACCTGCAACTTATCGAACAATCATCGCTGAGGAGTCTAACACTCTCTTCACAGGACAGAAATCTGCTGTTGCAGAGCTAATAAATTATGGATATATATGTCTATCTTGGACAGAATAACTACATACAACCATGACCTGGGAATAGGTGAACCAGATGAATGCGACTTCTCTTTCAATGGATATTGATCAAAATTTGTCGGAATCGATTCTCGATAATTTGAACATAATGGACCAAATATTTGAAGGCGCCAATGATCTGGTGATCCAAGAATGGCGTTTCGGTATGGATTTCTCTATTTCTGCCTGCTCGATTTACTTTAAAACGCTTACTCAGGAATACGAAACCAATTACCTGAAAAGAGCGCTGCAAGATCTGCTTAAGTATGAAAACGAACCAGCCACAGACGTGACTTTGGAAGCATTCACCTCATTTTATGAAAACCATGGTGTATCGACTAAAAATGCTGTTCTGTTCGACCGGCTTGACGATGTTATTACTCATATTTTAAACGGGCATATTATTATTCTAATCGATCAATGGAACAAAGCTCTCGCGTTTGATGCATTTGCCGTCGAAACAAGGACTGTGGCAGAACCAGTAAGCGAATCCGTCGTACAAGGTCCACGCGAAGGGAGCGTCGAAGATCTTCAGACAAATGTAGGATTGATTCGAAAAAGGTTACGCACCTCTGACCTTAAAATGACTTATTTGGTCGGAGGAGGCGAATCGAAGACCAACCTCGTATACGGTTATTTAGATAGCCGCGTAAGCAAGCCTTTGTTGAATGATTTTCGTGAGAGAATAAGCTGCATCCCGGAGTTGGAAATTCTCGAGACATCCTATATCGAAGAATTGGTGGAGGACAATATCTATTCACCGTTCCCGCAAGTACGGTTCACTGAACGACCAGATGTAGCCGTTGCTGGACTGCTGGAAGGTAAGATCCTGGTGATGGTAGATGGAACCGGCACGATGATGTTATGCCCGGGCTTGTTCATCGAATTGTTCCAATCAAGCGAGGATTATTACCAGCGGACTGTCTTATCAGGTTTAATCAGGTTGTTGCGCATTTTTGCATTTTTTATCGCACTTTTGCTGCCCAGCATGTATATCGCACTTACGACATTTCATCCTGAGCTCATCCCGACCATATTGCTCCTTGCCATCGTCGATGCAAGAGAGGGGATTCCCTTTCCGGCATTTGTTGAAGCGTTCCTCATGGAGTTTTTCTTTGAGCTGCTTCGAGAGGCGGGAATTCGTTTACCACGTCCTGTTGGGTCAGCTGTTAGTATCGTAGGGGCACTAGTTATTGGGGAAGCTGCAATTGCAGCAGGCATTGCATCGCCTAGCATGGTGATCATCGTCTCATTAACGGGAATTGCTTCCTTTGCAATCCCTCAATACAGTGTAGCGATTGGTTTACGTGTTCTGCGTTTTCCATTGATGATATTAGCAGCTTGGCTCGGTGGGTACGGTCTGATGCTAGGGTTGCTGCTAATCTTGCTTCATCTGTGCAGATTGCGACCGCTAGGTCAATATTACATGTCTCCGCTCGCGCCTTTGAACTTATCCGAATGGCGGGATGTATTTGTTCGCGCACCTCTTCGACAGTTGATGCGAAAGTCTCGAGCAGGTACATTGGGTAAGACTTTGCAGAGGAATGATAAAAGATGAACATATTTCTCCGAATGAACACGGTTATAGTGATTGCTTCGATATTCCTTACTGGTTGCTGGAGTCATTACGAATTAACGGATTTGGTATTCGTAATGGGATTGGCGATCGATACGAAGGAGGATGGGACTGTGCAGATTACAACACAATACTATAAACCGAAAGGAGGAAAGAGTAGTAGTAGTCATGGTATTGGAAACGCGAGTTTTAATGCCATATCAACGGGCGATTCGGTACTACCTGCGATACGCAATATCACAGGAGAACTTGGAAGGAGATCACAGTGGAGCCATATGCGGGTCATTCTGATCAGCGAAGAGACCGCACGCCGTACGAATATTGGCGATCTATTGGATATTTTCTATCGCGACCCTGAACCTCGACTAACAGCGTCCATCATGATTACGAAAGGCAAAGCACAATCGTACTTAGAAAAGAAACCAACGATAGAGCAAACGACTAGTCAACAAATCATGCGATCCAAAGAGGCGCTCTATAAGTACTCAGCAAGAACTGTGGACTCTAATTTATTAGATTTAGGCAAACAGTTGCTGGACAAAACCGGCAATGCGGTCATTGCCTACGTCATTCCGAATCAGGAGAAAGGATTCAAAGTCAGTGGTTCCGCTTTGTTTAAGAAGAACAGAATGGTCGATAAATTGACTGGCGATGAAAATGACGGATATCTCATGTTAACGAATCGTTACAACTATGGTCTGGTCACGGTGCCATGCGGAAATTCTGGTGAAAACATGCAGAAAACTGAAACTGTTGAAGTAACAAAGTTTTCGAGCAAACTAGAGTATCAATTTGTTAATGACAAATTGGTCGTTTCGGTTAAGGCAATTGCCAAAGGCTCGGCGCGGGAGTTGAAATGCACCACTTTCAAGTCAGTCGATGCCGAAACTGCTTTTGTGAAAAAGACGGAGGAGATTATCGTCGATCAGATGAAACGAACGTTTGAGAATCTGCAAAAAAAGAAGCTGGACATTTTTCTAATCGCCAATCGTGTTTATCAAAATAACGAAAACTTATGGAACAAGATAGAGCCAGAATGGGAAGACTATTTCTCTCATGCCAGTTTTGATGCTCGTGTAACGTTGAATCTGGAAAACACGGGTACATCTGCCGGTAAACCGGTATTTTCGAAGTAACCCGGAAAGGTGAACGCATGACTGGTTTTATTATTTTGATTATCATTCTTTATGGAGCAGTCTTTACCCATGATTTCAAACGATTAAAAAGTGCCCAAACTAGAGAACGTCTCGTTTATGCCTCATTTCTGACGGTTACCGTACTTATGAGTGTAGATTGTATTTGGCATACAAAACTATTTGCAATGTACGATTGGGTGGACTATGTATTTGGTAAAAGTTCTCGTAGGGTGGTCGAAATGTTGAAACCCTCAGAATAACTTGGAATTAGGTGAATGATTCATGGATACAAAAGGGTATACGATCAGTGCTAGACAGCTCGGTGTCTTGTTTTTCACATATTTAACAGGTTCATCCATTATTAATATTCCCGGCCCCTTAATTGGAGTAGCGAACAACAGCGCATGGTTGTCCATCTTACTTTCTTGGATTGCCGGTTGCCTCCTGCTAATGGGTATGCTCTATTTGCATAAACGCTTTCCTAGCAAAGACTTTATTGAAATCAGCAATTCCTTAATTGGAAAGGTCGCGACGTTCATCCTCGTGATCATTCTTCCGTTACCCTACATTATTCATATCGGTACAGGGATTACGCTGGATGTCGGTCTTTTTATGGAAAGCACCATGATGAGTGAAACGCCGATTTATATTTTTACATCAACAATTTTGGTTGTAGCTGTATTGACTGTCATGTCAGGTATTGAAGTCATCTCACAAATGTTTGCGTTACTTCTTGTTACTTTATTGGTTTTTGTAGGCATCGTTCTTGTTCTCAGCATTCCTGATTATGATTTTAGTAATTTGAAACCTCTCATACCGAGTAAATTCAAGCCAGTTATTTTGGGTGCCTATATGTCATTTTCGTTTCCATACGCTGAACTTTTCTTGTTCAGTATGTTGATACCATTCGTAAAAGAAGATGAACAGAAGCGAATACCGAAAGTTATGTTCGTCTCAGTGACATTAAATCTGATCGTATTGATTCTGGTTACCACGAGCACGATCCTAGTCTTCGGTCCCATTGCTGGCGATCGCAAATTCCCTATGTTCGAGTTGGCACGCATGATCGAAGTACAGGAAATCGTTCAACGTATTGAATCCGTTATTGGCATGTCCTTGATAGTGGGCTCTTTTATGAAAGTAACGATTACACTGTATGTTATGAATTTATTTGTTGTACGATTGTTCAATCTCCGTGATAGTCGGCTGTTAATTTTAATCGTTGGAATGATCTTTTTTTTAAACGGGAAAGCTTCATTCACAGACATAAGGAAATGGGTGGAAGTAGTCAGTTATTTAGGTCCAATGTGGGAGCCTTTTGCGTTTGTATTGCCTTTAGCACTATTACTTGCCGTCAGCGTCTTACGCCGCAACTCGCTACATGCAAGGTCTCCGAATTGATCAAACAGTATGTTTTTCTATACCACTTTAATTATGTACAAAGTGCATTCCCCCTATTTTTAATTTAAAAATAAGAGAGGAAGAGGTGACCGGCAAAGTTTGCAAAAATAGGGATCGCAAACTGCGCAGAGCCGGCGATCCTTATTCAAGCAACGTTACCTGTTAGCTAAATATACAACGAGTTATCTATCCATTCATCGCTGTAATTAGGAAACAAATTGCAGTGAAAAAAGATAATGGTGTCATAAGAAGCTTTTCCTTTTTACTTTTGGACAAAGCATTCATTATGGTATTGACTATCAAATATAATGAAAAAAAATAACATACTCCTTTTGCAATGGTTGTTAAAGCATCGATCGAGATTACATTCCCTGCTTGAAGTATAAAGATGATTGCAACCAACTGAATTAATACCGAAATTGCACATGCAACTCTCATTTGTTTTGGCATTACTTTATACTTACCGCCCATTGCAAACTCTCCGTAAGGTAAACCCATAGCTAACAATATGTACAAAATAGCAACCGCCAAAAATAAAAAACTTCCAATTAATGCCAATACCACTTAAACACCTCGATTACATTTACTTTTTTCTTCCAGTTCTTTTTGAATAATCCAAACGTTTTAACCTAAATAATACCATAAGTTAATGTAAATAAACCGAGGTACAGTTAAACAATTCTGCCCTTCGTGGAAACGGCAACCGATCATTGTGACCGACTACCTTAAAATGTTCACACTGACTGCAGATTACTCAACGAAAGCTTAATGAAAAACGAGTTATATCGGGCCAATCATTAATAAAAGTATTGTGTGTGTCTGAAGCAATACGGTTCCCCGTTTAGCAGCTCCTCAACTATCGTAAATGAAAAAAGAACCATCCGCGACCGGATGGCTCCTAGAATTTGATACTGGATTAATCTTCGTAAATAACGACAGATTGGGTCTCTGACTCCCATTTAACCGCTGCTTTTAAGGCTTCGCTTACAAAACGAACCGGCACAACCGTGCTGCCGTTTTCAATCGCTGCTGGAACTTCGAGAGTAACTTCATTCCCATTGACAGTCGCTATCTTACTATCAATAAAGAGTTTCACTGTGATACCATCACGTGTAACAGTAACTGAACGCTCTTCTTCATTCCAGGTAACCGTTGCTTTCAACGCCTCAGAGATAGCACGGAATGGAACTAAAGTGTTGCCTTCGCGGATAAATGGAGCTACCTCGAAAGTTGGTTCTTCACCGTTTACGTATAATTTCACACCTTTTTTCCCTAGTTTATCGTACAATTTACCAAGTTTTTTGTAAGAATCAAGATTTGTAACATTTGCAATAATAGCTTCCTTTTGAACATAAACCGCGTCGGTTACGCTCCCGGTTCTATCCAACAGATCAGCAAACGCCGATAAGGCTGCGTCCTTCTCTTTGATGGCCTCAAGCTCAGCTTTCATTTCAGCAGTAAGCTGAGTCTCGTATTTTGTCAAAAGAAGATCGGCAATAACAGCCCCTGCAGGCTTGTCCTTCACATTGTTGATCGCGTTGAGCAGCCCTTTGTATCCATTATGACCCTGATTGCCATAAGTATCAGATGTAACAGTCACATCCAATTTAGCATTTACCTTGAGATTAACGTCAACTTTCACATTATCCGACTTGCCCTCATTAGTATTGCTTGTTTCAGATTTTGCTAATGCCGATCCTGCCATAAGGCTCGTTGCCAGTACACATGATGCGATAACCATCCATCTTTTTTTCATCTTTTTACGCCTCCTAAGTTGTCTACGCTAATATATTCGGATTCTTCTTCTATTTTTGTGAGGGTATACTTCTTACTCTACAAATATTATTTCACAATACACCCCTAGCGAATGCCTTATTGGCTCAATGAAAATCGAATGAGGCGAGTCTATCTCTTCTGGAGTCACTGGATTCTCAGCAAAGTGCTTATTAATACCATGCAAAAACCGTCAGTGAGAACTGACGGTTTTTCTTGTTATATCAATGTACCTAGCATTGCGTTTCGTTAAACACCTTCAATTGTTTCGTAGACCCTCATATATCGGAATCTATAACGGCAACCGCCACGATTTAGCTATAGACAAATATTCAAAGCATTCGATTCGCCTTCACCGTTAAACGGAATCGATATTTCATCTCATCTTCAAACCACATCGCGAAATTGGTTCCCCATACGTTATTATGCAAATTGAAATGGAACCCTCCCTCTAAGGGGGCAAAAGAATTATCGAAGTGGAGCAGGCGTGGTTCCCCTGGGCAAACAATAGGCGCATCCAGCGTCTCGATAATCATACTGCCTTCCGGACCCTGGTAGCGCAAGCCTCTCTCTACACCGTGCATATTGCGATTGCCATCCTTCACAACGAACAACGGTGAGATGTGTGCCCCCAACTTCTCCATTGTCCATTGATGCGGACTATCCGTTATAGGCATGAACGACATCCATCCCGCTTCCGGCAATCGGCATGCCGGTTTATCCATCGCATGAAGCTCGACTTCTATGCAAGGCTCTTGAAGAAAGAATGTATAAACAAGTGTCATCTTCCGAGGAGCGCCATAGTATTCATAAACGGTGGAAGGAAGTTTGAGCTCCGCATGCACAATCGCTCGGTCCGACTTCTTATTCACATAGAGCGATTTTACAGCCGGTTTGTAACGTTTATGTTCCGGCATCGGCCATGTATATTCAAGTCCAGGTTTCCCCAAGTCATTATCTGCCCAGTTATGATGCCTCTTTAAATTGGTGACATACTCCTTGAAGAAACGATCATAATCTTCTTTCCCAAATGTTTCATAGTGGTATATCCCAAGACGATGCTCATCATCCGCCCATAGCTTACCGTCTGAATCACTTAAGTAGTTAATTGAGCCATCTGATCCAAAGCTAACTTGAAACATACCCAGGTTATAGCATGCGTTCACTTCCAGACTGACGCTATCCTTTTCCAAGAACTCTTCTACTCCCGGTACCATGCGTCCAAAAGCTTGATCCACTTCGGCTGCTAAAGATGCATCTAATGCCGCTACCGCTTGATCAAGATAGTCGCGCTGCTCCTTCCAAGAGCTTTCGAATACGCTATAGGATCTTTCCGATTTGGCTGGCCAGCTCAAATAGGCATATTTGTTCGTTCTGGCTTCATCAACACTATCTCTCGCTCTGGCAGCGGCGAAATCTGCAGCTGAGTAATGCTCATAATCGTTCAAATATACTTGCTCATTCATCCCCCACGTATGCTCTGGGACAAGCATTAGACGATTGCAAAATCGTGCATACTGATCGCTTTGCGGATCCAAAACGCCGGAATTAACCCATTGGTCTCTTAACCGCAACAGCTCGCGATATCTCGCAATCTTCCAAGGGTCTGACGCCGCTCCATGAATCCAAGAATCGCCGATCTCCTCGGTAATGACAGGGAGTTGATCCTTGAGAGTGAGGATTTTTTCGGCAAACGCATCCAACGTAGAGGCCAAGATTGTCGCTTCTGGATATTTCTGTTGCAATTGAATGAACATTGTATGTACATCCTCCATGCGAGGAGGCCCGTGGTTATCCCCAGTGTGGGCGAAATATAGCGCATCCTCAAGACCGGCAACTTGAAGCTGTGTACCGTAATCATTCGTATAATTGACAACCACTTCCGATCCATCCGCTGCGCGCCATACGAATACAGGCGGTACTTTGGGATGTTTACACACGGGATTCACTCCCATATGTAAAAATCGAATTCCGTTTCGTGCCAAAATGGGCACCATACCGATCGTATGTCCAGGCACATCGGTCATTTTTGCGGCTATCGTCTTTTTGCCGAATACTCGATCTAGCTTTTTAGAGAGTGAGACGCCGAAATCAAATAGCTTTGTATCCATTAACTCGGTGTGTGTCGTAAAAGGAAGCCCGTGCCACACAATACGATTTTCCCGTATGGCCACTTCCATGCGTTCGCGCATCTCTGGCTGCGCTGTTGTCAAAAATTCGTTAATCAGCCAGGACCCTGTCGTCCATACGAATTTCACGTTTCCTTCTTCCCGTGCCAATTGTTCAGATAAGTCCAAAGCCTGTGGAATGAATTGCTTCATGTATCGATCCAATACTCGCTCAGCCAAATCGGTAAAGCCGATATCCAGGTGTGTTTTGAAAATAACGTGTACTCTTTTAATTGTTGTCATCGTTTGTCTCCTGTCAGTATACGAATGCAATGGCACGAGAGGCCCCCCCCGCGCCATCGGTACCCTTTCGTGCGATTTCCCCTGTAAACATGCCTTTCAATTCTTCGTCTATTCTTGATAGGGTACAGTTGATTTATGTTGTCGCTCCGTTGCAAGTAACATGTGTGAGTGCCACTTAAGCGTTGTTTTTCAGTTCAGACTTATAATCAGCCATAATAATTACGCGACTTTCCAACCTTGACTTTTCAGCAGCAAAAGCAATAAGATGACTTTGCGCCGAAACCTGCGCGCCAGTAAGACTCTTTTCTTTGCCATCGCTTCGAACGAGGCGAACGAAATCCCGCATGATACCCGCATCGCCACCGCCATGCCCAGCTAAATTTGTATCTAGACGGATTATATCCTTCTCACGGGTGATAAAGCTAGTCACCTCGATTTCATTTTTTTCCATATCGCCTCTGATCTGGCCCAGTGTCCCCATAATTTTCAATGACCTACCGCCCTCAAATGTAAAAGCACTCATTGTAAAAGCAACGGTCACCTCATTCGCAAATTCCAAATTGACGACCTGATGATCAACTACATTATTATCACAATGGTAGACGCATCTTCCATACGGGCCATCCTGCAAGGCTTGAAGCACGCCCTCGTCGCTCGTATCATTGCTGACAACTTGCCGCAGCACAGTACCTACCCAATCGTCCCTTTCTATGTACATTTTAGGCGCATAGTATGGGCATGTTTCTTGTACCGGGCATCCGTCCAAACAACGTGTGGGTGCACCTTTAGGGGCATTATTTTGGCGAAAATGGGTTAACGAGCCAAAGGATGATACTTTCGTACACTCCGCATCAACCAGCCATTGCAGAACGTCCATATCATGGCAGCTCTTAGCTAGAATCATTGGGCTGGACTTCGTTGCATCGCGCCAGTTGCCTCTCACAAAACTATGCGCTTGGTGGCGATGTTCCACATTTTCCGTATGTTGAATAGAAACCAACTTACCAATTCTCCCATCCGAAATAATCCCTTTCAACGTGGCGAAAAAGTCCGTATATCGCAGCACATGACAAATCGAAAACACACGATTGCAGGATTCCGCGTAATCCGCCATGATCAAGCATTCTGCAGGGTCAGGAGACATCGGCTTTTCCAAAAGCACATGGTACCCCTTCTCCAATGCCTGAATCGTAGGTGCGAAGTGCATGTTGTCCTGTGTACAAATGAGAACGGCATCCGCAAGCTTAGGTCCTGCCAGCAACTCCTCCCAGCTCGCAAAGCTACATTCGCCAGCAATATGATGTGCTTGCTGAAAGCGATCTCTGCGCTCAGCATCCGCATCCGCTACTGCGACGAATTGTATGTCATCCGGATGCTCCAAGGCGTAGGGCGCATACGCACCTGCACCTCTTTGTCCAGCTCCGATCAAGACTGCTGTTATTTTTCCCATTACATAATCTCTCCTTGGCTTAAAATACACTTATCTCTAATAACTTTTCATAAAAGCAGAAAACTGCATAGAATAGTGTCCTCTACGCAGTTTTCCTGTAAACGAGTTCTCATTCCTTTGAACAGACTTATTTATTTGGTCGCTTTCCATGCATCTAATTGTTTTTGCTTCTCAGCGATAATTTTGTCAGCGCCTGCCTTTTTCAATTTATCCAGGAATTGCGGTAAGTATTTCTCTGGATCAATGGAACCGCTGGCAAGCGCGTAGTAAAGTTCATCGACGGCCGCATCCACGTTCGCCTTCTCTGACTTCACTGGCGTAAAATCAAAGACAAAGCCGAGCGCGTTGGATGGTGTTGCTTTCATATTGAGATCCACCCACATATTCGTGAACTTGTTGTTTACTTCCCCACCCTTAGGGTCACCTTCAAAAATGTACGTCAGCTTCATGTTACCGAATTCCCAAGGCGCAAAGATTTGGTACCCGCCATCTTTATTCGTTTCAATCCGATTCTCCGCAACTTTCTTGTAATGCTTGCCATCAACACCCCAAACAAGTGTATTATAGATGTCTTTGTCTGTATTGAGCAGGTTAAGGAACATCATCGCGCGTTCTTTATTTGGCGAATTAGCGGCAATGGCTGTCATCGTCGCAGCAGCTTTGTCAGTCGTGAGCAGCGGCTTTACAAATTGCAAATCATAGGATTGCGTATCTGGATTGAAATTCGACATTCTTCCTGTCGCTGCCAAACCAGCTTGCTCAAATCCTTGTGAGTCGATATCGATTTGACCGAGCTGCAGCGCATTCTTGCCAGCCTTGCGATCTGCACCAGTTTCTTTCAAGGTGGCTGCATCTTTTCTCAAATATCCTTTAGTGAACCAGTCTCTCATCATGGTGATGTATTCTTTGAATTCTGGCGTTTCGTACTGGTTAATAACTTTCGCGCCGTCTTTCAAATAAAGATCACCAGGTGTCTTTGTGTCGCCTAGAGATTCCATACCGAACATCGGCGGTGCTGTAAAGAAAGCGTCGCTGTTTTGAGAATATTCCCATGGAATGAGATTAGGCTCATTCTTCTTCACAGTTTCGAGGAATGGTGTTAGATCGGACAGCTTCTTCACCGATTTCCAGTCCATTTTATATTTATCCGCCACTGCCTTCTGAATTAAATATCCGTAACCCGCTGTTGATTGCTGAAAGACAGGAACACCATACGTTTTCCCTTTCACCTTCACAGCGTTCCAGAACATGTCGGGAATGCCCTTTTTCGTGTCTGGCGCATATTTGGTAATAAGATCGTCCAGCGGAGCATAAGCCCCATTAGCAACGTTTTGGAAATAGTTGTTGAAGCCTGCAGCTGTCCAGACGAGATCATACGGCTCACCGGATGCCATGACAACCTTCATTTTTTCCTCGTAGGCTCCCCAATCGATGAGTTTGAGATGTACAGTTGCATTGATTTTCGGTTTAACTAGCTTGTTTAGTGCATCTTCAACGGTTTGGAGATCCTTCTGAGGTGAATTTGGAAAATAATACGTCAGTTCTACTGTTTTCAATGGTTCTGGAGTAGACTGAGCTGCGACAGCGGCTGCTGTTTCAGCTGGTTTTACTGTTTCTTGCGGAGCCGTTTTGACGGGTTCATTTGACCCACAGCCTGCAAGTACAATGGATAGAGCTGCAGTCATACCTAGCGCTTTTTTCATTTTCACCATATTGATTTTGACCTCCATGTTAATGTCTTATTTATGCTTAACGGGTGCATCATGCTTCCCGGTAAAGCCAGCCTTACGATTTGACTGCGCCAAGCGTTAACCCTTTGACGAAATATTTTTGCAGAAAAGGATACGTGAGCACGATGGGCCCTACGGCTAACACGCAGGTTGCCATTCTGGCCGTTTCATCCGGCATCATGGCGGCTGCTCGCACAGTCAACGCGTTTCCTTGTAAGAAGGCAATGTTATTCATGATGGATTGCAGCAGGAACTGAAGCGTATACAACTTGCTGTTTTCAACGAGAATTGCTGCTGTGAACCAGTCATTCCAATAAAACACGGCTACGAATAGACCAATTGTTGCTAGTACAGGCGTTGATAAGGGAATAACAAGCTTGATAAACGTATTGAACTCACCGGACCCGTCAATGCGTGCGGATTCAATAATTGAATCCGGGATCGTTCTAAAGAAATTCCTCATGATGAGAACGTTAACAGAGGATACCAGATAAGGCACAAACAATACAAATATCGTATCTTTCAGATGTAAATATTTAGATAGCAAGATATACCATGGTACTAAGCCTCCATTAAATAAAAGGCAGAACACAACAAGAAATGAGACAATATTTCTATACTTTACTTCATTTCTTGAAAGACTATAGGCAAACATGGAGGATATAACTAAATGCAGCGCAGTTCCTGCAAGTGTAACAAAAATGGTAACCAAGTATGCCCTGATGATTGGCGAATTCCCTGCAAGAATGTAGGAATAAGCATTCAAGCTGAATTTTTGTGGCACTAACCCGTATCCGCTCTGAAAGATCGACTGCTCGTCAGTGAACGAAACGGATAAGATGATTAGTAGCGGAATTAAGGACAGTGCCGAATACAAGAAAAAAACAACATTCAACGAGATTCGTGAGAAGGAAAGCTGCTTCATTGGGGTAAACCTCCTAGAACAAGGAACTGTCGCGATCGTATCGACGAATCACGTAATTGGAAGCGACGACGAGAATGAAGCCGACGCAAGACTGGTATAAGCCGACAGCGGAGGACATACCGAAATCGCTCATTTTTTTCAACGATCTATATACGTAGGTATCAATAACATTCGTAGTGCTAAACAAAACACCGGATTCCTTGGGCAGGTTATAAAACATACCCCAATCCCCGAATCCCGCATAAAAGATTTTGCCTGCCTGTAAAAGCACGAGTGTAATCGTAATCGGGGCGAGCAGCGGAAGTGTAATCCGAATGGCTTGTTGAAACTTGCTGGCCCCGTCCATTTTAGCCGCTTCGTAGTATTCACTTGAAATCCCAGCGATTCCAGCTGCAAAAATTACTGCAAAGTAACCTACATTTTTCCACACATAAGCAGCAGGCAAAATAAATCGCCAGTACATTGGCTCCGAGTACCACTGAACAGGATCTGCTCCCACGAATTGAAGCAATTGATTGATAATGCCTCTATCCAGACTCAGAAAGGAATTCAATAAATATTCAGCCACCACCCACGACAAGAGATAGGGAAGCAGCAATATACTTTTGTAGGCACCAGCAAGAAAACGATTTCCGATTTCATCGATCAGAATGGCGACCACTAACGCAAGACCTATCCCAAGAATAATGAAGATAAGATTATAGAAGATCGTATTAAACGTAATTTGGTAAATGGCATCTGATTTGAACAGAAACTCAAAATTCTTAAATCCGATCCAAGGGCTACCGAAAATTCCTTTGAACGGGTTATATTGTTGAAATGCGATAACCACCCCGAACATCGGCATATAGTAGATAATAAGGATGAAAAGAAGACCGGGAAGCATCATAGCATAAAAGGTTTTGTTTTTAATCAATTCACTAACCACTGGAAGAGCTCTTCGCCTTCGTTTTTTCATTGCATACATTTTGGACTTTACGACCGTCGACCTCATAACGTTATCTCCTCCAGTATTGAATGCTTTCGTAGACTTATCGTAATCCATGAAATCGCGAATTGAAACAATAACAATTCAATATATCTCCAATTTTTAATGCTGAACCTTCTCCGAAAAATAGCAAATCTCTAAAAAATGATGAAATAGGGATACTTTCTCCACCATGCCTTTTCGAAATGGGCAGAATCGGCTAAACTAAACATGACAATATTGAAAGCATTTTACAATCGAGGTGGTTACGTTGGTTACAATAAATACCCGTACCAGTATTTTTAATCAGTTACTCATTTCATTCGTTGTCATCATCACTTCTTTAATATTGGTGCTTTCATCATTGCTGTACTATAACTACACGTCCTCTTCCATCAACATGCTGAAAGAAATGAAAACCGATATCTTGTCCAAAACGAGCTATAGCGCCATTTACATGGATACACTAGCCAAGAAGTTTTGCCAAACACTTTCTTTAAATAATCCCCTCATCGCTTTCGCCAACAGTAACGAAGAAGATATTTTAATAACTAGCAAGGCGATTCAAACCCTAAGTTCACTCGCGATCCCGAATACATATATACATTCCGCTTACATTTATAATCGTAAAATTGACACCATGATTGCCACGCCGTCAGATACTTTTTATAACAGCGCCGACTTCTACGATAAAGAAATCACGCAATGGCTTGGCAGCCTACCGAACATTAAGAATCTACCTACCCTTTATCCGATATCTAGGAAAATTAAAGCTAACGCTGAAGCCAACTCGAACTTGGTCAATGTGTACACGTATATTTTATTCGATGTAAGCGATTACAGGGAAAATTACAGCAATGCTATTATTCTAAACGTTGATGCTGATTGGCTCCGTATGACGCTGTCGTCTATCGATAAGAACATGAGCAGAGATGGGAGCGAGCTATTCGTAGTCAATGAAAACGGCTCAATTGTCAGTCATTCCTCACCGGAGATGTTTATGAAAAACATTGCTGATCTTTCCTATTTCAAAGAGATGAGCGCATCCGCGGCTTCATCTGGAACTATTTTCGATAATTTTGAAGGTGAAAAGCACGTGATCTCGTATGTTTCTTCCAATGAGTTAGGGTGGAAGTTTGTCAGTATTACGCCATATAACGCTGTATTTGCAAGTGTCAAACGCAACCGCACCATCACCGTTACTTTTTGCGCACTTATATTACTGCTAGGGCTCTTCTATGCATTTCTCGCATCTAAAAAGTTGTATCGGCCTATTGGTCAGCTCACAAGCGGCATTAAGAATAGACTTCATTCGAACAACAAATCCGAAAAATTCGTTGATGAAGTCGGATTCCTAGCTAGTGCTTTCAGTGGCATGCTGGACAAAACGGACTCCTTGGAGAGTATGAAAAGGAACAGCATGCCCGTATTAAAGAATGAATACTTGAAGCATGTCTTATCTTCCTCTAACCTTGTACTTCCTAATCATATCTCTCATACAGACAAGGACCTGGACATTACTGTCAAATTTACGGAACCGTTATTTTTGTTTATGTTGAAGATTGATGGCTACAACAATTTCATTTTAAAGCATAGTGAGAAGGACCGCTCTCTGTACAAGTATGCGATCGCAAACATCGCCAAAGAGTTTACGGCTGACCATTACGGCAATGAAGTCATTGATTCCGCTGCCGATGAGTTAATTGTCTTGGCTAATATCAGTAACTCAGAGGCAGATTCCAGCACACTTTATCACACATTTCATGACATTGTCGAAAGCATCCAGCACTATGTTGCAAAACATTTAAACATTTCAATATCAGGTACACTAGGTTATGTGATTAATTCACCTGAGCAGATCAAAAGTCTCTATGAAGAAACTGTTAGTCTTGCCCTGTATAGAATCCGATTTGGGCACGCTAGTATCCTATCACCCGAAATTTTGAAAGAAGTTGACAGCGAACGATTCACGTTCCCGACGACCAAAGAAAAACAGCTTATCGATGCGCTTAAACTTGGAAACGGCAAAGCATCCAAGGAGGCCTACAAAGAGATTATCCGGCTGATCGAGCGTTCCACTTATGACAATATCATCACCTCAATCATTTATCTGTTCTACGCCATTTACAACGAATTAAATCGAATTGCAGAAGGCACGCAAGCCAAGATGAACATCATTTCGATCGATTTTCTTCATAAAGTAACAGGATTAGAGACACTAGATGAAATGGAGGAAACATTTTTTTCCTTGATCGATGATATCGTGCTCTTGAAAGAAGGGGCCAAGGATCATAAGAAAGATGAGATTGTTAAAAGTGTCATGACCCTGATTCACGCAAGCTACCAGGATAAAAATCTAACGCTTATCAGCTGCGCGGAAACGCTTGCCATTTCCTCCGTTTATCTTGGCAAGCTCTTCAAAAATGCCACTGGCAAATCTGTCGCCGAGTATATTACGGTGGTACGAATGGAGAAGCTTAAACATTATTTGGAACATTCACAGCTTCCCATTATTGACATCTTAGAAAAATGCGGCATGGAAAAAAGCAATTATTTTTACACCAGTTTCAAAAAGCATTTCGGGGTGTCTTTAACGGAGTACCGGCTTAATGGTGTTAAAATCAAAAGTGATTAATATTTAAAAGTAAATGCGATACTAATTGGCTTTAAAAAGACGAAAACATTTCCGAAATGAGAATTATTAAAAAAGCAGATGAGGAGTTATCTCATCTGCTTTTTAGTAGTCTGAATCGATCTACGTTTATGCCTTTCATGGCTTTTCTTATTTCTCTTCTAACTCAATCACCGGTATAACTTCGAGCCAGTCCATCCGTACTATGTTTTCCATGGATTTAAGAACAATGCGATGTAATCCTGGACTAAGCTGAAATTCTTCATTCAAACGCAGTGTACTCCATGATTTCCCAACAACCTCTACGATTTCAATGACTTTATCATCGACTGCAACAGCCATCCGCGCTCTATCATTAGGTGCAAAAGCATGTAAATCAACTGTATAAAGCGCGGCTTTGGAAGCATGACCAACTGTGAATTCATAAGCAAACCAATCTTCAGCTGTTAATTGAACACATAATCGTTCATCAGCTTGCCAACTTTCCCCCTTGCCATGTTGAAAGTTAGGTGTCGTTTTGGATCCTTCCATAAAGCGGATATCGGTTCTGTCATTCATCCGAAATCCAATAATTTCAACCCTTCGATTCTTGGTCCCGTAGCTAATCCCTTCTCCCCTGTAACCATAGAAAATTGCTGGTATACGAGTCGAAGGTCTGCGGAAAAGGGCATCCGTTACTTCTTTTTGATACAAACATTGCTCAAAAGAAATGTTGTGCAGGTATTCCCATAAAATGTGCTCGGCTGATGCCTCATCTGGTTTAACTCCGCCTTCTAAGTAGTCAATCAACTGTTGCCAGCCTTCTGGCTTGATCACAGTACATGGCGAATTATTTTTATCCATTTTTTTCCAAGTCCAAAAATTCCACGAGATATCATGATCCTCGAATAATCGAAATGCACCAGCATACCATTCTTTATTATTTTCGCCGCCTTCACCCATAAAGATCGGTACGTTCCATTCTTCACGCTTATCCAGATAAATTTGAATACTCTCCGTATCCGGGTTGTTCCAGTATTTATGAAATTGAAGCATAAGATTATCGTCAAACTTTTCATTAAAAATCGACCAATCTGTAGCCCAGTGCACACCTTCCAAAATGATCATATGATGGACATCGACTTCGCGAATAGCCTTAGTAATTTGCTTATATAACGGCATTACTTGATCATTATAGGCTGAAAACCATTCAGGCAAAGGCTCGTTCAAGAGATCATAACCTGCTACAATCCACTCATCTTTGTAACGCTCAGCCAGCATTCTCCATAACGCGACTGTGATATCTTGATTCCGTTCGTTCGTAAACAGCTCAGGTTTATCGAACTCCGAATCATCGATATTCGTTCCTGTCTGTCCTCCTGTAGCACCGTGCAGATCAAGAATCACATAAAGTCTATGCTTACGACACCAATCAATGACGTTGTCCATGATCTTCAAATGAGCTTGATTATACCGAACAACCTCACCATCACTATCCTCTATCAAAAACCTAGCAAGAATCGGCACACGAACGGAATTGTAACCATCTGCAGCGATTTGCCGAATATCAGACTCAGAAGTATATCGACTATAATAAATCTCCCAGAATTGCTGAGCCTTCTCTTCGCCGATCAAATCCATAACCATCTGTTCGATTCTTCTTGGTCGATCCCCTTGATCAGGAAAAAGCCACATGTACCCTTCCGGAAGCATCCAACTGCCAAATCCAACGCCGCGAAGCAGAATCTCCTGACCTTCACCGTTTATCAGCTTTTTGCCTTTTGCCTTTAAAAAACCAGTTACTTCATGCCCTCCAGTTATCAAAATAAGATATCCCCTCTCCAATTCAATTGATGGCATTATCCTTTGATCGCACCTTCAGCAATCCCATTTAAAATATATTTTTGCAGAAATAGATAAAAAATAATGACAGGCAGCATAGCCAACAATAAGGCAGCTAGAATATTTGACCAGTCATTGCTGTATTCACCAAATAACATATTCGTTGATAAGAGCAGTGTATATCGATCTGAATCGGTTAATATTAACAGTGGCAAAAGAAAGTCATTCCATATCCATAGTAAATTCAAAATCGCGATGGTTGCTGTGACGGGGAGAAGTAGTGGAAAAATCACGGTATAAAACAATTTAAACTCCCCGCAACCGTCGATAACAGCAGCTTCATCCAAATCTCGCGGAATGGATTTGACAAAACCATGATATAGAAAAATGGCCATGGACACACCTAACCCGATATAGATGAAGCCAAGTCCATAAATCGAACCTTGGATGTGTAGTTCTCTAGATATTTTCACGAGGGTGATCATGACCGAGTGAAAAGGGATTAACATTGAAAGAATGAAAAGTCCAAACAAAAAAGCACTTAATTTCCCTTTCGTTCTAGACAGCTTGTATCCAGCCAAGGAAGCACAACCAATAATCCCAAATAAACCAACAACAGCAATTTGGATCGTATTCGATAAGCTTCTTAAGAAATGTATTTTTTCAAAGGCGCTCGGATAATTGGAAAATTGAAAATCAGTAGGAAAGGATAGAATATTCGTCAGCATCTCGCTTTGCGTTTTCACAGAATTCAATAACCCCATATAGATTGGAAATAACATCACAACCGTTCCGACGAGCAGGAAGAGAAAAATAAGAGATGAGCCAGCACGACGACCTATTAGACTAAGACCAACACGTGCATCTTGACTACTCATGCTTCCACCTCTTTTCTTTTCATGATCCACAATTGAACGAGCGTGATGATCAAAACAATCAAGAACAGAATCATTGCCTTAGCGCTAGCATAACCATAACGACTACTCAGACTAAATGCTTCTTCATAAATATTAAGTGCAATAACTTGTGTAGCCCGGCCTGGTCCACCACCAGTCAAAGCAAATACCGCATCAAACACTTTAAAGGAACCGTTTAAAGTAACGAAAAGGCCAATGGTCAAAGCCGGATATATCATGGGCAGCGTAACATTTCGAAAGGTTTGCATCGCATTCGCCCCATCTATAGCCGCAGCTTCTTTCAGTTGTTGCGGTACCCCTTGAAGTGCTGCAATGTAAATGACCATTAAGTATCCTACGCCACTCCAGAGGGAAAGAATCAAGAGTGTATAAAAGGAGAATTTGGGATCCCCAATCCACGATTGGTCTAAAAAGTGAAAGATCGTATGTTCAGCTATATAGGGTAAAACCTTAGTGAAAATAAACATCCACATAAACCCGCCGATAATTAAGCTAATCATATTTGGCATAAAGAAGATCGTCCGAAACCAAACCTTACTTCGTTTTTGTGATTCTATTAAAACTGCCAAAAGGATAGCCAAAAAATTGGATAATACGACCATGAATATAACGTATTTAAGTGTAAACCAAATGGAATCCTGAAAGTATGGATCATCTGTGAGCGCTTCGATATAGTTGCTAAGTCCCACCATATTATAGGTAGGATTGAGCCCATTCCAATCCGTCAAGCTGTACCAGACCCCCCCCAAAGAGGGGGCGAGTACAAAAACGGAATAGAATAGTATTGCGGGAAAAACGAAGGCTAACAGGATGATGTTTTGCTTCCTATTTTTCGTGAAAATCATTTCCTATCACTCCTAGTTAACCGTTACTCAGCCTTTATTTAGTAGCTTTCACTGCTGCTGCCCATGTTTTATCCATTGTTTGAATAAACTGCTCTTTGGTAACGGTTTTAGCATAATAGCTTTGCAACAATTTAGCTTGCTCGTCTGTAACACCGTTTGGCAGCTTCAAATCCTGATAAGCTTTCCCATTTTCTACATAGGCTGAGGATTCCTTCACCCACGGATTTACTTCAAATTTATGAACAGTAGAGATAGGATTGAATTTCAATTGTTTAAATAGCGCGGAAGAATCTTTCTCATACAGGATATAGTTCAGCAAATCAAGTGCCACTTCTTTGTTTTTAGTTGTTGGCGATACTGCTAAGGAGGTAGAGGTTGAAAGATTAATCATGGTATCTTTGGGATCATTGCTTACAGGTAGTGCTGCAACGCCCATTTCAAAGCTTGGATTAACTTTCAGAATGGCATCCGCATTCCAAGGGCCTTGTACCCACATAGCTGATTTTCCATTGGCAAATTCTGCGGCACCAGCTTCATTACCAACCTCGAAAGGTTTTTTCGTGCCGTTTGCGTTAATGAGATCGATAATATCAAAAATGGCTGCTACATCACTATATGAAGCCTGACCTGCACTCATCTTTTCAATCCAATCCGGATGCTTCGAGGAAACAATACCACCAAGCGATTGCGCAGTCATAAGTTGTGGAACCCATGACTCTTGAAAAGCCAGTTCAAATGGTGCAATATTCGCTGAAGTTATTTTTGCGATAACAGCTTTCATTTCATCCAATGTGTTTGGAGGTGTAATTCCCAAATCCCTGAATATTTTTTTATTGTACAAGTATCCCCATGTTGTGCTTTCAAAAGGCAACACGACGATTTTACCATCGATGGTAACGGTTTTCTTCACGGGTTCATACAAGCTTTTAATGGCTGCTTGACTAGATAGATCACTTAGGTAACCTGCTTTGTAATAAGCAGGAATATCATTGGCATGAATGGTAAACAAATCTGGTGCGTCATTCGATGCTAGACGAGTTTGTAAGATCTGCTTGGCTTGATCCGAATTAGGCATTTCCGTTTTAATCGTGACATCTACATTTTTCTCGGCCAATTCTTTTGCTTTAAATTGCTCGAAGTATTTTTCAAATTGTTCTTTATACTGGGGATAGCTCATAAATACATTCAGTTCTACTTTTTTCGGAGTTGCTGCCGCCTTTGTACTGACTGGTGTGCTTGCAGGTGCTGCACTACTAGCGTCTGTATTCGTCTTACTTGTGCTAGTGCTGCATCCAGTAGCTAATACCAAGCCTAAGATAATACTCATATTAAGAGTTTTGTTCATGGATTGTTCCCCCCTCTGATTTAACTGCTCCTTCAGTATAGTGGAAGCGTTTTCTATAATCATTTCAGGATATTAACATCTTCTATTGCACAATATTGATGCGACTTGGAATTATACACCTATTATTTCCGCAATTCTCCTGGGGCAAATCCATAATGTTTTTTAAACACCCTGTAGAAATAGGCAAGGTCTGGATACCCTGTCATTTCAGCAGCGTGCTTAATAGATAACTTATGATCCACAATGAGTTCTTTGGCTTTTTCCATGCGTTTAAGATGAATATAATCGGTAATCGTTTCCCCGGTGAATGTTTTGAATGCTCGACTCAAGTGCTCTTTACTTATATAAAAATAAGCGGCGAGTGACTCCAATGTAATCGATTCCTTATAATGCCTATTGATGTACGCGGTCACTTCTCTCAAGTCCAGCTTATTTCTATTTTTCCGTGCCTCCAGTAGTAAAGCAATAGCCTGATTATACATGCGTTCAATCTGTCCAATGGTTTCTATTACAGAATTCCAACCCATTTGATCGGACGGCTGTTGTTCCAATTCAGATATGATATGGTTCCATGCTAGCTCACTTGTTGAAACAAACTCTTCGAGCATTAAAGTAAAGTCATGACCGATTTTATTCAGCATACTGCCATCGAATTGTTCAGCCAGTATCGGTTCCATAAATTCCCCTAATGACTTCAACGTTTGAATGATACCTGATGCATTTAAATCCAACATATAACCGTAGATCAATTGACGATATTTCAAATACCTATCGAGTGAAGCCGCATCGGCAAATACAAGCGGTGTTTTCCAAGATACTTCAGAAATTTGCTTGGCTTGCTGGAGTTCACGAACACATTGCGCTAGGGCAGCATTCAGCTCTTCTGGGTCCACCGGTTTTAATAAGTATTCCTTCGCTTGGGATCGAATTGCTTGTTTTAGATAAACAAAATCATCATAACCACTCATCACAATGATCTTAAGCAAAGGATGTTTATCATTCAGCGCCTTTAAGAGCTCGACACCATCAATACCCGGCATTCTCATATCGGTTACCACGATATCAGGTGCTAGCTCTGCGACCATTTGCAATCCTTGTGTTCCGTCCTCTGCCTCACCTATTATCGTTAATTGGAGCTTGTCCCATTCTCCAAGCTGCTTGATCACTTTTCTTGACCAAGGCTCATCGTCCACAATCATCACTTTATACATCTTCAAACTCCTCCTTTTCCTGTACCGGCAATACGAATATAACGATCGTTCCCTTCCCTGGCTTGCTGAAAATACGTATACCATATCTTTCGCCAAAATGCAGCTTCAATCGGGAATCGACATTTTTCAAACCAATACCTTTTCTTTTTCCGCCCTGCTCATCTTCAGAGAATTTCAAATTAGTATCATTGCCAGAACGTAAACCTATTCGGATGTGTCCAAGCTTCTCTTCATCTAAACCTACGCCATCATCTTGAACAGCAATTAACATTTTCTTACGGATTCGTTTGATTCTTACCTCAACGAGCCAACTGCCTTCTTTTTTATGCAGTCCATGTTCAAATGCATTTTCTACGATAGGCTGAAGTGTAAATTTGGGAAGCTGGCTCTCAGAAGGTAAATCATCTTTCTCAACCACCACTTGACATCGCCCAGTAAACCGCTGCTCCTGAATATAAATATAGTTCTGCATATGCTTGAGCTCATCTCTAAACGTAACCAAATCGCTACCCGTACTGATTGAATATCTTAATAAATCTCCGATCACCCGTGTAACTCGATATATCTCAGGCGCATCCTTCTCTAAAGCCATCCCTCCGATTAGATGTAGGGTATTGTTGAGAAAATGCGGATTGATTTGAGCTTGTAGTGTCCTCAGTTGCGCAGTCTTAATGTCTATTTTCCCTTGGTATTCTACTTCAATTAACTCCTTAATGCGTTGCATCATTGAGTTGTAACCATGCTCTAGTAGTCCGAGCTCATCACTGTTTTTGACAGATTTCAATTCAAAACTTTGAATTTCCGCCCTTCTCATGGTTCGTGCTAAACTTATAATCGGCTTACTAATACGAAGCGAAAAAAGGATAGAGAGAATAATCGAGGCAGCGACAAATAAGCTCCCAGTTACAATACCGGCATTAATCGTAGCTTGAGCGCTGCGATTTATCGTTTCAAGCGGTATGGCTTTTATCAATGTTAATTTACCATTGCTAACTTTTTGCATAAAGAAATAATACTTATTGGTTTTCTGAATTCCAAGACCACTATCAGGTACAGCAAGACTTTTTATTAGATTAGGAACATCTCCTAATGCTTGTTCATTCTTAGACCCAGATAATAATTCACCTTCATCGTTGCTCAAGAGTATAGAGCTGTCGGGTTCAGATCCAAGAATACTGCCGACCTCATCCCAAACCTTGCGGTTGATTTTAACGGAAAGACCACCCAACAACTTACGATCTTCAAATCGATTCATACTGTGAAACGCATAAACCCCATTTAGTTCCTGCTTAAAATAAATATTAGTCGGGGTATCCAGCATCCGGCTCCATGGCCCAGTCCGGATATCCATAAAAGAAATTAAACGGCCGACATAACTTACGGATAATGCCTGTTTATTTTCATGAATATAAAGCGTAAAATCATCAATTTTACGGGAATTGGAATGTAATAATGAGGTTAGAGTATCACCTACATATTTTTGCGTTTGATATTGTACATTTAAATTCGGATTAGCCACTTGTTGAAGATTACCCATTAATTCCGAATTGATCTGAACGGTATAAAATAAAATGTTCATCTGCTCAATAAGCTCATTCAGATATTGATTAGCCCATTCCATACGTGAGTTATTAGCACTAATTATTTCCTGTTCCACCGAATGCCGTGTATTGTTGCTAGCAAGCCAAGTTACAGTCACAACAGGTAATGTAGTTAAACAAATCATCAAGACCATCAATCTAAAACGGATTCCGATTTTTCTTTTCAGTAGTATCCCCTCATTTCACGCTATCCCCAATACTAATATCATAAGAAACTATTCGTGTGAGATACCGCGAATCCTCTAATATGTTTATTATGAAAATAGCCAGCACACCATCTTCCAAACATGGTGTGCTGGCTATTTTCGAATATGTTACTTGGGAGCGCTTACTATGTTTTTCCTTCAGTTAATGCAGGGACAGCACCGCTCATAAAATGATGCCGCGGAGACTTTCACCTTCATTGGGTTCCAATCGTTTAACAAATAATCTATTGCTTGTTTTCACCCCCAACTCATAGGAATCATGAAACTCTGTTCCCCATAAAACGGGAACAGAGTTAATTAGGATGAATGAACGACTATTTCTTGTAGAATTGCTGATACGCCTGTCTTCTTTCTTTCATAATAGCCTCGCCACCAGAATCCTTCCATTCCTTAAGCTGCTGATCGTAGATACTGTCAACTTCATTAGACTTGGCAGTAATAATTTTGGCCAACATCTGCTTAATTTTGTCGTTTAGAATCTGTGAATACTTGATTTCCGCTTGAATTGGAATGTCGACGCGAGGACCTGTATAACCATCACGCGCACCAGTCTTAATGCTGCTGATTGTGAAGTCTTTAAATTGAGGGTCGGTTGCATTGGCTGCCATGTTCTTTTCGGGCGTGTCCGTGCTCACGTATTTACCATTCACAATCATGGCGTAATCTTGATTGTTAAAAAGGATCTGATTGGCTTCAGGCGTTGTCAAAGCAAATGGAATGCCGTCGTCACCTATTTTGTAGGAAACGCCTTCTTGACCGAACTGCAGTGCAATAAGGCTCTTCGGTTCTGCCATCCAGTTCAAATATTTGATTGCTGCTTCAACGTTTTTGCTCGCTGCCGGAACCATAAGATAAACCCCGCTCGGGGAATACATTGGTTTAGGATACTTACCATTCGACGCTTTGAACGGATCGATCGTTGCGAGCACCGCCTCAGGAATATTCTTCTTCAGGTTCGCGTAGTAGCCGCTATAAATCGGGTCATTTGTGTTTGGTGAAGCAGACCCCGCGAGGCCATTGACAACCTGCTTATTGAATGCCTGACTGAAGTCTGCCGCAAGAGGAAAGTCTTTATCGAGCAAGCCTTCATTGTAAAGTTTATTTAGGAATTTGAATGCTTCTTTGTTTCCAGGCAATGTCCACCCATCCGGATCAGCAAACAAATCCTCTTCCGTAATCTTGCTCCAATCCCAGAAGGAGTTGGTTAACGGCTTAATATGGAACATATCGATCAACGTAAAAGGAATAACCTTTCCGCCAGTATTGCCTGGATCCTTCTCCTTAAAAGCTTTCAATGTTTGATACCACTCGTCCGTTGTCGTTGGTAGCGGCATGTTCAGTTTATCCAGCCAGTCTTTACGGATAATAGTTGTTGTTTGCGATTGAATGACCCGCAGCGCCGGAATGGTATATTGTTTTCCATTAAAAACGCCGTCCTTCAATGTAGGCGCAAGAACTTTCTTCAACTGAGGTCCATATTTGTCGATTGCAGGCCCGAGATCTGCAATACCACCACTTTGCACGTAACTTTGAACAGTTGGTTTGTCGTACGTAAAGACTAGATCAGGTGCTGTTCCGGACGCCATCAATACATTCAGCTTTTTGACTTCCTCTGAACGAGGGATGGTAACAAATTTTACGGTAATATTGTTCGGATCACCAAAGTTTTTCTGAACGTATTGTGTCATGAAATTGTCTGTGATCGGTGGAGCACCTGCTGGAGCATTACTTCGGTCGAATAACTCAACAGTCAAGACAATCGGCGGACCTTTAGGAATGGTACTTGCGCCTGTGGAACTTTCCGTTGCTGTGGAGTTGCTTGGACTGTTCTGTGAGCTGCTACAGCCTGCAAGCGCGATAGCGGTTGTCGCTAAAACAGCTATCACTACGTTAATCGTTTTGTGAAACTTTACTTGCATGTTTTATCCTCCCTTTATTCTGTTGAATGTATAGTGAATTCAACCGTTTAAAGACGGTCGAGACAACTATCAGCCTTTGACAGCACCTACAAGCATACCTGAGATAAAATAACGTTGGAGCCAAGGATAGACTAACAGAATTGGTACGGTGGCGAACATTATGCTTGCTGCCTGCAAACTTTCTGGTACTGGAGCTGATCCACCAAAGCCTTCCTGAGCAGTGGCGTCGTTCACCTGACTGTTTACCACGATCTCGTATAGCTTCTGTTGTATGGGATAAAGGTGGGAATCGTTGATATAGAATAACGCATCCTGAAACATATTCCATCGATCGACTGCTGAGTACAAAGCCAAGGTTGCAATTATCGGCAATGATAGGGGGAGCACTATCTGTAGCAAATAGCGGAAATGTCCGCACCCGTCCATCCAGGCGGAATCTTCTAGTTCATCGGGGAGTTGAGTGAACGTAGTTTTCAAGATAATTAGCAAGAATGCATTGATTAGTAGTGGAAGCACTAGTGACCAAACACTGTTCAACATATGTAACTGCTTAATCAATAAGTAATTAGGGATAATCCCGGGATTAAAGAACATTGTAATGATAATAAGAGCGAACAAGACGTTCTTCCCCTTAAAATTACGCCTGCTAAGCGGATAGGCAGCTAAGATGGTAGCTATCAAGCTCACGCATGTGTAACCGACGACAAGCCACACCGTAAACATAAGAGAACGAATCATACTCATGTCACCAAATACATTCTGGTAGGGCTCGAAGCTTAAATCAATCGGCCACATTGTCACTTCTCCAGACATAATGGCCCGGTTACCACTAAGGGATAAAGCAAAAATATGGAGCATAGGCACCACGCAGAACAAACAGAAGATGCCCAATAAGAGCATAATTATAATATTGCCAATTTTCTCAGTCGGATTTTGAATCATGGTTTCACCTCTCTCTAGAAAATGCCCTGATTGTTGATTCTTCTTGAAATAAATTCTGCTGTTAGAAGGAGAATCAATCCGACTACAGACTGGAACAATCCGACGGCAGTTGCGAGAGCGAATCTTGCCGACTGAATCCCTACCGAATATACATAAGTGCTGATTACTTGAGCATAGTCCATAACGTATGAATTTTTCAGAACATAGGGTTGCTCAAAGCTGATATTGGCCATGTTACCGATCTGAAGAATGAGCAGGACGATAATAGTCGGCTTAATGCCAGGCAGAGTGATATGCCAGATCTTACGAATCCGGGATGCACCGTCAACTTCAGCAGCTTCATATAGTTCCTTATTAATTCCTGTAAGCGCTGCTAGATATAGAATCGTTCCCCATCCAGCATTCCGCCATACTCCGGTTCCCACATATGTTGTAATCCATAGTACTGGTTTTTCCAAGAAAGGAATGGGGGAAGCACCAATCGCCATTAACATATGATTAATTGAACCGTTATTGGTTGAGAGCAACTCTATGGCCATTCCCCCTACGATAACCCAAGAAATAAAATGGGGCAGATACATCAGTGTTTGGCTAATCTTTTTGTACCAGTGAACACGAAGTTCGTTCAGTAGTATAGCCAGAATAATCGGAACCGGGAAAGTAAGTAAGCCGAGCACGTTCAGCATGAGAGTGTTGCGAAGTGCCTTATAAAATTCAGGCATGGCGAAGATTTCTTTAAAGACTGCAAACCCAACCCATTGACTCGCCCATACCCCTTTAAATATGTTGTAATCTTTGAAAGCCACCATAACACCCGCCATCGGAATGTACTTGAAAATGATGAAAAATGTCATTGGAATGACCATCATTACGTATAGCGTCCAATGCCGTTTCAGATAGGAGATGCCATTTCCTTTGACTGCAAGTGTGGAGGTTTTAGCGATTATTTCCATTTTCATTACATCGATCCTCTCCATTTGGTATTCTCACCATTTTGTAGTTTTCAACAAAATGATGTTTCGGATGATAGTCCATTTTGAAGGGTATATTTCTTACTTTTATATACTTAAATTGTAATTTTAAGCGCTTTCAAAATCCATGTACAAACTCTTTAACGTTTTGTATAAATTATGGATAACATTTTTATTAATTGAACGATTAATTAAATCTATATGCCAATTTAATTGAACAAGTAAATATGTATAAAAAAAGGACCTACCGCAACATCAACGGTATGTCCGAAATTATATTACAAAATCAGCTTGAGGTTTCAAATTCCTACCGATCTGATTTACTATTCTCTATTAAGATTCTAGAGGGTGGAAACCCTTTTATTTTTTTAAATAATTTACTGAAATAATAAATGTCTTCAAAACCGCATTTATAAGCAGCTTCTTGAACGGTAAACTCACCGCTAAGTAAAATATTCTCAGCATCATTAATTTTCATTCTATTAATATACTCTTTAACAGATGCACCCATGTATTTCTTAAAAAGCGTCCCAAAATATGCTGTAGTCAAACCAGCAATGGATGCAAGCTCTTCTACTTCTATTTGATTCTGCAAGTTACTTAAAATATATCTAATAGATCTTTGGATTCGTTTATCTATATTCACATTGTTCCCTTTAAAATACAAACACCTGAAATAATAATGTAGGATCATAAGAAGCAAAGCACGGGCTTTCAATTCATGACCTTTATTTTTCTTTAGCCATTCAAATGTCAATTCATTGTACATTGAATGTAATTCTTCTGGCTCACCAATATGCGAAATTAATGAAAACGGTAGATTTACATCCTTGCCTTCCAAATCATAGATATGGATATTCAGTGCATAACTCGTCATTAGATTAGCAGCGTCAGTAATTGCGCTTCGGCGGCTGCCTTTAGGGATACATAGGAGATCACCTTGATTGACTTCATACACAGTACCATTAATGGAGTAGTGAGCCCTTCCCTTGAATATATAAGTTAGATCAATAAAATCGGTTGTCGCATCTTCAATAATCCAAGTGGGTGTGGAGTGTCTATTGATGAATAATTCAATTTGAGGATTAATTTCAACATACTCCATAGAAATTATCCTTTCTAATTATAAAATTTTACAACTAACCCAATACCTACTCATTGAATATAGCTTTCTTTGTTCTAGTAATGGTTAAACTACCTGCGAATTGTATAATTTTAGAAAGAACAGAAAACTTTTTCTGAAATATTGTATTTTCTCTGATGAATGCTATCATCACACATATAGAGCCAAGGCACCCACCTTGGCTCTTCCTAGTACTATTCTACTGCCCCAAGAAATTATAAATAACTTGAGAGGCCTCTGCTCTAGTTCCGACTCCTTTAGGTATGAATAAATTGCCCTCTCTTCCCTCAATAAGATGCAAAGCTCTCGCGTTCCTGACATACGTCGTGGCCCATGGAGATACAGCGTCCTCATCGTCAAAAGCGTTTACAGAAGGCACAGCAGCATAATTGTGTTGCTTTTCATATGCACGCATAAGCATAGCTACCATTTCTTCTCGTGTAATCGATGCTTCAGGCGCAAAAGTCGTTTCACTCTTTCCTTCAACAATGCCAGACTTCACCGCAGTCGAAACCTCAGGATAGAACCAGTCTGATACCGACACGTCCGAGAAATTGCTATTTCCATTATCGGTTAAATGAAGTGCTCTCACCAGTAAGGCAGTGAATTCAGCCCTGGTGATCTGACGTTCCGGCTCGAAATCCGTGCTGCTTGTACCCGTTACAATATGCCGAGAAGCAAGCTCCGTAATCACATTTTTCGCCCAATGAACATTAGGTACATCCTTGAAGTTTTTAGTGTATTCTATAGCAGCGTATTTACTAAAGTGATAAATCTCGGCAGATATTACTCCGACTGTGTAAGTACCCCCTATAAACTCAAGCGTTCCATCATCCGCAATATAATAAATGGAGACTAACTTAGCATTTTGGGAAGGATCTACTTTGAATCGCAAAGTGATTGGTGTAGTGAAATTTTTCAATGACGTAATCTCATTCCCACCTGTAACTATTTGCAAACTGAATTCGTATACGTTGCCAGATGGCTTTAAATCAACATTATAAGACTGTTGGCTCTTGTCTATAAGTGTATCTGCTTCATTATCTGAAAGAGGTTTCATAGTGAATAAAAGCCTGCTGTCATTCCATTGTTCAAGAGATAAATTGCCTCTTAATTGCTGCAGCACCTCGGAAGGAAGCTCCACACTAAGATTTTCCTTCTTAATCTCCAAATGTGTCTTAGGATCACTTCCAATTTGGTTCAACGCTATATTCACATCATTGGCAGCAGCCGGAAGCTCAATCGTTTTTTTACCTTTACCATCATCTGTAATCTTTACCGGTTCACTAATAGGGTCAGTGGTTCCACTTCCACCGCTACCACCGTTACCACCATTTCCGCTATTGCTTTTTTCAATGTTAATCGTTTTCTGAGAAACATCGATTGCATCTGAAGATTGCAATTGAGAATCAATTAACGTGATCTTATCAAGCGAAATGGCTGCTTCACCAACAGAAAGACTTTTGAATGTAAGTGTATATAAGTTAGCATTACCATCTAATCCTCTTTTGGGTCCTACACTAGTGTGTGCCAATTGAAGTTGATTTCCGTTTTGAATGGTAGGTACTGTAAATTCATTTTTCACATCGCTTACAGCAGTTATAAATTCGAGTTTTGTCGAATCATAAGTAAGGTTTAACTCATAGGCATATAAGTCATTCAGCTGCAGGCCACGAATAGTAACCTTCAGTTCGCTACCAACTGAAGTCGAGTCGGATGTTGTTGTCAAAATAAATTGCGGTGAATCTTCCGCATGTACAGGAGATACAGGAAGCAAATAAAGTGTACATAAAAACATTATTGCAAGAACCCTTCCCATCATTCCTTGTGTTCTAAGCATAGCTTCTTCACCCTTTCCACCTAAATACCGGAAGGAAGGTATATACTAACCTTCCTCCGGAAATCATTGCTTGCTTTAGTAATTCAGGATAAGTCTTGCGATGTACGCAAGGTCAGAGATATCAATTCGTCCGTTATGATTATTATCATAACGCTTAATTTTGATCCAGTCCGATGAATCGGAAGTTAAATTATAGCGGTTAGCTAAGACGCCTAAATCACCGATTGTAGCTTGTGTACGAATAGAATTCGTGAAGGTTTGCAGTGCACTACTAAGCAGCAAGGCCGACTGGTTAACCTGATCTTGTGTAGCTGTGGCATTCGATGCTACTGCTTGTGCGGTGCTAACAGCTGCTTGCAATGCCGCTTTGGCGCCGGATGGATATTGTCCCCACAGAGAACCTTCCGTTGCCACATCGAGACTCGCGACTGCTGATTCAATAGCACCATTTAGAGCAGTTTTGTCGATTACGATTGCTTCAATGGTAACGGTATACGGCGAACCGCTATTCACATTCGTAACCGTTCCGATGTCGTCGGATACTTTAACATTTGTCAGGTAAACGGAACTAGTTACCGTACTGGATGTAGAAAGTGCCTTAAACTGGAACTGAAGAAGATCCCCACTTGCGTACACAGCATTCGCTACGCCTTGAGAGTATGCCAGGACACGAACTTGTCCCGGAGCTATAACTTGACTATCAGCGACAGTAATTCCCGTTTTCAAGGATTGAATGCCTTGAAACTCGAGCTGGGAAGCGTTAAAGTTTAGGGTTAGATCTTGGGCATACACACCTTGTGTTACGTTTACTAATCCATAGTTTACGTTAAATGACTGACCAGGAGTAACGCTGGTTGTCCCCGTTAATGCCGCTGAGAAACCCGCCTGACCGATGATGGTAAAACCATTTACAGTGATCGTTGAGGCTCCTTTCGATATGCTCAGTACAAATTTACCATCTGCACCATCACCAAGAATTTGGGTGGTAATCCCTAGTGAATTTAGATCAGCATTATTATTAAGTAATTGTTGGGCTTTTGTTTTCAGTGTTGCTACATCATCACCAGTTGCATTCGGAACTGTGATACTGTTACCAAGTAGAGTTGCTGCTTGTTCCACTGCTTGTTGATCCGCAGTAACATCGCCAGAATTACCTAATGTCTTTACTAATGTCACATTGGAGAACGTTGCTTGCAAATCCGCTGTCGCACTAAGGTTGATTGCGTACAATTGCAATTTCGCATCAGTAAAGAAATCTGGGGTAAAAGTCGTCGCGACATTTGCCGAAGTATTACCTAATGGTGAGTAGGTTGCACCATTATCCCTTGAATAGTACCCTTGCACATCATTGCCAGTCTTCACAATGCGTAGATAGTAATCTGTACCACTTAAAGTTGTTTGGCCAGTTGTATTAGAATGTGGCGTACTGCCTACGATATCCGAGTTATTGATTTTAATAGAAGTACCATTCTTTCTTGCATTGATTCTGAAGAATTCACCCGTTGAAGTTCGGCTCATACCTAGTCCGATTTGCGTATTCTCTGCAAAAGAAGCGTCACTTAGTGCTTTATTCACGGTAAGCTTCGCTGAAAGTGTCCAATTCCCATTAGCTGTCCACGGGAATTGCAGGATATTATGGCTAATTGGATAATCGGTATCCGCTTTTTGAGTTGCGATTGTTGCTCCCGCTGAACTGTAAGTTACAGCACTTTGGGGATTTTGAGGATCCGTTGGGTTCGCTACCTGCCAACCTGTTGGAAGTCCACTCGCAAAACTTATGACCTCAGTAGTACTAAGTGCTATCTTATAGGTTTTCACATTTTGACCTTTAATAAAACGTACAACAGCAGTACCTTGCGTACTATCCGCTTGAGAAATACTAACTTGTACATCTTTATCATTTGTAGTTGCCGTTACAGTTGGAATTGTACTTCCAGTTACTGTGTACGTATATTCAAACTTGTTAGCATCAAAGTTGGAAGGTTGCGCTCCATCAACGAAAACACTGTACGTTGGTATCAAATCAGGTGTAAGTGACAGCTGATCTGCATAAAGAATGTTGGAATCCTTCGCATATAGAGCCAAAACAACCTTAGCAGTTCCATCTGGTTCACTATAAGTGAATGGTTGGTTAGGTGTCTCATGCCAGTCTGCTATCTTGATATCTACAGGCTGGAAGGAGGTTAAGCTGAGTGGTCCGCCCTCAAGGATGCGGCCAACAAACTGGCCATTATTCCAATAGGCAGGATCCCCGGCCTCACGAGCTGCGTATGGTTCAGGCATATCGCGACCATTGATTGGGGTCATGCCTAGTTGATTACCTAAACTATCGTAATAAACCAGTTGGGCTTCTACGTCCCCAGGGTTTTCGGCAGCAATATCATAACTCTCCGGACGACTCTTCATGGCAAGGAAATACCCCTTGAAGTTGTACTTTTCACCCTTAGTAAGCTTACCAGTGACATCTTGCCACAATCCGTCATATTGCCCTTGGGCATTGACACGGTTGGCAATTTTTCCAGATCCAGCTACTTTCGATGTGTTGCTGTTTTTCAGATATCGGGATATACCCGAATAGCTCTGAATGTTATCCGCTGTTAAAACAGGTCCTGTGACGGTCTGTTCAAACGTTCCATTGTTATAACGACCTGTAGACCAATTGTTTGTATTGGAGGCTGTTGTCGTATCAAAGTCTCCATTAAGTAGAATATTTCCTGGTATGGACACCGTTGAGTTGTTGGCGGCTGTACTCCAATCGGAATCGTTGGCTCCGAATAAGAAACGGTCTACGGTAATCGTATCACTGGACCCGCTCGCAGCAGCTACGATATAGAGATCCTTATGGCCATATGCGCTAAGATCACCTGTATCTACCATATCCTGAAACTTGCCAAATTTATCATTAGCCGGCACGTAAATATCAGCTACTTTTGTTCCTTGAGATAGGATATCTCCTGTGTTGTTCACAGATGTTCCCACAGGCAAGACATATGCTTGTAGATTGCCACCTTTAGCTGCCTTCGTCTGTGCGGTCAGGTATAACAAGTGTCTACGAACCACACCGCCGTTAGCAGAACCATCTGCAAAGTTTAGGTTTTTGTAAGCTAGGTAGTCTCCATTTCTCAAAGTGACTGCCTCGTTGGCACGACCTGCATTTCCTGTTGTGGTACCAGGTACACTATTGTCATTTCCTTCCGCTTCAAGAGAAGAGAAAATATCGCGCTCGCCATCAAGACCGTTATAAGTGGCAAATGTGCCCTGGGACGGTACAATGGTAACGATGCTAGCCGAAGGGATGTCGATAACGAACTTGCCATTACTTACAGGAATCGTAGCCAGCTTCTTCTGGTTCTCACTACCCGAGGTGCGGAACACAGTTACGCTTGTGGTACCTGCTGGGAAGTCCTTCAGCGTGAATTCCAAAGGTTGAACGCTGTCATCATTTTTTGCGTTGGAAACCGTCATGGCGAAATCATTATTCATCGGATTCTTGAAACCAACAACATTAATATCGGTTACAGGTGCGCGTGTTACATCAAAGCGTACGTCGCCCGGCTTAATAAATCTAGAGAAATGACCATAGCCGTAAAAGCGTTTGAACAAACGGTATTCGCCAGTTAGTGTACTTGCGTGCCCAGCCTTCTGTTGGGAATTGGTGTGTGCGAAGCGAATCAGGTCGGAACCATCTGCTCCGTTGCTATCCCACATGCTCCACCAGACGAAGCCATTGAAACCCGGATTACTGGTAAACATATTGGTCAACAGGTTGGACCAACGAACAGCATCATTGATATTCTGATTGCCATACCTTTGCGTATAAGCACCTGCAGAACCATCACCAGTATCCTGATTCATAAATTCGGCTTGCCATAACTTATATTTCGTCAGATATTCCGGATACTTGGATCCATCCTTGGTATAGTCCAATGGACTTTGGGAAAAGTCACCCGTATGGTACAGTTTCGTGTCATCTGTCCCGATACCGACCGTGCCATACAAGTGAGTCGTAAACGTGTCGAGATATGGATTTTTATCTGTTGCATTACCCGGGTCAGTTTCAGAAAATACCGCGCCGCCTCTGCTTAAAGACGCACTAAGGTTGGTACCATCTACAGCAGCAAGCTTAGGTATGAAATCTATAATCTTACCACTTGGGTTCTTAATATCGTAGAGCGCACCGCCTGGCTGCATCGATTTCTTCAGGGTAGGACCGACGTAGCTGTCAATAATTTCTGTCACATAGGCAGCGCTACCGCCTGCAAGGTCAACTTCATTAAAGGGATTGATATCGGTAATGGGAATGCCGTACTGTTCCCACATACCTCGGATATAATTGACAAGATAATCAGCAAAAGCTTGGTAATATATTTTTACTGGCTTTCCATCGATTGTAGCTACGTCCGCTCGAATAATCTTGTTAGGTGCATTGGTTGACGAATTACTCATCCAATATGGCGCAGTCCATGTGCAGGCATAGAATTGATTCACACCATACTGCTGAGCCTGAAGCATTGTCCATACCTGATCGAAGTCAAAAAGCTCTTTCCGTGTTCGTGGCGTGTTTTTAATGATTACAGGATCTTGGCCTGGCGCACTCAAGAGATTGGTAGGGCCTCCATCGTCATTAGCAATCGGTTGATTCCAAGATGGGGAATCCCATACAAAACCCTCTACAGGTACCAGTGTACCTGGGGCATGTTCAGGCTCGTTGGGCCAAATACTATCCGTATTCCCGTCATAGAAACGGTCGCTTGCTTCAATCTTATATCCGTACTGACCTGCCGTTCCTCTCATAGGAATCGGATTATTCTGGATATCGAATCCTGGTTTTGTAACATCGGCAAGCAAGCCAGTTAAAGGGTTGAAGCCTGGGCTAGTTGCTGTCGCGTTAGCCGTGGTGAGGCCACCGTTATCGCCGATGATGACACGTACAATATCGTGTCCAGTTCCGTCTTTTTCACTGAATGTCAGATTCAGCAAATGTCTGACAGTATCCTGATGGCCTGCTGAAGCAAGCTGCATCATTTGAACGGAATCTGTGAAGGCATAGGCAGCACCTAATCCATCCATCGTCTGATATTGCGTGTACCAGTTAGCTGTAACTGGAGCAGCAGTAACCGCTGCATGTACCGAAGTGGAAACCACCATAGGGGCGATGGCGGATAACATCAGTGCGCTAACTAAACTAATCGAAAGCGACTTTCGCCAGTTAATTATATTCATTCTACATGTTCCTCCTTAACTTTATTGTAACCGCTTTCATTAACTGCATTTGTTATAACCATAACGGCCAGAACAGTTTCGAATTCGATTTTGTTCCCCCTTCTATTTTCATCTATATAATTTCATCTGCCTGTTACTATAGTAACAACTCGGGAATAAGTAATATATATGAATGATCCACGATTTGTTATAAAATAGACCGAAAATGCATACGTCAGATGCATGAACTCGGAAGCGATAAACTCCGTCCATTTCCGTGTGCCGATAATCCTAATAAACAGGGCAACAGATGGCGAGATTCAGGTTTGTTAGTCCGCATTATTTAGCCCAATACGGTCTGTCAGCAATCACGGTTTCACCCGATATTATCGCCTTTTCAATCATCATGCCCAAGTAGTGATCCTGGGAAGCCTCTGACAAACTGTAAAACTCCGAACCGCCATTGATATAATCAGCCATCTTCGCCAGACAGCTGGCGATAGCAATTTCATCGTCATAAAGCCTTGCAGGTGCAAAAGGATTTTGATACAACCATTGTTCCCCGCAAAGAATTCCTTGCAGAAAGTAGCCTTCCGCATTTTCATATTCCCCTCGGTTGACTCGCTTCATATCCATTTGCAATGGGACCGTGTTCTCCTGTTGGATTAGAATCCGGTTGTCGAAGATTTCTCCCCGCTCTCCCCTTACGGAAAGATGGTTGGAACGAGTCCATGAACGGTGCTGGTCCTTGGTAAAGTCATAAATCCCCAGCTTGTCTCCGAAATCCAACCAAGCCATATCCCTTTGCATGGGAATCATCCTGTCTTCCTCTGGTGGGCCGTTCCGGGTAGGACCGTTAACCCATCTGGATTCAAAACGCATGGCTTTGATCTTGACTTCTTCAAATGTGATGCCGAGCATTCGACGGATCAAACTGACGGCGTGGTACAAATGGGAAATAGAAACTGTCGTTTCCGTAACAACCCCGAGTTTTCCCGAACGGATTAGGGCCAAACGCGCTTCCTGCACGGGATGAAATTGATATTGTTCAGCTACCTGTACGCGTGCTCCAGTCAATGTTAACTTGTCATGAAGAAGTTCCAGTCCCAGCATATCCGGTGCAGGTGGCGTTTCTACTAAAACCGGTATTCCTATTTCCGCTAACTTTAACAGGTAATCCAGGCTCTGAGAGCCGCTTACACATAGCACAATGAAGTCCGGTTGATCATACTTTAGAAGCTCTTCAAGGGAATGATAGGCTGGTACTCTCCATTGTTCTTGCATCGTTATCCTTTTGGATAGATCCCTTATCACCATACTGATGATCTGAAACCGCTCTGGCAGCGCTTCCGAGATTCGTAAAAAGTACTGCGCACGGAAGCCAGCTCCTCCGATAATGCTGATTTTCACTGCCATTTCATCCACTCCTAATTAATTAAATATTTAACTAAATATGAAAATATATTACAGGAATAAAGCATTAAGTAACAGATTTCCCCCAAAAAGTGTCATTTCATTCGTACCGAAGGATTTTGTTGAAACGAGGCGCATGGGTGAGGATGCCTTCATAATAGGGTATCATTTTTTAACGGCAGCTGGACTGGCAGGGCTGTTATTGCCGCTTCATAGATGGCAGTCAACAATTCGATGACTTATCGATCTTCTGCTCCAATTCGGTGTTGCTTTCTGGAAAACCATTCTCTAGCTGAGTCGAGGCACTTATCTTCCAAGGAGCAGAAACCCTTGCCTTCTCTCCATGAAAAACAATCTGCTGTTCTTCGCCATGATGATTGACCGAACATGTAATTTGAGCCATGCTGCCGTTTGAATAAGATAAATGAGCAACCGATAGATCCTCCACTTCCGAATTTGGATGCAAACCATTGCTCATGACCGCTTGAACGGTGTCGGGCATACCCATCATCCACTGCAGGATATCAATATGGTGAACTCCATGGTTCAGGGTACATCCGCCGCCTTCCGTCTCCCAGGTACCTCACCACCACAGATCATAATAGTTTTGACCTCTCCACCAGTGTGATTCCACCTTGGCGTGAACAATTCTGCCGATCAGACCTGAGTCTAGCGTAGTTTTAAGCTTCATCATAGGATCCAAATAACGGTTTTGCCCCACTACAGACAATATCCGCCCCGATTCCTCCGCCGCTTCAATCATCCTGTCGCATTCTTCCAATGACTAGAAGCTCCTTGTAATCCTGCATGATACGGCAATCCAACTTATATTTAGTTTTTAGCCTGTTCGCCTAGGTCATAATTTAATGAGGTCTGTCGGGTTCATGCCGGTCATTTTTTTGAATAGAAGGCTGAAATAAGGAAAGTTTTTGTATCCAACGCTCTCTGCAACCTCATAGACCAGCATATTCCGTTCCAAAAGCAGTTCGCGAGCTTTTTCAATCCTTACACGGGTCAGATAGGTGTTGAAGGTTTCACCGGTCATATTTTTGAAAATGATAGACAGGTGGTTTCGTGAAATAAAAACTTTATCCGACAGAATGGCCAGCGTCAAATCCTCCGCGTAATGCTCGTGAATGTAGTGCGTAATGAAATCAACGACCTGACGGTGTTTGCTGCTCCCCTTCCATTGTCTGCTGTCGCATATTATAGAAATTTTTTCTGATAGCCACTTCTGAAGCTGATCCGGCTGGATTAAGTCCTTTATTTCCTTTGCAATCTGGTCGTTTGTGAATAGATCGTCCAGAACATGTCCAGCTTCATAAAGACAGTACGAGATAATTCCCCATAATTCACTACCTAGCATCTGAACATATTCAGATCTTATCCCAGCCTGGCTTTCCAACTCTCCGATGTAATCGGCAACGAGCTGCTGAGCCTTCGTTTTCTGGACAGCCTTCATGGCATTGGCGAGCTCGTAGGAAAATTTCACTGGAAACAAGGCGACCTGCTCCTCTTCGGTCGCCGCTTCCCTCTGATAAACATAAAACTCAAAGGGTGGGATTACTCGTAGTTGTCTCATATCGATGGCACGGAATGCTTCCTCCGTTGAATCTGGAATTTGGGTCCAATCGGACTTGATGCTTCCGCTTCCGACACGACTCATCAATTTCAGATAACTTGCAACGCTTTCAATAATCTGTATGCTCAAATCTTTCATGGCTGTGTGTGTGTATTCATTGTTATCCGATTCCGGATGAATAATTAATACAGCACGGGTGCTGTGAAGCTCTGTATACTCAACAGATGGAAAAACCTTACGAGCCAGCTCGTAAACGATATTACTAACGGCAAATCGATATAAGTTCCAGTCCGATACTGAAAATTTGCGTACCCTTTCATCACGAACTAGTTCAATCCCGATCACAGCATGGTTAGTATTGGACCAGAAACGATATGGTTGAGGAAGAATTTGTTCGGTCTGGTTAGCACTTTCCAATGTGCCTACTACAGCTGAACGCACCCATTCCTTCTCAATAAACGGCTCGTACAGCATCAACTTGTACTCCAACTCGCCCTGCTTCATCCGCCTTTCTTCCACATCCATCAGCTCTTGGATAATTTTGTTTAGGATTACCTTTAACGTCGGCATGCTAATCGGCTTAGACACATAATCACTGACGTTATACCTCAGAGCCTGTCTGGCATGTTCAAAATCTGAATAGCCGCTCAAAATGATGATTTTTCCAGGGAATTCTTCTTTTCTTAACTGTTCAATCATGTCTAAGCCATTCATAAGGGGCATATATATGTCCGTTATAACAATATCCGGCTGTGTAGTCCGGATCATATTTAACCCATCGACGCCATTCATGGCTTCCCCAACCCACTCTGCTTCCAGTTCATCCCAAGGAATGGCGCGCTTCATTCCTTGAAGCACTTGGCGTTCATCGTCAATAATCGCGATCTTCCACACCATATTTACCTCCTTTAGCTATTACATTTATTAGCATTTAAGAGTAACAAGCCTAACATGTATGACTGGATCCTATGCGTTTCTGCCTACCATTATCTTCATAATAACGACCTATTAACAAGGTTTAAATAGGAATGATGCACAAATTATTATAAAATATCACGATTCCATTATTCATTTTTCAATCAGAGTTAATTAGTTGGAGGCTCCGTTAATAATGGAAGGAATATTTCGACCCGGGTTCCCCCTTCCTCTAGCTCGTACAACTCAACACCATAGATATGACGGAAATAGCCAGCAATTCTTTCCCTTACATTGCGAACTCCGTAACCTCCCGTATGACGCTTCCTCTTATTCTCCACCACTTGTTGGAGACCGATACCGTCATCATCGATGATGATCTGAAGCGAGTTCTCCAAACGGTTCATCTGGATATGTACATAACCGGCCAGCCTTGTGTTAAATCCATGAACGATGGAATTTTCTACAAAGGGCTGCAATGTCAGCTTAGGAATATACAGTTCCATGACATCTATAGGCACATCAATGGCATAATTAAGTCCGTTTCCCCAACGAAGTTGCTGGATTTCCAGGTAGCATTTAATATGCTCCAATTCATTTGCAATCGGAATGAAACTGTCTCCGTTAGATAAGCCGATCCGAAACATTTGTCCCATCAGTTCCAGAATCCGGCTAAGCTCTTCGTGTCCGGCCTCTATGGCCATCCAGTTCAGCTGATCCAGCATGTTGTAGAGAAAGTGAGGGTTAATATTAGCCTGTAGCGCTTCAATTTCTGCTTTACGCTGCTGCTCATATCGCTGCTGCAGGGATAAGTACAAATCTTCGATCCGCTCATTTTGCTTTCGGTAGCCGGCAAATAAATAACCAAACTCGTTCTGGTAATCTCCTGGCAAGTCCTGATTTTTACCACCGATCGAATAGGAGCTCATGGCAGAGACCAGCATATTAATTGGCTTCGTAAATTGTCTACTTAAATAGAGGGTCAGCATTAACATCAACAGTACAGCGGCAACACCAATGATACCGATTACCTCTGCCAAACGGATGCTACTGGCAGTAATCTGATTCCATGGTGTCATTTCTACTAAAGTCCAATTGGAATCAGACAACTTCGAATATACCAAAAGCGAATCTCCCACCGTGGAATTTCCGCGGATATGGATAAAGCCGGATTTCTCGGTTTCCATATTCACCCTTTGACTCATTTCCAACTGCTCCTGCATGTCACCTATTTTCAAAATTTCCTGCCCGTTACTATCTGTCATAATCCGATTAGAACCCCTTGAGCGGCCTTTTAACAGGGTTCGGATTTCTTCGGCTTTTACATGAATAACAACGACACCTAAAAAAGTATCATTAAATAATATTTTCCTCCCAAAGCTAAGAACTGGAACATTCCCCGTGAAGCTGGGGATTTCATACTCGGATGTCCAGGCAAAATCATTTTTGTCCAAATACTGACTCCATTCTCTTCGATTATCCAAGTCCTCTATATCCCAGAATTGGATGTAACTATTTTCTTCTTTCCGGAAAGGACGCTCCATATACAGATCAATACCTTGAATGATAGGAATGGAATACGTAAGGTTTGCCATCGCATTCTGGACATTATCGGCTTTTTGGTACCGATCGAATTCATCTTGACTATTCCAAAGAAGTCTAATCAATTCGTTGTCACGGGAAGTTGACAAGGATATCTGCTCAATCATGGTTAGCCGTGTTGAAATTTCGTTGTTCAATTCTTCCAGCAATTGTTGTTGGTAATGGGAGGTGTTTTTCACCAGAGCTTTAGAAGAAATATTGTAGCTCGTCCAAACAATACTGACTAGAACCAGAAAGATGAGAACAAAAAAGCTGCGAAAAAATAGGCTCTCAATTCGAAACTTCTTGAAAATGTTAGTCATCTAGGTATCTCCCAACTTTGATTACTGTGAAAGAAAACGGTAAAGCTACGAAGGAAATTCGTCTCTTTACCGTTCAATTTGCTTATCAAATTTATCTTAACCTTTAATACCTGTCGTCGCAATGCCCTCAACAAAATAACGCTGCAGAAACGTAAATACGATAGTTGCAGGGAGGATGGAAACCAGAGACATTGCCAGCAATTGGCCCCATTCCTGTGCTGATTGAGCGTCATTGATCATTCGCAGCGCCAAACCTACGGTGTACTTATCTACCGAGTTTAGGTACAGCAAGTGGCCAAGGAAGTCATCCCAGTTCCACAGGAAGCAGAAGATCATGATCGTTACAATTGCGGGTTGGGTCAGTGGCAGAACCACACGCCAGAATATACCAAACCATGAACAGCCGTCAATCTTGGCTGATTCATCAAGATCCTTTGGGATACCTCTGATAAACTGAATTAGAAGGAAAACGAAGAAACTACCTCCCGCACCACTGGCTACCAAGTGAGGAACCACAAACGGAAGATAGGTGTTTACCCAACCCAGTTGGTGGAACATCGCGTATTGCGGAATAATTAGTACTTGTGAAGGCATCATCAAAGTCATCATGAGAATAGAAAACCAGAGATTCTTTAATGGGAAATCTAGACGAGCAAAGCCGAATGCTACCAAGGTAGTTGAAAAAAGCGTTGCAATTAGAACCATGGCCTCAAGACCGAAGGTATTCAAATAAAAGTCAGTAAATGTGCGTCCGGGAATTGCATGCCATCCATCCGTGTAGTTGCTCCATTTCGGAACAGAAGGAAAAATCCCAGGTGATCCAAGCTCTGCATTCGATTTAAGCGATGCACCAACCCACCAGATCAAGGGGTAGACCATAATCATACTGAACACAATCATGAGGGTATGGCGGACAGTAGAATTCCATTTTATGTTCATTTTCTTTTCTTACCTCCAGTGTCCGTCTCATAGAAGACCCAATACTTCGAAGTACCAGCAATAATGGCTGCTACTATGACAATCATGACCAGCATAACCCATGCTAAGGCTGAAGCATATCCTAATTCATACCGACTGAAGGCTCTCTCATATAGATATAATGCGTATACATACGTAGAATTCATCGGACCGCCATTGGTAATGACGAAAGCCGAAGTAAACATTTGGAATGAATTAATGACACCCATAATTAAATTAAAGTAAATAATCGGCGAAAGCATTGGCAAAGTAATTTTGAAAAATTGTAAAACCTTGTTCGCACCATCTACGGAAGACGCTTCGTATAGATCGTTTGGAATTTGCTTTAATCCTGCGAGAAAGATAACCATGGCTGAACCAAACTGCCAAACTGTTAGGAGAATCAGCGTCCATAACGCTGAACCCGGATTCGTGATCCAACCTTTTCCCACTATACCGAATATGGACAGAATTTCGTTAAAGATGCCGTCAACACCAAAAATATTACGCCACAAAATCGATACGGCAATACTTCCACCAATAAGAGAGGGAAAATAAACCGCCGTACGGTAAAAGGAAATACCTTTCATAGCCTTATTTAGGAGTGTTGCCACCAACAAAGCGGCAACCAATTTTAACGGTACTGATGCAAGCACATATTGAAATGTTACTTTGACTGATTGGGTAAATCTCGGATCATCAGTGAAAATGCGGGTATAGTTCCGTAAACCAATCCATTTAATTGGTTCGAGCAACGTATAATCAGTAAGTGAATAATACAATGATAGAAACATAGGATATGCCGTCAATCCAAAGAATCCGATTAACCATGGAGAAATAAATAAGTAACCTGCAAACGGGGCATCCCAACTGCTGAGAAACCTGCGCTTCTTTTTCCTTTCAGCGCCGCTTGCAGCAACGGTAGTAGAATTGTTCAAGTATAATCACCTCTGCACTTTCTTAATAATCGGTATTTTATAACTCTATTATATAAGTCGCTCATCTTCGTCTAAAGTAGGGAAAACATCGAATTATTATAAAATATAACGAAAAACGAAGAAGCTAGCCGTGGCTGCTTCCTCGAATGGTGTTTATACATTGAGAGAATTTCTTTAGGAATAAATCAATCGTTCGGCCTTGTCGGCAATCCCGCTTTTTCTGTAGAAATAAGTATTGATCCGATCTCTCCATTCTTTGGCATGCTCTACTTGCTCTTCCATACGTTCAGCAACTTGCTTATGCAGTACCTCATTCATGGTTCCAGCTAGACTGTACCATTCTGTAACAAGTCGCTCTGCCTTTTCCACACCTTCGAAATGCGTGTCATATATATGCTGAATAACGGTTTTACCCGAATGAAGAACGTGAGTATAAGGAACATGATGGAAGAAAAGCAATAATTCATCCGGGCAATCTGCTAGAGATTCATATCGTTCAAAATTAGGTGAATTGTACTGAGAGGTATATCCAGTACCTGTTGCCAGTGTCCGATCAACACCGATTCCATGCCAATCGGCATAATGATAAGTCCCCCACTTCGCGTATTCGTATCCGTCTACATCAGGGCCATAATGAGTATGGGGAGTAACCATAAACCCAACACCTAGCGGTGCCGTATAGCACTCATAAATGGCTGGCGAACTCAATAGCATGTTCTTAATCACATTGATACTATTTTCATTATCACCGAAAGTAAGCTTGATCCATTCCTCTGCAATATTCTCAGCAGTCAAGTCTGGATTCCAAACCAGCCTTCCATAGCCGTACAGATTGACTTGCGCCAGCAAATGTCCTGTCCAATTCATCTCATCACCAATATTGGAAACAGCAGCAATGCCTGCCAACCGATTGCCATGAACCGAACCACTAGCAATACGTTTAATGGGGGAACCTTTACCTTTGGTGTAGGTCTCAAAGTCCAAGATTTCCTTCCATTGCGGGATCAAATAAAACAAGTGTCGTTGCTGTCCTGTATACTCTTGGGCAATCTGGAATTCTAGCACCTGATTTGTGGACGGCATGGCTCCCAGCAGCGGGGAAACAGGCTCTCTGACTTGGAAGTCCAAGGGGCCGTTTTTGATCTGCAAAATGACGTTATCCATAAAGCGGCCGTCCAGGGGCTTGAAGTGATCGTAGGCGGCTCGAGCACGATCCGTCTTTCTGTCGCGCCAATCCTGCTTGCAGTTATAAACAAAGCAACGCCAAATAACCATGCCACCAAATGGCTCTAATGCCTCAGCCAACATATTGGAGCCGTCTGCATGATCTCGGCCATAAGTAAAAGGTCCAGGCCTGTTTTCCGAATCCGCTTTTACTAGGTAGCCGCCGAAATCCGGGATAGCCGCATAAACGTCCGCTGTTTTTTCCTTCCACCACTGGCGGACATCCGAATCAAGGGGATCCGCAGTCGTCAGACCGCCGATTTCAATAGGGCTGGCATAATTGACCGAGAGGAACAGCTTGATTGCGTACTCACGAAAAATAGCAGCCAGTTTGGCCACATCAGGCAAAAATTCTGTAATGAGTTTACTTTCCACTTTATGAACATTCACATTATTGATCACAATTCCATTCAGCCCTACAGATGCAAGCATTCTAGCGTAATCTCGGATACGGCCATGATCTTCGGTAATCAGGTTGTCTTTGAAAAAGATGGACTCGCCTGCATATCCCCTTTCCACGCTGCCGTCCATATTATCCCACTGATTGATCATCCGTAACCTATTGATAGGATTATCGACAATATCTAACTCGTTAATGTCCGAGCCTGTACTTAACAGACGAAGCAAGTGGAAGGTTCCGTATAAAACGCCATTAGATGTAGCTGCACCGACTGCCATACATGCGTTTTTTTTATCAGTTATGATGACATAGCCTTCTTGCCCGATCAGTGCAATTTTCTCCGCTGTTACTATACGATCTACTACAGGATTGTTGCCAAATGTTCCAATAGCAATGGCATGTTTCCCTTGTTCTGCAAATTCAGGCTTCACGCCCAAGATACCCTCTAGACCATGGGTTAGTTCAGATACTGCGGTTTGGATAACTGAATCCGTTTCCGTTACGTGAATTCGGTTAAAAACCGCATATTGATCGAATCGATCACCGGGTAACAATTGGCGGTATCCTAGCCATGCTTGATAGCCGCTGCCGGCTTGAAAGGTAGATAATGTGCCCATGTATAAATAAATCCTCCTCGTGTTGTCTTCATTACTATCTCAGTGTTTGTATGCCCAAATATCCCCTGAAAGACTTTCTATAATACATCCACTGGCCCAAGGCATTAGGCAGAACCAGGTACTAGCCGGCGAACCATCGCTATATGTCTCTGTTAGAAGCCCTTCTGAATGACAGAAACGCTCGGACATCCAACCCTTTTTCCCATAATCAAATTCATTATCGTACCGATTATAGGTCTGACATCCCCATTCGATGGTATCCATCATTCCATCTCGGACATAGTGATCGTTCGTGTTCTCCACGTAGTACAGCAGTTCATCAACAACGTTGCTGGACATAGGATGGATATGCGGATTCACTGTAGAGGTGACACTGCCCCCGCAGCTCGACCATCCAAGTTTGCTGAGTGGCGGTACCTTTATCGGCGAATTATAACAGAACTTGAAGGTGAATTCGTAGTCTATCGCATCCCTCATATGCTCCAAATACAGCTTATCGCCTGTAAGAGCATGCAGGTATCGAAGAGCCTTTATATAATCTAAAATGCCCTCCGAGTCTATAGCCTTGTCTGCATCGAGGGGAGCTCCGTAACATTCCATCCGCTTTACATAGGTATTATAATAATGTCTTTCACTTCTACGTAAGCTTTCAATATAAGTCTTGTCGCCAGTCAACCAGCTTTTATACGCTAATGCCGCCATACACCATGTACCGCAAAAAGCATCATATTCAATACCAGCACCTGTTATTTCCGATAGAATGTATGGGTATTCGTCATCTGTATTTTTTGTTCCCTCCATTTTCACAAGAACTTTCGTTACAAAGTCTAGCCAATCGTCATGCATGCATTGCTTAATTCGTTTTTCGTACTCATATGCCTTGAGAATATAATACATAGCCTGACCAATCAGGTAGGAGGTATGCCCTGGTGTATGCATGCCATCAAACCACCAACCGTGGTTGGACCAAGTTCCATTGTCATAAGTTTCAAAGGGAAGCCCTGTATCAGGGTTTAGGGAATTCTCAACCATATTAGTAATACTTGAAAGAGCCTGATTTCGCATGGACTCATCGTCAAGCCGTAGTGCTGCCATCAAAACGGGTACTGCTACTGACAATCCATTTGTCCAGGTCAGAGAAAATATTTTATTATATCGATATCCACCGTTGTCTTTATCTTCAATAACAAATCCTGAATAACTCCGATCTTCTGGAAGCCATGCATACTGATAAATTGCGTTTGATAAGTCTGCCACAGTTGTTATTGGATCGCTGGCTTTTCTCGGGCTTTGGTGATAGCGATAATAGACATCTTGAATAGCAGCATTAATGCCCAATTCTGATTCAGCCTCATAGTCATATAACTCCATCGTAAACGCCAGATTCCCCTACGGCCAACTCAAAGCAATTCTCTTCTAAAGGCAACCGATCTTTAACTAGTGTCGCCTTAATGAACAACCACGGCGCATTTTCATAACCAAGCGTATAACCGACAGTTCCTTTGGAAAGGGAACAAGTAAATCCACCATACTGATAAAATTCCCCTTCGATTTCAGGCTTCCACTGCTGCTTAATTCCATTTTCACTGATAAAATAAGGACTCGCACATAGTCCATATATGTTCCCATTGTCATATACAAATGCAGCAGGGTGAGAAAGCCGATCACTTCTTACCATCCACCAAGGCGATGCCGGACGTGGCGGATTTCCCTCCCTCAATCTCGGAAACTCTTTGGGCACGTTCAGGGGAGCTTCCCCTCGGTTTTTGCCATATATGAATGCTGGCAGGAAATAGCGAGGCTCTTTTTTCGCAAAAGGTAACTCTACATGGATCACCCCTGACCATGCTACATCGCCTTCATTGCTTACCAAAATCTTAACCTGATAGGGTTCTTTGGGACTGCTCGTTCCACCGATTACATGTACCAAAGCGTTCAACCCATGAGCTTGCAAACCAGTATAATCCGTGCTTTTCGATAATTTGCTTCTAGCTGTTAGGTTGAGTCTTTCCATAATACCCTCCAATCACTTATTGCGATCAGCCGATTAGGTTGAACGCAATCCTCATTCAAAAGATTAAAAGATACCCCGGAACAAGTTTGTTCCAGGGCATCTGACATAGACTACTTTTCGTAAGATTTCGATGCAGACTTCAACTGATCAAAAGCTTGTTGCGGGGTAATTTTACCAAAGGTGAGTTGATCACCAACCAGCGTCCAATCCTTATCGATAAAGTTGGTCCAGCCGCTTGTTGAATCCCAAGTTTGGCCGTCCTTCTCCGTTGCGCGAAGCAGTTCCAAACCGACCTTATCTTGATCACTGAAGCTAGCTTGAAGAAGGGCAGAAATGTCTTTGTTCGCCGGCAAACCGCGAACTGTTCCCAAAATTTTCGCTGCTTCAGCATCATTGACGAACCAGTTGACAAACTTCTTAGCTTCTTCCTGCTTCTTCGAGTTTGCACTAACAGCCAAGTACATCGAAGGCTTCAACCAGCCACCCGGAGCAGAGGCACGAGGCATGGTCACCAAGGCGTAGGCACCTTTTTTCAGGCTGTCATACGTACCATATCCATTAGAGAAAGCATAGCGCACTAAAATTTTCCCTGAAACCATGAGGTCTAATTTCGGATCATTTTCTTTGTCAGAAGCGTTCACGTCAGCTGGAGGAACAAGTCCTTCCTTGCGCAACTCTTCGAATTTTTTGGTCCATTCCAGGTAAGTAGCTTGATCTACATTAAATTTGCCGTCTGGGGAAACAACCGAACCTTTTCCTTTAGCATACTGATAAGCCGAGTACACAAAGTAATTGCCGCCGTAATCCTTGGTGAAATAAGTTCCACTAGGTAATTTCGACTTGGATTCTTTAGCTAGTGCAAAGAATTCATCCCAGTTCCAACCATTCGCAGGATTCTTGATGCTTAGTTTATCCATTGCCGCTTTGTCATAAATCATGCCAAAGGCAACAGAACCAAGGGGTATACCGTATTGTTTACCGCCAGATTGTCCGCCTGCCATCAGCTTGGCATCGAATTTACTTACATCTACAGTTGGAGTCAATTCAACTAATTGCTTGCGGGCAGCCCAATCAGGAGTCCAGCCCGGATCAAGCTGTACAATATCCGGCGCATTGTTGGCAGCCGCTTGTGTGGACAATTTATCCAGGTAACCGTCCATACCTGAGTATTCAGGTTCAAACGTTACGTTAGGGTTGTTCTTGGTGTACAATTCAAGTGCCTTCAATGTTGCGTCATGACGGTTCTGCGCACCCCACCACATAATACGAAGCTTAACCGGCTCTGTGGATGCCTTTGCAGTTGGTGCAGTAGTTGGCGCTGAACTAGTTGTTGCTCCTTTGTCGCTACTACCGCAAGCAGCCAGTGTTCCAACCAATGCAGTTGTTGTAGCCAAAATAGCTAGAGAACGTTTCCATTTAAACATTGTTACCCCTCCTGTATTTCGTTTATTGTTTTTATTTCTGTTACTATCGTAACAACTCAGCAATGAGATTGATATATGAATGATCCACGAATTGTTATAAAAAAGACCGAAAATGTATGGAGCTAGAATCATAGTATGGTAGCAATGATATGACGCATCCATCGACCCGGGAAACTATGAATTCCATGTTGCACAATTGTTGGGTACTACTATTTCCATTCTGCTAGTTGATTAGTACTTATATGTTAAAAAATTATATCAAATTAAAATGATATCAATTTGGGGTGAAATATACTTATAATGTTTTGTATAAATTGAATTTAACTAACATTGAATACAATAAGGGGGGAGTCGTGTGAAAAAGCAGGGATTGGGTCTAAAACTGCAAAAGTTGCATTCTTCAAATGCTTGGATCATATTGTTTCTGGCGATTAGCGGTATTTTACTTTATCTACCACCCATGCGTGCTTTATTAGGTGAGGGCCGGGTTTGGCTGAAGCAGCTGCATATCGCAGCTGGATTGGTATCTCTGGCTTTGATAATTATATACCTTCCTTACATCCGCAAGCATATCCGACTGTTGACTGCCCGCAAAGCCCAGCAGGGTAATTTGATGCTAGTACTTGTACTATTGGCAGGCTGGATTATGTCTGGCCTTGTCTTATGGAGATACCGGTCATTTCCTCCAGCCTGGAACAATTCGGCATTACTGGTTCATGATTTGCTGACGTGGGTCGGTATTCCTTACGCCGTTTACCACTCCGTCACACGAAGTCGTTGGTTGAGAAAAGTCGGCCGGGAAGTTGGTCGGAATCAGCATCTCCCCTTGGGCAAACCAGTGGAAGTCATGGAGATCGGTATGTTTGAGCCGACAACGGGCAGGATTTTCCGCCATATATCTCGTAGATCCTTCATTAAAACAGGTGTGGCGGCGGTTGTGACGGCTGTCGCCATGCCCCTTTTTATCCGTTGGATGAACTCTGCTGTAGGCAGCTCCAACCTCTCTTCACTTCAAGAAGAGGAATCCGCGTACGCGGATTTTCTACAGCCGACGCCTTTGTCGGATTCACTGCCACCCAAGGGAGGTGGAGCGAAGGGCAGCTTCCGGATCTATACAGTGACAGACATTCCCAAATTTGATCCCGATAAGTGGACATTCACTGTCGACGGACTGGTTAATCGGCCTTTCCAATGGAGTTGGACCGAATTTCTGGCTTTTCCACGCCAAGTCCAAGTCAGCGATTTTCACTGTGTCACAGGCTGGTCAGTCAACAGCTGTACTTGGGAGGGCATTCCTCTAAACAAACTGCTAGAGCAAGCAGGAGTTAAGGAGGGGGTGAAGATGGTGAAATTTTATTCAGCTGATGGCGAATATACGGACAATATCACCATTGAACAGACCTGGATGGAGGACGTGATGGTTGTGGTCATGCTAGATGGTAAGCCAATTCCCAGAGACATGGGAGGCCCTGTTCGGCTAGTGGTTCCACAAATGTACGCATACAAATCAGTGAAATGGCTGAACCGGATCGAGCTTATCGACAGTGATCATACCGGCTACTGGGAACAGCGGGGTTATGCGAAAGATGCCTGGATTTGGGTTCCGCCTATGTAGCTATTTTGGTTGCTTTGAACTCGGAAGCTTCAAAAAAGTGAGATCTCCTAATGTTCCGGGATCTCATTTTACTAATAAATGCTTATACATCAGGCTACAATCCGTATTCTTCCATGATAACAAATAGCCCTACGATTTCTCGTAAGGCAATAATTTAAACCCACTTCGCTTGCTCCGCAACCTGCCGATCATTCGTAATCACGATTATTGTCCGCCCTTATTCATTCAACCTCCGAATAATATCCATGATCTCCAAGCCCTTCTTTGAATCCAGCGCCCCCGTCGACTCATCCGCCAAAATAATCGGTGGATCTCCAGCCAACGTGCGCGCATTAGCAACTCGCATCATTGCGGAAGTTTTTTTGTAAATGGGATTGCTATTTTACGAATAGGGTGTAACTAACAAATTAATAGATGTTGGTTGCGACATACGCAAGATCCCGAATATCAATTTTGTTATCGTCGTTCATATCAGCAACCTTAGCTTTTGCCCAATCTGCGCTGGTGGAGTTCTTGCCATAGTGAGAAGCTACAATCGCGAGGTCACCTACGTTGTTGTCTCCATCTCCGTTTAGGTCTGCAGACTTATTAGCTGTTGTTTTGAAGGTATCAATGGAGTTGTTGAATGCTGCGAGAGCACTGTCAACTTGGGCTTGAGTTGCACTTGCATTGTCTCTGACAGCAATTGCGTTGTTAATTGCTTCTAGGAGTGCGTCTTTAGCCGCTTGCGGATATTGGCCAGGTTGAGTACCTACTATAGCTGTGTTGTACAGGGTTTGTGCACTCGTTATTGCTGCATTCAAAGCAGTTTTATCCATTTGAATTGCACCGACGGATATAGTCTTGCTGCTCAATGCCGCAGTGGTTACGGTTCCATCAGGACCGCCAATCTTCGCTTGAGAGACTGCAATGGTTCCAGTTGTATTCTGGACACCGGACTTTACCTTAAAGGTTATATTCAAAACGGGTGTGCTGGTTCCAGCTACCCCTCCGATATTAACGGAAATGATTCTCACTTTTCCAGGGGTAGCAGTATCTTCTCTCAGAACCTGAATGCTACTGGTTGCACCTGCTGCACTGACATAATCGAATACGCTGGAATCATAGCTTAGCGTGATATCCTGTGCGTACACGCTTTGTGTCACGCTATCCAGGCTAACAGCTGCTGTGAAAGTAATTCCAGGTGTCACACTGTCGTTAGCTGCGATTGTTGCTGTAAGCGATTTGGCTTCTCCATTATGGGGTGTATAGATTCCAAGATCGCCAAGGTCAATTGCATAGCTGTTCTGGAGTTTCTCATATTCGCCTACAAAGAAATCATCCAGGTATGAATGTCCAAGAACGAATCTGTCCGGATTCACGGCGCCATAGTAACCGGCATTGGCATTGCTCTGACTGTCAAACAACACATAGCTTCCCTGCCATCCTGAACCGGCTACGCCCCAGCTGATAATGTGATCGATGTAAGGGGCGAACCTGTTGAACAGTTTGTACATCAACGCGTACTGATAACCAAGGGCGTCAGACTGTCTGACATTGAGCACTTCGGGAGCGACCGCGCCGCCGCCTGGGGTGCTAGTCGGTGCCTTAAGGTCAAGTTCAGAGTAGGCAATACCGGAAAGAAGGCCTTCGTCAATGAGAGAAGCATAGAGGGCCATGGCATATTGGTTATCGCTTGCAAGAGTCTTTCCAATCGAATCGTGTCCCTGAATACCCATGTCTTCGATAAGGGGTCTTCCGTCATACAGCGGATCGGAGAGCCATGCGGTGTTCACTGCGCGAATCATGTTGTATACAGTTCTCGCTTTGGTGCGATTAGAAATGTCGTAATCGTTATAGGTCAGTTTCGGAGGATCGTTCACGATATACGCATCAATGCTACCAACGTTGTCGTGTCCATCGAGCTTCATGTACGCCGGAAGGTTAGCGTAGTTGGCTTTGTAAGCCGCCGCCATCTTGGCGTTGGGGGCCGCGATGTGCGCGTTTTTGAAGAGCAAGTAAATGTAATGCTCGGTGATATCGCCGCCAATTAGATCATCCGACATGGCAGAAAGCCAGTTCGTATTTTTGAGTGACTGTCTCCAGCTGTTCGGATCCGCGGGGATCGTTTCGCTGTGACGGCTTTCGTGGACCTCTTCGTTGAGTACGTCCCATGAATTGAATGGGATTACTCCCCTGGATACACTTGAGCCATACTTCGTATCTGTGGTCAGGAAGTGCCGCATCACATACATAGTGTGGTTAAACTGTACTCTTCTGGCCATTTCTTTGTCTACCTTAACCGTGGCTGTAACGCCGTTGCCCAATCCGTAGTAATCGGTTGTTCCATTATATCCCAAGGGAAGGGTAGCGGGAATCATCTGTCTCATCCATGCAGGGGCCTGGTTGTACCATGCCAAAACGTGGGCGTGAGACTTATACTGTCCGGGAGTTCCGGAATCCCTGATCGCTTGATAAGAGCTGGTCGGGAAACTGTATTCACCTATACCAGGGTTGGTAGTTGCGCCGCTCAGAGCCTCGCCAGTAACGCCTTTCAGCCAGCTCGGGCCCCGGGGATGCGTTCCTTCGGCCTTGAGATTGTTGCCGTCGACAAAGATTTCATAGTGATTGGCTCTGGTTCCGGTTACTGCTCCCGTTCCGATCGTACCGACCATGAACGTGCCATTTTGCCTGTTGTAAACATTCTTTAAAGGCGTTACGACACTCTGGTTTTCCTTGTTAACAACGTTGGGAAGCGCAACGCCGTTAGGGTCCGGTGCGGTAATTTTGATGTTGCCGACAAGAAGCATACCCGTTTCTGCGGGACGCCCATTCTCACCATGGAGCTCAAGAATGAAGTTCGAGGAGGTGCCTGTTGTGGCGGTAATGCTCGTGTGCTTCAACAACCAAGTTTCACCGTTGAAGCTGCCAATCCAGTCAGGGTTAAGGTTGTTGTACTCGTATTCCCTGAGATAGGAATCGATATCAGAGCCGGCATTCCTAATTCTCCACCTCATGAATTTTCCCTGAGCGCTCTTGGGATAGAACACATCAAACTCAATATTTGAGCCTGCGGGGACATCTACACTCGGCGATAACGGAGACTGAAGAGTCATTCCTCCGAAAGTGGTCTTTCCGTTATGGACGTAATTGATCTGGAGCACATCAGATTTGCCTTGGGAATCTGCAAAAGGATACGGAATCACTTTGTATGTACCACCAGCAAAGTCGGCGGGGACACGGTTGTCAAGCGGGGTTCTTGCGGTCCAGACATTGGTGGGTGCGGTAATTTTTACAGGTACTTTACCAGGACCCGGATTAAGACGGAAATAGGGATTTGAACCATCCGCTTTGATCTTTCCAGTGAAACTCACTATTGCGTTTTCAAGGCTGGCTATGGCTTCGCTTGCGGGAGTGAGCGCATTGCGCGCGAACTCCAGCGCGTTATCAAGATCTTTGAGTTCGTTGGCGTACACCCAGGGGAAAGCTTTGTTCACATCGGATCCAACGTCAGTGCGGCTAACCTGGAGCGGGAATTCCTCGTTGCCGGCTTTTAGAGCTTCGGCTTGTGCAATGAGGTCATTCAATTCAAGTGTCTGTTCGCCTCCAGCCGCAGCCGCCGGGACGGGGGCAAACGCGAATAAGGAGAAGAGCATGATGACTACGAGGATGCAGGAGACGTTGATTAAGGTTTTTTCACGGTTCATCTTCATTTTACTCCTTTTCTTAAGGCAACCACTAAAATCTCGTTTTAGAGTCGCCCAATTTTAGATTTTCGGATTTTTTTACATCCTTACCGATAAAAATGTTGTTTTTATTAAAGATTTTGGATTTTTTTATGAATTGACCATAAAATATGCCTCTGTTTTTTACTGAGTACTTGTCCCCTGGGTTACGTCGTACGTGACTTGACAATCAATATAAACACCTCCCTCTAATGTTGGTTGGCAGATTTTGACCTTAACAGTTGAATGCAGCTCAGCTGTTGTCACTGACGGTGTAGACTATCTTCTTATCTCTGCCACTCTGTATTGACTATTGATAGTATGATATACAAACCCCATAATTAACTCCATGGATGGATAATAGATCATTTGTATTTTTTTCGAAAGCGGTTACAACTTAAACCCTGGCTCATCATTTCTGTTGGCCTTACTTTCTTCAAGCCCCCTTTTCGTTTGCTCATGCACTGTGCAACGCACTATTAAGAGAATTAACTAACTTCTTTGTAGTAGTTTTTTTCATATTGAACTGATGAAAGGTAACCTAAAGAACCATGGATTCTTTTACGATCGTCACCAACGAGCATTCAGACCCAGCCCTTATTCTCATATTTTCAAATAACGATATATTTGATTTTTTGAATATTTATAACTTATACTATGACTGAAAAGTATTTAAAAGCTCAAAGGCTTTTGAAACTTGCTTCCATGCTTTCCAGCTTGTGATATGATATTATAAATATTCAATTGTTCGAATATTAATATTTAGGGGAGAACGCTATGTATCAAGAAATACAGCATTTTAAAGCCGATTTTTTCAAGGCGTTAGCACACCCGTTACGCATAAGAATCCTCGAAGTTTTAGTCGAAGGCGACAAAAACGTTAATGAGATACAAACGATATTGGGCAGTGAAGGTTCTGCCGTTTCACAACAGTTAGCCGTATTAAGAAATAAAAACGTAGTCCGTGGGATTAAAGACGGAACATCTGTGGTATACTCTCTGACAGACCCATTAATTAAAGACCTGCTTACGGTTACCAAGCAAATTTTTGACAATCATCTTGTGAATGCAATTTCAATATTAGAAAATATAAAAAATCAGTAATTCACATAAAGGAGTGAATCGGGTTGTTATTCTCGATTTGCTTCTTTTTGTTTATTTCGCTTGTTTACTAAAAATATCAGATTGACTACAGATTATTTTAGATATATGATTTTATATATATTCAAATAATCAGATATTTAGGTCGGTGAAATTAGATATGAAACTCCCTTTTAGTGGCAGATTCCAAGGCTATAATGGAAAAAAATTTCAAAAAGACTTGATTTCAGGTCTGATCGTAGGTATTGTCGCCATTCCATTAGGAATGGCGTTTGCAATTGCTTCAGGTGTAAAGCCTGAATACGGACTATATACTACATTTGTAGCAGGAATACTAATCTCATTATTGGGTGGTTCAAAATTTCAAATTGGCGGTCCGACCGGAGCATTTATACCCATTCTATTTGCGATTGTGATGCAATATGGGTACGAAAACTTGCTTATCGCAGGTTTTATGGCAGGAATCATTTTGCTATTCATGGGGATTTTTAAATTAGGTGGTGTAATTAAATTTATTCCGCGTCCTGTCACAATAGGGTTTACCACAGGAATTGCCGTTACCATTTTCACAGGACAAATTGCCAATTTCCTCGGATTGCATAATCTTGAGAAACATCAAGAGTTTTTTGCCAATATGAAGGAATTAGTCCTTCACATTTCAACAATCAATAAGTACAGTATCTTAACTGCTGTGATTTGTCTGGTGCTTATCATTCTAACACCAAAACTGTTCCCTAAAATTCCTGGCTCATTAGTAGGAATATTGATTTCTACAGTTGCAGCATCCCTATTCTATCCTGACAAAATTGCAACCATTGGTTCTACCTACGGTGCAATTCCAAATAGCTTACCTAGCGTACACGTTCCTGCACTCTCCATTGCGCACATTCAAACTTTAATAAAACCCGCTTTTGTAATAGCCATGTTAGGTGGCATTGAATCCTTACTTTCAGCCGTAGTTGCTGATGGAATGTCAGGAAGCAGACATAACAGCAATCGTGAATTGATTGGTCAAGGTATCGCTAATATGATAACACCATTATTCGGGGGTATTCCTGCAACTGGGGCTATTGCACGAACCGCTACAAATATTAAAAGTGGAGCAGAATCCCCCTTCTCTGGGGTCATTCACGGTATTGTCGTCCTGTTGGTTTTGTTCTTATTTGCTCCATATGCTTCGAACATTCCGCTTGCGAGTATGGCACCCATCTTAATGGTTGTTGCTTGGAATATGAGTGAACGTAAAGAGTTCGCTCACGTTTTAAAAACCAAAACCGCGGAATCATTCGTTTTACTTATTACCTTTCTTCTTACTGTTTTGACAGATTTGACAACCGCTGTTGAAGTTGGATTGGTCTTGTCAGGTATCATTTTTGTGAAACATATGAGCAGCCTTCTAGTTACTGCAAAGGTCTTGCCCGACCCTGCAAATAAAAATGAAAAGGTAGCAGCACATATGGTTAATGAGCAGCACAATTGCCCTCAAATCAGTATTTACACCGTCGAAGGAGCTTTGTTCTTTGGGGTTGCAAATATGTTTGAGAAATCCATTATGGACGAAATCCATTACAAACCAAAAGTGTTACTATTGAAAATGGACAATGTTCCCTATCTGGACACAACAGGGGAATCCAATTTATCAAGTATCGTCAAGCACTTTAACAAGCACGGTGGCAGCGTAATCATTTCCGAACTACAAAACCAACCACGCCAAATGCTTAAAAAAACAAGATTAGACGAATTCATTGGGCAGGATCATTTATTCGAAAAAACAGGTGATGCAGTTAGCTTTGCATTAACAAAACTTAACCTCCATCAATGTCTTGGATGTAAGCATTTTGCGTTCCGTGAATGCCGTCAACTATCAAACCCGAGTGTTTAGCTGTAAATGTGAGGAAAATCACAGTCGTATGTTCTTAAAAATGTTTCAATAAGGGAGGATGTGGAGGAAGGGGAATAGAAAAATGGACATTAAGAAAGTCGGTGTGATTGGTGCTGGGACAATGGGCCGTGGTATCGCAGAGTTGCTTGCTGCAAAGGGCATAGATGTATATCTCATAGATAAATCTCCAGAAAAGTTGAACGATGGCATGCGATTGTTGGACGGCAGCTTAAATAAACAAATTGAACGTTGGGCTCTGACGCATCAAGAAAAGAAGCTATTAGCCTCCAAGATTACACCCATTTTAGATGATCGGATGCTTCTAGAATGTGACATGATTATTGAAGCTGTGTCTGAACAACTAGAAATGAAAAAGCAGTTGTTCAGCAGCTTGGAAAATAACATTAGACCAGATGCTATTCTGGCAAGTAATACGGCTACGCTTAGTTTGACTGAGCTCGCTGAGGCCATGGAACATAAGGAGCGTGTAATAGGACTGCACTTTCTCTTCCCTGCGGGACAAGTCAGATTAGTAGAGATCGTTCGCGGTTTAAAAACATCCGAGCAAACATTTCAAATTACGAAACAATTTGTTGAGCAGACTTTAGATAAGACAAGCATTCAAGTCTATGAATCGCCCGGATATGTGACTACACGCATTATTTGTACCCTAATTAACGAAGCACTGCACACTTTATCTGAAGGGGTAGCTACTGCGGCAGATATTGATGAGGCAATAAGGATTGGTTACGGATTTCACTATGGACCTCTAGAAATGGCTGATCGTTTTGGCCTTGATTCTGTGCTTGCGTCTATGGAGACCTTGTTTCACGAATTAGGCGATTTGAAATATAGACCGAATGTATTATTGAAAAAGATGGTAAGAGCACAGCATCTTGGATTGAAAACTGGAATTGGTTTCTTCCATTACAGTGAAGGAGGGGAACGTTTATGAAGGTGCTTGTTATAAATTCCGGTAGTTCTTCATTGAAATATCAACTTTATGAGATGACTAAAGAGATTATGTTGATCAAAGGACGTATTGAGCGAATTGGCTCTGAAACAGCCATTATTACTGTAGAGCGATATGGGCGAGACGAAACACGGCTAACGCAAGAAATCTTACATCATTCAGAGGCTGTCCGTGCGATGCTTAAGCTTCTTACTCATAAAGAATATGGCGTTCTTGATAACATCTCCGAGATTAAAGCAGTTGGACACCGCATTGTTCATGGTGGAGAGTGGTTTCGCTCAGCGACATTAATGAATGCCGATGTAGAGCAAAAGATACGACAACTCTACGATCTTGCCCCACTGCATAATCCTGCCCATATGATTGGTATTCAAGCTGTCACCGGGCACATGCCTGATGTTCCGCAAGTGGCTGTATTCGATACAGCATTCCATCAATCCATTTCACAAAAAGCGTATCTATACCCGATACCACTATCTCTTTATAAAAAATATGGTATTCGCCGCTATGGTTTCCACGGCACATCTCATGAATATGTAAGCCTAAGGGCGGCCCAGCTCTTAAACAAGCCAATTGAACAATTAAAGATTGTCACTTGTCATCTAGGTAACGGAGCCAGTTGCTCTGCGGTCTCAGGAGGTCATTCCATTGATACAAGTATGGGAATGACTCCTTTAGAGGGTTTAATGATGGGAACGCGTTCAGGTGATATTGATTCGGCGATTATCCCATTTATTTTATCAAAGGAAGATCTGACAATTAACGAAGTAAATTCGATGCTTAATAAACATAGTGGACTTCTAGGCATCTCAGGTATAAGCAGTGATGTTCGAGAAGTTCAACAAGCTGCTACCGATGGAGATCCTCGGGCGATATTAGCCCTTGACATGTACGAATATCGGATTAGAAAGTATATAGGTGCTTATAGTGCTGCGATGAATGGGATTGATGCTTTGGTCTTCACAGGTGGAGTTGGAGAAAATTCAGTTTCATTAAGACATAACGTCTGTGAACAATTAACTTTTCTTGGACTTAAGCTTGATGTTGAAAAAAATAGCGAACGTACACAGACAGAGAGATTCATATCCACGGAGTCTTCTCCTGTACGTATCTTGGTTATACCTACAAACGAAGAACTTCTTATTGCGCAAAAAACTTTTTCATTGTTGGAGGGGACAAAATGATGAATATTCACGTACCTGTGGGTGTTTCTGCCAGGCATGTTCATTTAAATAAGAAAGATCTCGAAGCTTTATTCGGGATCGGATATGAATTGAATCCTTATCGCCCATTATCACAACCTGGTCAGTTTGCCAGTGAAGAGACATTAAAGATTATTGGCCCAAAAGGGCAGTTTAACAAGGTTCGAGTTCTTGGTCCCTTACGAAAAGAGACACAAGTAGAAATATCCATGACAGACTCTGTAGCCCTAGGAATAGAGGCTCCTTTACGTGAATCCGGGGACTTACGTGAGACTCCTGGGATTGTTCTATCGGGGCCGAAGGGCTCAGTCTCTTTAAGCAGTGGCGTTATCATCGCAGCTCGGCACATCCATTTTCACTCTTCAGAGGCAGCACGCTACGGAATTCTCGATAAGCAAGACCTGAGTGTACAAATCGAAGGCAACCGAGGAAGCGTACTTCATCATGTTATTGCTCGCGTGTCTGACCACTATCAATTGGAGCTTCATCTGGATACAGATGAAGCCAATGCAACTGGAGCTGAAAATGGGGATACTGCAACAATTATTTAGAAATAGGAATACTGGCATGCAGCAGAGGCAATACGACATTTCCGAACGGACTACAACTTAGAAACCAGCAATAAGTCAGTGACTCATTGCTGGTTTTCCTGAGCTCGACCTCCGCTAATTAAAAACACCCAATCATTCCCCAGTTGAGGAAGCGTTTATATGAATATTGGGCAGCATTAGTGCTCTCTCCAGTGCCGGAGCGCCTCGATATCATGAATCACAAACCCTGAACGATCCGTTTCTACAATGCCCTCCTTACGAAGCTGATTAAGCAGACGGTTAACCGTCTCCCTGGTCGTACCAATCGCATTCGCAATATCTTGGTGGGTCATCGGTATTTCAATAAGTAGTTTCCCGCTTTTCACCTTTCCGTTAGTCTCTGCGAGCTTAAGCAGAAATAGTTGCCCTCTGTTTTGCACATCTTGTCCTGTCAGTTCCTGCAGCTTCCCCTGCAGTTCAAGGATTTTCTCGCTCATCACACGTAAAAGTTTAACCGCTATGCCGGGGGTATTACTAAGGAAAACCTCAAAGTGCTTGATGGGCATCGCAAGTAGCGTCGTTGGTACAATTGTCTCTGCTGTAGCTGGATAATGATTCGCATGAAATAACCCGGTATGCGGGAACATATCACCCGTTTTCAGAAAAGATACAATTTGTTGATGGCCATTTTCGTCCGTCTTGTACGTTTTGATTAAACCATTATGGATGAAGTATACAGCTTCTTTCTCACTGCCTTCTGTAAATACAATTGCTTTCTTGCGATACGATCGCTGAATCATAATCCTGCAAAGACCTTCCATTTCTCCATCGGACAAATCGCGAAACAATGGAACTTGGCGAAGGATCACCCCGGGATCTATGTTATTTTCATTCATTGTCATCTTCCTTCCTGAACACTTATTTGGGCTGTACATGCAAAAAAGAGCCAGACTTCACTCCGGCTCAACCGCTTTTAGTTAAAAATAATCTAACTGCTCTCTTGCCAATTCAGACATATGCTCCGGTGTCAACCGTGGCTCCCAAACGACTTCAACCTTCACCTTAGTGATGCCTAGCTCCCCTTCCAACGCACGCGTAACCCCTCCAACAATGGTATCGTGCATAGGACAACCAGGTGTTGTCAACGTCATTCGAATAGAAACTTCTTCATCTATGAGAACGATCTCATAGACAAGGCCCAAATCTACAATATTAACACCCAACTCTGGATCAAACACTTGTTTGAGACACGTTCGGATTTGCTCCATCGACATGACTTGCTCCATAATGCCATCACTCTCCATTTTCCTTACCTGTTAATTCGTCTTATCTATGAGAACCTTGGCAGATCCGTCAGCCTGATTCTCCACTTGATACGGATAGCCTAATCGTTGTAATCTAACTCCACAATTCTTGCTTTCTTCAACATCCTTTTCACCTCATATCATGCCAATGAACGCTTCTCTCTGTGTCATACTATGACGTGCCGAGTTATACAGCCCCTTCATGCCTCCATACAAGGTATAGAAGAAAGCATCGGGAGCATTCATACTGAAGGTTAGATACTGCTTGGGATCGATTCCGAGCATCCGCTCAAACAAAGCGGCTGTGTCGTAGGCATAGAAGCAAAAGTAGGTGTAGTCAAACTCAGGCATTTTGTCACATATGGTGATGATATCCTCAGCAAACTCTTCTAGATGATCCGACGCTTCTTTTATCATCGTTAGTGCATCTTCCAATGTTGCTGTTATGCGAAGGGTGGTAGGATTAAGAACTTCCACTTTTGCCATCTGTTATATCCCCCCTTAACCAAGCTTCCCAATTTTCACTTGAAATGTTTCAGGTCCTTGCTCTAAGTACTTCCAAGAGAACAATCCAGGTCGTGTTGCTTCAAATTGAAAGCGCAGCGGGCGCGGATCGTGGTCATTAATCAGCAGCATGGCTTCCCCGGATGCAAGCTGATCAAAGGATTCAAAGATGACTTTGTGCTTTAACTGCGGGGGATACTCGGGAGCTTTAATTATAGTTGCGAATTGGTTCATGATTAACCATCCTCCTTGATATTCGTTCTCAATCACACCTTTAGTATACGAGAATATGGAGCGCCAGATTGTGATAGATATCACGATTATTAATAAATACAAAATCACACTTGCCAACATTACCCTCTATTTAGCATGACGATAAACCAAAGCATATATTCCAGAGACAAATAAAGCTCCGCCAATTACATTTCCCATGTACACCGGCACCACATTTCTCAAAAAATCCATCCATGTTGCCTGATTTGAGAAAATAGCCGCAGGAATGACAAACATATTGGCAACGACGTGTTGGAACCCGATCGCCACAAAAGCCATTGTGGGAAACCATATACCTATTATTCTACCTATATCATTATCTGTACTATAGGCTAACCAAACGGCAAGCCCAACTAACCAGTTACAGCCAATACCCGATAAAAGCGCTACTGAGAAGGGTTCCGCAGTTTTAGCGTGGACAATCTTTACAAGTTTAGTTAAATAAACCCCCTGTTCTGTTAAACCAACTAGATGTCCGAAAACATAAGCGATGAATACAGCTCCTAGGAAGTTTCCAACTGTAATGACAGCCCAATTATTAACTAGCTGGTGAAATTTGATCTTTCCGGTAAAGAACGCTGTAGGAACTGCCATCATATTACCGGTAAGAAGTTCGCCGCCTGCAATTATTGTTAATATCAGACCCAACGGAAACACAGCAGCTCCGAATATGCTGCCAACGTCACTCCATGGAGCTGGAAAGACTCCGCTGACCCTGATGTACAGCAAAAAGCCCAAGGCAATATAAGCGCCACCTAAAAAACCGAGAAGGAGCTGCTTCCTAAACCTTAACTGTGCCTTTTTTACTCCTGCTTCCACTGTACGTTCCCATATCTGCTCCGGCTTCATAAATCCCATGTGACTTCCACCTCCATGGCCCTTTACTTCAGTTTAGAGCATCTTTGAGAAATTGTATGTGAATTAAATCACAAATAGAGATAATCTAAAAAAGATATGACTCCACCCCATTGAAGGAAGAGTCACATCCCATAATTTACAAATTCACTTCACGGTCATTTTACAGGAACCATCAAGGTCACCGTGGATCCTTCTCCCAGCTCTGAGTGAATCGTTAACTTGCCGCCAATACTCTTAGCTCTCTCTTCCATACTAAAAAGACCTACCCCTCTAGAACTGCTATTTCTAACAAAGCCTTTCCCTCTATCCTCTATTTGAACCTCGACAACGGAGTCACTCTCATGGACGGTAACACGAGCCTCCGATACATCTGCATACTTGGCAATATTGGTAAGAGCCTCTTGTATCACACGATATATGGTGGTTTCCTCAAGGGCACCCAGCCGTCTACGCAAACGGCTATCCAATTCCACCCTTATCCCGTAATGGTTCGCGTAGTTTTCAATATAAGTACGAACTGCTGGCACAACACCTAAATCATCCAATACTGAAGGTCGAATCTGCCAAGCCAGACTTCGAACTTCCTCAATAATGAAGGTGACATTTTCCCTCAGCAGTGTGATTTCTGAATTCTTTATGTTCTCTTCCCCGATCAGCCTATCCATGTGAATCAACAAGGAAAACAGACTTTGGCCAATACCATCATGCAGCTCACGGGAAAACTTCCTGCGTTCTTCCTCTTGGATTTGCATGACCTGTGACATCATCAGTTGGAGTTCTTCTTGAACTCGTTTTAACTCCGTCACTTCATTTCGAATGGCAAGATATTGATAGGATTGCCCCTCTTCATCCACAAATGGAACGATCGTTGTATCTACCCAATAGACGCTCCCGTCTTTGGCTTTGTTTTTAATCTCGCCGCGCCAGACTTTCCCCGAGGAAATCGTTTGCCACAAATCAGTCATGAATTCTTTCTCGTGATAGCCGGAATTGATAATCCGATGATCTCGACCAATAAGTTCAATTCTTGGATACTTAGAGATTTCACAAAATTTATCATTCACATATAAAATCTTTCCTCTGTGGTCAGTAACAGCAACAATCGAGGACTCGTCGAGAGCAAATTTAACATTGGATAATTGTTTAAGCGAATGTCTCAAATCCTGTTGAAACAAAGAGTCTGAGATATGATCACCAAGATGACTTAACAATTCGGTCACATTCTCGCCAATGACTTCCGGGTACTCTTGGTTTAAATCCTCACTCAAAGTTCAACAGTCCTTTCTTTACAGCGAATTTCACCAATTCCGGTCTCGTCTTGAGACCTAGCTTCTCCATCACGTTGCTTTTATGCGATTCCACGGTTTTGACGCTAAGGATCAATTGTTCTGCGATTTCTTTATTTGAGAATCCTTTGGCAATGAGCGCCAACACTTCCCTTTCACGCTCGGAGAGGGATTCAAATGTATCCGTATTCTCCCCATGCTTCAGCCGTTCGATATATTCATTCATCAGCCTCTTCGTCGCTGTAGGATATAGATAGGCATTACCCGCAGCAACAGATCGGATCGCAGTTAACAGTTCTTCATGAGGTGCGCTTTTTAAAATGTAGCCCGAAGCACCAACGTGAATTGCTCTGAATAAATATTCGTCATCATCATGCATCGTTAATATCAGAATGGCTAAGTCGGGCATTAAACGCCTCAGCTCCGTTGTCGCCGTAAGCCCATCCATGCCAGTAGGCATATTAAGGTCCATCAAGACCACATCTGGTTTCAGCAGTTGAGCTGCCTGAATCCCCTCTTCACCGTCCGCAGCTTCCCCAATCACTTCTATATTATGCTTACCATGAAGAAGCATCATCAAACCCGACCTAACGACGGCGTGATCATCCACCACCAGAATCTTCAGCATCCCGTTTCATCCTCCTAAAAAATCAGCTCAAGCTCCCGATTCCTATTTTTCTGCTCTAATTATAACAAAAAAAATGAATTCCAGTCAGGGAATTCATTTCGCGGTATCTTTTTTAATTTCCTCTAATAAAGAAGCTAATGTAAAGGCCCTTTCATGGGCTGCAAGCAACTCGCTGGGTTCAAATCTGGGTTGCTCTCGTTTCCCGATATAAAGTAAGCCCCATATCCGGGGACTGGCATTCGTCATTAGTGGAAATACAGCTGCACATTGTAACTGCTCCGCAAGCATGAGGGGACAAGTGAGTCTTTCTTGACTGCTTTTCGATCGCATATCTTCGAGCTTTACCCACCTGCCAAGACGCAGAACCGTGCCTGCTAAGCCCAATCCTACTTTGATCACCATTTGTTGATACCGATGATTACTGTTTCCCAATACATATCTCCAGCAGTTGCGCGCCGCATGATCTAAAATAGGCGCCACAGCAATGAAATCGCTTGACGTCAAGCTTTGCAAAAGCTCGAGTTCTACTAATAGGTTTGCATCGCCATTCGCCATTTCGGTCACCTCCGTTTCGACGAAACCGTGCAGAATCTCTTTCTCCTTACCTACCCACCATTGTAAACCTTTCTGCTCTTCTTGTAAGTCAGGGAAAACCCTGATTTCCGCATCAGGAGTTTGAGCAATCTTCCCCTCTTTTTACCTTAGTGTATCGCAAGGAAAGTAAGGGTTTAAACTGTGATTTTTCTCACAGTAAGATAGGGAGTTTTACCTCAAAAGATCAGTAGAACTCCCGATAACTAAAATCAACAGAAGCAGTTATGATAAAGATACAAAGAAACGTTGAGGAGTTGGTCCACATGGCCATGATCGATATAGTAAAAGAACAAATGAAAATTTGCGAAGCGAAAGCGAAAACTTCAAAAGGTATAATGAAATTTTTCTCGGAAGAGAATTTCGAGAGACTGCGCAGCATTATGTACATGAAGCGTGCTGAAAAAGGCGATTTCTTGTTTCGGGAAGGCGACACAGCAGACAAATTGTATTACATTATTCAAGGCGGCGTTCGCATCACCAAGTTGTCTGAAAGTGGTAAAAGCTTCATTCTCTATTTGCATCAGGCCGGAGATTTATTCGGTCAGATGGATCCCTTCCAGAACTCTTTGCAGAGCTTCAGCTCGGAAGCAACCGAAAATTGTGAAGTTGGTGTGATTCAGCGCAAAGATCTCGAGGTCCTGCTATGGCAACATGGGGATTTAGCGATTGAATTTATGAAGTGGATGGGGCTCATGCACCGTATGACAGAAACGAAATTTCGGGATCTAATGATGTATGGCAAACCTGGCGCGCTTTGTTCTTTACTAATTAGATTAAGTAATTCATATGGCGTACCCAAAGGTAACCATATCCAAATTAACTACAAAATCAACAATTCTGAGATGGCTGATATGATTGGGTCTACACGTGAAAGCGTCAATCGCATGTTAAGTGATATGAAGAAGGAAGATGCTGTCGAGTTCCATAATGGGCAGATTACGATTAAGAACGTGTCGTACCTCCGCGATATTTGCCACTGCGAAAACTGCCCATTGGAAATATGCCGTATGTAAATTCACTTGACTCCATGCCATATGACAAATGAAAGAACTCTACATTTCCAAGCGAAGTGTGGAGTTCTTTCATTTAAAGATTATCAGTTTTCAACCAATTGCTACGCACCAAAGTGGACTTTATACACCAATTGTGCGGCAATGTCAGATGAACTTAGAACTGTACCATGCTCCGAACTTATTAAGCTCGTATGTTCTTCTCCCCTAAGGGGGATGGCAAGAAACTGATGTTCACTCATATACATTTGCATATAATCTCGATCATCGGAAATACGTATCTTCTCGAGTTTCATTTTTTTCGGTGGTGCCACAGGGTCCAGTCCCGCCTGATCCTCGATATGCACTTCAATCTGAGTACCAAGCCAGTGTGATAATTTTTCTTCCCATTTCATACAACTGCCTCCTTCTTTAAGCGGCAGCAGCCCGCATCTGCCTTTGGCGTGACTTTTACTTGATACCCGTGTAGATGACTCCAACAATCATAACCTAATGTCTCATCGGATTCTGCTGACTCTTCGATATAACCTATTACCTCGTCTTCACTTTCCCACATCGCCATTCCTTTGACTTCTACAACAACAATTTCGAGCCCTTGTTCTTCCTTCAGATCCATATACCAAGTTCCTTTTCCTGTAAAAAGGTCCGTTAATTGTTGTTCGATTATCGTATAGAAGGGAGATGTTGCCTGTTCACGAATAAAGCATAAATCCAATGTAAATTCACTCGACATTTTCCATCCTCCCTCCTATATAAAGCCTCTTTGTTTGGTAATATCGCTAAACATCCCCGAATAATAAACGACATCCCCCGCATCATTTTTGACTGCACTTATGGTGAGCCATTCCAGATACACATCGCCATTCTTTTTACGATTCCAAATTTCACCCTGCCAGAAGCCCTGACTGCGAATGGTATCCCACATGGTATCGTAAAAACCACGATCCTGTTTCCCTGATTTCAATATACTAGGCGTCATCCCTACGACTTCTTTGGCTTCGTATCCGGTCAGCTCCGTAAAAGCTGCATTTACCGAATGGATCTTCCCCGTCGTATCTGTCACCATGATGCCTTCTACTGTATTTTCAATAATTTTCGCCGATAAACCTAATTTTTCTTGATAAAACATCCACACAATAAGAATCAGGCTAGCCAAAGCGAATTGGGATAAGGCCATGAATCCAATGGCGTAATGACCTGTCAGCTTGAAAAGGAAGGTAAGCAGCAGCGGAGGGAAGAATCCGCCTAATCCACCCATTGCTGAAATGATGCCATTCGCAATTCCAGCTTGCTTAGTGAAATACATAGGAACTAATTTAAAGATGGTCCCATTTCCCGTTCCGGCACAAAAAGCAATAGTTAAGCAACCTACTGTGTACCAAGTCATCGTTGGAGCAAATGAGAGGAGGATACCGGCTACTGTCAAGCCTGCAAAAACAAACATAAGAATTTTGAAAGGGTTAAATTTATCCCCCAGGTACCCCCCAATGGGTCTCATAGCTGTTGCTAGCACGATAAATCCACCCGTACGCATCCCCGCATCTACTTTGGACAAATGAAAGCTGCTGACCAAAAAGTTCGGTAAATAGACCGTGAAAGCGACAAAAGAACCGAATGTAAGAAAGTAGAACAAACATAATAACCATAGCTTAGAATTCCCCGAAACGCTTTTCACTTGTTCAACAAGAGCAGTTTGAACACGGGGCTCTTTGCGATCCCCCGCAAAAAAGTTCAATACAGCCATAACAACCAATAGAACACTATAGAGCAAGACGGTTTTGGACCATCCGATCTGATTTGCTATGACAGGTGCACCAAAGGTGGAAAGTGCAGTTCCGAGATTACCGATACCGTAAATCCCATTAACGAAGCCATGACGTTCTTTGGGATAATATTTGGGTAAAGAGGTCACACCGACGGAAAACACAGCTCCACCAATCCCGAGAAAGAAGCCCCCCATGATCAGATCCCCGAAGGAATCGGCTTGACTAACCCAATAAATGGGTGCAAACAATAGGATAAAGCTGATAGCAAACAACTTTCTTGCCCCGTAGCGATTCGTCCAATACCCAACAGGCACCCGCATCACGGAACCGAACAATATAGGAATAGCGGTTACCCAAGTAAGTTGGGAGGGAGTTAATTTAATCGACTCTTTAATAAATGGCATTAAAGAAGAAAGGATAACCCATACCATGAAACCTAGGACAAGACTGACGGTTTGAAGTGGCAATTGTATTTTTTTGATAGTCATTCGACATCACGCTCCCGACGATAGATCCATATGGCAACAGGGAATAACAAAATATTCAATGCGGCATAAACAATAACCGAAGTAAAATGATCAAAATAGTAAGCATTCACAGCCTTTTGTGTGAACACAATATTCAGAAACAATAGGATACATAAGAGTATGACGCCAATGTAGCTACGCTTCATATCGTTTCACTCCAGTCGCATATATCGCACCTTGATCCTTCTTCAGTAGAACCTCTGGCAAGGGTCTCTTAGGAGGTCCCGCAGTGGGCGATCCGGTTCTGGCATCGAAAATGCCGTGATGGCAAGGGCACACCATCTCATCCTTCTCTTTACTCCAAAACACCGGACACTTGAGATGCGTACACGCATTTTGATAGGCTTTATACTCGTTCTCGCCAAGGCGAATCAGCAGTGCAGAATCATGCTCCCCCGGATAAGCGAACTGGGTCGCATCGCCGACCTTTAGCGAGGAGATATCCGTAATTTTCAACTGCGGATAGGATTTTTTCGTTAGACCCGTCAGTTCTTTTGCTGCGAGTGCTCCCCATGGCAGTGTGGATACAGCGAACACCCCTGCTGCCCCAACCAGCGTCTTCATAAAGCCTCGGCGATCCAATTTTCTTTCATTATTTTTCTTTATATTGTGCGTGTAATTATCTTCCTTAAAAGGACTATGATTATTATCGCGCTTCTTGTCTTGTTCCACAGGATCACCCCATTACAAGTAGTTTAAAACAATTTTTGTGTTCCTTGTAGAATACCAGGAAGGCTGATCTTCACATTCGTTTCTCCCTCTAACGGATCGAAAGGTTGATGACTTGCCGTCCACTTCCCCAGCTTGTGCTGTGCCTGCTTCGCTGCCAGTTCTTCCTCTGTCAGCCATTGAAGTGTATTCGTTGGGCAAACAGATGCGCACATAGGAGGGATGCCTTCTTTGGTCCGATCATAGCAAAGATCACATTTGTACATCAGATTCTGTTCTTCATCGAATTTAGGGATACCATACGGGCAAGCGATGGTGCAATTCTGGCAGCCAATACATTTCTCAACCAATGCCGAAAGTACAGCTCCTTCTTCCGTAATCTGAATGGCTTGAGCTGGGCAGCTTCTGGCGCAAGCAGGATTCACACAATGCAGACACATCAATGGAATCGTTTGGCGGGTTACCAGTGGATTCACATCATACACATAATTGCGATTTCGTTCATCGTGGCCTCCACATTGCGTACAGGCAGCCAAACAGCTCCTACAGCCGATGCAGTTATCCATTTCAATGTATAAATGTTGCTTCATCGGATGGTCATCCTCTCTGGTTGCTTCACGATCTGAGCCGCGCAAACCTTAAACTCTGGCATTCTGGACATCGGATCCAGCGCAGCGATTGTAAGCAGATTAATGGATTGCTCATGACCGAAATGATAGGGAACGAATACGGTATCTTTACGAATCGCTTCAATGATTTTCACTTTATATAAAGCTTCGCCACGGCGTGTGTACAACCGGATGACTTCATCGTGTATGATGTTGTACCGCTCCGCTGTTTCTGGATGAACTTCGACGTAAGGCTCCGGACACATATCTCGCAGAAAAGGAATTCTTCTCGTTTGGTTGCCGGACAAGTAATGATAGACAACCCGGCCTGTCGTAAGGCGAAGCGGATATTGTTCGCAAGGCTCCTCGGCAGGTGGTCTGTAAGGAAGCGCGCATAATTTGGCTTTGCCGTCGGCATGGTAGAACTTATGATCTAGGAACATATGAGGCGTGCCCGGGTCATCTTCACTTTTACATGGCCAGAAGACACCGTCTTGCTTGTCGATCTTCTCCCAAGTGGCTCCGAAATAATCGGCATAACCACCCTTGGAGGCTAATCGGAATTCGTCAGCTACGTCCCTGGCTGTCTTCAAATGGCCGAAATATTGACCTCTCCCCAGTCGCTCCGCAAGCTCTACTTCGATTAACCAGTCAGGCTTAGACTCGCCAACAGGCTCTTGCGCTTTATTAATCTTGATGATCCGTCCTTCTAGATTCGTTACCGTGCCTTCATCCTCCGACCAGGTTACGGATGGTAGTACGACATCGGCAAATTCAGCGGATTCGGATAAGTAAATATCTGCACAAACCATGAAATCCAGATTTTTTAAAGCTGCACGGACATAGTTCTGATTCGGCGCAGAGACAGCTGGATTCGAGCAAAGCAGATACAAACCGCGAATCGTTTTGTCTTGCATAAGTTCAAACATTTCATAAGCAGAGACACCCGGTTGCGGCATCTCTTCCGGCTTGATACCCCACACCTTGCACACCTCTTCGACGTGCTTCGGATTCGTAATTTTACGATAGCCCGGAAGAGCATCAGCCTTCTGCCCGTGCTCTCTTCCGCCTTGACCATTCCCTTGTCCGGTAAAAGTAGCAACGCCAGACTTCGGACGGCCTATCTTCCCAGTCACCAAGCACATATTCGTGTAGGCTGATACGTTATCAGATCCTTTAATTTGTTGTTCAATGCCCCGAGCGAACATAACGATGGCGTTCGGTGCTTTGCCATAAATCTCAGCGGCACGAATCAATTTTTCAGGAGCAACGCCAGTTATTTCACTCGTGTACTCAGGTGTGAATTCTTTCACAACCTCTTTCATTTCCTCGAAGCCGTTGGTGTGATTCACTATAAACTCAGCATCGATGTGGTTATTTTGAATGAGTAGATGAATCATGCAATTGGCAAGCGCCAAGTCCGTCCCCGGACGTAAATCAAGATGTATGTCTGCCCGCCTGGCGATAGGCGTCTCCCGAGGATCTGCTACGATCAAGTAACCACCGCGGTTCTGTACTTCCCATATTCGGAACATCGAGGTAGGGTGACACTCGGCTGTATTGCTGCCTGCGATAAACAAGCAATCCGTCTCATGCAGATCAGTCCAAGGTAATGTGGATCCCCTATCAACACCAAAGCTGCGAAGGAAGCCTGCGGCTGCGCTTGACATACAGAATCGGCCATTGTAATCAATGTAACGTGTTTGCAAGGCGACTCTGGCGAACTTTCCTGTGAGATAGCATTTCTCATTGGTCATCGACACACCGCTGAATACAGAAAGCGAGTCCTTGCCGAAATCCCCTTGCAGCTCTTGGAAACGTTTTACAATCAACGCATAAGCTTCTTCCCAGCTGGCTTCGCGGAAACCTGCCTTCGTTCCTTTGAGCGAAGCATCGTCACGGATCAATGGGCGCAGCAAGCGGTCGCCGTGATTCGTTTGCTGGTAGGCCGTCACACCCTTAGGGCACATCTTGCCTAATGTCACTGGCCAATCATATCGCGGTTCCACGCCGATAATTTTATTTGATGACGTATCCACGCGCAAATTCATTCCGCACTGCATACCACAGTAAGAGCAATGGGTTTTAACCAATTTTTCATTCGTATGGGTTTTATTCCCAATAACTTTAAAGAATTTATCCTTTTGCATTCTGGTTGCTCTCCTTTACGCGAATCTGATGGGTCGGTATGCCTGTAAATCGGGACATTCTATATTTCCGGCGGCATGGCAGGCACAACTCTGCCAAGTGAAAGCCTTCCTCTATTTTGAATTCAATTTCGTTCACTTTAAGCACAGCGATGACATCCCTGGATTGCTCGACAGAAACAAAGCCTGTTCCGCAAACCTTACAGCTTTTCGTCTCTTGCTCTGCATAATGTTCTCTGTAATTTCGGGCAAACACGCTCATAGGACGGAATGGGATGTGAGCCAGTTTACCGAAAGGGATATAAATCAGCGTCACGATGACGGACCATTGGTGGACTAATGTGATAATCGGATGCCCGTATCCATGAAGGACGATATTGCAGAAAGTGAGCAGCAGTCCTGTTAAGCTTACGAATAGCAGCATATATAACGGGAGAAAATCATAGATAAATGTTTGTTCTGCACGTGCCTGCATGCTCTTAATCCTACGATATAGGGCCATGCAAACACCGCCGATAACCATGAAAGCTGTAATATTCAACGCATTATAGAACAGAAATCCGAGAACGCCATCCGCTTTAATCTTCATCAGGTTGATTCCGAAGCCAACAACCGTGTATTTGCCGTTTTCTGCCATCGTGAAGTACATCCATCCAAATACAAGTGGAAAAGTTACAAATGCAGATAAGATACAGCCCCAACCTAGAAGGACATGCTGCGTCCAACGGTACCACCCGCGATTCCAAATAAAGCGGTACGTTAGTAAATGTTCGGTTGTTGTCTGAGGCGTGCTTTTTCTAAATAATAGCTTGATGCCCTTTTTCAAAATAATTTTTGTTGGCGGCCGTTCACCCCAAGCAATAAAACGATAAAAGAAACCACAAATAAAAACTACCGTACCGACCATATATCCATATAAAGCCAAGTCAATATGTGTAAAAAACCTAGAACCGACTCCCATGAGAATAATTAATCCGCAAACAACCAGAAAGACACATTTGGCGAATTTTGATGCGAACGCTCGATCCATGATTTATCATTACCCCTTTACTTATGATCTTATAGTTGTATTAAACCATGAGTCTGCCCTTCAGCACTGTGAGAAAAATCACTGTGAACCCTATCTCGGATACATTTTTTCAATAGTCACTATCTGGACAAAAAACGGCATTCCCATCAGATCTGATCTAAGGGAAAGCCGCTATCTCGTGAAGCGATATACTTACCGTGTAAATACACGTGCGATTAAACCCATATACAAAATGGAACATACGGAGAGCAGGCAACCGCCGCCCCATACCAATAGCATGACTTTGAATCCTATGCCCAACAGGATAAGCAGCAGTCCACCGCACATACCTGCCATTCCAACCTTTACATTTCCATCTTGAATAAGATCATTCATAACCGGAACCTTCATTTTCCCTGCCAGCGGGCCATACTTATGCGTCCACCATAGAAATGGGACAATTTTAGATAAATAACCGAGAATTGTCATCGCTACCCAGCCGTATAAATAGATCCAGCCCGTCAAGATAAGAAGCGTTTCATCCTCGAAGAGATCTGGTTTCACAAACCAAATACCCAACAGCATGACAACGTATACGATGAGCCCCCTCGTGCAAAAGATAGACCAACGAATCCCAGAACCCGGAGACCCTTTATGACGATGCTTGCGGATGTCCCTCATATGGGCTTCATATGTGACGAGCGCCGCCATCATCAATCCGATGACGATTCCATTAAATAGAGTCCCGCTTCCCAGTAAAAAATGTCCTGCTCCAAGAAGCGTTGCCGCATTCCACAGGAGAATAACGAACAAGCCTGTTAGAACCAGATAAACCACGGCACAAGCTGTACTCACCGTGATCGCATTCCACTTTGCGGCAAGAAGCATCGTTTGACCTATATTCCAAGCGAACAAACAAATTCCAAGCCATGTCATAGTTGCACCTGCGGCAATCCAACTGACCTCCAAACGGAGGAAGCCAATCAATAGGATGGATGAGCCAATCAGAAAGCATGCATAATGAAGGTAGCCTAGCTTGTGGCTGTGCAGCTTACGTTGCAAAACCACATCCAGCAGTTGATACACGGCTCCCATGGCAATCATCGTTCCCCAATCCAGTACAATCAGATGAATTCGGAACCATCCCTCCGGGTTCCGAGGAGGCTCCCCCACCCATGACCCCAACGAAAACAGGGATAGTACATGAAAAGCTAGAAAACTGAGAATTCCGGTTGCAATAAACAGCAGTGGAAGCCTGAACATGGATACTTCCCCCTAGACGCGATTAAATAAAATGTTGTTCTCCAGATGAATGTGCTGGAACATATCCGCTTCCAATTCCTCCAACTTCAAGAAAGTAAGCTGAAAGGTCGTACAGGCATCCCCCGGCAGCTCGTAGTCTTTAGTGATTACCCTGATTTGCTTAAGAAGATCACCCGATTCCTCATGCTCATGCTCGAGCATAGCCAATATTTCCAGCAGCTGCTCTTTTTTCACTTCGGTGGGATCTTGCTCAAACGCAATTACAGCAGGAAATGCTTCTCGTTCTTCTTTCTCCATATGCTGTTCCATATCTTTTTTCAGTGCTTTAAACCATTGCTCGACTTGCAGAAGTTCAGGATGATAAGGCCCATGTACGCGTGCCACTTTCTTCACATATTTACTTATATGCGGGAGTGCTGTCTTCAAATAGCCATGATGGATACGCGTAATATAATCGATTAATTCACTTGAGCTTACTTCACTCCAATTTAAACTGTCGGATTTCGCGGTCGATGCTGCTTCGGCAAGACTTTTCAACAAATCCTCTTCCTTAATAGCTTGCTCTTGAATGACTTGAAGAAGTGATTTGTTGCCTCCGCAGCAGAAATCAATTCGGAATTTCTTAAACACCTCATCTGTATTGGGATAGCCCGTCACAATATCTCCTACCCGATCAGTTAATTGAATGTTCATTTCCATGTGAAATCCTCCTTTCCTCAATTTGAATTAACGTGAATATTGCTCCAGCATTTGATTCGCAATTGGGAAAATCATCTCCTCTTCAGAAAGCAGATGCTCTGATAAGACAGAACATGCCACACTAAGCAGAGAGATTGCCTTCTTCAGCTTTATACTGTCGGCACCTTTACATTGGTCCGCATAGTCAAGAAATGAGCGAGCAAACCGTTCCGCCTGTTTATGATCCTCTTCCAGCACCCAAGTTGAGGTCAAAAAGGTGGGCTCCATTCCCCGATACGCATACTCAGAAAGGATGGGGATAACCTCCATTTCCTCCCATTGCTCATGAGCCTCAAGCTGCTGCATGAAGTTTACCATTTGGTTTCTAATTTCATGAAGCAAACGTTTTGACTCTTCTGTGCCAAGCATGCCAACCATATGACTTGTCATTTCCTGAACATGGTCAAGCTCTTTTATTAACGCGCCATGTTCGTCCTTTAACCGCCCTAAAACCTCTTGGAGACTAGAAATCTGCGCATCCTCTAACGGCATCCCAAGATCCATAACCATATATAACTCCTCCTTTTATTGCTGCTGTAATCACATTGTAAGCCTTAATCTCAGAATTCACTGTGAGGAGTATCACAACACTTGTTTCTGTTTCGTGACTTTTAATCACTGTTGCATACTTACGCTTAATTGAACAACAATAAGACCGCAGTTCACCATGTGAACTGTGGTCTTATTGGGAAAGCCTTACTTCATACCGACAAGAACATTATGCCCTTCAAGCCATATAGGGAATGTTCTTACTTGTCCAGTATCCGGCTGCTGGACTTCTCCGGAAAGCAGACTTATTTTACAATCGCGAAGAGGGCAGTAAACATATTCCCCGCTGACTAGACCCTCGGCGAGAGGGCCTCCTTTCTTATGCCCTGTTCTATTCTCAAGTGCATACAGAACGCTTTCCGACAAACGGAACACGGCAATCTCGGTTTCTCCGATCTGAACGACCTTCCCAAGATGCAGGGGGAAATCTCCAATACTGCCTATCGAATAATAACTCACTCTATCAATAACCTTTGCTGCTTCCATGGTATTCCCTCCCTCACTTCACTTGAATATTCTCATATAATTGATGCTGAAGTTCTTCCTGCTCAACAACTTCTTTCCAGGGATCTTGCAGCCCTAGAAGCGCATGCTCAATTCGCTGCTCCAGCTCTTTTCGCCGCTCTATATTCTCAACAACCTCTTTAATAATGGACTGAAGACCTACCCGTTCGATCCAATCGGATGTTCGCTCCCCGTACTTCCCAGATTCCCGATAAAACTGAATAAATGCTGCTGCGAGCTGAATTAATTCTTTATCGGTTTTCACTTTACATAAGAGATCAGCGGCTCTTAATTTCACGCCACCGTTACCGCCAACGTAAATCTCCCAACCGCCATCATTGCCAATGATGCCGAAATCCTTAATCTCCGCCTCGGCGCAATTACGCGGGCAGCCGTTCACTGCCATTTTGAACTTGGCAGGCATCCAAAGCCGTTCGAACTTCTTCTCCAGCAGAATCCCCATGCTGATAGAATCCTGAGTACCGAAACGGCAAAATGTAGAGCCTACGCATGTTTTAACTGTGCGAATGGCTTTCGCATAGGCATAGCCTGAAGGCATACCGAGCTCTTCCCACATGTGTGGAAGATCCGCTTTTTTCACGCCTAATAAGTCAAGACGCTGTCCTCCTGTAACCTTCACCATCTTCACTTCATACTTGTCTGCGACATCGGCAATTTTCCGAAGCTGCTCGGGAGTGGTAACCCCGCCATACATACGGGGAACCACAGAGTAGGTACCGTCTTTCTGGATATTCGCATGCAGTCTCTCATTGACAAATCTGGAATCCCGCTCATCCTCATGAGCTTCTGGCCAAACCATCCCAATATAATAGTTAATGGCGGGTCTACATTTCGAGCATCCTTCCGGATTATGCCATTCTAACACGTTCATCACTTCTCGAACGTGGGATAACCGTTTATCTCTGATTGCAGCAATGACATCTTCACGGCTATGGATGGTGCAGCTACAGAGCGTTTCTTTGACCGCATGGTTTCCTTCATAACGGTCGCCTAATGTCAGAGCAAGAAGCTGCTCCACCATCGGCTTACAGCCCCCGCATGATCGGCTGGCGCCCGTACATAATTTTATTTCTTCTACCGTGCTAAGCCTCTTATCCGTAATGGCTTGAATAATCATACCTTTGGTAACCCCGTTGCAGCCACATACGATCTCATCGGTTGGCATCGCAGTGACGAAAGCCAAAGGATCCGATCCCTCTATTGAGGGCGTGCCCATCAGTTGTTCATGTATCTCCTGCGTCATCGGTTCCTGAGCCTTTATCCATTTCAACAGTTGGGCGGAGTCACTCACGTCACCGAACAACACGCCTCCGATAATGCGATTTTTTTTAAGCAGCACCTTTTTGTAAGTTTTCTTCCAATTATCTTGTAAGCAAATAACATCAACATCCGGCCCATCTTGAAACGCCCCGGCGGAAAAAACATCCACGCCGGAAATTTTGAGTTTGGTAGATACAATCGATCCTTTATAGGGTTCCGTTGGCATGTCACATAGATGCTTGGCTAGCACAGCCCCTTGCTCAAATAACGGAGCTACTAAACCATAGCTGACACCACGGTGCTGGTTGCATTCCCCTACAGCGAATACACCCTGAGCACTTGTTTGCATAAGATCGTCAACAACAATACCCCGTCTTACTTCTAAACCGCAATTTCGAGCAATTGTCGTTTCAGGAGCAATCCCCACCGCCATTACGATAAAATCCGCTTCAAGTACGGAACCATCTTCGAAGAGAAGTCCTTTGACATGTTCACCGCCAAATATTTCAATGGTCTTTTTATTTAATTGAAAATGCATGCCTTGCTCTTCCAGTTCTGTCTTCAACATGGCAGATGCTGCTGTATCGAGTTGTCTCTCCATTAAGTCTGAGAATAAATGTACAACGGAAACATCCATGCCTAATTTAAGAAGTCCCCTGGCAGCCTCGAGTCCAAGCAAACCGCCGCCAATAACAGCTGCTCTCTTAAACACGCTTGCCGCATGTACCATTCTGTTGCAATCATGAATATCACGGAAGCTGACAATCCCATCTTTATCGATGCCTGGTATAGGAAGCATGACAGGATTGGAGCCGGTCGCTATGATGAGTCTATCGTATGGCTGAGTCTGTCCATTGCTCATGTGTACTTGTTTAGAAGTAAGGTCTATTTGAGTAACTTCAACGCCTATTAACAATTGAATATGATTTCTTTCGTACCAGTCATAATCATTAAGAATAATGTCGTCGAATGTCTTGCTTCCTTCGAGCAAGTAAGACAATTGAATACGATTATAATTAGGGTGCGGCTCTTTACCAATGACGGTAATCTCATACTTGTCTGGTGTCAATTTCAATATTTGTTCAATCGTATTGATTCCCGCCATTCCATTGCCGATAAGTACCAGCCTTGGTCGATCTGCTTTTACAGGCATGCTCTTTTCCTCCTGACAAATCTGTCTCTCTTAGATATGTTCAAATTCCATATTCTTTTGCTACTCTAATCATAGATCTATTGGTAGTCGAACGATGTGAGAATTGTCACAACTTATACTAAGAAAGAGGTTTATTTCTAGATGCAAAAAAAGAGGCATGGTAGAATAACCCATACCTCCTTCTATCATGCGGTTGTAATAAGTCCATACGTACCATCGTTTCTGCGATAAACAAGTTCAGTTTTGCCCGAATCTCTGTTAAAAAACAAGTGGAAGTTATGGTCAAGCAACAGCATTTGAAGAATTGCTTCCTCAATATCTTCTGGTTTATTCGGAACGGTCTTAACGCGGGCTACTTCAAATGGAGAATCATTCTCCCTGCTTGCATGTTCCATGCTATCAAATGAAAGAACCCTTAACCCGCTTTGCTGGCGCATTCTATGCTTGATCTTGTCCTTTAACTTTCGCGTCTGTCTTTCTAATTTATCAGCGACAACATCGATCGATGCGTACATATCATCTCGTTTTTCTTCTGCACGAAGCACGGTACCTTTGCAGGTGATCGTTACTTCTACAACATGAATTTGTTTATGCCCCTGAACCGAAAGGGTAACATGCATGTCACAAGCTTCTTCAAACCAAGATGCCAATCGCCCCAATTTGCGTTCCACATATTCCTGTAAGGATGGGGTTACTGTTAAATCTTTTCCATGTACAATCAGTTTCATTCGGCTCATCTCCTATGAGAAAAAGGATTCCAAATCTGTCAGCACTTTCTCTGTTAACGGAAAAATAAGTTGTTCTTCCATGGTAAAGTGGTCATTTAATATCAAACATGCTTGTAAGAGATGCGCTGCCGCCTCTGCTAATCGCTTCTTCACAACAAGAGGCGTTACCTCAATAACAGCTTCTTGAAAGGATTGGATAAACGACATGCCGAGTTGATGGTCTTTTTCCAATACCCAGAAAGAAGGCATGATAGAAGGCATCGATGGACGATGAAAATACGTTAACAGGAACGGAAACAATTCCTGTTCCTCCCATTCTGAGTGTCGTTCCAGCTCATCCACAAATTGATCAGTCTGTTTTCTGAGTTCCTCGACAAGCTGTATGCCCTTTACCGAATCTTCCAATAGCATCAGTTCCTTGGCACTCGTTTCAAGCATCCTTAGCTTTTCTCTCAATTCCTCATGCTCTACCCTTAAACGATCGGTAGCAAAAGCAACCTCCTCCGGATTTGAAGAAGCAATCCCCAAGGTGTAGCCTGTGGAATGAATCACCATACAGAGTCCCTCCTAAGGTAATCATTTCGTTTTCTATCTATCTTTAGTATAGCTACAAGTGCAGGTTCTCGCTGTGCGATACATCACACTATCCACCGATATGAGACATTTCAACCTTATGTGCGGGAGTCGTCTGTGCTAGTCTTGTTTCGGAATACCGATCTTGACGCATTCCCCATACTTGAACAATCAATAATCGTAAATCTTCATCGCTTGCTCCTTCTCTGATCACACTTAGCAGGTCTGTCTTGTCTGAAGCAAACAAACATGTATACAAATGCCCTTCCGCAGACAACCGTGCCCTTGTACAAGTGCTGCAGAACGCTTGAGTCACTGAAGAGATCAAACCAATCTCTTCCCGTGAACCCTGATAACGATAACGTGTTGCAACTTCGCCAATATAATTCGATTCCACCCGTTCCAGCGGCATCTCTTTATGAATGATTTCAATAATCTTTTTGCTGGGAACGACATGTTTCAAATTCCATCCATTACTATTACCAACGTCCATAAATTCAACATATCTCAAAATGTGCCCACGCTCGCGGAAGTATTTGGCCATCGGAACAATATCCTGGTCATTAACTCCCTTTTGCACAACCATATTCACCTTCACGGATAATCCTACGGAAGCCGCAGCATCGATGCCTTCCAGCACTCCTTTTACCGAAAATCCTCTCCCGTTCATGGCACCAAATCGCTCGTCATCTAAACTATCCAGGCTCACTGTGATCCGCTCTAATCCAGCTTCTCTTAACTCCTTCGCCTTGTGTTTTAATAATGAACCATTGGTTGTAACAGCAATATCTTTGACGCCATCCATATGGCGAATTCGGTAAATGATTTCGCCAACATCTTTGTTTAAGAGCGGTTCACCGCCTGTAATTCGTACTTTCTCTACCCCTAGTGAAACAAATATCCGCGTTAATCGCTCTAATTCTTGCAGGCTAAGCAGTTTTTCTTGCGGAAGAAACCGATAATTGGGGCCAAACACCTCTTCAGGCATACAGTATCGGCAGCGGAAATTGCATCGATCCGTTACAGAAATACGTAAATCACGAAGCGGTCTTTGAAGGGCGTCCGTTATTAGAGGAACTCGCTTATCAAGATTTTCCATATTTGTCCTCTCTCAGTACATGGTAGTTTCATAGGGAAGAGGGATAACCGCTACTTGCTGGCCGGCGGCAATTCCTTTGGAACCTGCTGGTATCATGATGATACAATTAGCATCTTGTATAGATATAAGCATACTGGAGTTATTTTTTTCTAACACACTTACTTTCACTTGTTCATTTGAAAGTGTCATTTGACCTCTTATATATCGATCGTGCGGACACCCTTTATCATAATCATTCGTAATAATCGCTTGAATGTGCTGCTTGTCAGGGCTTTCTATTCCTTGCATGGCAAGTAGTACAGGCCGAACAAACAGTTCAAATCCTACGAAGCAGGCACCGGGATTGCCGGAAAGACCAAATACGAGCTTACTGTTGATCACGGTTGCTGAAGTTGGACTACCGGGCCGCATAGCGATTTTATTGAAGAGCAGCTTCATATCATTCCCGCTCATTGTAGTAAAGAAGTCCGCCATTACGTCATAATCCCCAACGGAGACTCCTCCGCTAACTATGAGCATATCACATGTTTCCAAGGCATTATATATCGTTCGGGCGACTTCATCTCTATCGTCGGGGGCAGTTCCAACTCTGATTGCCAACCCGCCGTATTGTTCGATTTGTGCTGCAAGCATGTAGGTATTACTATTACGAATTCTCCCTGGTTGAAGCGGATCTCCCACAGAGATCAATTCACTTCCGGTCGTTAGTACGCCCACTACGGGTCGCCGGAAAACAGGAACTTCTTCATATCCCATTGAGGCAAGCACTGCAATTTGGCCTGGGCCTATGCGGGAACCTGAACCGATTAACAGCTGTCCTGACGTGATTTCATCCCCCACCTTGGCAATGTTTTGTCCATGGCTAACTTTATGCTTAATCCGGATAGAAATTTCTCCTTCCTCCTGGTACTCTTCTGTCTGCTCGAACATGATGACAGCATCCGCTCCGTCCGGAACGGCCGAGCCTGTCATGATACGAATCGCTGTACCAGGAAGCACTTGTTTACTCGAAGTGTATCCGGCAGGCACTTCATCAATCACCCTTAGACAGGTCGGATTTTGTGGCGTAGCGAATAGGGCTTCTTCACTCAACACGGCATACCCATCTAACCCAGAACGTCGGAAATGAGGCATACATTCCTTCGCGAACAGAGGTTTCGAAATTCTTCTATGTAAACAAGATTCAATCGACGTGAACTCGCACCCCAGCTTCAGGACATGCCGCATAATCATGTTCTGAGCATGATCAACTTTGACTGCCTTGCGAGCAAACCTCTGGCTCCGGTTTCTCATCTTTAATCGTCCTTTCCACAACACTTAGTAGTTGAATCATAAGTCTTTATGATACATGTAGATGTGATATTAATCACAGTTACTCGTGTGACCAATATCACATTCTTGAATAAAACTGCTCGATATAATGAGATGATAACTAGAAGGTGCCATTATGAAAACAAAAGAAGAAGTTCTACTAGCACTTACGGGCATTAGGGATCCCGAATGGCATAGAAGTATGGTCGAATTGAATCTTTTCCGCGATGTTATGCTTAACGAGAACAGCCTATCCTTGACCGTTGTTACACCTAAGGAGCTGCATGCCGAAGCTAAAGAGAATATGCAAGAAGAAATAACCAAAGCTATCAAACATCATTTTCACCATAGCCTTCATCTGCGCTTTCGGTCAATGACTCCTTATGAGAGAACCGAAATTGAGACGAAAATGAACAAAAGCAGCAGTCAAGCGTCAACGACAAGCGAAAATTCGGAGGAAACTCCCCTTCACAAACGAACAGATGTCACCTTCATTGCTATTGCCAGCGGTAAAGGCGGAGTAGGCAAATCCACTGTAACGGTGAATCTAGCGGCATCTCTCACTAGACTCGGTAAAAAAGTAGGCATTATTGACGCTGATATCTATGGGTTTAGTATCCCAGAAATGATGGGAATTAACGTAAAGCCAAAGATTGTGAACAACACGATACTTCCTGTTGTGCATCATGGCATCAAAGTCATTTCCATGGGTTTCTTTGTAGAAGACAATTCACCGGTTATTTGGCGAGGGCCTATGCTCGGTAAAATGCTAGGGCAGTTCTTTACGGACGTAGATTGGGGAGAAGTTGACTACATCCTGCTTGATCTTCCGCCAGGTACTGGTGATATTGCACTCGATGTCCATCAGATGCTGCCGGCGAGCAAAGAGATCATCGTCACTACGCCTCACCCTACAGCCTCCTACGTCGCTGCAAGAGCAGGGTCTATGGCCAAGCAAACCAACCACGAGATTGTGGGTATCATTGAAAATATGTCTTATTTAGCATGCAGCAAGTGTGGAACCAACGAATTTGTGTTTGGCAGCGGGGGAGGAACAGCCCTTGCCGAACAATTGCAAACAAAATTATTGGCTCAAATTCCAATAGGTGCACCTGATAATCTTCCTTCGGAGCCAGATTATTCACCGTCCATATACAAGGCAAATAGCTCTATAGGAGACATATATGCCAATCTGGCAGAGCAAATTATACGAATGCAAAAAAGACCTAAGGCTCTGCATCAGGTCCTTGGTATAAATCCAATCTGAAGTGTATTGGGAGGGTTGTCAATGTTTCTAGGTAAACAGGCGAGCATGTTCCCAAACCAAAGAGTACGCGAAAGAGGTTGGTTGATTTTCTAACGGACGTGACAGCCTCTATTAGCTGAAAATGAGGCAGTTTTGATTTTTAATGGTCACCAGAAGCGTTATTGACTGATTTGCGTGCCAACAAGTGTGGCAAGGGACTGAATAACGGCAGTGGCGTCCGTTAGCATTTGGACTCCCTGCTTTTCTTATCAAATAACGGCTCCTCTGTCCGTAACGCAGTAAAAATTAAAGCTAACCTTGCATCACAACTGGTTCCCACTGCTGCTCTTATCCCAACAGCAACGGTTACCAAAGGTGAAGTCTTCCTCCTACCCATTTTTTAGAAAGGGGCCGCTTCCACATCATCCCTAACGTGATTCTCGGAAACCCAAAACATATAAATTCTTAAATGTTAAGAAAACCTTTATCGAAGCCATTCAAAGATGAGCGACCGCGTTTGAAGAGGAGAGACTTTGGTCTCCGACCAAAGATCCCTATATATGGTTTTATCGCCAAATAGAAAGACGTTTTCGGGAACCGAAAACTTATACTTTCTATTGTGGTAAGAAAATAGGTAAACACCAAGTTATACTAGTGTTTACCTATTTTCTATGGTGACAAGAAATATACACATAAAACAAGTGCATTTGTGAAAAAAATCACATACACACGCAAAGGTAAGATATATAATGAAATCATACTAAGAGAGAAGGAGTGGTTTCTATGACACTACTGTACACTAAGCATTTAGAAGGTTTGCGAGATGATTACTGCTGCGAGTATGGAAAATTATTTGCTGAACGAGTTGGCGGGCTGCAAGATCAGGATGAACAAATTACACAACAGCAATTCGAACCACAAACTGACAAAATGGCTGCGATGAAATATCTGCATCAAGCTGGCCTTCAGGAGGAGTACCTTCTATGATTCACCCAGCAAAAGAATATAACCAGTAGTGCTGGAATCTCTCCGGCGCTACTGGTTTTTATATAAAATGAAATCAAGCAAGATAAAAAAAAACCACCCAAGCAAGTCGATGCCAAAGTGGTATACCTAGTTTCAAGGTATACCTAGTTTCATATTAATCCCCATTCGCAAGAATACCCATATCAATCATATATCTCGCTCGAATTACCTCCTGATTGGTTGGCGTAGGACATTGTTCGAGCGGGTATACCTTCCCCATTTGCTGCCATTTATAGACGCCCATTCGGTGATAGGGCAGCAGCTCCAATTTACTAACATTACGCAATGAACCGATGAACTTGCCGAGCTCAATTAGATCCATGTAGTCATCTGTCCATCCTGGTACTAGCACATGACGAATCCAGACAGGTTTATCGATTTCACTCAGGTGTTCAGCAAAGCGCTTAATACGATCATTAGGCTGTGCCGTAAGTGCAACGTGTTTAGCAGAATTAATCTGTTTCAGATCGAGCAGTACTAAATCGGTCACATTCAAAAGCTCCTGCGCATGACTCGGCTCACAAAAGCCGTTCGTATCCAACACGGTATGCAGCCCCCAGCGCCTTTTGCACTCAGCAAACAAACGGGCTAGGAAAGGAGCCTGCAAAGTCGGCTCCCCGCCCGTTACTGTAATCCCCCCGCCTGAGCGCTGATAATACGCCAGGTAAGGTTTAATCTCATCCAGAATCTCCTCAACGTCCATTTGTCTGCCCGTATTCATCTCCCATGAATCTGGATTATGGCAATACTTACACTGCAGCGCACAACCCTGCATGAAAAGAACAAAGCGGATGCCCGGACCATCAACGGTGCCAAAGGTATCGAAGGAATGTATGCGTCCTTTCATCGGTCTGCACCCCTCTCTATTGTTACATCGTGCCGTGGAAGGTACGATGGATGACATCAAGCTGCTGTTCCCTGGTCAGCTTGATAAAGTTTACCGCGTAGCCGGAGACGCGAATCGTTAATTGCGGATATTGCTCCGGATGCTCCATAGCATCCAGAAGCTGTGCACGGTCGAACACATTAATATTCAAATGATGACCTTGGTTCGCCATATAGCCATCAAGAAGAGCAACAAGATTGGAGATGCGTGTCTTTTCTTCACGACCAAGAGCCTTCGGTACGATGGAGAACGTGTTGGATATGCCATCCAGGCAATGCTCGTAAGGGAGCTTGGCGACAGAAGCCAATGAGGCCAACGCGCCTTTCCGGTCACGTCCGTGCATCGGATTGGCGCCTGGTGCGAAGGGTTCTCCGGCTTTGCGCCCATCCGGGGTACTTCCAGTCTTTTTCCCATAAACGACATTAGAGGTAATAGTCAGTACCGACATGGTTGGCACTGCGCCGCGATACGTTTTATGCTTTCTGATCTTGTTCATAAACGTTTCCGTCAATTGAACGGCAATCTCATCGACTCGCTCATCATTATTGCCATACTGCGGGTACTCGCCTTCAATTTCAAAATCGACTGCAATCCCATTTTCATTGCGGATCGGGCGCACCTTCGCATACTTAATCGCGCTGAGCGAATCTGCTACTACGGATAAACCTGCAATCCCAGTGGCCATAGTGCGTACAATTTCACGGTCGTGCAGTGACATTTCCAGCCGTTCATAGCTGTATTTATCATGCATATAGTGAATGACGTTAAGTGTATTTACATACAGCTTTGCCAGCCACTCCATCACAGTATCGAAATTCTCAGCAACTTCATCATAATCCAGAACCTCGGAAGTCAAGGGAGTTAACCGTGGCCCTACCTGTATCCCCAGCTTCTCATCCACTCCACCGTTAATTGCATAGAGCAGAGCTTTGGCTAAATTGGCGCGGGCGCCAAAGAATTGCATCTGTTTGCCAACCCGCATCGCTGACACACAGCACGCAATGCCGTAATCATCCCCATAATAGGGCCGCATCAGGTCATCATTCTCATACTGAATCGAACTAGTTTCAACCGATACCTTGGCACAATAAGCCTTAAAGCCCTCCGGCAGCTGAGTTGACCACAGAACAGTCAGGTTAGGTTCAGGGGCAGGGCCCAAGTTATATAAAGTATGCAGGAAACGGAAAGAATTTTTCGTGACACGTGTTCTGCCGTCCAGTCCCATGCCGCCAATCGATTCTGTCACCCAAGTTGGATCACCGCTGAAGAGTTCATTGTAGTCGGGTGTACGTAAAAACTTGACGATACGAAGCTTCATTACAAAATGGTCAACAAGCTCTTGCGCTTCTACTTCGGTCAACGTCCCCTCCCGTAAATCCCGTTCGATATAAATATCAAGAAAGCTCGATACGCGTCCAAGGCTCATCGCCGCGCCATTCTGCTCCTTAATGGCTGCTAAATAAGCGAAGTACAACCATTGTACGGCTTCACTTGCATTCATCGCTGGTTTGGCTATATCATAGCCGTAGGTTTTGGCCATCTGCTTCAATTCACCGAGACTGCGGATTTGTTCGGAAAGCTCTTCACGCAGCCGGATGACATCTTCTGTGATCGCGTCCACTTCCAGCTGCAGAAGATCTTTCTTCTTCTCTTCGATCAGACGGTCTACACCATATAAAGCAACGCGCCTGTAATCGCCAATAATACGACCTCGCCCGTAAGCATCTGGCAGACCCGTAATGATTGCAGCTTTACGTGCTGTTTTCATCTCGGAGGTATACGCATCGAACACACCTTGGTTATGCGTTTTGCGAATAGATGTAAACACTTGTATAATTTCTTCAGGCAGCTTGAAACCATATGCCTCACAGGCATCGATGACCATACGAATACCGCCGAAAGGTTGTACGGAACGCTTCAGTGGAGCGTCGGTTTGCAAGCCGACAATCTTCTCCTTGTTCTTTGCGATATAACCTGGGGCGTGCGAGGTAATCGTGGACACCGTCTGGACATCGATATCCAATACACCGCCATTCTCTCTCTCCTTACGGGTTAGCATACTGACCTGAAGCCATAGTTCATCTGTGGCTTCTGTAGGGCCTGCCAAAAAGGAATGATCTCCTGTATAGACTGTTATGTTCGTATCGATGAAATCTTTCACATTGATATTCGTTTCCCATTTCCCTTTTACAAATCCATTCCAATAACTGGCCTTTAATTCTTCTTCACGTATCGCCATGATAGTACCTCCTTAGAGCTCGCACGATTAAAATTTTCCGTAAAAAGCATTCCGATACACATCAGCCAACTCCGTCACTAACGGCATCCGAGGATTCGCTGTTGTACACTGATCTTCAAACGCTCGATCCGCCAAATAATCTACACGCGTCTCGAATTGTTCCGCATTGAACCCAATATCCTGAAACTTCTCAGGAATACCGAGAATTTTGTTCAGCTTACGGATCGCATCGATAAGACTGTTTACGCCTTCTTCCGTTGTCTTGGCTTGAAGCCCGAGCATACGCGCAATTTCAGCATAACGTTGATCGGCAATGAAATGATCGTATTTCGGGAATGAAGTGAATTTCGTTGGCTTTTGGGCATTATAGCGAATCACATGCGGCATTAAAATCGCATTTGTGCGTCCATGTGCTGTGTGGTATTCGCCGCCCCATTTATGCGCCAAGCTGTGATTAATGCCAAGGAAAGCATTCGCAAAGGCCATACCGGCGATCGTTGAGGCATTATGCATCTTCTCTCGCGCAACTGGATCCCCAGTGGTAAACGATTTCTCTAAATTTTGGAATACCAATTGGATTGCTTTTATCGCTAAACCATCGGAATAGTCATTAGCCATAACAGACACATACGCTTCAATAGCATGAGTCAGGACATCCATACCAGTATCGGCAACCGCTGTCTTCGGCAAGCTGTACACATAATCAGGATCAATGATGGCAACATCAGGTGTAAGCTCATAATCGGCTAGCGGGTACTTGGTATTGCCCTTCTCCTTGTCTGTAATTACGGCGAAAGAAGTTACTTCCGAACCTGTACCCGATGTCGTAGGAATCGCGACAAATTTCGCTTTGCGTCCCAGACGCGGATATTTGTAAACCCGTTTACGGATATCCATAAATTTTTGTTTTAAGGCATCAAAGTTAGTGTCCGGATATTCATAGAACAACCACATTGCTTTGGCTGCATCCATCGGTGACCCGCCGCCTAACGCAATAATGCAATCCGGCCCAAAGCTTGCCATCTGTGCTCGGCCGCGTTCCACTGTTTCAACGGACGGGTCAGGTTCTACATCGGAGAACACTTCGATATATACAGGCAGTTGTCGCTTGCGGAGGTAATATTCCACACGCTCAACATAGCCGAGCTTCACCATCATGGGATCTGTGACAATCATCACCCGAGTAATGTCAGGCATTTTCTCTAAATACTGTGTAGCTCCTTTTTCGAAATAAATCTTTGGCGGTATTTTGAACCACTGCATATTGACGGTGCGATACGCAACGCGCTTCACATTGATCAAATTCACAGCGCTCACGTTAGAGGTTGTGGAGTTATGACCATAGGAGCCACAGCCTAGTGTCAAGGAAGGCAAGTTTGTGTTATAGATATCCCCGATCGCTCCATGAGTGGAAGGCGAATTGACAATGACACGTCCCGTTTGAAGCTTACCTGCGAACGCCTGGATAACCTCTTCATTCTGAGAATGAATGACGGAAGAATGTCCCATGCCGCCAAATTTGACTACTTCCACAGCCCGATCGATCCCTTGTTCTGCATTCTTTACTTTGTAACAAGCCAGCACAGGGCTCAGCTTTTCAGCCGATAATGGAAATGCCTCGCCGACGCCAGTTAGCTCTGCGACCAGTATTTTCGTTCCCGCAGGTACCTTAATGCCAGCCATCTCGGCGATTTTCATAGCAGACTGCCCAACAATAACTGCGTTAACCGCACATTTCTCAGCGTTAATCACCAATTTGGAAACTGCTTCTGTTTCTTCTTTATTTAAGAAGTAACTGCCCTGATCTGCCATCAGCTTTCTAGTCTCCGCGTATACCGATTCTTCAATAATGACCGCTTGCTCAGAGGCGCAAATCATACCGTTATCAAACGTCTTTGAAAGAATCAAATCATTAACTGCCTGCTGCAAATTAGCCGTTTTCTCAATGAAGCAAGGGACATTGCCAGGACCAACACCCAAGGCTGGCTTGCCAGTGCTGTAGGCTGCCTTCACCATCGAAGACCCTCCAGTAGCCAGAACGAGCGCCACATCCGGATGATTCATCAGCAGTTGGGTAGCTTCCACAGATGGGTGCTTCACCCATTGAATGCAATGCTCTGGTGCGCCCGCCTTAACCGCTGCATCCAGTAGAGTCGCTGCTGCAGCGGCACTTGATTGCTGTGCAGATGGATGGAAGGCGAAAATGATCGGATTACGCGTTTTAGTCGCAATGAGTGACTTGAACATCGTCGTCGAAGTAGGATTGGTGACAGGCGTAACACCAGCGATAATGCCCACGGGCTCAGCCACCATACGGTAGTTCTCATACGAATTTTCCTCAATCACACCGACAGTCTTGTTATTTTTAATGCTATGGTAAATATACTCAGTAGCAAATAGATTCTTGGTGATTTTATCTTCGTACACACCACGGCCTGTTTCCTCCACAGCAAGCTTGGCGAGAACCATATGCCTATCGATGCCGGCTAATGCCATTTGCTGTATAATTTGGTCAACCTGCATTTGATCCAGCTTAAGAAATTGCTGCTGCGCTTCCTTCGCTCTGGCTACCAGCTGGCCCACTTCGTCTTGAGCAGAAATCTGTTCAATCATCTTCGCTTCTTTTGTTGCCATGCATCATCCACTCCTTTTTTTTAAAATCCATGTGCAGCTAACGACTTGTTGTTCTACCCTTAGATTACGCCTTAAGCAGTAACCTTAACTATGATAAAAATCACAAGATGAGCAATTAAAGCGATTTCTTCCTTGAATATTATGTGAATAATTTCACATTCTTTTCTATTTAATACTCCACTCCATGACTGTGACTTTGATCACAACACCAAGTAATCATCATGAACATTTGTTACTTCCCTAGCTTTTCCAAGCGACGCATAACTTCGTAGTCCTCAAACGTTGAGATATTGGAAACAAAATTCAAATCAACGCCGTTCTCAAGAAAGAAACGATCACCTAGATCACTCCAAAATACATGGTTTAGCAAGGTAGAAACTTTGGTTTCCCCTCGGTTTAATAAAGTCGCGATGTGCGACGCACAAGTTCGATCATAAACTCCATGTAGTGGATGAAGCTCGTCGGCCACCAAGGGAACAACAGCCTCAAATCCATCCAGCTTTCTTTGCATCAACAATTGAGCAGCTCTACTGGATATAAAAGGCATATCACAACCGACGACCCAGATGGAATCGTGTTTAGCAAGAGAAAATGCGGCATGCATACCGCCAAGAGGCCCATGACCTGCGAAAAAATCCGTGATAATACGAATGGAACGATCGACTTTGTTTAGGTAGGGCTTGGGGTCATTGGTTACAACAATCAACTCATCGCATATTTCCCGCATACAATCTAGTTGTCTAACAATTAGAGGCTTTCCTCCAAACGGAAGCAATGCCTTCAGTTCTCCATTCATTCGACGGTTTGCTCCACCAGCCAAAATAACCCCTGAAAGCATACCCATCACTTCTCCTTTTCAAATTCATGTATAGTTCAACTTTAGACAAAATAACATCCCCTGTAAGTGAAAAATGTCACACTCCTGCAATACTCGTTGTGACACAAATCACATCAAACGATTTAAAAATAGAGATATACTAGTTAAACTGCTTAGGGATTGGAGTGATAAATCGAATGAACGAAAATGTTTCTTTGCATGAAGAAGAGGGTGTCCAGAATACAGCGTGCCTGTCTGCCGAGAATTTAGCAAGACTAGAGCAAATTATGTACGAGTCCAAATTTACAATGGGATCTCATCTCTTCTGGGAGGGAGACCCCGCAGACAAGCTATACTTTATTAAGAGTGGACGAGTTAAACTGACGAAATCATCGGATGAAGGAAGACACTTTATTTTGTACATGTATCAGAAAGGCGATCTATTTGGTCAAGTTGACCCTTTTCGTCAATCAACACATGTTTTCACTGCAGAGGTAATCGAGAATAGTGTCATCGGGGTTATACTGCAGAAAGATTTAGAGGTATTGATTTGGCAAAATGGCGATCTAGCTGTTGAATTCATGAAGTGGATGGGACTTCTCCACCGTATGACACAGACCAAGTTTCGCGATTTGATGATGTTTGGTAAACATGGGGCGTTATGTTCTCTTCTTATCAGACTTACCAACTCCTACGGTACAGAACAAGGCAACCACATTTTAATTCCTAAGACGCATACCAACACAGAACTCGCTGATATGATTGGGGCTACGCGAGAGAGTGTAAATCGAATGCTAAGTGAGCTTCGGCAAGCAAATGTCATCCACATTGAAAATAGTCATATCCTTGTAAAAGATCTATCGTATCTTCGAAATATTTGCCATTGCGAAAGCTGCCCTAAAGACATTTGCAGAATGTAACCGTTGCACTTATGATCTATGCATCGGATTAGGTGCAGCCTCAATAATGGTTCGGTTTCGACCTTGATTTTTAGCTTGATATAAAGCAATGTCTGCTCTTTCAAGCAGTATTTTCAGATCATGAGGTTGATCTGCATTATCGGTTATTCCGATGGATACCGTCACAGCTTTCCCAGTAGGACTTCGGGTCGAAGCCATTTTTTCACGAAGTCTTTCTGCGACAGTTCTCGCATGGCATGCATCCGTACCCGCCAGCAGCATAATAAATTCTTCTCCGCCAAATCTGCAGCATACATCTTGTTCACGCGACACATTCTTCATCAGCTGTGCAATAAAGCATAGTACTTCATCACCAACTCCATGTCCATAAGTGTCATTGACCACTTTAAAATGATCTATATCGATCATCAACACGGCAAAGGTTTCACTAGTTGCATGAATTTCTGCAAATACAGCTTCCAATGTCCTGCGATTAGCTAACCCCGTGAGGGGGTCTGTCTCAGCTTCTTGCTCCAGATTATCAAATCGTTGACGCATATAATTGATGACCTCAGTAAATCTTTTGTCTAACATATTCATCTCTTGATTGGGCGTAGAAAAAGTTGGTTTAGTGGTTGTCTCCATTCGTCCCTTTGAAAGCAGCTCCATATAATCGATTAGCGAATGAAGGGGCTCTGTTATTTTTTCAATTAACTTTTTAGATAAAAATAAGTGCAGTATGATCAGTGCGAGAGAATAAGTACTCATCCAGTACAATGTGAAATGTACCGCTCCAATCTTATCCTCTATATGAACGATGGCTTGATAGGCAATAAGAAAGCATCCAATAGAAAGAATTGTAACCGTAAATACGTTCAGGATTTGAATTAATATGTAGAGTGAAAATGCCCGCTTCCTAGATTTCCGTTTCATCCAGCGCATCCCCTTTCATATGCTAGACAATGCTAAACATGAAAAAACACCTATTCTTACCCTCAATATTCGGAGTAAAAGAATAGGTGTTATCATATTTGTCATTGGATTACGCCCTCACCTTATCTGAATTTAGCTTTTAAATGGAATCGTTCTAAGATCTTATCCAACCATTTGTGCAGGTAGGGGAGAATCATATGGTCCACACCAAATTTACCTGCATTAGCGCCTGCCACTACGATGAAAAATCCCAGGAGCATTAACCATGGATTAGTGCTGACCGTACCTGCAAACATATACATAAAATTCATCAATAATCCGAAGAAAATCGCTACAGTAGTTAACGCACCTATTAGTAGACCCAAACCAACCAAGAGTTCACCCCAAGGAACCATGACATTAAACCACCCAACATGCGGAAGAGCAAAATTTTTCAAAAAAGCAACATAATTCGCATAAATCATATCTGTCGTTCCGCTTTCCAGAACAGGCTTAGCAATTGCTCCTTTTAGAAATCCTGTAGCGTCGAAAGCTTTTTCACCTGTGATTTTGTGCCAACCAGCTACCATCCATTCCCAACCTACATACAAACGAATGATTGTCAACAGTATTGCCGCGTAATTATTTTCCCGTATCCATTTCATCATTTGAACCATCTCCTTCGTCCTTTATGATTTCATTGTAGATCGAAGCAGATGAAGTGTATGTGAGAAAAGTCACTTTGGAGAATATTTTTCTAAATAAGATTGGAAAATTATAAAGGTGTAATATACCTTACTCGTTATTTAACAAATCCATCGTGAGATACATCACAGCCAAGAATACGTGGAACGTTTAAAATTTAATATATTGCTAAAGAGGAGGAACCTCCATGAATATTCTACAAGGTATTTTTTCTATATCCAGTCCAGTTGAAATGAATAACTACCTACATTGGCATTGGATGCTCGATAAACAATTCCGTTCACTCAATGTTGTTTATGAAGATATAGCGATTTGTTTAAATTTGATAAAAGAACTCTCCGTTTACATTGAATTAGAAAAAAACAGGCATCACCGGATGACATTAATTCAGAATATGGTGAAGGAAATCCGGAACTTATTGGATGAGCTTTATCCGTTTCAAAAGATGGAGAAGGACCTGCTATTCCTCGCATCCCCTTACGCGACATTCCAAGTCTCCCTATGTGAGTTGCTTGAACAAGAACTTTATTACATTATGGAAACTCTCAAATTATTCTATACGAGAACTCAACGGATGACAGTAAGGATAACAAAAAAAGAAGCAAGGGAGCTAACTCGATGTCTCGCATTAACGATTCATCCCCTTCAAAGACATCTTGACCAAATAGAACGCGAACTGTTCCCTTCCGTGTTGGAATGGCTCCAGTAAGTCGTTCAATAAGAGAAAGAAAAGGGAGCGTTACAACAGATTGAACCCATTTTGATAGTTAAAAAGGAATTTGTGACTGACAAATGTAATAAATATCACAGCTTCCAATATAGATCTTACTTATAATGAATTTAATAATGATCTTGATTTTGTGCGAGAACAGGGAGATGGTACAGTATGAAAAAAGAATTTACAGTTCATTTTAAAGTAATCCACCATGATAAAAGTTCCTTATTAAGGGGCATTATTTTCTTGGAGGAGAACCAAAAGCCAACATTGAAAGATTATGAACAATGTCTTAGGGATTGTGGCCACGATGTAATTTTAGAGGATAAAGAACATGTAATTTTCAGAGCTTTTAAACCGGATGAAGATTATATCATTCATATTTTAGAAGAGGAAAACAACAATATTAGAGATATAATCGTCGAAAGTCTAGTTAGAAATCTTATTAATTTAAAATAACTTATATACACCAAGACAAGTGATTACAAAAATGTTGAGTGACAAGTTAAGTTTTGAAGATGGCCACATCTAGAGTTAGCCATTATGTGCTTCTGACCAAGGCATGCCCGCCTTGACTATGCGCTGATGCATCGATCGCTCCAGTTATGATGACTTGCGCACCCACGACTGTCGCAATGACAGCTTTTCTCAAACTCATCCGATCACACTCCTATCCATTCTCCCATTTTAAACCAGTACAGATGGTTATACTCGGTTTTAGTTCCAAAGTTATCATCTTTATATTAAATTTGCGTTAGGAGTGGGTAAGATGTAGCGCAGAGGTAAGCCATACATCACGTCCCAGTCTCTACCAAACTCCCCGTTACTTTAATGAACAAAAAAGTGACCCACAGCAACGGGCTGGGGGTCATAACTATTTATATTTTAAAGGGGGTCAGTTTTATTATAGGCTTGATTCATTAACCATATGAAATACAACTAACGTTCCTAGTTAGCTTAAAGATCAACTTTATCCTTTTTTCTTAGAAGTGTCATAAAGAATAGATTGCACCATTTCAAACAGCTCAAAAATAATCGCTGCTTTACCCGATGATTTTGCTACTGGATAAGGATTCAGTGGGTGTGTTACGAGCACATCCAAATGATCAAATTCTAAGATCAATTCATTCTCGTTTACATATGCTTTATCAATTACACTATCATGTAAGGACAAATGATCAATCTTGTTCTCTGAAATATATTGATACTCCATTGTGAACATCTCCAATTCCGAGCTTTAGAATTCTTAATACTTGAAGATTCGTGAAGTCATTAAATTATTCTGCACGTTACTTCAACCAAAAAGGAATCGACAGTTTGCACGGCAGCACGCGATCGCTTTTTTGTATCGTTCCCAGTTAGTTAAGCCATCCAAAAGATATCCGTTAGTTGAATCAAAATACCCCCTATTAAGGAGGTAAGCATTCATAGAACGCTCTAATAATTTCGATTATGTTTCAACAAGTATCTTGATAAAGTTGCCGTTAGAATAAGTGATGTAATTGCAATAATAAATAAACTAATTACTTCAACAAGACTTTGAATTTGTAATCGAACATTTAAGTGATCCAATATTAAAAAGCGTATAGTTATTAAAGTAAGGTAATAAATAGATCCAAACAATAAAATGAATACTATCATTTTTATGAACTTATACATGAGAAACACCTCTTTCAAAAATGATAGGTGTGGGGAACTCCCCCTGCAATTACCTGATTAATTCCATTTGTTTACATATATAGACGTACTAAGTTCTATTTAGTTGCTACAGAGTGGTTCAAAGTATGAACATAATTACACTAAACTAACATTAATTTGTTCCACTCTACTGCCCGTTAGCCGTCCATGCAGCGCAAGACCAGCGCTGCACCACAGAGCATGAAAATGGTTAAAGTCCGTCAATACTTCTACTACGGCTGGGTGAGGAAGGTCGATCAACTATGGTGCGTTAGAGCCCATCCGTTAGTCTGACTCCACCGACCACGGTGCATCACAGAATGTCGCTCCTTTGGGAAGCACTCATGGTAGATTAATCCTATTTTGGTTGTTGCACCAGCCCATATTCAGGTCGTAGAAAGGATAATTCCAATGGATATTATCATTGAGCGAGCATGTGGCATGGATGTTCATAAGGATTCCATTACTGCATGTACGATGACACCCGAAGGAAAGGAGATTCAAACATTTTCTACTAAAACCGTATTTCTCCTACAGTTAATTGACTGGATTAAAAAGCATGGGTGTACCCATGTAGCGATGGAGAGTACAGGCGTGTTTTGGAAACCAATCGTTAACTTACTAGAAGCTGAGGATATTGAGTTTCTTGTCGTGAATGCTCAGCATATGAAAGCTTTGCCTGGACGTAAAACCGATGTCAAAGATGCGGAATGGATCGCCCAACTTCTTCGTCATGGACTTCTGAAAGCTAGTTTTATACCAAACCGAATTCAACGAGAATTACGTGAATTAGTTCGTTATCGTCGAAGCATCATTGAAGAACGTGCCAGACAACATAATCGAATTCAAAAAGTTTTAGAGGGAGCTAACATTAAACTGGGTTCTGTGGTTTCAGACATTATGGGGGTCTCATCTAAGGACATGCTTAACGCCATTTTAACTCACATTGACTTCCTCACTGAGCAAATCGAGATGTTTGATCAAGAGGTTTCGCAGAGAACCATCTTAAATCAGGAAGACATTGAGCGATTAGATTCTATTCCTGGAATTGCGACTCGAATGGCTGAGCAAATCTTAGCTGAAATAGGAACAAACATTAAAGACCAATTTCCAAGTGCTGCTCACTTATGTTCTTGGGCAGCACTCGTTCCTGGACATAATGAGAGTGCAGGGAAACGGAAGTCTTCTAAAGGAAAAAAAGGAAACAAATATTTAAAATCTGCATTAACAGAAGCCGCACACTCCGTAGGTTCTTCCAAAAACTATCTTGGCGCTATGTACAGGCGAACATTAGCACGTAAAGGCAGAAAAAGAGCAGCTATTGTTGTGGCCCATGCCATGTTAAGAATCGCTTATTATCTGCTGACAAGAAAAGAAATGTACGTTGATCTAGGTGAGGATTATTTTGATAAGCAAAAACTAAGAGCAATTGTACGGAATTCGGTTCGAAGGCTTGAAACTTTAGGTTATAACGTTACAATTTCGGAAGTCTCCTGATCCAACCCCCTTATATCCTTGGCGCTACACTTTTTAAAAATCAATGCGCAGCGTCTTCTTTAGTGCTGTTCATTTTCTTCGACTGCCAGATATTCAATTTTCATGGTAGTTGAGTGGTTAAGTTTATCATTGTCGGCAATCGGAATTTCTCGAGGTATCCGCTCGAAAATCGAACTCGCTATTATAATGTAGGTGAATTTGTGTCGCAAGACTACAATGTGGGGACATTTGTGAATTTTTTGATGACACAAGTCCTCCCACATAAAAATAAAATATCCTGATTCCTCAGGCATTTACATTAAAAGTTATGTAGGCACTTTTGTGTCATTGGACATTGTTGACGTTTTGAAGGTTGTCGAAAGCAAAGTTGTACACATCGCCAGTAACCTAATTAACGTCGTAAAAATGATTTCGAATATATGACTCCTGATTTTTTGAGGATCGATCGTTACGCATCCATGATTATTTTCGCCGTTTGCACCGCACAGACCTTATAGCCCTCCTCGGTCAAATGAAGCTTGTCTTCGCATTTATAGAAGTTGGGATCGCGGAGCATAAGCGTATACAAATCGTTTATGGCGATGCCCTCTTCCGACATCAGTTTTTTGGCTGCGCCGTTATATTGGATGACCCAATCGTTACTATAGGCTATGCTTGTTCCTGTACCAGTGTTGTCGAAGGCGGCGCCATTATCAAGAATCGGAGTCGTTGTGGCAAAAATGATTTCCGAGCCGTTGCGTCGGATCTCCGTAATGATCCTTTTCAGAAAATGGATGTATTCTTCAATGGGATGAACGGCATCCACCATCGGGTATTCGATGTTCATATCCCAATAGCCATTGTTCCAATGAACCACGTCAAATTTACCGTATTTCCGAAAAAATTGATTGGCCTGCCAAAGCGTATAGGCGGCAAAACGTCCATTGTCTTCCTCATCGTAATAAACTTCGCATGTTTCTGCCAAAAGCTCTTTAACGTACTGATCATAGCCCATCCGTATAGAATCTCCTAGCAAGAGTATTTTTTTCATCCGATTCAATTCTCCTTTGTAATGATGAATTTCATTATTAGCAGACTACACCTAAAGTCGTATGAATAAGAAGCCCCGAAATAAATAACTGGCGCCTTTCAATTACAATTTAGTTTGTACCTTTGCTTCCTCGACAGTTTCAAATACGGAACACCTCAGAGATTGGCCTACCCGACATGGAGACAAGATGATCAGCTGCCAGCATGCTGTGGTGCAACCTCGGAGACAAACTGAAGTCTATGAATAGGATATTGCTTCTCTCCGGCAAATTAATTTATGGTATATTCGATCAGCAACTATTATGAAAACAAAATAAATCGGTAACGAATTACTGTTATTCCAATAATGATTGACAAAGTGAAGCCATGAATCGAATATAGGATGTCCGATAAATGTTGTAATCAGACTGAATAAAATTCCTTTAGTAACTTTAAAGTGGTTAGGCCTCCATCGAATAATTGTAGTAATAATTACGGGTATTAGCGTTGCATCATAAGGGAATATCCCAATAGGCAAAGGTAAAATTAATACATTATAACTCCAATATCCTATTGAATATCCCACTGCATCCAAAACGCAAGAAATTATAGTAATGATAGCCCCCGTATAAAGTTGTTCCTTCCAATAAAATTTATCTCTATACTTCCACCACAACCACCAAGGAAGTATAGAGAATACAATGCAAATCCACCACTGCCATGTACAAATGCCATTTTGAACAAAGCCTAATATTGATCTCACGTCCCTATAACAACTATTCTCAGCTTCAGTTCGGGGCGTCATCACCGATTGTTTAGAGAAAAGATAGGTTGCCTACTTCATCTGGGATATTTGTCCATTAGTTGCTCGGCCCCCCCTGTTTCTGAAATCGATTTCCCCCTCTTCTTTGCCCCGATTCTGGGGTCTATCCAAAACCCTTGATACGTTTCCTTGATGGTATTCATTTGTTTACTTATTGAAGCTGTAGGAATCCATTTACTCAGCAGATACATCTAATTTCCTAGATGTACACATTATTGGTAGCGATCTGTGATGGATATTCTGGACTAAAGTCACCTACAATTCCAATTTTTAATACTTTAATTTCTGTGACCAGCTGCCATGCGCATAAAGTAACAAACCGACTATATTTAGTCGGTTTGAAGAGACTTATGAATGAAATGAATCACTTTATTTTAGTTTCCGTTACTTCGTTTAGGCTTAATTTCTGTCATTTGAATTCATAAATAAAAACAACCCAAAACTATTAGGTCTTGATCAGTTTTCAACAAGCCTACTTTATAAGCTATTCGATAATTTCATGACATTTGTTCAAAATGTTATGAGGTATCTTACAGTAAGATAAACTATCCGTCCTAAGTCGCGCTTCAATGCTCAGGCATTACATACTTTGCAAGGTGAGCAGAAGAACCAGAGCCAGCGATAATCGGTTTAAAGTGAATTTGGAACTCGAAATCCTCCGCCTTCAATGTATCTTTTGAAAGCACACCCGGGCCACAGCTAGCGCTACCGATCCCGTTTTGAGCTAAATCTAGATGTAGGTAGACACTGTCACGCTCCTTCAACTCATACGTATGTCGTGCCATTTCCAAATCTTCGCTCGTATAACGTCTGGCCGTAAACTCGAACTGAGGCGAACCTGCCGCCAGCAAACCAGCCCCCTGCTCATTTGTCAACGCAAGCCAGCGCGTATCGGTGCGGTTACCATTTTCCTGCGGAACGATGTAGTCTTCAAACAACTCACGCACAGATGATCGATAGACACCAAACCTTACCGCCTGTTTCGAGTCGGCGTACGCTTCTCCTGGACCTTTGCCGTACCATTCGACCCGATCGCAATCATTTGGCAGTGCCATTCGCAGTCCAATACGAGGAAATGTTGCCGGAGCACCACTGCCCTCAACTGAACCTTTTATGTCGATCGTCACATCACCATTAGCATGAATCTTGTAGATATACAGGGTGTCAACAGACCATTTCAGAATTGGTGGCGCTACGCGTACTCTGCAGGTAATGGTAACGAACGTTCCCTGATCGTTTCCCTTCCAATCAAAGTCCATGATTCGGTGCTGTAGCCAGTGCAGACCGAAATTTTTCCATATTACCGTCGCACGCCAGTCATTCTCCAAAGAGGTTCGCCAGTCACCGATGGGCCTCATATCATTGTCTGTCGGGGCTCTCCACAAATCGAGCCTTGGCCCTTCCGTTATCAGTGAAACCCCAGCGTGCTGCCATCTTGCGATAACACCAAAAACTCGGTCAAAGTGGAGTTCAAAGTCGCCTCCCCTTACTTCAAGCATTACGCCATTTTCCGTTACAAATAGTGGCTTTAAACCAGACAAGTCAAGTTTAAGCTGATGTTGCGATCTGTTCGGGAGCTCAAACTGAGCCCACGCGACCTCATAGCCGCTTTGAGCCCACGCCGTCTCGGCAGCAAGCTGAAGGCTGACATTTAGCCAATAATCGGTCGCAGGTTGCAATCGATCTGGCAGTGTATAGCTGACGTTCACTATATCTGTCTCCCCCGGTAGGATGTCTGGCAATTCACTTTTTCCTGAGCTTAGCACTTTCCCATCCGCCATGACCGTCCAGACAAGTTGCAAATGATGCAAATTCACAAAATCGTACCGGTTCGTAAGTTTCAACTGTCCTGCTTGCAAATCCAGGGACTCAATCAATACCGGCTCGATTACCTTCTTAAGTTCCAGCAGTCCAGGCGAAGGAACGCGATCCGGGTTGACAAGACCATCAATGACAAAATTCGAATCGTTCGGATGGTCGTCAAAATCTCCGCCATAGACGAAAAATTCCTGACCATCAGCAGTCTGCTGCCGTATACCATGATCACACCATTCCCACACAAATCCTCCCTGCAAACGCTTATAAGCGTAGAAGACATCCCAGTAGTCCTTCAAACCGCCTGGACCATTGCCCATCGCATGCGCATATTCGCAAAGAATGTGGGGCTTTCCGAGATCATCGCGTTTGCCGAGCTCAATTAACTTCTCAATTGAATAATACATGGTGCTGAACACATCGGCAGTTAAAGCCTCCCGATCCTCCGAATAATGTACCAATCGTGTCGAATCGTGTTCTTTTGTCCAGCGATACATCGCCGCATGATTACAGCCATAGTAGGATTCATTACCAAGTGACCAGAGAATAATAGAAGGATGGTTCTTGTCGCGTTCCACCATTCGTTCGATCCGATCCAGATACGCTGCCTCCCACTCAGGATCGTTGCTCAATTGAGTTGGGTTGTCAGTCCGATGGAAACCATGACACTCTAGATCCGCCTCATCGATGACATAGAGTCCGTACTCATCACATAAATCATAAAACCGTGAATCGTTCGGATAATGAGAGGTACGCACCGCATTAATATTATGTTGCTTCATCATCTCCACATCTTTTCGCATCCATGCAAGCGGTACAGTTCTCCCTAGATCGGGATGATGATCATGACGGTTAACCCCTTTTAACTTAATCGCCCTGCCGTTCACAAGTAGTAAGCCATCTTTCAATTCTACACAGCGGAAGCCAACACTCGGTGCAACTACCTGTGTATGATCTCCAATAATGCGTATTAACAGCCGATAGAGGTACGGGTCATCAGCGGACCATTTCCTAGGACTTCGAATGGAAAGTGTAAACGATGAATCCTGATCAAGCTGTATGCTATCGCCGTGGATTACTTTCTTAACATTTCCACCTTCTACATCTCTTCCCGCTGCATCAATTAGTTGTAACTCAATTCGCAAGTCCGTTTGCGGATCTGAACTCATACTTTTCAACTGCAATTGAACCTCGAGTTTAGCATGGCAATAGTCGCTGTCCAGAACCGTTCGAATGGTATAATCATATAAGTGCGTTTGCGGCGCAGATGTCAAATACACATCACGGAATATCCCACTCAGCCACCACATATCCTGATCTTCAAGGTACGAGCCGTCTGACCACTGCATAACGCGCACCGCAAGAACATTCGTTCCCTCATGGATCAGATCTGTAATATCAAATTGTGCAGGCATGCGGCTTCCTTTACTGAATCCTACCTCACGTCCATTTACCCATACGTAAAAAGCACTGTCCACACCTTCAAAATGGAGCATAATGCGCTGCCCGCTCCAGCTGCTCGAAACAGTAAATTCACGTCGGTAAGAACCTGTAGGATTTTCCGTTGGCACAAGCGGCGGTACAACCGGGAATGGGTAGACGACGTTCGAATAGTGTGGCTTTCCGTAGCCATGCATCTGCCAACAGGAAGGAACCAACAGATCATCCCATCCGCTAACGTCGAACGCTTCCAAATGAAAGTTGGAGGGTGCGTGCGCAGGTGTTTGCGCGTAATGAAACTTCCATTTACCATTTATCGGCATATAGTATGGGGAGGCTTCTCTATCATTAATTAAAGCATTTTCATCATCATCGAAAAGAATGAATGCGGCTCTTGCCGGTAGACGATTCCGATGCAGCAGCTTATGATTTTCCCAGTCATTTCTCATCTCACATCAACACTCCTATTCACATAAATAAAGCGTAATCAGTTTCTCTAGCCCACTACTGTGGCTGTGCATTAGCGACCAAGCGCTCGCAGTGCATGTCGCCACAATTCAACAGCATAATGACTAAAACCTTCGTCCGTTGGATGGACGCCATCTGAGAACAAATAAGACAAGCCAGGCACCAGTCCGATGCCATCTACAACTTGCACATGAGACATTCCTACCGCGGCGTCGGCGATTGCGTTCCTTACATCACTCAAAGTGCATGCAGCTATTTGCTCATACTCCTTATGATGCCAGATCGGTGTAATTAGAAGAATCGGTACGCCCTGGTAACGTGCACCGACGCGCTCCAATAATCTCCGAGCATTTTCCTTAATTTCACTCGCCGTTTTGTTTTTGGACCAATCATTAACACCGTAAGCAATTGTTATCAGCGTAGGTTCGAACGAAAGCTCAGGGTCAAAACTATCTGGGTCAAAATCATGCCCGCCTACACCTTGATTAAGCAATTCTGCATTTAATAGCCGGGCTAGACGTAGAGCAAATCCGCCAGCAGGATTATGGGAATCAATCCCTTGTGTAATCGAATCACCGATGCAGAGCAACTGCATGGAACGGCGATCTTCTGGGGGGCTTGCAAATGCGCCGGGGGAAAGCCTGACATCAGTAATGGTAAGATCTACACATTGCGACAAATAAATGTCAACGCTTCGAGGTTTGCCATCTTTCGCCATCGGATGCAAGTCAAAACGGAATGAGACAACTCTTGGCAATGGACCTAGCGGATCACAAGTAGCTAATTTTGACCAACGATCTTCTACCGTCGCCATAACAAGTAAGCGATCACGCATAGCGGCTTCGGCCTGTATATCTAGTTCGATCCATGTGGCATCAGTAAATAGGGAGATACTAACACCTGCTGGGCATTGCGAGCGCAGACGATACGACTCATCACGACTGAAATGCTCCAATTGACGTTTGGTGAAACGCACAGGCTTCACACCTCTATCTGTTTTCACTAATCGAATTAAATTCCTATAATAAGCTTGTTGTTTCCAAAACGGAACTTCTTCGTTCATATTGTTCTCCCTATCGCTCCAGTCGAGGCGCGTTTATATTTTATTGATGTACCTTTCGATAATCTCCGGGTGTTACTCCTACCGTCTTCTTGAACGTCCTAATAAACGATATCGGTTGCAGGTACCCAACCATAACGGAAATTTCATGAATAGGTAGATTTCCATCTCGAAGCAACTCCTTGGCATGTTCCATTCTCACTTGGCAGAGATAGACTACGAATTTTTCACCGAATTCTGACTTGAATAGCAAGCTTAAACTGGAAGCATTCATATTAAACTTTTCACTTAACATCGACAAAGATAGGTCCGGATTATCAAAATGCTCCTCAATATATTCCCTAACTCGACGAACAATAGCATGATTTCCTTTTTCTTCCCTCAAACTCTTCATTTTTCTATCGCAAGAAGTCAGCCGTTCTAAATAAAAGGATTCCACTTCGTCCAGCGTTTCGAGCGATTCCATTCTCTCTATCCACTGTATTCGGAATTCGTTGTTCCACAGAGTCTGATAAACAGGCGGCAGTTCTGTCATTTCTCGATGGAAGAAGAAATTCATATAAATTAATACGCTATCGATTTCCTCTTTGGGAAGCAACAGTGATCTCAATCCGTCAAACAGTAATTTCAGCTCTTCCTGCCATTTTTCACTTCCTACACGGAAGGCCTGGGCAATCGTACGAACATATTGTAAATATACGAACATATCATCATGAGACAGCACATCGATCTCCCAATGACCGATTACCCGATTACTGCCTAGAGCTGATTTATAACTAAGCACCTTGAGGGCGGTATCATAGGATACAGATACTGCGCTTGCCTCTGTTACCGCTTCACCGATGCCTAATGTTACCGTAAGTTTTAAATTATTCTGAAGCCACTCACGGATTTGCTCAGACTGCGTCAAAATACGGCTACCCAATTGGTGTTGTAGCTCTTCGTCATTTCCGAAATAGATCACGCACAATCGATGATTTGTAACCCATTCTTGCCAAATGCGAAGCGAATCTGCTTTTGCGGTTTCATCTACAACCTTCGTTAAAATATACTTAAACAACCCCTGGTCCGCGTGGGAATACTGACTAATAAATTCCGAATATTTATCTATCTCAATAATACTAACGGATGCGCAGGTGAATACATCGATCTCTAGTTCGCGAAGCGACACGTTCCATTCCTCTTGGTTAATTGATTCGACACCTTCAACTAGCTGTTGGAACAAGCGCAATCGTCGAAACCGATTGTTTTCCTGGTTACGATTCTCGTAATCTTCCGAAGCCTCGATCATATTACTCAGCGTATAATCTATATAGCTTAGGTCGTCCACTGACGCTTCTTGTATGAATGAATTTTTATGTTGTTGATTGTATTTTTGAATTCGGGACATCATAGTTTCAATTGGCTTATAATTTTTACGAGAAATATAGATGATCCACCAAATTCCGATAAGTAGCCCAAGAAAACCAAGCATGACCCAACCACTAGTGATGTAGCTGAATACATTCCCCATAATTTCTTCTTTTAAACCACTTTTATAGGTCCATCCCGTATAGTTAGAGGTTACAACGATGTCATCCTCATGCGACGACCGTCCCCCTTGCCTGAACATTTCAACTCCTGCACGGTCAGATACCGAAATATAGCTGACATCAGATTGCCCAAATTTATCTAAATATTGCTGAATGGAATCCACTTTTACATTAACAACTAGAAGTGCAGTACCTTTTCCGGTAAGTGGAATGCCCTTCGCTATGGAGATAACCGTTTTTTTTTCGTTCCCGATCTTGAAGGTACGAAAAGTGCGGGGATCGCTCCAACCTTTCGAAAGTGCTGACAAGTTTGCTTCAACAAAGGATCCGTCGGCGGATTGCTCGAGCGTCAGTTTCGTCTGATCAGTAACAATTGTCCCGTCTCCTGCTCGATATATGTAGATCGAGTCTATCAAGGAATTCGTGGAGACCATGCCTTGCAGAAGCTGAGACAAGTCAACAATGAATTCTGGCGAACTCTCCATACTAGCGAATGAGGTTGGCTTTGTATTTCTAGAAATCATCTCTATCATCATAATTTCAATTGAGCGCAATGACGTGTCGATGTTGTTCTGAAGATTTTGCGCGTAGATCTGGCTTGATTTCACCGCATTTCTCTGTGAAAGCTCGCTCAATTGGATAATACCGATAAACACAAAAAGGCAACCGATCAGGATAAGAACGGGCAAATATGAAATAAGCAAGCGATGAAACCAATTTCTGCTCATAGATGTTACACTCCTTTCGACAAATACCGTCTTCAGTTTAGCACACCTAAAGCCAGGAATTGTAATGGAAACGGAAGGCGAGCGTTGACACTCGCCTTCCGTTTATGGTTATTTCACATATTTATAATAATCCTTGGTGAAAATAACGCCTTTGTTTTTGTAATCTGTATAAGCTTTGCCGTAGAAGTCGTCGATTTTCTTGCCGCCGGCTTTTTCCCAAGCATCTTTCGCATCTTTCATCGCTTGCTCGTTTGTATAGGTTGCGCCGCTGACAACCGCTTTCGTAAAGATATTGATGAGCGTCGTTTTCACGGAATTATCGATGACGTTCAAATCATCTGGTAGTGCTAGCGGAAGCGTTATATCGTTGAAGAACGGATGTTCTGGCGTAGCGTAGAACTTCCTGCCTTGACTTATTAGCTCAGCATACTTCTTGTCTAACGGCTTGCTGACATCCAATATTGATTGGGTAAATGATTCACATTTGCTCAACTTATTCACTTGGTTAATGACTAAGAAATCCGCGTTCCAGTCTTTTTCCTTCTTGTTCTTATCTGTATCGATCGGTTTCGGACATCCTGCAGCATCCAGCTTGTAATTAACGCCTTCCATGCCGTATTTCAAAGTGGTATATGTCTCGTCTTTCAGCATCCACTCGACGTACTTCATCACCGCTTCCACATTTTTGGAAGTCGCATTGACTGCCAGCATTAACTGGAACGGTGTTGCGCCAGGAGGCGCGAATTGTCCGAATTCGGTTTTGGGAAACGGCAACAACGCGACGTCTGCATTCGGATTGTTTTTCGAAAACGTATCATAAGTGCTGAATCCTTTAACAGCTTCCAAATTGTCGCCGATATACATGCCAAGCTTACCGTTTACCCAATCCTGCTTCGCCATCTCGCCGTTCTTATCTGCGAAGAAATCTTTGTTAACAGCTCCTGCGTCATATAGGCGTTTCTTTAAGACCTGGGAAGCTTGGAGCCTATCCCATGAATGCACAAATTGATCGTTCTGCAGGTGAAACATATTAATAGAAGCAGCAGCACCAGAACCAGGGCTGGTGATATCGCCTACACCATAGAAGAAATCGACGTCGGTTAATGTCGATCCATACGTATCCTTCTTGCCGTTGCCATCTGGATCCTGCTCGGTAAACGCCTTGGCTACTTGATAGAATTCTTCCGCGGTATTAGGCATTGGAAGCTTAAGCTTATCGAGCCAATCTTTACGTACCATCAGATAATGGTTAGTAACCATCTCGGGGAACATGCGTCCAAAGAAATACGTCTTGTCATTAAATGTAGTCTTTGTTTTAAGAATCGGGTTATCCGCCAAAATTTTCTTGTAAGTCGGCGCATATTTCTCGATTGCATCATCAAGCGGCATTAATTGCCCTTTTCCCGCCAGTTCTTTCATATAAGCTTCGGAATACTCAAAAATCAAGTCCGGTGCTTCGCCTGAAGCGAACAATACGTTCCACTTCTCCGGAGAGTTATTTCGCTGTACAGGGACAAACTCGACTTCGACCGGCGCGTTTTCGTTGATCCACTTGGTCCAGCGGTTATCCGTAATTTTCCCTTCTCCCTCAGGTACATTGTTGCGATCGTAAACCGAAACTTTAATTTTCGGTTTTGGCCCTTTTGGTGTCGTTGTTGTGGTATTGTCCTTTGCTCCTGTTTTACCTGCATCCTCCGTCTTGCTAGCGTTGCTGCAAGCGGCAAGTAACATGCTGCTCGTCAACAATAATATTAATGATGTAGTAACCGATTTTTTCACTCTTCGATTGTTCATATCGCAGACACACCCCTTTAGTATTTTGTTTCAACTGACTATTGATGCTTCTCTTCACTGGCTGTTCGCTTTACGTTCCTAGCATCACCTCCCTTGCAGAGTCAAATACGAACGGAACTATCCTTTGACCGCTCCGATCAGCATGCCTTTGACGAAAAAACGCTGCATGAAAGGATAAATAATGAGCATTGGAAGCGTTATCGCTACAATCCCTGCAGATTTCAGCCCATCCGAAGCAAGCATAATTGCCAAATCGGGCCTCGTGTTCGTCACTTCAGAAAGCAAAGTCTCACTCTGGATAATTTGTTGTACGAGTACCGACATGTTATGTTTGTCCGAATTGCTAATGAAGATCAATACACTATTGAAAGCATTCCAATAGGACACTGCGTAAAATAAAGATATCGCTGCCAATACGGGAATCGATAGTGGCAGAACGATCTGCATTAGAAGTCTCCATTCCGAACATCCATCGATACGCGACGCCTCGTCCAGCTCCTCGGGCAGACCCTCGAAGAAGGTTCTTAAAACCAACATATTCCACACGCTAACAAGTCCCGTCAACCAAAGTGCCCAGTACGAATTGATTAGTCCCAAGGTCTTCAGTAGCAAATAGGTCGGGATGATGCCGCCGGCAAAAAGTATGGTAAATATAATGACAAAGGAGTAAAATTTACGACCGATAAAATATCGTTTGGATAACGGATAGGCGGCCAATACGGAAGTGAACAAACTGAGTACGGTACCTACAACAGTGATGATCACACTATTACGTAAAGCTTGAAACACCGGCGTTTCTTCGAATAATACTTTGTAATAATTGAGCTGGAAATGGACTGGCCATAACCCTACCGATCCGGAAGCAACCGCGTTTTTATCACTGAACGAAACCGCGGCGATATGGATCAGTGGTAACACACAGCTAAGTCCAATCAAAAACAGAATGATATAATTGATGCCAAAAAACAGTTTTTCTCCCTTTGTATGCTTCATGAACTTCCCCTCCTTACCATAAACCTTGTCCGAACCGTCTTGCGATCCAGTTAGCCGTAATAACAAGTACGAGCCCGACAAATGATTCAAATAACCCCATAGCTGAGGCAAGACTGAATTGTCCTTGCTGAATGCCGATCTTGTAAATATAGGTGCTCATAACCTCTGATATTTCGCCGACCGTACTATTTTGAAGTACATAGACTTGATCGAAGCCTAATTCCATTAATTTGCCGATTTGCAGGATGAGCAAAATGATAGCGGTAGGAACTATGCCTGGCAGCGTAATATGGATCATCTGCTTCCATTTGTTCGCTCCATCTATACTCGCAGCCTCGTATAAGCTATGATCGATCGACGCGAGAGCAGCTAAATAAATAATGCAACCCCAACCCGCTTCTTTCCATATCCCGGAAGACAGGAAAATGGTTAGCCAAGAAAATTCCTTGTATAAGAAGGGATAGGTGAATCCAAATATGCTCAACAGCCAATGATTAACAACACCAGTTTTCACCGAGAACAGCGAAAGTACAACGCCGCTGACGATAACCCAATTTAAAAAATGCGGTAAGTAGACGAAAGTTTGTATCATACGTTTGAACGGCAGCTTTCGCACTTCATTTAGAAGAAGAGCCAACAGGATCGGCGCTGGGAATCCGACAATAATACTGAGTCCGCTTAACAGCAATGTATTCCATATAATGTCCAGCATTTGATCCGTGCTGAAAATGAGCTTGAACATACTGAGTCCTGCCCATGGACTTCCCCAGATTCCCTTTATGAACGTATACTTCTTAAACGCGATGATAAGGCCAGCCATAGGAAAATACTTGAACACGATAAAATAAATCATAACTGGCAGAAACATTAGATATAAGGGGATATTCTGCTTCAATACCCGCTTTGTATACTTTCTTACCAACCAACTGCTTTTGGCGTCTAGTGGTTGTCTATTAACGTTGATTGATGAATTATTGAAACTGTCAACATTTTTCACGACTTTGTCACTTCCCCTCTTTCGAATTGAACCAAGCGTATAGGATAAAGCTTAACGGTTCAATAAACATGTTTTTACGAGGCTAACAATTTCTCTTTTAGCGGTCCCAAGGTCCCCAAAGTCCCTGTTTCCCTCTTAATTTGGCAAGCGCCTCCATATAATAGTAATCTCCGTAAATTAGAGGACGGTTAACATTTTGATTCATTGGAAGATTACCAGTGCCATAAAGCAAGATGGCCTCTTCAGATTCGTCTGCACGATAGAACTTGGTTAAAGACTCCAGGATGGCTAAAGCCTGCTCTCTGTAATAGCCACCTTTCCCTCCCCCTATTGCATCGGCCAAGTCCAAGAGTCCACTAGCTGCAATCGCGGCTGCGCTCGAATCTCTCGGAGCGTTCTCAACCGAAGGTAAATAAAAATCCCAATAAGGGACATGGTCATCTGGAAGATTCCCTAAGAAAAAATCAGCCGCCCGCTCAGCAATCCATAAAAATTCTCGGCGTTGAGTATGTTTGAATCCAAGTGTCCACCCATAGATGCCCCAAGACGCTCCCCGAGACCAGGCCGAATCTTCGGAGAAACCTTGCCCTCCCAGAGTGCCTGTAAAAACACCAGTCACTGGGTCAAAGCAGATTACATGCCGTATAGATCCATCTTTACGCATAAAATGTTTAGCGGCAGTCATCGTATGGGCTTCAGCGATAATTTTGAATCGTGGATCCCCTGTTTGTTCTGATGCCCAATATAATAAAGGCATATTCATCAGACAATCGATGATTGCCCAGCCTGTCCGCTCTGGCTGGTTCCATGCCCGGATAAAGCGTCCGTTAATATTGAATCTGCCTGCTAAATGGCTGGCTGCAACCATAGCCCTGCGTTTGGAAAACTCATTGTTCGTGGTCTGCCAATTAGCGATAGAGCTTAATGTCCACATAAACCCTAAATCGTGACTCAATGAGTCGTAGTCGTGAAGCAAATCATCCAACTGGGCTTCGCACTGATTTGCGATTTGTCGGAGTTCCTTGTCATCGTGTTCCCGATTGACGAGCCACAATAAACCAGTCCAAAAACCTGCAGTCCAATATACCGGCGGCATTAATTGATACTCTCCATCATGCGAGCCGTGCGGGAAGCGAGCTCCAATTCGTTGACTCGCGGTTCGAACTTTATCAACTCCTGCTGCCCAAGCTTCTTCAATCCATTCTCTAGTTTGCATTTCTTCTACTCTCCTTCTGATACTAGCATTCGTGAGTTCGTTACCTGCATCCCTGATGACGCCCCTTGAAGCAAACTTAGCTTATACTGCTTTCCATGGTTCGCTCAATGTACATGTTTTTATGTCATAAACAAAAAAATGAAAATGCTTAATCTACTCGGTTGTTTATACCTCGAAATATGTTTATGTATTTTAGAATCTGTAAAGAGTATGTAAAGCTTTTCATAAAAAAAAGAGGTTGCCTTTGTCGGACAACCTCTCATTGGATTCAATTCATTTTCCATGACCATATCTGCGTACAAACTCTACAATTGGCTCAGGCATAATCAAACTATGCGGATGATGACCAACACCTGCCTTAACGATTGTTTCAATAGTTCCACCGAGTTCTGTGTAACGACTCACTAATATCGCTCCATTCTCAGCGTAAGGTACGATAGCGTCGGCGTCACCTGCTATTAGAAGAATGGGGATTCCAGCGGATGCCACTGCCTTTACCCGATCGAGCGGAGAAATGCCTGCTGAAAGGCTTTCTTCTTCAGTAATACCATACGCGGTTAGACATTCTTGCCACTGTCTGTTTGCACCAATCCCTTTGCCCTTACCACCGGGCCAACTTCTAATATCGAGCACGGGAGCATCAAGGTACAGAAGTGATACCTGCTCGGGATATGTCGCTGCATAGTTAAATGCATACAGCCCACCGCGGCTAAATCCAAATATAATTGCTTTTTCCGCTAACCCAAATGTGCGGGTGACGAATGACTGGAATTTTAGCATCCCTTCTACCGCATCCGGGCAACCATACTGATCGTGCTGCTTATAATATGCACGACAGTAACCTTCTTTAAGTAGCGCCATGTCTGCATAGTCGAAGTAATCAAAAAACTCCGCTCGCCAAACCCACGGTTTACCCTCGGCAGGTAATTTGGGAAACACAACAAAGCCTTCCTTTCCGTCAAGTTCAAACTTGACTCGCTCATAGCCATTCCAATCCGTAATTCGCATAGTCCTTCTTCCCCAATCACTTTTTCAATCATCCATCTCTAAATTTACACGTCCTCTCCATAGTTCTTCTATAAACAATTTTCAGTGAATAAACACTTTTTTTCTAAACCGAACTAATTAATAACTAGATAAATTGACATTGTCGAAGCTCATAGAACTGTTTAAATTCCCGGAATTACCTACCAGCAATTTATCCAGCGTGCTAACCCCAGAATAACGGTAGTTCCATTGTGACGCCCTTAGCTGACCATCTACGTACACGTCGAATTTTTTTGTTGAAGGATTAATGATAACCTTCAGTCTGTAAGATACGCCAGGCGTAATGGACGTCAAAATATCTGTCTTTGTTCCTGCATTGTAGCCCCACATCTTCCCGTTTTCCATGACGATGTGTGAGGCAATGTTACTTGATGTCAGGCTGCTGTCGGACATGATGAGTGCATTTTTCCAGTAGTTATCATCTGAAGTAACGGTAACTTCAGCAATTAAATTGCTGCCTTGTGGGGTGTTGAATAATCTATAGGCGTCTGCTCTACCGCCAGTTGCGTTAGTAGCCAATTTTACAGCTTTTTCGGCACTTGAGCCATTAACACTTTGTACTGCTATCGTATTGAGCGATATTCCACCGTTATCGCCGACCCACCCATTTTGTCCGTTAAGATTGCCCGCCGTCATATTATTAAAGTTCTCATTGATCAAATAACTTAATGTTAAAGGCAGATAAGACACCTTCGCATCGTCAAAACTCATTGAGCTGTTTAGATTCCCCGAGTTGGCAACCAGAAACTTATCAAGTTTGGTTATTCCGGAATAACGGTAGCTCCATTGGGATACTCGAATCACATCATTCACATAGATATCGAATTTTTTGGTAAAAGTATTAATAACAGCTTTCAGACGGTAAGGAACGCCAGGGGTGATGGAAGTCAAAATATCCGTCTTCGTACCACCGTTGTAACCCCACATCTTGCCGTTTTCCATGACGATATGCGCGGCAATGTTGTTGGAGGTGAGACTGCTGTCTGCTACAATCATCGCATTTTTCCAATAATTATCGTCTGCAGTAACAGTGACTTCTGCAGTCAGGAATCCGCCTTGTGGGGCGTTGAATAATCTATAAGCGTCTGCTCTACCACCCGTTGCCTTGGTTGCCAATTTAACCGATTTATCAGTTGCAGATCCGTTAAGAGCTTGCACCCCAATAATATTGGCCGACACACCTCCGTTATCTCCGACCCAACCGCCTTGACTGTTCAGATCAGCCGCCATCATGTCATTAAAGTTCTCGTTGAACGCATAGCCTGTGACTGGGCCTGCCGGATTGTTAAAGTAAACCTTGAAACTTTTTCCGAGAGATCCGCTTACATTGACCGTTATTGTAGTCACGCCGCCGCTTGTGCTTACGGTAACTCCTGGATCAAGATAGGCGATCGGGCCCAAATTCTTCGCAAGATTTATTACGATCGTGCCTGTATTTGCCTTCGTAGGATCGGATACGGAGACCTCTGTCCCATTCTCGCTGCCCCGAACCATGACCGATGCTTTTTTGTTGCTTGTTACTTCACCCACCGTTTTGACAGCGTCCTGCCAGAAATTGATGCCGGTCACATTCAGATTGTTCTCCGTTACTGCTTGAGCTTGCGTGCTGTTTTCCAAAATCGTGATATCCGGATTGGCGGCATATTTTGCCACTTGCGCAGACGATTTGTTCGGCAACTGTACATAGGAATAGCTACCATTGGTAGGGGTTGTACCATGATCCATCCATAAGGTTAAATAATTGCGTGTATAGTCTACAGAGTAATCAGGGTACAAGTTGCTGTCGTTATAGTGATTATTTATGCTTTTCCAGTTAGCTGTCCGCGACTCTCTTAAGCCTTTAACAGTGGAGGATTGTGGAAAATAATAACCCAAGTCGGATCCAGCGGTATTGCCTGCGAGATACGCCCAACTTACTCCAGACATCGTTTCTGACCACCCCAATGCAGAGGACTTCTGTACGCCGCCCACAATAAACGTGTTATTTCCGTTTCCGTTCCCGTTCAGCTTTCGGTTTTCGACAATCGTCTCCACGGGGCTGGTGGTGTTCGTCGATTGAATGCCTGCACCCAGATTGACGATTTCATCGTCAAACATAAACCAGGACTTGTTGGCTGACAGAGAGTAAACAGCGTCTTGGACCTGCATGCCTGTTACGCCATATAAACCGCTTACATCAGTGCCTCCGACCCAGCTGGATCCGTTCTTCTTCGCAGGTCCTGGCTCGCTGTTCTGAATGACCGTCGTGCCTGCCAAACGGTGGCTGTCTACGGTCGGCCAGAAGGCATCCATATACTGAGCGAGGTCTGAATTGTACAGATACGTCATGCCGTCTCCAGTATGCCAGCCCTTGACGTTCTCATCGTTAATCAATTCATAATTGGCCACTTTATCGGAAGTCATGCTGACACCGAATGTAAAGTCCGGTCTTCTGTGCACTGCTCTGGCCATATTCGGATATTGCTTATTTAATATCAGATCGCCTCTAGGTGTAATGCTGGAATCGTTCACAATTGCTTTAGTCTGTGCAATGATCTGAATCGAGCTTAATGTAGCGTAAGGCGTCGGGGATGCTGCTTCGCTCATCCATTGCTTGATCATGGACTTGTAACGCAAAACATCCGCAGAATTAGGTGCTGAATATGCCAATCTAACCACACTGGAACCTAGTCTGCCCATAGAGCTACCCGTTGAGTAAACTCCCAAATCATCAGAACCTATTCTGGCAATGTTCCGACCATTGACCATAGCCATCATGCTGTCGTTGTAAAACAACGGCTCGTAAGCTTTGTAGATCCATTGATACACATTGCTCAGGTTCGGGTCGGTAATGTCCCATGTAGAGCCCGCAACAATATACATCACCTGGGTCAGATTATCGAGCATCGAAAGTCCGTAACCACCATTGTAAGAAATAAGTGCCGTATGCTGCAGGAACGAGCCATCACTGTAAAATCCTTCGCCTGAAGCAACGTAAGCAAGCACAGGACTAAGACCGTTCACACCCGTAGTGATTTTAGCACTGTTCTTGGTAATGATACCGCTTGTAATGATAATATTGCAGGTCCAAACCCTGTTAGCACCCGTGTTACCACTATTAAGAGCAAGCGTTTGCCGGCTTACTTCTGCCTCCCAATTACTGATTTGCAGGGAGGAAAGTGACGAATATAGCTGAACGATAATACTGTTGATCGAAAGCGGAGAAGCAATCTGCCAATCGTACCAGTTGTTGGTGGTATTTTGATAGCCTCTGACTGGAACACTCGAATTGTACTGGTTGGCATACATCCAATCCATGCCGCTTATAATATCCGCCAGCAAACTCTGATTTTGGTACAAGCTTGTGCCTCGAGTACTGTAGGCAAGTGCCATTCCCTGCAGTTGGCTAAAATCACCGGAAACTTTGGAGGAGGACATAGTTGGACCGAGTGGATTGCTTGCACCCCACAGATAGTTTCGGTTAGGAGCTTTGTTCATGGTGCTCCAACTCGTCTGGGCATTGGTATCGATAGTTGTGATTGTAGGAGCAATATCCGGATCGGTCGCAACGTAGTCGTTTCCTCCCGAAATGACATCATATATCTTTAAGCGTAATACATCATATTCGTCCCCGCTTGCAACAACTTTAGCATTTGGCAGCAGAAATAAATTAATAAGCATGGCACCCAGCACAATAATCGCAGCTATTTTGGTCGTTTTCCAATTAAACATAAACATTCTCCTCTCATTTCGATATACTTAGAATTTTTACAGTCATCTAAATCTCGATATTGACGATTCAGACATTTTGAAAGCGCTTGCCGAATTATCTTCAGTCACCTCCTAAATTTTTAAAATAACCTACCCAGCTCATTTATCTGTGAACGAATCAATCGTTCCTTGTTTACAGTACTATCCTTATTTCAAATTGGGCAATAAACAATATTTTTGACCATAAACATTACTCTTGTCGTAAGATCCACCTGAAGGTTTTATTAAAAAGAACTGTTATTTACAAGAGTTCACCGAAAATTCTTGGCACAATTTCCTCAAATCAATATAGATCTTTTCGACATGAGAAGGCTATAACCGTCTTTCATGTAAAAATGATCTTTTTTAAAAGGTAAAAACAAAACTAACCATTCAGAAACATAATGTGGGTGCCCTCGCCATTTTCATGGTTTCTGAGACACCCACTTGTATTACTTAAAAATTTAATTTATCACTTCAAGTCCATTTCCAGTTATTTCCCCGAACCATAATCGTGTTGTGATCACCTTGAACACGGATTGCATTTAAGGCAGATTGTGAAGTTTCATGCCAATCTGCCCCTTCCTTCAAATAAGTTTACAAATAGAAGGAAGTCTACGCTGGACCATTCAGTGTCATCAAGACAATACAGCTATTCTAGCTTCTTCTCATCTTCTACTTAATTATATGACCTAGCCAAGCAATTCTCCGACATTTCCTTTCGAATTTATTAATAATGAACTAGACTTACCACTATTTTATTCAAATATCATCTCTCGATTATTAACCTATAATAATTCCTTTCTTGGTTTAATTTCGAGAAGTTTTATTTTTATATGTAATACTAGCCAAGTCCTGAAGCATATAAACCTTTATTCGGCTTTTAATAAAGATGGTAAATCTGTGAATAATTTTGTCGATTCAAGCAATTCAGATTTTACAAAACCCTCCTTTCTTAAACAACATATCTTGGATATCGTTAAGTTTTATTATCCCAGATGCATCGACTTCACCTACGTTGGATATATCAACTGTTTTTTGGATGATGGTACTGTATGCGACTATTAGACAAAGCAGCTCGTTGGAATGGCTCGATTCGTCTATATTTTCAGTGCCGCCTGCCAAATCGAAGGGTCGCTGGAATACCGTGAAGCTACTGAGCATGGTCTACGCTTTCTTCAGGAGTATCAATGGGATCACGAGCATGGAGGATATTATTGGGTTCTGAAAAGAAAACATGCTGAGAATCGAACGAAATATGCGTATGGACAAGCTTTGCCCTCTTAGCTGTCTCTACGTCATGTAAGGCGGGAATTTCCTGGGCGGAGCCTATTATAAGTGAGATCTTCGACACACTTGAAAGTCATTTTTGGAGGGAGAACGATGGCCTCTATGTAGATGAAATTGCCCATGATTGGCTAATAGTATCGCCTTAACGCGGGCAGAACGCGAGCTAGTAATCATGATATTGCATGTCCATACCCTGTTAGCGCCGGCATTGGATGCGTTTAACGGAAGTGTCTGCCGGTCGAGTGCTGCATGCCAATCGCTCAGCTGCTGGGTGGTCAGATGCGAATAAAGCAAGTTTGACACAGTGTTAATTGAATTCGGCGAGGAAATTTGCCAGTCGTACCAATTGCCGTATCCTCTTACGGGTACGCTCAAAGTGTACCTGTTGGTATACATCCAATCCATGCCGCTAATAATATCCGCCAGCAGATTGGGATTGCTATATAGACTGGTTCCTCTTGTACTGTAAGCGATTGCCATCTGCGCCAGACGGCTGTAGCTTCCAGAAAGATGAGTTGAGTCCATATTTGGCCCTAATGGGTCGCTTAAATCACTCCACAAATAGGTCCTGTTTTGCTCATTGTTTATGGTGGACCAGTACTTCTGGCCGTTTGCTTCAATACCTGATATTCTAGGAGAAATATCTGGATCGGTCGGATCGAAGTTGTCACCGCCCGTTAAAACATCGTAAATTTTAGAACGAAGCATGTCATACTCATCTACACCGCTTGAAGCGGATGCATGATTAGGCAGTTGAATCAAATTAATAATCAAGACCAGCATCAAAATAATCGCCGTCAACGGCTTTATTCCACATTTGACCATTATGATCTCCTTTTCATCGTATTCAAAACTTGAATCATCTGAAAATCATCGATGAACGGATTCAGCATTTTGCCTCGAAAACGCTTACCAAATCATCACCTCCTGATTTCAAATGTGTGCGAATCGTTCCTGTACAACTTACTCTGTACATACAAAACCAGGCAATAAACAAATTTTTGTACCATAAACAAAATGAGTAATTAATAAAATTACTTTATGAATAAGTGTACCCACTACAGGCTTTGCTATTAATTTTACTGCTTCCATTTCAACTCCTCCTCACCTCAACTTAGTTAACGGTTCAATCATTAAGATACCACCCTAGATAATCCTTACACCAATTCAAATACCGTTTTGTCATCGGCAAATGTCACGCTTTTGTTTTTTCCATAGGGTATCAAAGTTGTCTTTATCCCAAAAGAAAAGCGCCCTTTGAAAGGCGGTTAATTCAACTATCATTATCCGTCCCTCAGTATTAAGGATTTATCTCACGTAAACTCACTCATTCGCAGGATTTCATCACTTTGGAATATAGCGACTGTAAGGATATTAAGTTATTACGACCGTAAGTTACCCTTTTACTACGAATCCTGCCCGTTAACGTAATGGAGGCTGCCAATAATGCTGGCAGCCTCCTAATGGTGTGTTTATTGAACAAACGTTGACCGTTAGCCTAATGTACTTGGCTGGGATGCGGACACTATACCCTAATCATCAACCTATTGCAGCCAGTAAATCATCCTTGTCGTCTTTTCTTAAAAGAGTCACATTGCTTTGTGTAACCTTAAATACCCAAAAGCTAATCACTCTTATATCATTCACCTTATAGTTCCAATCTTTGATAAGGGTAACTTCGTATGTTTCTTTATCAATCAATTTAACACTCGTTGTTAACTTTAGACTGGTTGTATTTCCATACATACCACCTATCGTGACTTTCACAGTCCTAGTTCCATTTCGTTTTGGGAAATCGATATTTAAATGAGGGTCATCTAACTCATGTATCTTGGCTAAAGTATATTTTACTGCATCCGATTCACTAAACAAGTTACTGCAAGCTGCTGATACAAATAAGCTAATAACAGTAATAATATACAACGCAATTTTCATTTAGTTCATCCTTTCCCATACATTTTGCTTTTCTATATGTATGGACAGGACACTACATTTAACACATTTGCATGGAATATTCACTCTCTTCAAAGATGCATTAGTTAACTATACTGCCCGTTGGCGGGGTGAAGGGCTGCCACACGTTGCAGCCCTTCACAGTTTAACTATCGTTCTCCCGATAGCGTAATAACTTAATCCGTTATAGTATTGTTCAAACATAATTGTTGACAAATCTGCCTCAGCAATTTGCTTTGAAAAGAAATCCAAATCACTAAAAAGTTCTTTTATGTTACTTAACAAACGATTTCCTCCTAAAAAGAGCGTGTAGAACCAAGTTAGTTTAGTGAAATGTTACGACTAATAATACTCCATAGCAACCAAACAATCCTGCCCGTTAGCGGGGAAACAAAAACGGCTGCCGAAGCAACCGCTATTTCCTAACGTTATCCGTTAGTTTAATGACTAGTGATACGGTTCAGCTTAACGGGTCTATCGGCGAAAAATGCAAAAGGAGCTGTCACTGCAGCTCCTTCGTTGTTTTTCAGAGGATCATCTCATTCCACCCTCCGGTCAAGCCGGAGGGCAGGCTCAACCTTGAAACGCTCTTGGGACTAGGTGGCATCCTGCTGTTCCAGCCATTTCAAAATCGCTTGGTTTGTTTCTTCCGGCTTTTCTTGCTGAATCCAATGACCGCTATCCAGATTGACCACTTCCACATTGGGCACGAACTTTGTCAGGTTTTCAGACCTCTGGACCAAATCCCGGTCGCCGTAGATCATGAGGGTCGGCTGTTGGATGATTGGGTTCACCTCCGCCAATAAGCGCCAGTTGCGGTCAAGGTTCCTGTACCAATTTATGCTGCCCGTGAACCCTGATGTTTCAAAGGCGGAGACGAAAACTGCCAGCTCGCTGTCGCTCATCAAAGGCTCACCCAGTGGTGTTTCTGCTCTGGCGAGATTGATCCACACCATACCTGGCTGAGGCGCTGTGGGGGGCTCGTTCTTCCTGTACAGGTTGCGAAGGAACTGGAATGTATGGTCTTCTAATACGGCGTCCGCGACGCCTGGCTGTCGATTGAAGTGGACGAAATAGAAGTCGCCGCCAAGTATTTCTTCCATGAACTCGATCCAGGGTTTTTCTCCGCGCTCTTGGTAAGGCAAGCTCAGATTTATCACTTTGTTTACACGGTTTGGATGCAATAAGGTCAGTCCCCAAACGACCATTGCACCCCAATCATGACCGACAAAGGTGGCATCTTCGTATCCGTAGTGATCGAGAAGTGCGATGAGATCACCCGACAAGTGTTCAATGTCATAGTCTGTTACCTCGGTCGGACGGGATGAGTTGCCGTAACCTCGCTGGTTTGGGACGATGACATGGTAGCCCGCTGCGGCAAGGGCGGCCATCTGATGGCGCCAAGAAAAGGCATGCTCTGGCCAGCCGTGACAGAGGACAATGGGTTTTCCGGCATTTTGTCGGCCTGCTTCAAAGACTTCGAGTTCCACACCGTTAACTGAAATAAGGGTGGGCTTGGGAAAATCGGTTGGATTAAACATTAAATCAAAACCTCCTTCTTGTAATACATGTAGTATAATGGACAAAAGGTGACATCTTAGTGTCACCGTTCTGAAATCATGTAGAAAAAAGAGGGCAATTATGGACAAAGTGGAGAGACTTATTTCGATTATCATGATATTGCTGAAAAAAGAGGTTGTTTCTACAAAGGAATTCTCACAACTATTCAATGTTTCCAAAAGAACGATCCTTCGCGATATGGAAACATTGAGCTTATCGAACATCCCGATCTACTCTGTCAATGGGGTCAAAGGCGGCTACGGCATAATAGATGAATACAAGGTTGATAAACGCCTTTTAAGCAGCTCCGATTTACAGAATATTTTAACTGCACTCGGCGGATTGGAACAAATCCTCCTTACTGAAGAAGTTGAAAGAACGATTAAAAAAATAGAGGCAATGGTTAGTCCATTGTCTCTGAATCGTTCCATTCAACTGTCGTTTTATGATTGGGAAGGTCGGTCCGAGATTCTTGAAACCTTAAAGACATGTCACGAATCCATTTTAAAGAAAAGGCTGGTTTCGTTTGATTATACAGATAAAGACGGGGCTGTAACGAATAGAATGGTCGAGCCCTATGAGTTGCATTTTAGCGAATCGAGTTGGTACTTGAAAGGATTCTGTTTACATCGACAGGGATCTCGAACATTCAAGTTATCTCGGATCGATCATATTACTATGGATGAACGCGCGTTTCATCCTAGAGACGATTGGTCAGAGCAAGGACACGAAGCAAGTTATCTACCGCAACTCGTCACGATTAAGGCATGGATATCGCCTAGCATAAAAGATCAAATCATCGAAAGGTATGGTCGAAGAAGTATTGAAGACCATAGTTCTGGATTTTTATTAGCAACCATTTATGTCCCTCAAAATCGTAGGGGATTTCAATTATTAGCAAGCTTCGGCACTCATCTAAAAGTTGTAGAGCCCAAAACCTATGTTGAAGACTTTCGAAATTATTTATATCAAATGATGGAGAACTATTCCTGATAAAGGTCTCGTCTCGGCATATATGACCGATTCCACATGAGTTGGGTCTTTACGCGCTTCTTCATAGATTTACCATCGAAGCTTCAACCTTCAACTCAACTTTTCGCCGTCACTTATGGTAAGGCTCAGTGCGAATAATCTTAAATTATCCTGCCCGTTAGCGGGGTGAAGGGCTGCCACAGATCGTTAGTACAATCTCGTCTAAATATCTATATTTTTTATATTATGCATTGTTCTTTTTAACCAATTGACGTATAGGAAATTTTTATTATGTGCTATGAGTTCATTCATAAATGCTTGTGTTTTATTAATGACTTCATTTAAAAAAACATTTATTGGGACAGATTGTTTCACCCAAGGACCATCTATATAATTACTTAATGGTTTAAACAACAATGTACCTTGTCCTGCTTTCTTTTCTGATATTATATGACTAATAAATACATGTTCATCACTCTTTTGAATTTCTACCCATGAATTAAAAGAGTCAATATCATTGATTATTACAAAGTCAGAAGTTTTGGAAAGTAGCATTGCTGCTTCGGATAATTGCTCGAACCATGTAGATAGCAAATCCAAACCTTGCAGATCAGCGGGGATTGGTAAATATGGTATACACCCATAACTACAATCTTCATTACACACCAGCTCAACGTTCTTGATCATCATGCAGTTAATTTTAACATATATCGGAAACTAATTATTAAGCAATACTGCCCTTTAGCTTAATAACAAAAAGAGACCCACAGCAACGGGCTGTGGGTCTAAGTTTATATTTTAAAGGGGGTCGACTCTTATTATATTCTTGAATGATTAATGCCAGATGAAAATAAGATTTCAATCATGTAACAATTACTTAACTCTCGTTCACCGTTAGTTTAATGACTGTTTTGTTCCTTCGTATTTACTTTCTCTTCATCTTATCAAATACCCTATAGTAAGGAATCGCCTGAACCCAAAACATATAAATGCGAGTAAATGATTCAACTAAAAAGAACCATCCAATATGGATGGCTCTAGAATGAGATCGGACTATTCTTCGTAAATAACGACTGATTTGGTTTCAGCTTCCCATTTCACAGCTGCTTTCAAGGCTTCGCTCACAAAACGCACAGGCACAACCGTGCTGCCTTGTTCGATCGCTGCTGGAACCTCAAGCGTTACTTCCTTGCCGTTGACAGTAGCTGTCTTACTATCAATAAAGAGTTTTACAGTAATACCATCACGTGTAACAGTAACTGAACGGTCTTCTTCGTTCCAAGTAACTGTTGCTTTTAAAGCCTCGGAAATCGCACGGAAAGGAACTAGTGTGTTGCCTTCGCGGATAAACGGAGCTACTTCAAAAGTAGGCTCTTCACCGTTAACGTATAATTTCACACCTTTTTTCCCTAGCTTGTCGTACAATTTGCCTAGTTTTTTGTAAGAGTCAAGATTCGTAACGTTTGCTAAAATAGCTTCCTTTTGAACGTATACGGCGTCAGTTACGCTTCCGTTCTTATCCAACAGATCGGCAACCACCGACAAAGCTGCGTCTTTCTCTTTGATAGCCTCAAGCTCGGCTTTCTGCTCAGCTGTAAGCTGGGTCTCATATTTGGTTAAAAGAAGCTCTGCTATAACAGCCCCTGCAGGCTTGTCCTTCACATTGTCGATCGCGTTGAGCAGCCCTTTATATCCATTATGGCCTTGATCGCCGTAAGTATCGGATGTAACCGTCTCTTTGACATCAGTTTTCACCTTAAGATCAATGTTAACCTTTACAGCATCAGACTTGCCCTCATTAGAATTGCTTGATTCCGATTTTGCCAATGCGGATCCTGCCATTAGACTCGTTGCCAATACACATGACGCGATAACCATCCATCTTTTTTTCATCTCTTTATATTCCTCCTCTTTGTTAACACTAAGTATATTCGGCATCCCACTCGGATTTTGTGAGGGTATATACCGATTCTCTGCTCTAAAATTTACCTGCCCCCTGAAAATAAATGGTGATCTCGTATACCTTAGTATCGGCCGACAGACAATAGACAACTTGCAAAAGGTGGTAATATTCATGAAAGTAACATTCACAAAAGAACCTAAAAAGTACAAATTTCTAAAGAAGAGCGCTATGCTCAGCATACTCGTTTTTAGCGTAGGTACAAGCAGTGTATTTGCTTCGGAGATGTCAACACCAACACCGTCTTCTACTCCAGCTTCCGTTAGCGTCACCCAGAATATGACTGAGACTACTACTAGTCTATTGCCTGGAGACTTCTTCTACTTTGTAAAAACAATGTACGAAAATATTCGGTTAGCCCTAACTGTCAATGACGTTAAGGAGGCAAGACTGCTTGCCGCATTTGCCAAAGAACGACTGGCAGAAGCGAACGCCTTATTGGCTAAAGGGAAAACGGACGAGGCGAGTCTAACTCTACAGAAGTCGTTGGAAATTCAGCAGAATGCGATTCAAAAAACCGAACAGGCTTCCGGATTTTCGGCAGCTGAAACGTCTGCACCCGCTGCAACTGCGTCACCATCGGTGAATGCTGAAGCAGCGACTTCAACAACACAAATCGCAGCTAATCCGGCCAGTGAGAAGATAGTGGAATCTGAGCAAACGGAAACCGAGGATGTGAACGTTTCTGAAAAGGAAGTAAAAAATTCTGAGCAGCTACTGAAGGTAAAAACCGATTTGCAGCACAACATTCTAGCTTTGGCCTCAGTATTGGAAAAAGTAGGAAATCCCAAAGCCCAATCATCTCTAATGAAAAATATAGAAAAGTCGTTTGCCCACTTGGATAAAAAACTGTCCAAAATCGAAAAGAAAACGCAACAGGTGAAGACGAATGATGACGTTACAGCTAAGGCAGAGCAGCAACCGGCTCCTTCAGTTGTTCCATCACCAGTTCAAATAACAGTTCCATCAGAAACTCCATCATCGGTTCCAACACCAGTTCAATCACCAGTTCAATCACCAGTAGTATCACAAGTTATTAACGAGTCTGTCTCAGTCCAAGTAAAACAAAAAGACTCGGTTGAGGAAAAAGCAGATCATACGCAAAAGAGTAAAGATAAGCAGGATCTGGATAAATCCGATCAAGCAAAAGAAAAAAGAAACAATAGCCAACATGGCAGCAGCGAGAAAGAGAATGGCAATGGACACGATAAAAATAAGGGTAATAACCAAGAATAATACCACTGCTCGCTCTAAACGAATCATATGCAAAAAAACAGCGTATAACTTTTACGAAGTTATACGCTGTTCTTACTTTTACTAAAAAACTTAGTAGAGTCTATGATCGCTACTAGCAACAAGTGTTGGGAGACATTAAAGTTTTGAAGTGCAGAAGTCCAGCAAACATAAGGGTTTGCTAGACTTCTTATCAAAATAAAAGACAAATATAGTTTTGAAGTGGTTATGGTGTTCAAAAATCCTAAATACAATTAAGTTATGAAGTACTTCTGACACAAATAAAGGAGACAGTTCATTGAACTAACGTTATCCGTTAGCTTAATCACTATATACCTCGAATTGCGATATGCTATGTATACAGGTTGCCTCCCTATCTCGTTCCAAAGTCGAACTATGGTGCCATTTAGCCCATCCGTTAGTCTGACTTGGTCTTTTTACTAGAAATCCAAAAGATCGTTACAATGATTGTTAGTACAATCCATAAAAGTACCACTAAAACATTCCATATTAAGTTGGGGTTGGCTGCTCCTGTAATTAATACTTCCATGGCATGTTTACTCATACTTGCGGGATTCATAAAATCTGTAAGAGTACTCAAACCAAGTACAATTCTACAGCCTAGTAGGAATACAATTGAAATTAATGCAATAATACCTTGGCTATTAAAAATAGTACTTATCATCGTAGTGAAGGTTACCATAAACAGAACCCATAACAAATAGAACAAAGAAGCTATTATCGCGTCCACAAAATTTACATTTGTAAACAACAAATTAACGTACACATACGAAATCAAGTAACCTAACACTACAGAACAAGCAACAAATATGAAATTGGCAATTATTTTACCACCTATGTACGATACTATAGTGACCGGTCTCGTAAGAATAAAAGCCAACATACCGTTGACTTTATCTGTCTGTAAGACCCCCATCATAGAAATTGCAATAATTATTACCCCCAACTGATCAAATTGAGCAGCTAAAGTAGTTGCGAGTACTTCCCCACCTTGTTGAGCAGCCATACTAGGATCAATTGTGATACCTTGTGCTCCACCGAGTGTTTTTAATATTGAGGGTAAATAATGGCTAACAACTGGTTGAGTTACTCCTAAAAATATAAATACAAGAGGCAGCCAAATAACTTTAAATTCACGTACCGTTTGAACAAATTCTTTTTTCATTAGCACATTAAAATTATTCATTTTTCCACCACCAATTTTATGAATATCTCCTCTAATGTATCGTTGGTGATTTCAAACTTTACGAGATCAACCCGATGTTCCAAAGCACTTCTTATTAACATGTTTTTATTCAAACCTATATGTTCAACTTCTATTTTTATTTTATTTCCTACTGCTTCTACATCCTTTACATAGTTCAAATTTTTCAAAACTTCCATCCATTCTTGATCGATAGACGTAACTTCAAAAATCATTTTATTTTCGCGATTGCTGTTTAACAAGTCGGAGATAGTTGTATCTTCAATTTTTTGCCCATTTTTGATTATTATAAATCTTTCACATATTTCTTCTGCATCGCTTAATATATGCGTCGACAATAAAATCGTAGTCTCTCTCTTGATTTCTTCGATTAGATTCAGTACTTCTCTTCGACCAATTGGGTCTAATGCCGATACCGGCTCATCCATTACAATCAATGATGGTTTGTGTAACAACGCCTGTGCTATGCCAAGTCTTTGTTTCATTCCACCTGAAAATGTTCCAACTTTTGAATTCTCTTCTCCACTTAACCCTACTTTCGATAATATTTCTGGGATTGCCTTTGTTAATTCTTCTTTTCTTAGTCCTGATAGTTCCCCCATGAAAGCAAGAGTTTCTTGTGCAGTCATCCAATGATAAAAGTTAGGGTACTGCGGTAAGTAGCCAATTTCCTTTTTCATTTGCGAAATTTTCTTCCCGTTAAGCAATATTTCTCCCATTGTAGGATTAATAATATCTGAAATTACTTTGATGAGTGTCGATTTACCAGCCCCATTCGGCCCTATCAATCCTACACATTCTCCAGATTGCAGAACCATTGAAAAGTTATTTACAGCCGTTTTTTCTTTATATGTTTTAGTAACATTTTTGACTTCTAATTTCATATTCTTTCATTGTCCTTTCTGCCAATAACAAAATATAGAATCGGACCAAACGTGTTTAGAAAAATAATAATGAGACTCCACAGCAAAACATTTTTCCTCGTTTTTCTGTGCTTGAATAAATCCATTAATGCTATTAGGATCAAAATCATCCCTACAGCAAAGACCGGTAAAATAACCGGCAATACAGACATGAAATCAATATCTTTTAATTCGTTCCACCCGTAATGCATTTGCAAATTAACCACTTCCTAAGTCATTATTAATTAATTAATATGTTATCATTATCGATAATGATAACATAGAAATACGAAATGTTACACTTATTTTTTCTTTAAAGAATATTGTTTTAATTCTTATTGTTATTTACAATGATAATATTATCATTATAGATAATAACGGGATATTTTTTGATTGGGGAGAGAAAAAAATGGCTAATAAAGCTGAAATTATCCTGCACCCAGTAAGGATGAAGATTTCTCAAGCTTTAATGAGAAACAAAGAAAATGGACTGACTTCACTTGAAATGGTAAAAATCATTAAAGATGTGCCTCAGGCAACTTTATATAGACATATACAAGTTTTATTAGATGCTGGAGTTATTCGCATTATGAAAGAAAAAAAAGTGAGATCCATTTCCGAAAAATACTACATTTTAAATGAAGAAGAAGCCCGACTTAGTGCAGATGAGTGGAAAAAGTCTTCTAGTAAGGAAAAGCTGAATTATATTTCGTATTACCAGTTATCGCTTATGACTCAATATCAAAACTATCTCACCAAATTAGAAGAGCAAGATTGCTCAGATGATGGTTCTACTTTTTCACTTGTAGAATTAAAGCTTGATGATGAAAATTTTATAAAGTTTCAAAATGAATTAAACGACCTAATGATAAAATACTACAACACTACTAACAAAATTAATGATCTAGATGCACCAATTCGAACTATTGCCTTTACCATTATTCCAGAATCCTAAAACAGAACATTTAAAAAACATGATGCTGCTCTACAACGAAACCATCCCACCCCCATACATTCGGTTTCTTTCTTCCTACTTCATGGATCGTGCCAGCTGAATTTTTATTATACCAGGCAATCTTATCAAGCTTTCCATATGTCCATACAAAAGTGTGTTATGTTTGATTCGAATGCCAAACATTATTTTGTATAATATAAATTTTCAAGAATATAGTTGTTTGTAATTATATTGAAAAAGAAACAGCGGCGGACTAGGATTTGAAAAAACAATGTCTTAGGCTGCCGCCGTTGCTGTTTATCGAACTAACGTTCTTACGTTAGTTTAAAAACCGTGTGGTGTACTCAACTGCAATCTTCAATCAATGAGATTTTTCCTTCCTTAATCTCGAATGTTGACTTTCCTTTTAATTGCAGCTTATCCCCACTCTTTAATCCATTAGGAAAATCCACGGCAAGAATACCTTCATAATCGATTCCGACCTCTACTTTGTCATTTTTAACACTATAATCGGTAATTTTTCAATTATGTCCCTTATTTCTTTACTAACCATAACCATACTCCTCTCCTTTACATAAAGATGATACCCTTGTTTACCTAGGCAACTTATTCTCAATCTTACATTAAAGAATATCTCTCAAGCAGGATCTATCGGCCATTAATGCGTCGTTATATACTTAATGTCATCCAGGAGCAGACTTGCGTAATCGGAATTAATATGTTTACCGGACTGAGCACTTATTTCCTTCTCAAGTGCATCCCAGGATGAGTGCTTGGCCTTTTCCGATAAACTTTTGTAAATGCCCATATTATCGATCAAGCCTCTATCTTGCCCGATCTTGAGCACCTCCATGAAATGGGCGGAGTTAATTGAAATATGTAGCACAAAATTGATTTCAGTGCTATTTCCTACCGCATCCGATGCCGTAATATGAATGGCATGATCGCCGACCGTCAAAGCTAGCAGCTCGAATGATGTTGGGTTTTCGATAACTGAATTATCCAGCACGATCTCCGATAAAGTAACACCGCTTAAAGGATCGTTAATATCAAAATGAAGATTAATCACATCAGTCTGGTAAAACGACATGGATATGGGCGGAACTACGTATGGCTTAGTTTTGTCAATTTTGACTTTTACGGTTTTGAGTTCCTCTTGGTTGCCTGCCTTGTCTATGCTGAAATACTGAAGGGAGTGAACACCGTCACCATTGATGGAAACGACATTGCCTTCAGCAAAAGTAGCGTTATCTAAGCTGAAATAAGTCGTCTGCACACCACTGCGTTCATCAGTTGCGCCCAAATGTATAGTCTGGTCGTCATTGTGCCAGCCAAGAGTCGAATCATCGGTAGTTACAGGCGGTTTCAGATCCGGCGCAGGCGGAAGAATTATAGCCAATGGAGTATTGCTTGGTCGGACGTTATTTTTTTGAATTGGTACAAAATATTGCGCATCCCAGTCTGAAGGTGTAATTTTTAAACTGTATTCCTTATCTAGTAAATTAAAAAATGCAAACGCACCATAAAGATTAATTTTTGTAGTACCTACATCGACCAATTCAACGGTACCATTCACTCTAACGTTCGCATTTGCTAATTCTAAAAATCCATTTACAACGCCATACAACGTTCCAGGAGGGGGAGAGATAGCAGTTTTTCCTATTTCAAATCCACTATGATTTGGATCGGCATTAACACCTCTATGCCCTGGATCTCCATAATCTGATTCAATATAAGTAATTGTGAAATGGCCTGTATCATCAGTTATAGCAGAGTGTAATGGCATACAGTGTCCGGAACTTACACATATATCATACGAAACAGTATATCCTGGGATTGGAATTGCCCCCAATCTATCTAACGTTATGTTTCCGCTCACAGAAGATAATACATCTGGAAAACGGAAATTAAATATATGAACAGAGGATGGAAGGGATCTGTATACTTGATAACCTTTGATAGAAAATTTTATACCCTGATATCCGGGCCTAGCACTTCTATCGAATTGTTGTATGGTATAATGTCCATTTTCATCTGTTGTTGCGACTGCAAGAGTTGGCAATGTTGCAGAAAAATAGTAAGTAAATACTTCAACTTGTGTTCCTTTAATTGGAGCTCCAAATTCGTCAGTAATTGTACCTTGCAGCTCTGCCTCAGCCGCGCTTAGTTCTGGACTATTTGAATCGATTCCTACTGCATAAGAGCTATTTGTGATAAAAAGAAAGGTTAGAGTAATGAAGAGAATTAGAAGATATGTACATGTCCTATTATCAATGTTATTTGCCAATTTCATACTTCTTCCTCCAGTTAATTCAATTAGAATACATTATCAAGAGTTTATTCCTATAGAAGATCATTGAAACATGTACATAGCAACCTCCTTTCATTTTACTGATACATATTGTATCATTTCTTATGTTTATTTACCTCCTCAAATTCAAAAAGGGGCATCCAACCTTCTCAAACTTCTCAGATTTGTCCCAGACAAACCGATACTGCTCGTTAGTCAATGGAATCCAATTTTTCATTATGGTGTATCTCATACACAAAGTCCGTCTTCACGTCGATGTAATTTGCTTCAGTTAGTCGAGTGGATTGTAGTTTTGTTAGGAGCCGTGGTGAATAAGCTGCTTAAACATGCTTATTTCAAGCACCCTCGGGAAAGAGGCGTGCATAATTGCTTTTCCTCTTCAGTTACGTTGAAACCCCCAGCTCGTCGGTTAACGATGAAAGAGCTGGTCGACCCGTTTACGGGTGAGTGGTTATGACTGATAGCACAAAAGTGCTACTTTTAGATCGAAAGACTCAATTTGGATGCATTTTACAGGATACATGTGGATAAATGGCGAATGTTTCCATATGAGGTTCGCCTTAACTGTAAAGAGAGGTGAAAGCTTTTGAAAGGCCTCGTCATCACATTGATTTTGCTCGCATTGCCTTTTTTGGTAGGAATCCATTTAACTTATGCTACGGGGGCCTTGGGTTTCATTGAGCCATTGAATAAAATCGCTCTACCGATAGCAGAAGCGGTGACGGACCCGTTGAAGCCTATCGCGGAAGCGGCTGGGGAGCTGACGGACAAAGTTGTGCAACCGGTTGCAGAAGCGGTGACGGACCCGCTGAAGCCTATCGCAGGAGCGGCAGTGGAACTGACGGACAAAGTTGTGCAGCCGGTCGCAGAAGCGGTGACGGACCCACTGAAGCCTATCGCGGAAGCGGCTGAGGAGCTGACGGACAAAGTTGTGCAACCGGTCGCGGAAGCGGTAACGGACCCACTGAAGCCTATCGCGAAAGCGGCTGAGGAGCTGACGGACAAAGTTGTGCAACCGGTCGCGGAAGCGGTAGGTGTGCAGCCGGTGTTGGACTTGGTTATTTCGCCCGCTGAGAGCGCCTCTGCGGATAAATCGCCGACCCCGAAAGCTGGTCCTTCGGGCATAGCACCTTCGACTACCCCCTCATTGCCTGTTGCGAGCCGTTTGGAGACTGCGGGAGGTTCATACACCGCTGAAATTCAATCAAGCCCGAAGCCTACGCCGCCTTTATCCAAGGAAAAGGGTCACCAATCGGCAATCGCGAATTCCTCGAATAAATTTATGTCTGCAAAAACAAGCCAATTTCCGGAAAGAGAAACGATCCCGACTATACCGTCATCGGAACCTACGCTGCCTCCGTCTGCATCAGCTGTAGGCTCGCTGTTGCCTTTGGCTGCAAGTGTCAAAGATGGCAAAGCGAAGCCTTCGTATTCCGGAAGTAATTGCAAAGCGGTGCTGATTGATAAAGCCGATGCTATGATACAGTGTAGCCGAATGTCTTGGCATTGCCGGACCCGACATTACTTAAATTGGTCACATGCTCCGCCGCTGCGACCTCCTGTCGCTCCTGCTCTCGATAATTGCTTCAGCCAATCGAGAACAAAGGAGTGTATCTTAGATGCGCTGCACAAAAGCCAAGATCAAGCTAACGTTAAACGACAAACTGATTATTATGAACGTTTTGGTGCAATGGTCAAAGAAGACGGAGAGTCGGTTTCAGTCCAGAATGTACCGCGAGCTGGCGAAAAAACTGCTATACAAAAATGTTATAGATGCCTTCGACGGTCAGGAGCTAACCATGATGGCACTCGCTTTGGAACAGGCGGCGGACAGCTCTCCGAACCCTCGGTATAAGCGAATCTACAAGCAAATGGCTCAGAAATTGATGCTTGATAAGAAAAAGTTCCACCGGATCGCATTTCAAGAGCTATCCAATCGTTATCTCTATAAGTAGATTAAAAAGTACCGCGTTGTGGGAAAATAAAGTTTTAGACTGGATACATTGAAACCACGCGGTTTTTCGCGTCACAATTCGTTAAATAAGTCTTAGATTGACCATATTATTTAGATCAGCGGCAGCCATGGACGTGAAAATAGTCCTTGACTGTCGCTTTTTTATTGAACAAACGTTTCTCGTTAGTTTAATATTGATTACCAAAGCAGTATTAGTGTACTTCTACAACCACGCTACCGAATAGCTTTTCATCTACATAAGCTTCTAGTCTCCATAAACCTTTTGAAGGTAAAGTCATCGTTGAAGGCATTTTACCTGCCTTATCATTATCTTTTATATTTGTATTTGGAATACCAATACTACCTTCAAATACATTTACTTTCTCACCAGTTTGTTTGCTAACTCCAACAATCTTCACTTTTTTACCAAATAAATTTTGCGTTTCTTGTGGTGTATCAGCCCAAAAATGCCACATATACTTTTGTTTTTTCCCAGGATAAAAACGAACTACCTCTTGATCGTTATAAATGAATCCTATCTTTCCTTGTTCACCTAACAGCATATAATCATCGACTTTAAAGATACTGCTTATCTTCCATGATTTGTCTTCGTCTAATACTTTTGGGCTTTCCTTGGTCATTACGCTGGTATCAGTTTTAGAACAACCGATTAAGAATAACAGTAAAACTATATATCCTAATTTTAATCTCATAATGCCCCCCCTGTAATTGGATGAATTTTGCACACTGTATGCTCTAAATTTATTAAAATTACCATTTTTTAACAATTTCAATTGGACTATGCTCCCTGTTACTTTAATAAGGCTACCTATTCATACCAGCAGCCTTGTACTGATTTCATATTAAACAAACGTTCTTACGTTAGCGTAATGTTCGATGCCACTTGTCATCACCCATAATCCTGTCAATAATGTGGTTGGCATCCCACACCGCCGCAATTTCCAGACCTTCACATTCCTCTTTAGTTGAGTTACGCATTTCGCCTCTGTGATATATTTGGTATCCTCCTGAAATTTGGTCAAAGATGCACTGTGGTGGAGGAAATGGGTCTTCATCGGCTTTGAAAGGGCGATTGCCAACAACAACCCAACCATCCGACCTTAAAGCATGCCTATATACACCAACGATAAACTGGTAGTCTTCGGTCTTCGGCACGTCAAATTCGCTTTCTCCAATATGTTTATAAACTGCTAAACCTGCATCTTCCATCGTTCTACCAAAACCAAGCTTTCCGTTCGGTAATGGAATTGCATATACGTTCCCAAGTTTATAGCGGTGGCGTTTCTGTTGTGACATTTCGCTACTCCTTTTCAACCAACTGAACATTAATTCCTTTTAGAATTCGCATTACATTTCAATTATCCTGCCCGATAGTTGAGCGGTTCGAACAGAAACAAAAAAAGCGATGGATCCGTTTCCATCGCCGCGCTATCGTTCTGCGTTAGCGTAATCACAAAAGCATGTTGCAATTAACTATGATAACTTAGTGAAAAAGATGCATTTTTTGAATTCATCTTTTGAGAGTTCAATAACTATTTGTTGCTGCTGACTTACGCCTTTTATTGCATATAATTTCCCTCCCCCATTGCGGATAATCATAGGTCCCTCAGGTGTATTTCTACCCACCTCACCATTAGGTTGGGTACGGACTAACTTGTTCATTCACTACTCCAATTTCCTTATCAATTTTATCAATTGGTACCGACTCAGAAACCAACTCGTAAATATTGTCATTCCAAACCAAAGTTACACGTACAGTTTTACCGTACTCCAATTCATTTTTACTGCTCTCAGTTTTTGGAGCTGAAGAACAACCTGAAAGAATTATTATTAAAGTTGCTACTACAATGAAGAAAAGCTTCTTATTCATGATCTCACCCCTAAAGGAAAAGACGCTACATTTCAGACAAAAGTTACAGTTCAATTCTATAGAGTTTTTACATTAACCTGCTCCATAGTAGTCCTTTTGAGATTGAACTATCAAACGTTCCCGTTAGCTTAGTTCCGCGGCTACTCCTCAAGATTACTTTTCATGATTGTTTACTCTTTAAGATATGAATCAATCGGTTCAAAATCAGCGTATTCCACCTGACTCCGATTAGCGTAGCGACTTGAATGCGGCGCGGAGTTCTGCAGTGAAAAGCTCTGGCTGCTCCCATGCCGCGAAGTGACCGCCCTTGTCGAGCTTGTTGTAATACATAAGTTTGGGATACGCCTTCTTCGTCCAACTCTTCGGGGCCTGATAGAGCTCATCAGGAAAGACGCTTACGGCTACCGGGATAGATACGCCTTTGACGTCGAAGAAGGAGTACTTGTTCTCCCAGTAGAGACGAGCCGCAGAAATCGCTGTGTTCGTCAGCCAGTAGAGCGTGATGTTGTCGAGCACATCGTCTCGCGTAAGGCCTCCGGGGTGTCCGGCAAAAGCCTGTGAGATCAGCTCCAGACTCTTCGCGTCATGGTCAATCATATAGGCTGCCAAACCGACAGGCGAATCCGCCAGTCCGGTCAGCGTCTGCGGGCGCGTCCCCATCAAGAAGGCGTAACCGCTGTGTTTGTAGAAGAAGTCCAGCTGCTGGACCGCGCGCTTCTCTTCGGCTGAGAGACCGGAGGGCAGCGGATTGCCGTACTTGATCGCCTTATCAATGTCGGGCGGAACAGTGCCAGGCATGTTGGAGTGAATGCCGACCAGTCCCGGAGCCTTCTGTACAGCCATCAAATCCGTGATAATCGCACCCCAGTCGCCGCCTTGCGCCACATACTTCGTGTATCCAAGGCGCTTCATCAGCACTGCCCAGGCACGTGCGATGCGGTCGGGGTCCCAGCCGACCTTGGTCGGCTTGCCCGAAAACCCATAGCCGGGCATCGACGGAATCACCACATCGAAAGCGTCTGATTCCTTCCCGCCATATGCCGTGGGATCGGTAAGCGGCCCGATAATCTTCATCATCTCGATGATCGATCCGGGCCATCCATGCGTGATGATGAGGGGCAAAGCATCTTTATGCTTCGAACGAACGTGAATGAAGTGAATGTCCTCACCATCGATATTGGTGATGAACTGCGGCAGGGCGTTCAGCTTCGCCTCGAACTTGTGCCAATCGTAATCTGTCGCCCAATAGCGCGCGAGTTCCTGAATCGTCGCGAACTGCACGCCTTGCGATTGATCCAAGACCGTTTCCTTATCAGGCCATTTTGTCGTGTTTATGAGCCTGCGCAATTCAGTAAGTTCCGCTTCCGGAACATTCACATGAAACGGACGAATGGCGTTCTTGTCTGTAGGTAGTTTATTTATATCCTTTTGATTCGTTTCGGATTTTTGGGGATTTGCTTCAGGATTCCCGCCTTTAGCATTGGCATTAGTGCCGCAGACCGTCAATACTAGGGACAGGACCAAAATCATTGCCAATCGAAACCAGTATCTGCTGCTCATAAGTAGTAATTCTCCATTCGGAAAGTTTTTTATGGATACCCTTCCGTTAGATTCCATCCGAAGTGCAATTCTTATTCAATTTTTCGGAGTAAATGCTGAAACACCCAGCAGTCTACAACTTTATTCAGTCTAATACTTTATTTTCCTTGGACAGGTGTTTTCATCAATATTTAATTTAACCACAACGGAGTCCATACTACTCTTCAACCCCTTTTAATGAAAATAAGCTATTGACCACATTTTACCACAAGTGTGCATTAAACTAATCTGCCCTTTAGTTGAGAAAAAGGCTGCCAATCATGCTGGCAGCCTCATCTTGGTGTGTTTATTGAAAAAACATTTTCCGATAGCTTAATCGACTTTCTTGAGTTAAGTCAAAAACAGTTTCCCTATGTTCTTTCGGGACAATAATACCGGCCCCTTTAATCTCTTGTTCTTTAAGTAAAGTATAAGTGCAACTTTCATTGCTCATTATTGATTTTGGATAGACATTTTTATTTGTTTCATATGATAACCATCCGTATCATGCGTTATAACTTTTATTAAGTTACTGTTGGATTCAATTACCCATACAGTATCTTTATCAATTTGTACTGTAGAAATTTGCTGAGTCGTTGGTTGACCAGGTATACCTTGAACTGTCACCAAGTTATTGCTAAGAGGAACCACTATTTTATTAACTGCCCATATTGTTAAAACTGTAAGCCAAATCATAATAAAGAGTGCATACCCCTTTTTCTGCGACATGTCTTCCTCCTTTGATTTACCTGAAATTGGTAATTAATATATTAGACGTACTAAAAGTCATTTATGTTTCGCTAATGCTGCCCTATTCTCTGAGGGAGTTGAGCAAAGGCTGCCGATTATGCCGGCAGCCTTATATTGATAGTGTATGTAACTAACGTTACTACATTAGTTTAACGATTCGAGGAATTTATAAATTACAGGTTTGTCTGGGGGCGATAATTCGTTTGGTATTTCAGAAAAACTAAAGAATCTTATACTTCGACTCCGTCTTCTTTCAGGGCTCCTTCGAAGTCGGAACATACATAAGCGGAAACAACATTATATACTTCATCACCATGAGGATATTTATAATACAGATCTTTTCCAGAGAAGACGCGAAACATTTCAAGGCTCTTAGCTTCAAGCCCTGTTTCCTCAAAGAGTTCCCTTTTAGCAACCTCCTCAAGACTTTCTCCAGGTTCCATAGAACCGCCAGGTAATCCCCATAAACCGTTGTCGGTTCTACGTTGTAACAACAATTTTTTATTGTTACACAATAAAACGCAAGCACCTGTCATTATAAGTGGTCTCGACCCAACTAACTTCCTTAATTCCATTATGTAACCCAATACAACCCCCCCCCTTTCCAATCTGCTCCAAGCATAGCTTCCCGTTAACGAATAATGACTGCTTCGCGGCAGCCGTTTCAAGTATCGTTTCCGTTAGCGCAATGAAGTTCAGTTTGTGTTCCTATAAGACCAATTTGAGTATTTTTGTTCAATGATATTTTATTAGCTCTCATCATTTACTGAGAAACGCAAACCGATGAAATGTTATAACGAAGTGCATAATTTTCCAATTAAGTTAACAACATAAGAACAAAGGTATAGAAGTTAGAAGGGCGGTATTCGAAACTGGAAAATATATATGAAGCTTTAAATGAAGCTTCTAAGTCGGATGATTTTATGCAATCCGATATGACAATCCGAAATAAGCTTCTACATTTGTCATTTTACAATTCCATTGTAAATCATGAAATGCTACATCGGGATCTATTCACCGTTATTCAATACTCAAACGCAGAAATCCATGATTTGAACGATCTAAAAAATGTCATCCCCATTGAAGGTATCAAATTTTCATCAAACCTAAGTGAGATTTCACTCAGTCTTCTTCATGGTTTCATCTATATACAATTGGATACCAATCTAAATGAAGGCTTATTAATTAATATTGCCGATGTAGAAAAGGGCTATCGCAAAAATAACTTATCAGAAAACGAATATAGCGTAATCGGTCCGAAAGTGGCTTTCGTCGAAGATCTCGATACCAATTTGAATTTACTGCGAAAAGAAATTATCTCAGATAAGCTGGTTCTTGAGGAACAAATCAAAGGTTCTATTTCCAAAACAAGAGTCGTCATCGCCTATATGGATGGGATCGTTAATCCTCAGCATCTAAACACCGTAAGACAAAGACTCATGGATTTGGACTTTGACGTGATCTTTGATACCTCTACACTCGACCAAATCATGTCCGACAACTCCAATACACCATTCCCTTTATTTATGTCGACTGAACGGGTGGATCGAATGAAGTTTAACCTTATTAATGGGCATATTGCTGTTTTTAGCAGTGGTTCCCCCTATGTCATATCAGGTCCCACCACCATTTTTGATTTTTTTTACTCGCCGGAAGACTTTTATTTGCCGTGGGTCCTAGGGTCATTTTTTAGACTCATTCGTTATGTGGGGGTCACATTTTCCATTTTTGCATCACCCTTATACGTTTCCGTCATGACCTTTCATTATTCTGTCGTTCCAAGAGGGCTGTTAGGTCCAATTATCGAATCAAGAACAAACGTACCCTTTCCTCCTTTTTTGGAAGTACTCTTTATGGAGATAACCGTTGAGCTGTTACGCGAGGCTGGAGCCAGGCTTCCCACAAAAGTAGGTCAAACGCTAGGGATCGTGGGCGGCGTCGTTCTAGGTCAAGCAGCAGTTCAAGCCGGCTTAACGAGCAATAACTTAATTATTATTGTTTCGCTTTCCGCTCTAGCGTCTTTCGCAACGCCGATTTTCAAAATGGCCAACACGATACGCTTCCTCCGGTTTCCTATGATCTTCTTGTCAGCCGCATGGGGCGGCTTAGGGATGATGATTGGAGTAATGTTCCTATTAGGTCATCTGCTGCGTTTGAAATCTTTCGGTGCCCCTTACCTTGTTCCGGTATTCCCTTTTCGAGCCAAAGGGTTAAAAGAATTCTTACGCCTTCCCTATAGCCTGACATGGAATCGACCTGGATTTTTACGTCCACTCTTTGCTAGAAGATATACCGTCCGAAAACATAAAGACATCGGTGACGATTACAATAATGAATAAACTTCGCTGGAGGAAAGGAACTAGCATGAATGAAAATGTATGTAAGCATTCTTCTCGTTAGCTTCCTTTTATCCGGGTGTGCAAAACGAGAAATTATAGATCAGATTAAAATTGTGCAGAGCCTCGGTTTTGACGTCCAAGGAGATACATTTAAGGTAAGCGCCTCTTACGCTTCATATCAAAAGAAAAAACGTTTGCGATTGATGATCGCAGAAGCGCAAACATTTTCCGGAATTTGGATCCCTCACAATAAGCAATCTGATGACCACATCGTGAGCGGACAAGTAAGGACACTCGTTATTAGTGAAAAGTTTGCAAGAAAAAGCATTCAAGATCTAGCCAGCAGTCTTCTTCGAGATCCAGTTATGAGTAATAACGCTACTATCGTTATAAGCAAACAAGAGGTAAACACAATTATGTCTGAAACCTTAAATAATCCACCATTCGATTTAACGGATCAAATCAATCAGAACATGAAAAATGGGAATACTCCTTTTTCAAATGTGCATTTGGTGCTTGATCAATACTATGGAGAAGGTCAAGATGTGTATTTACCTATACTGAATCAAGACAAAAATGGCTTAATTCGCTTGGATGGGGTTGGTGTATTTAAAGAAGACAAATTATGTCTATTACTGAACGATAAAGAATCCTTCATACTGAAACTCCTCAAAGATAAAACGAAAACGATGACCGGCGCCTACGAATTTTTGGGGAGAGAAAATGAACCCATTTATTTTAAGATCTTGCATGGGAAAAAAAACATAACCAATGAGCAGAATGACTCTGTAGTCATCTCCCTGAAACTACATATACAACTGAGAGAACTACCAAAAACAAAAAGCTCTGTCAGTAAAAGCGATTTACTTGAACTTAAACATGACATCGAACAACATTTTACAAGCGGAATTAGTGACATGTTAAAAAAATTCCAAATGAATGCTGTGGACCCGATTGGTTTTGGTGAGATTTACAGAAGTAATAATAGAAATTGGAACGAGCAGGAATATAAAACTAAAACGTACCCTAATATCAAATTTGAAGTGAATACAGAGATTAATATATCTCACTCGGGAGTTGGCATTGGTGCAGAATAGCGTGAAGGAGAATTACTTGATTTCAGGATTTTTCGTGTTTTTCTTGATCTTTGCTACACAGTCTGGCATTGGAGGATTAGGTTCTCCAAATATCATGTTTAAATACTCGGGTCAAGATGCCTGGATCTCCGTGTTCATCATGGGTTTAGGCCTTCATTTAATTATCTGGATGATGTTTAAGATGCTGGGTAATCCCGCTAAGGACATCATTGACTTGCACCAACTGATTTTCGGGCGTTTCATGGGCAATGCTTTTTCGTTACTTATGATCGGATATTACTTCATCTCAGCCTTATATGTGTTCCTAACTTATATTGACATTGTACAGGTATGGGTATTTCCGACCATAAGAACTTGGGAATTGGCCGCCTTATTCATTTGTTTGATTTATTATCTTGTTTCCGGAGGATTCAGGGTTTTAACCGGATTTGCTTTGTTCTCTACGATAACTGCCTTCCTATTGTTCCCTCTGATTTATTTCCCGATTAAATTTGGAAACCTCAATTATTTAATGCCAGTATGGAATCATTCCGTTCCTGAGCTGCTCAGGGCTTCTAAAGCTTCTTACGGTATATTTATTGGTTTCGAATCGCTTCTTGTTTACTTTCCTTTTATTAAAGCAGTTGAAAAGCAAGCGAAATGGGCCCATTTAGGCATTGTAATTAATACTCTTCAATTCGTTGTGATAACCATTTCCAACCTGCTTTTTTACAGTCAGGGCCTGCTAAAAAACACGCTCTATCCCCTTTTAGGCATAACCAAAATTATTCAGTTTGACTACATAGAAAGAATCGAATTTATATTCATATTTTGTTGGCTTATCATGTTTATTTCATCACTTTGTATTTCAATATGGAGCTGTACGAGAATTTTGAAGAGAGTCACTAATCTCAAACCCCGAATGTCCTTAATTTTGATATTAACGATTTTCTTCATAGTTGTTGTTCAATTCAATGAAAAATTGCAGATTGATGCGCTAGGAAACTTCACTATAAATATTGGAATTTATTTTGTGTTCACCTACATGCCATTACTTTTTATTCTTTACTTAATCCGTAATAGAAGAAAAGCTAAGTTAAGTACAGAATAATTCTATTTCTCTTTCTTTATTTGCTAAGCAATCGGTTCCAGCTCAGTTTCATATTGGGTAGGAAGCGCATTCGAGACCGTTATCAAATCAACATTAGTTTGACGAGTCTTCGGATCCTAAAATTTCCATGCCAACCTCATAGAAAATAAGATGTTTTCGAAAGAGTTATTGAACTATCCTGCCCGTTAGCGGGGTGAAGGGCTACCACGCGGCAGCCCTTCACTGTTTCACTATCGTTTCCAGTTAGCGCAATGAACTATTGACTTAAAGAGTATTTTTTAATAATAGATGTATTCATTATAGTTTTTTTGTAATTACTCTTTTCAAAATAATAAGGGCCTAAATGGTTTAGTTTCATCTGATCACCTTTTTTGAAATCACGCCAAATAATCAAATTATTTTCTTCTTCGATGATCGCTGAAATAAATCCGCAATTCAAATCTTCACAGTCTGCACATGTAAGAAGAGGATAGCGATTCTCGCCTAATTTACTTAGTCTTTTGAGTGATAACTCCTCAATTATTTCTTGCTTATACTTACTTATTCCTGGACCAATACAAGGAATATATCCGTGTTTTTTCAATAGCTCATATAACGATTTACCGTCAATTATAAAATCATGGTTCTACAATCAATTCTGAAGTCCATCAAGATACCAACCATCATTTTCACCCTCTAACCCCATAAGTTTCTCTTTAATATTATTATTCCAGTCAGTGAATTTTCCCTCAAGGTAGTATTCATCACGTTCACCTATAAATTCAAACTCAAGAGATTCAGAATAACATATTTTGTACTTTTCCAATTATAATTCCTCCATAACGATTTTATTAGTATAGATCTGTACAAAAGTTTATCAAAAGAAATAAGCTACACCACGCAAATCTGCCCATTAGTTGAGAAAAGTCAACCGATCACTAGGTCGGTTGACTTCTTTTGTTGATATTGAACTAACGTTCACTGTTAGCGTAAGGGACGTTTATTTTTCAACCTAAGGAAAGAGGCAGCTCTCCAAGAACATCTTTCCTTTATCAACTCGCCGCTTGTATTATTAATGATCAGCTTATTAGGCTTTAACTCTCTGCAGATTAGATTGAATCATCATTTTCACTTTATCTTCGGTCAAATGGTAGAATTTTATCATAATAATAATGGCAATTATTGAACCGACCGCTGCGCCTAAATTCATAGCAGCCCATAAAGCATTCAGTGCAGCAGGAGTTTGTGTAACGGTTTCGCCAGCAACAGCAGCTTTATAACCAGCAATTCCGATAATCCACATGCCTACGCCGCCGGAAATAGCGCCAACGAGTTTAGACATAAACGTTTGGGCTGCGAAGGTAACGGCTTCAAACCTTTTTCCATTTGTGTAATCGTCATACTCAATACAATCAGTAAAGAATAGGGCAGATACAATGATGAATGGCGCGGATAAGAGCCCACGGACCAAGGATAAAACGAGAAACAACGAAAAGTTATCTCTAGCTAAGAAAAAGATAAGAAGTGAGAAGATGGCAGTTGCTGCAAAGGAGAACATGGCTAAATTCTTTTTGCCAAATTTTCGAATAAGCAGCGGTGATAGTGGTGCAACTAATAGCATTGGAATAATCCCAATCCCTAGCATCAACGAAACTTTCGTTGGATCTCCATAGATATCCGATGCAACAAGAGGTGTCAGCGTCATGGCGAAATTCGCACCATTCGCAATCAAGCCTACAAGAACAATCACGACTAAGTACTTATTACCTATGACAGACTTAAAGATTTCTCCAACTGTTGGATGGCTACTTCCCTCTTGTTTAACTCTTTCCTTTGTAAAACGAATCAAAATCATCGTCAGAAAAGCAATAACGGACATTATGAGGACGGAGATAAAGTAATTGTTATTGGTTGCATTGAGTATCGTTGGGAATACGGCCATCCCGATAATGACACCCAAAAGCCCTGTGAGCTTATTATAGGTGAGTAGTAAGTTTCTTTCTTCAGGAATAGGTGTCATGGCAGTTGAAAGCGCGTAAGCTGGAGCATCTGCTGCCGCATATAGGGTACCCCAGATAAAGTAAGTGATTGAAGCATAAATGATTCTCACGGTTAAACTTTGGTCAATTAGGAAATTGGTAAAGCTAAAGCACAATACCGTAAGCAGAGGTACAGAAATGGCAGCCATCATAACCCATGGTCTAAATTTCCCGCTTTTTAGTTTGGATTTTTCGATGATTGTCGCAAGGAGTGGGTCCATGAATGCATCCCAAATCCGTGCAAAAAGGAGTATGGCAGCCACGACTGTAGCTGGTATTCCCAGAGTTCCCATATAATATACGCCTATGAAAGTAGAGAGTACCATGAAAATGATATTCTGACCCGTAAAAAACATGTCATAACTGATTCTTTCAAATCGGGTTGCTGCGTATTTAGTTGTTTGTTCCTTCATGGTGTCACCCCATATCCCGTTATTAAAACCCCAAAGATTTCAACATTTGTGCGGCTGTCTCTTCATCAAATATGTTCGTAATGAACATCACGGCCATCCCTTTTAATTCTTCCGGCGATAATTCCAATTCAACGTCAGGACTGGACATCATCCCCATAAAGCTTTGCAAAAATGAAATGGCCTGCTCCTTTGCCTGCTCTCCATGGATTGTCGCCTCTTCAAGCGGTGTTGAACCGAGTTTGCTTAAACCCAAATAATTGACATGCGCCTTAAGGCGAACCAAGAAGTCTTCATAATTGCGATCAACCGTCCATGCTGCCTCGGCAAGTGCTTGAATACGAGGGGAAATCATCGCTTCGAGAATTTCCGATGTTGGCACACGCTCCGTCCAAATCGCGCCTTCAATCCCTAGAATATTGTCGCCTTTCAGATTAAGATTTTCTCTAATTTTGGGTTCATACTCATAGGTCTTCTTCAAACGGACAATACTATAAGGATAATCAAAATACATATGGAAGACCTCAGAGAAAATCATGGGCTGACCCTTCTCGAAATGCGGATAGACATAACTTTGGGGTTCCGCTTCGATCCAGTATTGCACAGCAATGTCTTTGGATATACGTTCAGCCTTTAAGCTCTCGTTCCAACAAGTAACTGTTTTCCCCTTTAATTTTAAATAATCTGCGACTTTCCCTGTAAAAATGCCTTGCAACTCTTCGAAGTTATCAATTTCGTTTTGTATCATGGATTCTTTACAATGCGGACATGCTTTCCACTTCTCTTTAGGAGACTCGTCGCCACCCAGATGGATTCGTTCGGAAGGAAATAGCGCTGTAATCTCATCCATTAATTGATAAATCCATTCATACGTCGTTTCTTTCCCTGCGCACATGATGACTTTATAAATACCCGCTTTGCCGGTAATTTGAATTTGTTCATCGAAGCAGCTCAATTCGGGATATGCGGCAATAGCCGCAGAGGCATGTCCAGGCATATCGATTTCTGGCACAATTTCTACGCCTCTGCTGGCTGCAAAGGCAACAACCTCTCTGATTTGGTCATGGGTGTAATAGTTGCCAAAGGACCCGATTTCGTTGAGCTTCGGAAAGATTTTGCTTTCGATGCGCCATGCTTGATCGTCAGTTAGATGCCAATGCAGCACATTTAATTTATACAAAGACATCTCTTCGATAATTTTCTTCATTTCTTCAACCCCGAAGAAATGCCGAGCCACATCGATTAATAGTCCTCTATGCGCGTATTTGGGACCATCTTTGAAAGTTGTGCACATCAGCTTGCCGTCATTGGTTTTCTGCGCCTCAACGATCATTTGATACAATGAAGTCAATGCCCAGGTCATCCCTGCATCATCTTGAGCATAAAGACGAATTCCATCAACTCCGATTTCCACCGAATATGTTTCTATATTGCCATCTAAATCCGCAATGAGCTGTATATTCGCACTCCTGTTACCGCTTACATTTCCGTTAATCTGGCAATGTTCACTTACTCTTTTTATGAAGATTTCCACAATCGACGGATTAAAGCTTCCAGCATGAATTTCAAATTGGCTATCCAACATCAAATAAAGTTCACTCTTAGTTACGCTGCCATTAATCTTTGGAATGATTTGCATTTGTTGTTCCCCCTTCTAAGACATAAATTATATTATCACTCTATGCGTAATTTATCAATATTTATTTCACATAGTGTGAAATAAATAAAACAAAAAAATCCATTCTCAGAGAACGGATCGAATAAGTACTATGCTTTTAAACCGCTTAAAATCACCTCAACGAGTAGAGAAATGCTCTTTCTGTCATGTCCCGATTCCATTCTTATGATTTCTTCCCGGAACAAAAATCTTTGAGCAAGTGCCATAACGGCTGATAGAGAAACAAAGAAGACGGCCTCAAGATTTTGAGAATACTGTTTTTTGATGCTTCCGTCCTTTATCCCCCGTTGTAATTCATTCTGGAATATTTGACCATGTTCTTGGTACACGGAAATAAAGGCATTACCGGCATTCGTTTCCCCATAGCTCTTATGAAAGAAATAGTCCGCTTGAACCGTGAATAAGACAACATCTTCATTATTAAGTAAATATTCTAAATACGTATACAACATATATTCGATACGAGCATATCCAGTGTCTAGGTAGTCGGGAATTTTCGAGGATACTGAGACTCTTTTAAATTCCAAAATGACGTTTCTAACTAATTCAAGAGCCACATCCTCTTTATTTTTATAGTATAAGTACACCGTTCGGCGCTGAATAGAGCACGCTTCTGCAATGTCCTGTAAGGTGGCATTTTGAATTCCCTTCTCGATGAATAATCTGAAAGCTTGATTTAATATGTTATTTCTTTGATTTTGTTTGGTTTTGCTTTCATCATAGGTAACGTCAAAGATCAAAGGAATCCCCCATTTCTTAATCCAATTTAACAAGGAATAAAAAAATATGCAAACAAAAAAAGTGATAATCTCACCATCATTCCATTTTCCTATAACTCATTAATTCATCTAAAATAATCTGCAGCTCTGGACTGAGATTAAAAGTTTATCAAAAGAAACCAACTACCACCACGCAAATCTGCCTTTAGCTTAATAACAAAAAAAAGACCCACAGCAACGGGCTGTGGGTCTAAGTTTATATTTTAAAGGGGGTCGACTATTATTATAACCTTTCATGATTAATACCAGATGAAAATAAGATGTCAATCATGTAACAATTACTTAACTATCGTTCTTACATCCCTCAGTTTTAAGGGTTTATCTCACGTAAACTCATTCATTCGCAGGATTTCATCACCTTGAAATATAGTAATCTTAAGAATACTAGGTTGTTGAGAC
>NZ_CAKMMW010000005.1:0-295525 GCF_927798215.1 Paenibacillus allorhizoplanae
CTATTAAGTAATCAATACTCAAGTGAAATTGAAAAATATGATTTTTTAATAGAAGGTGCATCATCATTAAAACGATATAAATTTGAAATCTGTCCTTCATGTTTGAAAGAAATTTCTATTTCAATAAACCCGTCCGCTTGTGAGTTATGCGGTCATGATGATGAGGATTTAATGGAAGAAGAAATTAAACTATACAAAAGTGAGGCCAGAAAGTTAAAAATTAAACGAACAAAATTATATGAGTTTATAGAGATGCAAGAAGAGAAAAAAAATAGCATCGATATATCTTATTCAAACAAGTTTAATGTACTCCAAAAAGATGAGACGAAGTTAGATCATCTAAGGAAAGAATTTGTAAGTCCATTTGTGTTACAAATTGAGCAATTGAATTATGAAATAGGTGAATTAAATAATCAAATATCTGATATTGAAAAAAATATTCAAATTCATCAACAATACCTAAAAATAGTCGATGAGTTAACACGAGAAGAGGGGCATTTAGATAAAATAAAACAACGAATTAGTGAAATTGAGTCAAATAGTAATGATAAGTCCTCCGTAATTACAAATCTATCTACATGTTTTAATTGGATATTGGAAAACTTTAACTTTCCAAAACTGCAAGATGCATATATTAAACCTAAAGATTATCTTCCGTACATCCGGGGGAGAAAATATAATGAGCTTGGAAGTTTAGGCGCTGTTACAATGATCACTATGGCTTACTATTTATCAATACTAATCTGCGGAACAAAGGAAGATAATAATCATCCAGGTTTTTTAATTATTGATTCCCCCAGAAAGAATTTAGGAGCAGATTCTAAAATTGAAGATGAAGAATTCAAAGATGAGGCAATATTTAATTCTATAATTAAGTTTTTTTTATTACTTGATAAAGAGTATAAGAATGATTTCCAAATAATTGTGATTAACAATGGCTATCCAGATTTTGTGAGTAAGGATTTAATAATAAAGGAATTCGACGGAAAAGGGACTAAAGGTTTACCGTATGGATTAATTGATGATATTCATAACATATGATTTTCTAAATATTAATTCTTATAGTCACTTGAATATAAAAACTAGGAACTTTTATTAATCATCCATTAGACAAGTAGAAGAACAAATAAAAAGGACACCAAATTTTCTGGTGTCCTTTTTATTTGTTCTTATTTAACCCTTTCCGATATGCCTCTACAGCAGCTTGTGCTGCGGCGCGAGCTATTTCCAGTTCATCCTCTGTGTATTGATCGGCTCCTCCGAAGAAAGCGCGGCCAATGTTCGATTCTGTTGTTGCAATTTTGCCCCCTGAAGAGGCCGGGATGTAATTTAATTTTTCAAGTAAATCTGGGTAGGTTACATCTTTAAGGTGTTTAGCAAGTATTTGAAGAGTTTCAGGAGAAGCTTTATGGGCACCTGATTCAATTCTGTTTATTGTTGAGTGGCTTACTCCTGACTTGTCGGCTAACTCTCGTTGACTCCTGAACCCACTTTGCTCACGGATCGACGAGAAATAAATAGCAAATTCTTTTAAATCCATAGTATCAACTCCATAAATACATAATAACAGAAATCTGTTGCATAGTTGAAACATATAGCGTCTCAATCGTGAAATTTATTGTTGCAAGCTTGTTACAACAATGTTATATTAGTTTTGTAACAAGCGTGAGACATTAAAGGGGAGGAGCTGAAGTAGTTGAAAGTTATTCTGAAACCAGGAGTTCTTGAAAATCTACAAAAAGAATTGAACATGAATGATCAAGAATTTGCCGATCATATAGGCGTTTCAAGAAGTCATTTGTGGAGAGCTAAGATGCCAATAAGTGATAAGCGTTTTTCTTTAGGACAAGATTTTATTGCTAGAGTTTTAAATACTTTTTCTGGATTCACATTTGAGGAGATATTTTTTTTGAATCAGTTGTCTCAAGATTGTGACAGTTCGGATTCAAATAAAGCTATATAAAGGAGGTGATCATATGGAACAACAAGTCGAACGAAAAACCTTAACTGTTGACGAAATCGCATCATATCTAGGAGTGCATCGCGATTCTGTATATACAATGGTACGTAAAAAAGAAATCCCACACTTCAAAGTAGGAGCCCGCATCCTTTTTCGAATGGAGACAATCGAGACCTGGATGAAACAACAAGAAAGTCAAAACCATCGGTTAGCACAATAAAACAAAGCCCGCTGACGGAGAAAGTTGTCAGCGGCTGCGGGGAGGGGAGATGAAACGATCATCTGTAGCTCCATCTTAAATTGCTTCAATGTCACGAAGCTACATGGTTCTAGTGCTAATTTGTCACATTATTTGAAAGGTGGTGAAAAAAATCGCAATTGGAAAAGCCATTCAAGCGTTCCGAAGAGAAAAAAACTTAACTCAAGAAGAACTAGCAAATCGAATTCCAATTGATCGTTCTGTACTTGCCCGAATTGAAAGCGGAGAGCGTCCATTACCTAGCGGTTATGACACGGTGGTATCCGGACTCTCCTGGAAACTCGCTCTCGAAATAGCTGATGAAAGGACTGGAGGCTACATATCAAACATCCTAGAGGATGTTCCAAATCTGGATTTACATCCAGCAGCACTTAAAGATGTACTACTTAAACAACTTGCAGAAGCAGGGAAAGCATTGGAGAGGCTGTCTATGGCAAAACACATTTCCCCTGAGAAACGAAGAGAAAGCGCAGAGACAGTTTGGCATGAGATGAGGGTTGTCATTGAAACAGCAAATGTCATGCAAGGTGTTCTGGAGGAAGAGTTCTGTTTAGACAGAAAACGAATGATCCAGAAACATGAATTTGAAATTAAAAAATGTGATCGTTGAGAGGAGGTGAAAATATCTGCCGCTGATTCTTGTTAGCAAAGACGTTGGTACATATGCACATTTGAGTAAGTTGTATTCCTATTTAGAGGCTTTGCGGACTCACCCAGGCTACTTTCATAAGGAGGTGAGACCTGCAGCAGAGGATTGGCTTCGAGGGGCAATTACTACCTTGGAGAAAGAATTATATGGAGCAGAAAAAGAAGCAGCCACCGGCCAGGGTGACTACTTTAAGATTACGAATTTTGAAAATAACATCGCTTCCAGTATACCGACAGAACGACAGCAATTCAAGGACTCATTTTTTTTGCCTATAAATCTATGAATATATCAAATCAAAATAAGAGGAGAAGCAAACATGTTGAAAGCAACTGGAATCGTAAGAAAAATAGACGACCTAGGTCGTGTAGTTATACCAATTGAGCTGCGGAGAACTCTTGGGGTTGAAATTAAAGATTCCATTGAGATTTTTACGAACGGCGACAGCATTGTTTTAAAGAAGTATGCTCCGGGTTGTGTGCTTTGTACCAATATCGAAAACATAAAGCCAGGTCCCGGTGGGAAATTAATTTGTAAGAGCTGCATTAGCCAAATTCAATCTATTTAAAATTCGGGAGGTCGTTTAAATGAATAAACAAACAATTATCGCACGGTTAATGGAATTACCAGAACTTATCGCAAATGCTGAGATTGCCCTAATCAATGCACAAAACAATTTCAATATTGCTCGCTCTCAGCTAACTCATAGGGAGGATGGACTATATCTTGGGGTTTTTGAAGATGAAGGAATGGTCATCGACGGCAAAAACGCTGAAATTCGAAGTGCGCAGCTTCGTAAGTTTTCGGCAATTGAACGAAACGAGGTAGCTCGCACAGAACACCTTACTATGGAGTCTCGGTACAAACTGGACAAGTTGAAGACGGAACTTAAGGCGTTGCAGTCTATTGTGGATCTGCTTAAGGGGGCGGCGTAATTTGAACGAAGTCACTGTTATTCATCCTCAAGCTTCTAGCGGACAAGCTGGCTGCGGAACAATCATCGATTACGAATTCGGCAGTGCAACAGATTTACGTAAGAAGTTGGCCGATATGAAGCAAAAGCTAAATTTAACGAAGGAGTTTTTCCGCGAAGTTATGCAAGAGGGTGTTGACTACGGAATTATTCCAGGAACAGATAAACCCACTTTGCTAAAACCAGGCGCCGAAGGGCTGTGTGAATTTTACAATTTTGCTCCAACGATTGCAAGCAAGGTCGAAGATAAAAACTTCGAAACAGGTTATTACGGAGTGGATATCACAATTCGATTAATCCACCGCGGATCAGGCGCCATCATTGGTGAAGGCGTAGGGCATGCGAATACATTTGAAAGTCGGTACCGCTGGAGATGGGTATCAGATAAAGATCTTCCTAAAGGTGTTGAAAAAGAGGACCTCGTTAGTAAAGAACGTTCTGGTAAATATGGCAAGTATCAATCTTATCGTATGGAAAATGACGATATGCATTCCATTTGGAATACGGTTCTAAAGATGGCTAAGAAGCGTGCGCTTGTTGATGCTACCCTGGCTGCTACTAGGTCCAGTGGAATCTTCACACAAACTGAGCAGGAGTTAGAGGCTTATCTGGCTGGTGAGGATCCGGATGGAGAAGGAGAGAATCCGACGCAATCCAAAGCTCAACAGCAAAACACCCAGAACCGGCAGACTAGTAATCGCAGCACGGGTACAGGTAATTCTGGTCAATCAGGAAAGGTGGTTCAAAAGAATCGAGTTTTGGATCTCATGAAAAAAGCTGCTTTAGATTGGAATTCTCTCGCAAAAGAAGCCACGATTGCTTTGAATCGTGATATTAAAAAGGTCGTTTCAGATATTCAAACGGATGCAGATTGGAAGACAGTCGGAGATCATCTTGAATTCCTAATCGCAGCAAGCCAGTCCGATCAAAAAGAAATGAAATTCGATATCCCAGAAAACTTGTGAGGTGAACAACTTTGAAAATAGCTCATGTTGCAGATAGTCACTGGGGACTTGGTTACCCGGGGCCAAATCCATATTCGCGGTTTGAAGACATAACAAGAGCAATGGATTGGGTCGCTGATCGGATTATTGAAGAAGGATGCGAGGTTGTACTCTTTGCGGGGGACGCCTTCAAGGATGCCAGGGTATTCATTGATCGCGCCACTATTGAGATTGCGGCGTTTACGCAGTGGTTGCGGCGGTTAAGCGGTGCCGGGTGTAAGGTCGTTGTGATTAGTGGAACACCTTCACACGATGCCGTTTCCGCCTACGAGATCATCAAAGAAATGTCCATACCTAATGTCACGATCTTTACTTCCCCAGGCGGTCTCGTATTAGGTACACCGGATAATGAATTATCCATAAGCTGCCTCCCCGGTATGAATCGTAGTCAGTTTGCCACTCAAGAAGAGTTTAAAGATTTATCTCCTAATGAGTTTCATCAAAAGATGACGGCATGGATTTATGAAAAGTGTTCTGAACTGGTATTTCATGGCAAGGGGACCAACATACTCATGTCTCATCTAACGTTTGACCTGGCTGATACAGGCTTTGAAGACGTGCTTTTGATGAACGAACCGATTCTTACCGATGAGGCTGCACAGCTGTTCGATCTAGTCGCTCTTGGCCATATTCACCGGCCACAGCAAGCTGGGAGAAATGTCTTTTACAGTGGTGCTCCTGAACGTCATAACTTCGGAGATGAACGCACGAAACCGGGTTTTTGGATTCATAAATTAACAGCAAAGCAAACCTTTGCATCTTCCTTTATAGAAACGCCTGCTCGCCGATTTAAAACTATTGATTGGTGCGATATGGATATTGAAGCTTGGCTGGATGGGCAAGTGGATGAGTTTGCCGCTGTAAAGGACGCTATCGTCCGGGTCCGGTACACCTGCAGCGAAGATCTACAGAAGCGATTCGATCGTAGGACGTTGGAAAAGTCTTTATATGATGCTGGCGCATTCTATGTACATGAAATCAAAGCAGACTTTGAACGCTCGGATCGCGTTCGTGACGTTGAGGTTACTGAGAGCCTTGGTCCGCAAGTTGCACTAGCTAAATGGTGTGAGAACCAAGGCATTAAAACAGCGGAAATAAGCGAGCTGCAGGCACTCACCGCTGAACTAATGGAGGCGATCTCATGAATCCATTAACGTTAGAAATAGTTAACTTCCGCGCAATTCCTTTTGCACACATAGATCTAACAGACGTTACGATTGCTGCAATATGCGGAAGAAATGGTGCAGGGAAGAGCTCAGGTTTCACCATGGCACCAAGATTTGCATTATTCGGTGATGTAATCGAAGGCGTCAGTATGGATGATCTCGTAAGGCGGGGCACGCAAGACATGGCCGTTACTTTTACATTTGAACATCAGGGCAGTACCTACCGAACGATCAGGACACGCTCAATTAAAGGTAATGGTAAGAGCACTTTGGAGTTTCAGCAGCAAATTAATGACCGGTGGGAGAGTAAGTCAGCTGAGAAAATCAAAGACACGGAGGCAGTAATCCGCAGTCTCTTGAATCTTGATGATGAAACCTTCACAGCATCGAGCATGATTATGCAGGGGAAAGCAAATGAGTTTACGGCTAAGTCAGCCGGTAAGCGGAAAGAGATCCTGCAGCAGATTCTCGGGCTAAATGTTTATGATCGTCTCCAGGACGCGGCCAGGCAGAAGGCGGCGGTGCTCCATTTGGAGATTGAGAAAGCTAAAGATAAGTTAGCCGAGATTGATGAACGTCTGAAACTAAAACAATCCAAAGAGGAGTTATTGGAAAGTTTGAATCAAGATGCCGACGCCATGAAATCATTCATACATGTTAAAGACAATGAGCTGAGACAACTGGAAGAGAAGATTCACATGCTTCAGGCCAAGGTTGAGAAAGCATTTGAGCTAAGCAAACAATTAAATTTAATTTCCAAGGAAATCGCGCCGTTCGACATTGAGAAAGAAGGTCTTGTCGCAAAGTTAGGGAGAGCGGAGAAAATCTTATCTAAAGAAACAGAGATTCTTAAAAACACAGATGAATATTACCGTGTTAAAGACCAAATAACGGTGCTTGAGGCACGTAGGCCAGAGCAGGAACGATTAATTGCTGAGCTCGAGAGAATAGAAGTGTCTACTTCAAAAATCAATAATGATATTATTCCACTCGATCACAGAATTAGAAACCTGCAGCAGCTGCTACAGAGCCGGGAGTTATTTATGGCGAAGGCGGAAGAATATACGGCCGCAACTTTACAACTTAAGCATATGGAGGATCTTGCTGAACAATGGGATGCAACCGAGAAGGAAATGTTGGATGTTCGTGCTCAATTCAACTCGGAGCAGGCACGGGTCAATACGTTAAAGAGCTTATTAGAATCTGAAATTCGCATGCTTGATGCCAAGACATCAATGCTAGAAGATTCAAATTGCTTTGATGTCACCAAGGCAGCTTGCTTGTTTCTGTCAGATGCACAGAAAGCGAAACAAACGTTAACCCGAAAAAATGAGGAATTGAACAGCATCGACTTATCAAAATTAACGACATTAAATAAATCAATGAACAGTATGAGTGAGAAGCAACAAGAGATTGGTTATGATTTTGCAGCTCACCGGTCATTAAAAGTACGTATTGAGGAACTAAGACCACTGGCAGAAGAAGCAAGTCAGATTCAAGCGAAGGAAGAGCTACTTGATAGCTTGCAGGATCAAAATAAAGGGCTAATAAATCAATTGGATGAGCTTGCTCAGAAGCAGCTGAATGTTAATAGCGAGCTTAACTCATTGCGAGAAGCACTAGCGCCCTTACCTGCGCTTCGTAGCAGTTTGGATAACCTGCAAGCTTGGGCAAATTTGAAAGAACAAATTGGGGCTGCGTTTGAGGCCAAAAAGAATGCAGTAGCTCGTATCGCAGCCATTGATCTTGAGTTACAAACAAGGGCTTTACGAATTATTGCAATAGAGGAAGAGAGAGCGTTGCTTGTAGTAGAAGCTCAGTGTCTAGATGCTGCCTTAACTGAGTTTCCCATCATCAAACGTGAGCTGCAGCAATTGCGAGATCGAGAACATATTCTTACCGAACAGATAGGCGGCTTGAAGAACGAGCTAGCTGCTCTGGCTAAGGATGAGCTGCTTCGGCAGCAACTTGCTGATGAGTTGGAGCCAAAGTCGAGAAAGTGGAGTAGATATCAAACACTAATCCGAGCATTTGGCCGTGATGGTATCCCAGCTTTAATTATTGAGAATGCAGTTCCACAGCTCGAGCGTATCGCTAATGAGATTTTAAGCAAAATGTCCAAAGGAAAGCATTTCATCCGATTTGAGACACAACGAGAGCTGAAAAGCCGGGACGGTGTCCAAGAAACACTAGACATTATCATTGGAGATTGGACGTCTGAGCGGCCATATGAAACGTTCTCTGGTGGTGAGCAGCTTCGTATCGACTACGCTATACGGTTTGCCCTAGCGGAGTTACTGGCGCAGCGTGCTGGCAGTAAAGTGGAATGGCTGACGATTGATGAGGGACTAGGGTCCCAAGATGCTGAGCACCGCGGACTAGTTCTAGAATCCATTAAGGCAGTAGCAGATCGATTCAAGAAAGTACTTGTTATCACACATATTGAAGAGGCGCAGGCTGTGTTTGAACAACAGATATACTTTGAAAATACAGAAGCTGCGGTACGTGTAAATGTGGCATGAGCCAACTCGAGGGCGGAGCACCACTCACGAGGTCTGGTGTAGGGAAACGTATTTGGGATTTGTTTGAGACGGATCCTGGTCAATTTAAGAAAGAGGTTATCGCCTATTTTGCTACTGCTTATCCGGGATTTACGGTTGTGAGAGCAAAATACCCAGACATTTATTTGAGAGACGATCGGAGGCAGTCACTTTGAAAAACGGAAAAAAACCAACCCGGCAGCAGCAGGTTGCGATTATCGCAGCCAACTTGGATCCAAAGGATTGGCTCATTATGAAGAACTTATCCAGTGAACTACATATCCTGCACCGCGTTAAAAAGGACTCAAAAGTTATACCTGCTTAACGGTTACTGCATCGTAAAGCGTTAATTAACAGAGGAGCCCGCGGGAGGGGATGACACATGAATGCCTGAAAACCACATAATTCCTGTCTCCAGCGGGCTTTTTGAACATCGTGATCGCATTGGCTCGGCAATCTGGGAATTCCTCTGGTGCATTGATGCCACAACTGGTGAAGAAACAGATGGGGACGGAGCTCGATGGGGGCTTGTACATGGCGGCGTCCCGGTGAAGCATGAGAGGATAGCTCAAGAAATTGGTTCCAGTCAGGTCACGGTTCAAAGAAATTTGGCTAATTTGAAGAGTCGAGGTTACATAAATTCAGTCAGAACAGCACGAGGCGAAATCATAAAAGTTGCCAAAAATAAGAAGGAAATGGATCAAAAGAGATACATCAAATTTGATAGATCACTCGAAAGTGATACATCAAAAATGATAGATCACAGAGAAAGTGATCTATCAAAAATGATAGATCATAGCGAGAGATACATCAAAAATGATAGATCAGATGCGAGTGATCTATCAAAAATGATAGATCTAAAAGACTTTAAAGATCTTAATACTATTACTACTACTATTATTTATCCAGAATTCGAACCTGAAAAGAAAAGCCCGTTATTACAACTGCTGGATGCGTATTGCCAGCTTAACCAAAAGTTTGACATTCACGTTAAAGCAAAAGAGCGCGAAGCCATGGGTAAGATGGTCGCCGGAGGTATGCCTAACCCTTTTACCATCCGAACTATGGAGCTCCTCCTTGAGGACAAGCGCAAACGTGAAGGGAATAGCTTCAAGCTTCCAACCAGTTTTCTTTATTACGAGAACGGGATTTGGGAGGCTTGGAGAAATGAGAATGCCCAAACTATCCCTGTGTCGTCAGGTGAAGTCGCCCCGGGTAAGGCTCATAAAACCAAGCAAGAACAAGCTTTTAACATGCTTGATCAGATCGCAAGGGAGGAAAGGGAGCGTGAACAGAGCGGAAGTCACCCAGTTGCTCAAGAAAATTAAGGGGAAATACCCTGGCTTTCAAATCCCTAATGATTTGCCGTCGCTGCAAACCATGGTGGATGAATGGCTGGAAGATCTGGAGAGCACCCCTTTTGAGGTGGCAGCAGAAAACTTACGTCGGCATTCAGACAGCGCTGAACAATGGCCACCAAGTATTGGCAAGCTCAAGCAGCCCTTAAAGACCGAAGAAGAGCTGTATCACGAATCCATGAAGCGATCAGCTCAAGAATTCTTGTCAAAACGAGATGAATGGTTGAAGACTTCGGTCGGTCTTCCTGATCACATCAAATCCATAATGAGTTTGCCATACGAGCAGAGGCTGGAGGCGATCCGAACATATGCAGCAGCAAATGAACGATGACTTGAGCGCTGAGCAGGCTGTTCTTGGTGCCATTTTCATTGAAAATGAAACGATGACTGTCGTTTCTGAACGGCTGTTACCAGGTGACTTCTTTGAACCTAAGCACCGAATCATATACGAGTCCATGATTGAGCTCTACGATGCTGCAGAGACGGAAACACCTGTTGATCTTTTGACCGTCACGAAGCATCTGCAAAGGCGACAGCAACTTGAGCATGTCGGCGGTGTCGAGTACCTCGTGGATCTGACAAGTGCAGTACCTACAGTGGCTAACGTGGATTATTACGCCAAGATCGTACTAGAATCTTCACTTGAGCGAAAGACTCGCTCAGGAATGCAAAAGATTTACCAAAACAATGATCTAACGGCCGGGGAAATGGCAGCTCAAGCGCAGGCTATGGCTGAAGAAGTTGCGGAACGATCTGCTAACAAGAAGGCTGGATTCAAACGGATCGATCAAGTCAGTATGCAGGTGTTCGAGCAGATTGAAAAGAACAATGCGAATCCAAATCCCGGAGGCATCACTGGTATTTCATCTGGGTTTGTTGACCTGGATAAACAGACCTCAGGTTTTCAAAGGCAGGATTTAATCATCATCGGAGCAAGGCCGTCAGTCGGTAAGACAGCCTTAGCATTGAACGTAGCGCAGAGCGCTGGCACGACAAGCGGGGAGACAATTGCAGTTTTCAGCCTGGAGATGGGCGCTACGCAATTGGTTCAGCGAATGCTCTCCTCGGAAGGCCGGATTGATGCTAGTCGAATGCGCAGCGGAATCATGGAAGGCGATGATTGGGAAAAGCTGACCATGGCGATCGGAGAGTTATCCAGGTCTAATGTCTACATCGACGACAGTGCTTCGATCACGGTAAACGAGATTCGAACTCGTTGCAGACAGCTTAAGAAAGACACGGGATCCCTCGGACTCATACTCATTGATTACCTTCAGCTAATCAGCGGATCCGGTCGTAGTGAGAATCGGCAGCAGGAAATCTCCAAGATCTCACGTACGCTCAAGCAAATTGCAAGGGAACTGGACGTGCCGATCATTGCGCTTTCCCAGCTCAGTCGTGGCGTAGAGCAGCGCCAGGACAAGCGACCGATGATGTCAGACCTTCGGGAGTCAGGATCCATCGAGCAGGATGCCGATATCGTTGCCTTCTTATACAGGGATGATTATTACGACAAGGAATCCGAGAAGAAAAATATTATTGAAATCATCATAGCTAAGCAGCGAAATGGTCCGGTTGGTACGGTAGAGCTTGCTTTCCAGAAGAATTATAACAAGTTCGTTAATCTGGATCGTACCTTTGAGCCAACAATTGAAAAGCCAAAGAGGTACCCGACGCAGGGGAATGAAAAGCGTCGTTGGGCATAAACAAGGAGGGAATTGTATATGAAATGGAAGCAAGAGCTATTGTGGGTGAAGCGTAATGAACATGGTGTGGCTTTGAGAGTTGAGGAAGAGCGTCCTCCGGGTGTGCCGGCCGATCAGTTTGAGGATGAAGAAGAAGTTGGTCTGGTAAACACTTCAACTGAGAAATTTGCGATATTCGCTTCGCTGAATCGCTATTTCGAACTAATTCAAATTATTAGACCAACTTTGCAGCAAGCAGAAGAGGCGATCATATTGCTGTGCCAATTGTATGGTGCTTCAGATGAAGATGATTTGTTAGAACGTGGAGAGCCACAACTAATTGAAACTTACACGGAATTGAAATCTAAAATTTTACAAGTAGCTATATAGACATAAAAAGATCCCCCGGCTCCTAGCAAGACCACGGGGGTTCAAACGTATGTTCCCGTCACCTATATTAACACACTGCGGGGGTGTGAGGGAATGGGAAAGAACGATTTATCTGATGGATACAAGCAAACGGCGGCCATTTTGAGAAAGCTGGCTGACGGTAAAACAAGTAAGATAAAAGAAATCGAGCAGCAGGAAAATGATAAGTGTTTGGATAGTATTCTTGGTAAACATGATGAGCTCTCAGTACTGCAGGCGGATCGTCGGATCATTAATGAAATGATAGCAGACTGTGATTGGACGGTTGAATGGCTGGACAGTGGGCGCCGGCCCGGGAACAAGAGGGGGATTGAGCGGAGGGCAGCATATCAGCGAGAGAAGTTAATGGATCCGGTTCGTATGCAGGCTTATATTACACAGAGCTCGGCAGGGAGTCCAGCGAACCTTTCTGATTGGCAAAGGTTTCAGATTGAAGATGCGTTATCCAGACTTAGTGATCGAGAGCGAGAGTGTTATGTCATGGCACATGGTGAGTGTTTTTCGTTCAGCGAGATTGCTGAGATGCTTGGGATTAGCAAAGGAAGCGTTGAGGTTTACGTGACGCGGGCTCACAAGAAAATATCGGATGATTTGCAGAATAGCCTATTCCTTGTGGGATAGGTTTTTTTATTTTTTCATCTCCATGTCGAGCGCATTTTATGCATCATAAAAAAAAAGGGAGCAGGCCAGCAAGAAACGGTCCGATCCCTAGTAATTTTACCCGGTTTGATTAACTGTTAATGAAGAAGTTATGAAGGGAATCTAGCTGCTTCAAAGTGCGTTCCAGCAGAAGATGCTATAATAGTAGAATTGATTTGAGTATCTACGAAGACTTCGACATTATCTCCACTTTGTAATCGCAAAATTCCACTAACAGAAATAAATGGACTTACAACACCTGGGTTTACTATTTCAGTGTCGAGAATTAATTGTGTACCACCATTTACTCTTATTTGAATAACACCATATTGATCACTAATTGTACTATTCTGGAAACGCACAGCTGCCCAAAGAGCATATACACCGGATTGTTTTGGTGTAAAAGTTGATGTAACTGGATCGTATTCATTATTTAAGTCAAACTCTTCAAATCCATATAATACTTTTGTTTGACCACTAGTCGCCTGATCTACAGTAGGTGAAGCTCTAAATGCTGATTTTGGATCAGTGGCTCCTGTAGCTCCAGTTACTCCTCTCGCACCTGTAGCACCAGTAACACCTGTGGCACCTGTCGCACCTGTAGCACCTGTAGCACCTGTAGCACCTGTAGCACCTGTAGCACCTGTAATTCCAGTCGCACCTGTAACACCCGTAACTCCTGTTGCCCCGGATTCTCCTGTCGCACCTGTCGCACCTGTCGCACCTGTTGCACCTGTTGCACCTGTTGCTCCCGTTGCTCCCGTTTCACCTATTGCTCCGGTAGCCCCAGTTGCGCCTGTTTCACCAGTAACACCTGTCGCACCTGTTGCACCTGTTGCACCTGTTGATCCCGTTTCACCTATTGCTCCGGTAGCCCCAGTTGCGCCTGTTTCACCAGTAGCACCTGTGGCGCCGGTTGGTCCAATTAGACCCGTAATTCCTGTCGGCCCTGTAGCACCAGTCGCCCCAGTAGCTCCAGTAGCTCCAGTCGCACCAGAAGCACCAGTAACACCAGTCGCACCTGTTGTGCCTGTAGCTCCAGTTGCACCATCTGCTCCGGTGGCACCAGTGTTTCCTGTTGCACCAGTTGCCCCTGTGGATCCAGCTTCACCAGTCGGACCGGCAAGGCCTGTTGCGCCTTGTAGACCTGTCGCACCTGTTGCTCCAACAGCTCCTATAGAACCCGTAGCTCCGGTTTCACCAGTAGCCCCAGTAGCACCCGTAGCACCTGTTACTCCTGTAGCCCCAGCAGGTCCTATAGATCCAATTTCACCTGTCGCACCAGTTGCCCCAATAACACCAGTGGCTCCAGTAGCGCCAGTGACACCCGTAGAGCCTGTTGCTCCAGTCGGACCTGTCACTCCAGTAGCACCAGTAGCTCCTGTTGCTCCAGTCGGAGTTGGACCTTCAGGAAATTCGATTTCTATTTTCCCACCATTGTACAGTTCAATTTCAATTTCCTTAACCTGAATCCAATCAATGAGTGCTAAAAAATTCTCAAGTTCAGACATTCTTTGAATGGGCCCATCGCCTTTATCGAATTTCAATTTGTATTCAGTACCATTAAAATACTCGATTTCAATTTTTTTAATGTTCATAATTCCTATGATTCCAATTAAATCCATTAACTGAGCAAGTTTACTCAAAAGCCTCACACCTCCTTATTCCTTGTACAAGCGCTCTCTGTTTAATGGGAACTTTTTCTAGTTCCGTACATTATATGTGTACAAACTTTCATTGCATGGACGAATCAATAGACTTGGAGATTGTTTTTCTAACGAGGGGAATCAATAGTTAATAACCACCTTAAAATATAAGGTGGAGGGGAGTACTGTTCTTCTATGAGATAGTTGGAATGCTCGGGGTGAGTAAAGGGAGTGTAGAGGTTTACGTGACTCAGGCTCAGAAGAAAATATCGGATGATTTGCAGAGTAGCCTATTCCTTTTGGGATAGGTTTCTTTATGTAAATTTTATATTACCAACTTAATATTGTGGTATAATTTGATAGGTTCATTGCTGTGTATAGATTTTAAAAGCAGAAATATCCATGTGAAAGATATAGAAAATATAGGTGATTTTATGAGTGATATAGAACATGAAAAAAGTAAAAGTAATAATATTTTAAAATTACCAAATTATTTTGAAAGAGTTTCTAATTTGCTTAACTTTAAAAAGGTTGAAATGCCTAAAATACAAATTGACCCACAAAGATATTATTTAGCAGCCGAGAATTTAGGTAAAAGGGGATGGACAATTCCGTTTTCATTTACACCAAGACAAATCGCTTTTTTTGAAGAGCCAACATTAACAAGCGAAGAAATAGACAACTTTTTTCATGCTTACTATTCTGATGAAGACAACTTTAATAAGCTATTTCAAATGATATATAGTATATCTTCTTTAAAACAGTGGCATTTAGCGATTCGGCAATGCGAGATTGCACATAGAAAAGAACTATTTATACTTTCAATTAGTACACTATTGCCAGTTTTGGAGGGTATATTATCTAAATTTGAAAATGACAAGAATAATATTAGAATGATTAAGGTCTGTAAACAAATGCTGGATGATTCACTAACCAAAGAGTCCTGGGTTTTTTCCACTATTTGGAATTCCTGTTTTCATTTTATAACTACACTTTATGCTAAATCAAACTTTTCAGAGGAAGAACCTATATTGATAAATAGACACTGGATTCTTCATGGAAGAACAGAATTTAACAATTCTGAACTAGACTCAATTAAACTATTCAATGCATTGGAGACAATAGCCAACATTATTAAATTCAATTTCAGAAATAATTCTTAGAATTTTTGATATATATTTTCTAAGTTTCATTATTACAAAACAATAGAAGGAGATAGATGGATTTAAAATGAAAAAAATAATTTTAGACACAAATATAATTTTCAAGTTTCCTGAGGTACTGTCATTTGAAGAAAGAAATGTAGAGTTTATTATTCCAAACAATGTATTAATTGAGTTGAAGGCAAGCACGAAAAGAAGAAACAGTGATTTCCAAAGAATATCAGATCTCGTTGATGAAGCAATAGAAAGAAAATTTGTAAGAGTAGTAGATAGTTCTACGATTCCAATTGATCAGAGCATTTTAAAATTTATTAATAAGGGAATTGATTACAGTGATGCATTAACTCTTAATTTATTAAAGAGTTTTACTGAAAAAAGCCCGAAAAATGAAAAAGTAATATTATCAACCGAAGATAAAAAAATGGTAGAAGTAGCAGAATCACAAAATCTTCAAGCAGTAAATATTAATAATCTAAAAATAGAGTTAGAAGAGACCCAAAAAAATCAAGAATTAGAGAATAAAGCGACCAAAATTAGTAAGATCTCTAAAAAATTCTTCATCTTAAATGTTTTTATAGGTATCGTTATATCTTTTTCCGCTAGTATTGTAATAGACAATATTGATTTTTTTATTTCGAAAATGTACATCTGGGTGACTTTAACCTGTTTACTTATTTCTTCGGTGATTTTGTATTCTTTTAGAAGTAAACTCAGATTAGGATATGGAATTGCTGAATTCTTAGTTGGTTTTTACATTGGATCAAGAGTATTCTATCCGGATTTTGATCTTAGTAAACTAACTCAAGACTCTTATCTTCAAATTCTAGGAGCAGTATTTATAATGATAAGAGGACTCGACAGTATTAATGCAGGATTAGGAGAAAGTAGTTTTTTCAAAGGTTCGAAATTTGAAAAAATTTGGAGGTTTTTATTTTAACTTTTATCTTATTTTTTACTTCATGGCTCTTTATGCCTTACAGATGCCATTAATAAGTAGATTGACAAATTGAAAGATCAATCTCATTAAGCACCTTAACCGGTGCTTTTTCTTTTTCCCGAAATCCGACATAACTTAAGGGGGAACTAAATTGAGAATAGAAACTTTAAAAATACAACAAGTAAAACCCAACGGGTGGAACCCAAATGAAATGGATGATCACATCTATAGATCGTTGGTGGAGAGCATTCGGAAACATGGGGTGCTGCAGCCGATCCTGATCCGAAGCGATATGACAATCGTTAAGGGTGAGAAGCGTTGGAGAGCAGCAAAAGAGGCAGGGCTAACAGAACTTATTTGTGTAATTGTGGAGTCAACCGATGAGGAAGCCAAGCTTTTAACAATCAGCCTTAGCCATCTGAGGGGCCGCACCAACGAGGAACTGCTTGCATCGCTTCTGGAGGAGCTGTCAGCATTTTTTACGATCGAGGAGATATCGTTACAGACTGGTTTTCAAATGGACGAGCTAAATACATTAATACCTGGGTTAAACGCGGATACTGAGCTTATCACTCCGGTCCAGGAAGATGAGTTCGATGTCCAGCGTGCATTGGACGAGATCAAGGAGCCTGAGACTCGTTACGGCGATGTATGGCAGCTGGGTAGGCATGTCCTGGTGTGTGGTGATGCTACTAAGCTTGAAGACGTACAAAAGCTCATGGCGGGGGTTAAAGCAGCCCTTGTTGTAACAGACCCTCCTTATAATGTAGCTGTAGAGAGCGATTCAGTCCGGCTGGCCGCAGACGGTCGCGGGACAATAATGAACGACGATATGCCCGCAGAGGAGTTTGCGGGCTTTTTGAATTCTGTTTTTTCTTGTTATGCAGAAGTTATGGATCCGAAGGCAGCCATTTATGTGTTTCATCCTTCTTCGTATCAACGGGAGTTTGAGGATGCAATGAATGCTGCTAGCATCGTAGTTAGGTCACAATGTATTTGGTCAAAGAATGCTGCTTCCTTTGGTTGGTCCCAGTATCGATACAAGCATGAGCCAGTGTTCTATGCGCATTTGAAGGGTAAGTCGCCGGCATGGTATGGGGATCGGAAGCAGACAACGATTTGGAAGGCTGGCTTACCACTGGAGCAGCTGGAGCCCGAGACTATTTGGGAAGTTTCCCGAGGTGATGTTACTAAGTATGTTCATCCGACACAGAAGCCGCTGGATCTCCTGCAGATTCCGATTGGGAACAGCAGTCAGCGGGAGGATATCGTTTTGGACTTCTTTGGTGGTAGTGGTTCAACGATGATGACATGTGAGCAGATGGATAGGACTTGTAGGACATTGGAGTTGGATCCGGTGTTTTGTGATGTTATTAAGAAAAGGTTCTATGAGTGGACCGGGGTTGAACCGTTTCTAATTGACCAAACTGTATTAGGACGAACTACCTAAAACATATGGTAAAGATGTATTAGTATTATCATGGGGGTGGCATAGAAATGATAGGTATGGCGGTAGTTGGGTGTAGCATGACTGTTTGGGCTTTATTTAGGTTATACAATGAAGCTGTTACGTGGGAAAGGCGTGCTTTCGATGCTTATCCTAGACTGAGCGAAATTCAAAATGGAAATTCCGCCCCACCGAAACAACCGCCACCAACGGATCCAATAGGCCCAACGAACCCAATTACTCCTAAGAATCCAATGAGTCCAATGGGCCCATCAAATTCCATTTCTGTTCAAAATCCAATGAATCCAACGGGACCTTCAAATTCTATTTCTCCCCAGAATCGAATGAGTCCAACAGGCTCATCAATTTCAACTAAGAATCAAACGCGGCCATCAAATTCAAAAGGCGGGGTTACAGTTTATGAAAATGATAAATCGCCACGAGAAATCAGAATCAGGTTTTGATCTGAAATTTATGATACTTAAAGGATAAGGATTTTAGTTGAGCAAGAAGCGCTGAAATTGGGATACATATTAGATAAAACTTTAGTCCTAAATAAGATATTAAAATACATAATAAATTGAACCGCCTTAAAAAAAATGGCGGTTTTTTTATTGAAATAAAAAAGAAGGACGCGTTAACGTCCTCCTCAAGCACCGGACACTCCCGGTGAGATCATGTTTGCCGTGGCCACGGTTATACGAACACATGATCTCACAACTATTCTAACTGATGTTGGGAGTGTTCGCAATTGAAAGATGAAAATACGAACAAAGATAACGAAGAGCTGCTGTTGAAACACGAGCTTGCATTGATCGAAGGGATGCTAGAATCCAAGTCGAAATATCGTAAAATCATCCAAGCCGGCATTGCTCGATGGGTGAAGGACTTTCAAGATGGGCGTATCGAGATCAAGTCGGTTGAGGATCTGAAGAAGCTGATTGAGATTGATCTGGAGCTGCAGAAGGATGAATTAAAATGAACAAAAGAGGAGATCTGATATAGATGCAGAATTTGTCATAAGGAAATAATAACCATATAAGGGGAAATACAATGAAAACATTTTTGAAAAGTAAAAAAGCTATGTTTCTAGGAGCGTTAGCCATTTTTACACTCGGTAATGTATCAGGAGTGTCGGCAAGCACAACTCTTAAGGAAATTACGGCCTATTTAGACGGAGGCATTCGTCTTGTTGTAAATGGACTTCCATTCACTGCAAAAGATTCAGACGGCAAAGTACTCGCTCCAATTAATTACGAGGGTAACACATATTTGCCTTTAAGAAGTGTAGCTGAAGCAACAGGGATGAATGTTAAATGGGATGAAGCAACGAGAACTGCAACTTTAGGCCCGCTAAATCAAACGAATGGTGAGGATTTTGTCTTAAAAGCTATTGATAATAGTTTTCAAGTTACTTTTCCATCAACTTGGACTAGAAATGATACTCTTTTAAAAAGGATTAATCCATTATTCGAAGTGGGTGCGGTTAACAATTCAAAAAATCCAGCTCAATTTTTTGCTGTAACTAGTGAAGACAAAAGTGGATTTTCGGATGAGCTTCATGTAAATGGCTATGGTAAATTAATACTTGATCAAATGAAAGAAATTGCTATTGTGAAAAATGTAAAAATCATTTCTGAAAAAGATATAGAAATTAATGGACTACCTTCTAAACAATTTGAAGTTACTGGAATTGTAAATGATAGTTTAAATGCTGCATATTTAATAACATTTGTTGAATCAAAGTCATATTTTTATCAGTTAATGTTTTGGTCAGCAGCAAAAAATATTGAAGACCTAGAGTCCTTAACAAAAATAGCAAGTACATTCAAAGAACTTTCTAAATAAGTTTAAAGCACTGGGGGGGGGCTGCCTCAGTGCTTTTCTATTTCCAACGTAACGATCCGGAGGTGGGTGATATGTAATGCCAAGAGAACGCAGTCCCGACAGAGACAAAGCCAGACAAATTTGGCTAGGCAGCAACGGCAAACTGAAACTAAAGGACCTTGCTGCAGAGCTCGGCCTTGGTGAAACTCAGATACGAAAATGGAAGAGTCAAGATGAGTGGGAGGCTTCAATGAAAAGTAACGTTACTAATGAATTGAAAGGTAACGTTACTAAACGAATTGGTGCGCCGAAAGGTAATAAAAATGCTGTCGGTAATAAAGGCGGGGCTCCTAAAGGGAGTAAGAACGCTCTTGGCAATCGTGGTGGAACTGGTGGCCCAATCGGAAACAAGAAAGCAGTATCTACCGGAGAATTCGAATCTATCTGGATGGATACGCTCGAAGATGATGAGCAGGAGCTAGCCCGCCAGGTTGAAACGGATCCGATTCGGCAAGCAGATGAAGCAATTACTCTTCTATCAATAAGAGAAAGACGCATGCTTCAGCGCATCCAGAATCTACGAAACGCTCTCACTGAAAAGCAGCGAAAGGTCATTCAAGAGCGAATTGTAGTAAAAGATGTCCAGACCATTCACGATGAGAAGACAGGCATTTCTAAGAGTGTTGTTGTTCCTATGGAGAAGCTGGTAACCACGAAGATAGAGGAATCAGATATCAGAGTCATTGATGATCTGCTTCGCCTGGAGGAAGCATTGACAAGGGTACAGGATAAGAAGCTGAAAGCAATTGATTTGAAGAATAGATTTGTTGATGCTGAGCGTGACCTTCGCATTCAAAAGCTGCAGGCTGAGGTCAATACGCTAACTAACAATACCGTTGTGGATCCAGTCGTCTTTAAGGATGATTTGCATGAGTGAGGTTAGCCTGCAGCAGACCATTGGTAAAGGGTATGTGGACTTCTGGCGCTTCCGCGGTCGTTATCGTGTCGTGAAGGGTGGCCGTGGGTCCAAGAAGAGTGTGACAGCGGCGCTTTGGCACATCTATCACATGATGAAGATGCCTAAGGCGAACACGCTTGTTATCCGGAAGACGTTCAATGCGCATAAGGATTCAACGTTTGCTCAGCTGAAATGGGCCACTCATCGACTGGGTGTAGCTCATCTATGGCAATTTAAGAAAAGCCCACTCGAGGCTACATATAAACCAACCGGCCAGAAGATCATGTTTCGTGGACTAGATGACCCGATGTCCATTACCTCTATTACGGTGGATACGGGGTATTTGTGCTGGGCCTGGTTTGAAGAGGCCTATCAAGTATTAAACGAAGATGATTTCGATAAGATCGACATGTCCATCCGTGGTGAGTTGCCGGAGGGCTATTTTAAACAATTGACGCTGACTTTTAACCCGTGGAATGAACGCCATTGGTTGAAGCAGCGTTTTTTTGATGTATCCAATCCTAATATATTAGCGCTAACGACTACTTTTAAGAGTAACGAGTTCCTGGGAGACGACGACCGGGAATTGTTCGAATGGATGCGGAAGCATAAGCCCAAGCGTTACCGGGTGGAAGGCGAGGGTAACTGGGGGATTGCGGAAGGCGCTATCTTTGAGAACTGGTGTGAAGAGGAATTCGAATGGCGGGACATCGCCAAGCTGCCAGGCTACAAGGCCATTTTCGGTTTAGATTTCGGTTATACAAATGACCCGAGTGCTTTCATTGCAGCTCTTGTTAATAAGGACCTGAAGAAGATCTACATCTTCGATGAACACTACGAGGGGGCACTGACCAATGACAAAATTGCAGAGATCATTAAGAAGAAGAGCTATGCGAAGGAAAAGATTGTTGCAGATTCTTCGGAGCCTAAGTCCATCGATGAGATCCGGGGATATGGGATAAATCGGATACGTGCTGCTGAGAAGGGGCCGGACAGCGTGATAAACGGCATCCAGTATCTGCAGCAGTATGAAATCATCGTTCATAAGTTCCGTTGCCCAAACGTTAGCATGGAGCTCTCTAGCTACGTGTGGGACCAGGATAAGACAGGGCGGTTTCTTAATAGACCGATCGATGATTTCAACCATGCGATGGATGCGCTGCGTTACGCCATGGAGCAGATACGAAAAGGCTCTGGCGTTTCATTTGATTAATAAGGATTGGAGGTAAACCTACGGTGACACCAGAAATGCAAAACATTGCAGCTATTCTAAGGGCCGGAGCTGCTTCGGCTATGGGTATTGAAGAAATCATCCAACAGGAGATCAGTGATTGGAAGAGAGATCCACTCAGGAAGCTGATGCTAATTGGTGAGCAGTACTATGGATTAGACCATGATGTCTTAAAACATAAGCGTATGACTATTGGTGAAGGCGGTATCCCTATCGAAGCCATTCATTTGGCTAACAACAAGCTTCCACATGGATTTGTGCGTAAGCTAGTTGATCAGAAAGTTGGCTATCTGCTCAGTAAGCCACTGAGTATTCAAACGGAGAATATAAGCTATGAAGACTTACTGAAGGATTTTTTCAGCAAGTCTTTTTTACGCTTATTACAGTCCGTTGGCCGTGAAGCGATTAATAAAGGCAAAGCGTGGGTCCATGTTTATTACAACCCAGAAGGCGTACTATCACTGAAACGAATCCCATCTGAGGAGTGTATTCCATTGTGGCGAGATGCGGCTCACACTGAACTGGATGCACTTATTCGTGTATATGAGGTTGAAGTGTACGAAGGAAAAATGAAAAAGACGATCAAGAAGATCGAGTTTTGGGATACCACTGGGGTGTATCGGTATGTCCTTGATGGTGTGGGTATGAGCCCAGATATTGAAGCCGGTGATCGTGGTACTCATTTCACTTTTGTTGAAGGAGATAACGAGCTCCCGATGAACTGGCAGCGTGTTCCCTTCGTTTGCTTCAAATATCATGAAGATGAGCTTCCTCTTGTTAAATTCGTACAAGCGCTGGTGGATGATTACGATCGCAAGAAAAGTGATAACTCCAACAACCTAGATGACCTGCCCAATAGCATCTATGTAATCAAGAATTACGATGGACAGGACCTTGGGGAATTTCGGCGGAATCTCTCAGTGTTCCGTGCTGTGAAAGTCATGGATGATGGAGGCGTGGATACACTTTCCCTTGATATAGACACAGAAGCATATAAAACCCACCAAGATATGAATCGTAAAGATATTTACGAATTTGGGCGCGGCGTCGATACGCAGTCCGACAAGTTCGGAAACAGCCCGAGTGGTATTGCCTTAAAGTTTCTGTATCAAGACCTGGACTTAGACGCCAATGACATTGAGACAGAATTTCAGGCTAGTCTCGAGCAACTGCGCTGGTTCATTGATACGCACCTTGCCAACAGTGGGTTAGGGGATTATTCGGGGGAAACCGTCGACTTCATCTTAAACCGAGATATTCTTATAAATGAAATGGATACCATCACAAACGCCAAGAACAGTGTAGGAGTCATATCGGATGAGACGATCGTCGCTAACCATCCATGGGTGACAAATACACAAGATGAGATGAAAAGGCTCGAGTCCGATCGGAAGAAAGCATTCGAGGATGAGGCTTATATGAATCAACTTAATGGGACAACAGCATGAGATCTGCAGAATACTGGGCAGGACGGATGGAGCTACTGAATGAGGCGCAGCTCGCTAAGGGTGAGGCATATGTCCAGAATATGAACCGCGAATACGGTAAAGCGATGGCATCGATTCAAAAAGACTTGGATGTGTTTTATCAACGGTTTGCTAAAAATAATAGCGTGGATTTAGCTACAGCACGTCAGATGCTGAAAGCTGGAGAATTAAAAGAATTTAAATGGTCCGTTGAGGATTACATGAAGGCCGGCCGTGAGAATGCAATTGATCAACGATGGATGAAGGAATTAGAGAATGCGAGTATCCGCGTTCGAATGAGCCGGTTAGAGTCACTGCAGCTTCAAATGAAGCAGCATATCGAATTACTTGCAGCAAAGCGTCAAACAGGAGCTTCTGACTTGTTAAGTGGCGTATATAAGGATAATTACTATCAAAGCATATTTGAGCTGCAGAAGGGTGTAGGGCTGGGGGCAAGTTTCGCTAAACTGAACACACGCCAGCTAAATGACATGCTTGTGACACCTTGGGCACCGGATGGTAGCAACTTCAGTCAGCGGATTTGGGCCGATCGATCTAAGTTAGTCCATGAGCTTCAAACGACTTTAACTCAAGGGTTGATTCGAGGAGACTCTTCCGAGATTATGATTAGCAGGTTATCTGAGCGAATGGGCGTGTCACGTGCGCGTGCTGAAACCTTAGTCCTAACGGAATCAGCTTATTTCTCTGGGGCTTCTCGTAGGGCTTCGTATGGAGAGCTGAATGTTGAAAGGTATAAGAATGTAGCCACATTAGATAAGAAAACGTCAGATAAGTGTCGCACAATGGATGGCACTATTTTCTTGGTATCAGAAGCGCAGCCAGGGCTGAATTGCGCGCCGTTCCATGCTAGGTGCCGTACAGTTGATATCCCGCACTTTGAAGATAATGTTAAAGAGAGGGCAGCCCGCAACCCCGAAGGAAAGACTTACGATGTTCCTGGCGACATGACTTATAAAGACTGGGAGAAGCAGCATGTCGAGGCTACAGTAAGTCAGCCAAAAATGCCGCAGGTAGGAGAAGTAGAGGAACCACCTGGGACTTCTAATCGTCGTTTTAACCCAAAGGCGAGCTTTCAAATTGATCTTAAGAAGGTGCCGGAGGATACGTTGGAAAGATTGGCCGAGGTGAATCGCAGCATTGCTAGGGAAGGTCATCAGCAAGCAAAGGAGATTGCCGTACTTATTGATAATAGAACTGGAGCTCAGTTAGGTCGCACTGCAGGGACAATCAATCAGGCTAAGTTTAGTATGGAAATGGACCTTGTGCTGCACGAGGCGCCAAATGACTCCATTATCTTGACTCACAATCATCCTCAAGGGACGAGAATCAATATTAAGGATGCTCGCAATCTGGCACTTTACCCATCGCTAGCACATATTGTTGCTGTAGGTCATGATGGCGGTATCAGTAGCATTTCTACACAGGGAAAAACAGTTGATATACTGGTTTTTAATGAAGTCATGGCAACGATGGCAGTAAAGATAAACGGACAGTTAAAATCTTCATCTAAGTATGCTACAATGTCGGTATCAGAGCAAAAGGCATACTTTTCGCATGTGGTGATGTTAGCCGTTATTGAGGAATTGGGGTGGTTATATGGCGAAGACTTCGAAACATCAAGAGCAAGAGATTGGGGGATTTGACGAGACCTATATGGATGAGCTCAACCCCGGAGATCCGGATTTTGTTGAGAAGTTCATCGAGGCTGTTAAGCAACCGATCAAGAATGTAAAAGAAGATAACTAGAGGCACTCACGCATTTTGCGAGGGTGCTTTTTTGTTTAGGATTCTAAAACTTGATGATTTTAAACAGGCCCACACATTTCTGTGTAATGGATATGTAGTTTATTAAATAAAATAACTATATACAATTGGTTGGCTCAAACCAATTGAAGATACACTGGATGTGTGGTGTAATTTGGAATTTCTAAAAAGAAGATGGGGTGGTGGTTATAATGAGCTGGAGTATGCTGAAAGAAACAGGTGAATTACTGAAACAAAAAAACGATGAGAAAATACTTTGTAATCTCGTTCATCTGTTCTCTGAAATAACCGGTTCAGAAATAAGGATAAACAATGGGTATGGAATTAATTTGAATAATAAATGGTCACAGGTAAATTTCATGGGGAAGGGAATCCAACTAAATATATGGTTTGATAAGAAGTATCACTATGCAAATGAGTATTACATTGAGCAACGAGTAATTAAAATATGTTATTTTAGCGTTTATCCCCAAGGTGTAGGACTAGGCACTAAAATAATCCATACATTTTTACAAGAAATGAATAAAACGTCTTTCGAAAAAATAATACTAGACTCCAAAGAAAGCGCAGTGGAGTTTTGGAGAAAGATGGGATTTGATTTCATTCAGGATTCTCATTTTATGTCAATTTCCCTTCCATACATAAAAACAAATTTTAAATTAACTTTTAATAATAAAAAATAGAGTTTGACGAAGCATTTAGGATTCCTACACTTTTAGGAGTCCTTTTTATGTTGCCCTACCAAATGGCTTTAAACTGGGGATTTCATACACCGGTTACAACCGGAGAAAGTGAGAGTGATAAAAGTGGACTGGTTGAAAGAGTTATTGAAAGCTCAAGGGCTCTCGGATACACAAATTGCTGCAATTGTTGGAGGTGTTGAAACGAATTATAAGGGCTGGGTTCCTGAGCATCGATTCAAGGATGTTTCTGATGCGAAAAAGAAAGCAGAAGATGATTTAAAGGAACGAGATAAGCAACTTGAAACACTTAGTAAAGCAACAGGCGACAACAAGGTGCTGCAGGATCAGATCACTCAGCTGCAAACAGATAATAAGGCTGCTTCAGATAAGTATGAATCAGAGTTGAAAGAACTTCGATTAAATACTGCCCTTAAGCTGGCTTTATCGGGTAAAGTGCATGATCCTGAAATCGTAACGGGTTTACTGGACAAAAGTAAGGTAGAACTAGATGATACCGGAAATGTGAAAAGTGGACTTGATGATCAAGTGAAAGCTTTGCAAACGAGCAAGGCTTTTTTGTTTGTTCCAGATAAGTCTACGCAGCAACAGTTTAGGGGCATCACACCTGGGGATGGTAAGACACCAGGGGCCGGCGGAGTCGATGATCAGAACAATATGGGTAAACGTTTAGCCGAGCAAGCTGCTAAGCAATCTGAAGGGTTAGATAAAGCTAGGGAATCTTATTTTCAATAATGAAGAGGAGGTAACGATCGTATGAAATATACAGAAACCATCTATACGAACAATAGGAAGGAAATCTTAAAGTTTCCGGATCATTATGTGAACTTGGCGGTGACCGTTGATGACACAGGAATTGTTGCGAATGCTGAGGGTAAGAAGATAGTTCCAGCAGGGACGATCGTTGGTAACGGCATTTTAACCGACATCACGAAGAAAGCAAAAAAAGCAGTAACTACTGCAGGCGTCTCCAATGCCGAGGGTGTATTGTTCACTGATGTTGATGTAACTTACGGTCCTGCTGCAGGTGCAATGCTTGTTCATGGTTTTATTGATATCACTAAACTGCCTACTGTACCAACCCCAGAAGAAGTAGCTGCACTAAATCAAATAGCGTTTTTGAAATAAGAAGGAGGAATCAATTAAATGCCAACAATTTTCGATCTCGTTAATGCTAAGAACATTGCAACCTATTACGACACAAATACTTCAAATGCAATACCATACCTCGGGGCCACTTTATTCCCGGCAAAGAAACAACTAGGCCTGGATCTCAAGTGGATCAAAGGCTCCAAAGGACTACCGGTTGCTTTGCTACCATCGGCTTTCGATGCAAAGGCTACACTTCGTGATCGCATTGGCTTTAAAAAGGTAGAAACGGAAATGCCGTTCTTCCGAGAAGCGATGCGGATCGGTGAAAAAGATCGTCAAGAATTAAATCGTTTAGCTGCCAGCGATAATGAAAGTTATTTAATGCCGTTAATAAATAATATTTACGACGATGTATCAGCTCTTGTTGGTGGTGCTATGGTTAATCCCGAGCGGATGATTATGCAGCTGCTTTCAACAGGTAAGATCAGCATCGTAGCCAATCGTTTGAACTATGATTACGACTACATGATGCCTGCTACGCATAAGGTCACACTTACGGGTACGGACAAATGGAGCGATCCAACAGCGGACATTGTGGGTGATATCAAAACTTGGCAGGATACGGTTGAGGATGACACCGGTGTTCGACCGTTAAATGGGATTTGCACGCGGAAGACATGGAACTATATTCTCTCCAACACGGCTATTCGTTTAGATATGAATCCCCTTGGTGGCCAAAACATCATTATGACGGATGCGCTTATGAAGCAGTATCTACAAAATAAATTAGGGGTTTCAATTGCAGTTTATAACAAGAAATTCGCTCTTCAGGACGGCAGCAGCAACTTATTCTATCCAGATGATTACTTCACCCTTATTCCTGAGGGTTCACTTGGAAATACGTATTACGGTACCACTCCTGAAGAATCGGATCTGATGTCGGGTAGCACCGCTGCAGATGTTTCCATTGTGAATACTGGTGTCGCAATTACAACCATTAAAGAGCCGCACCCAGTCAATGTGGAGACGATCGTTTCCGCGATTACGCTGCCTTCCTTCGAGCGCATCGATCAGATTTATATTTCTAAAATTAATTAATTAGGAAGGGTGAACGTAGATGACAACAAAGGCACAAGAAGAAAAGACAAAGAATGTCAAAGTGAAGTTTATTCAAAACGTTAAATACCGCGGTAATTACTACCCTGCGGGGACTGAATTAGAAATTTCTGTTGATGATAAAGCCTCCCTTATTAAAGATGGTGTTATTGATTCAGGTGATAGCGACGATGACGACGACAAATGATTACTATAGCAAGCTTAAGGACCTGCTAGCTATTCCTGTTGAAGATAATAGCAAAGATGGCCGGCTTATCTTTACGGTTGAGACGGTCATCTTTGCTATATGCACTTGGTGTAACATTCCAATTGTTCCGGAAGAGCTGGATAATGTGGTTTTACAAATCGCTGAGGATCAGTATAGGACGAAGTATGCTTCAGAGTTTCCGGAAACTCAGCAGGCCATTCAGAGCGTTAAACGCGGGGATGTTACAACCACATTCGGTTCATCTAAGTCAATGGTTAAAGCTGGCCCAGGAGCGTCATTTTTGCAGAGATATGAAAGTCAGCTTATTGCTTATAGGAAGTTGAGGTGGTAGTCTTTGGGCTTCGGAAACGTAGCAGCCGAAAGGGCAGCTATAGAAATGACTTATGAAGGTCGTTGTACGGTCACTGAATTGCAGTTAGTAAAGGATCCGGTGACTAAGGTGACAGGCCAACAACGGGTAATCGCCCTACTGGACGAGCCATGCGCTGTTTCACAAACCGCACTTAGGGGAGTGACGAGTACGGATACTGATAACACGATTGATTATGATGCGAAGCTCTTTATCTCTCCAGATGTAAGCATCAGAGCGGGCAGCGAGATAAACGTCATTCAAGATGGAATGGATATTAGGTTTCAGCAAGTTGGAAAGCCGTTTCGGTATACAACACATCAAGAGATTATGTTGAATGAAGTTGGCCGTGCATGAGCCGCTTAGGTGACTTTAGTTTTTCAGATTTGCAGGATTTTAAGAAAGGTCTAGATCAGCTCCAAGAGCATGCTCATACTCTCCTGGAAGAGTGTATTAAAGAATTGGCTGCGCGGCTTTACGCAAAAACCGTTGCCCGCACTCCTGTGCTTTCTGGAGATTTGCGTCGAGGGTGGAGTATTGGAGCCATTCAACGAGTCGGATCTGACATTCAAATCGAGATAATAAATCCAGTAGAATACGCTATGTATGTTGAGCATGGTCATCGGACTCGAGATCATCGAGGGTGGGTGGAGGGACGTTTTATGTTGACTGTATCCATTTCGGAGCTTGAGCAGGAGCTGCCTGCTATATTGGAACAAAAGCTGCAGCAATTCATGAAGCGGCATTTGGGGTGGTAGTATGATTGATCAGGATATCCTTAACGGGATATTAGGTAAGCTGGATGAGCTGGATCCAAACCTTCCTATATATACGGAACAAGTAAAGCAGGGCTTTATGCAGCCTGCTTTTTTTGTCATGCAACTGAATAGCGGCCAGAATAGAGAAATGAATAATCGCTTCTTCCGTTCGCTACTCTTTAATGTACATTTCTTCCCTGATGCAGACAGTCTTACGAAAAAAGCAGATTGTAGGGGAATAGCTGAACGTCTTTATGAAGCGTTACAGTTTATCAATATCAGCGGTCCAGTAAGGGCAAACGATTTAAAGTACGAAATTATTGATGATGTGCTCCATTTCTTTCTAAGTTTTAGGGTGCATCTTCTGAAAGAAAAGCCTGCAGAAGCAAAAATGATGCAATCAGAACAGGAGGTTCATCTATGAGTACAAAAAAAGAGCAGGAGCCAACATACTCTAAAGAACAGTTCTTAGCTTCTAATCGATTTACCGGGGCTCAAAAGGACGTTTTAAATGCTCTGTTGGTCGATGGCGAGGGCTACACGAATTCAAAAGTTATTGAGATGATTAATGAGTTTCTTGAAATGGAGGTCAAGTAATGGCAGGTGGAACATTTACAACACAAAATAAAGTTCGACCAGGCGCGTACTTTAACTTCTCAAGTAGTGCATCACTTGGCACATTGGGTGATCGAGGCATTGCAACAATGGCCTTGAAACTTGGTTGGGGAGCAGCGAAACAGGTCCTAACGATTCATGCAGGTGATAATGTAAAGTCGTTACTTGGATACGATATCACTGATTCAAAGTTGTTACTCATTAAAGAAGCACTTAAACGAGCAGGTACGCTGCTTTTGTATCGCTTAAATGCGGGGACGAAGGCTACTGTAACAGTAGGGAGTTTGACGGCAACTGCAAAGTATGGCGGCATCAGGGGTAATGATTTAAAGGTTATCATTCAGGTAAATGTTGATGATGCAGCTAAATTCGATGTGAAGACGCTCCTTGGAACTGAGGAGATGGACAAGCAGACAGTACCGAACATCGCGGGCCTTGTTGCAAATGCCTGGATTGATTGGAGTGGTACCGGTGCACTTACAGCAAGTGCTGGCGCTTCACTTATTAATGGAGCGGACGGTACTACTACAAATAGTGACCACACGGATTACTTAGCTGCTATTGAAGTCTACGATTTTCAAACGGTTGCCCTTCCTTCAAATGACAGCACTCTGAAAGCAGTTTATGTTGCTTTTACTAAGCGTCTCAGAGACGATGAAGGTCGAAAAATTCAAACCGTACTTGAGAACTATCCGACTGCAAATTATGAAGGTGTTGTGAGTGTCAAAAACGGTGTCGTTCTTTCGGATGGTACGATCCTGGATGCTATTTCAGCAACAGCTTGGGTGGCAGGAGCGACGGCCGCAGCGCAGGTTAATGAGTCGCTTACGTATCAGGCGTACGACGATGCGATTGATGCAAATCCGCGGTATACCAATAGCCAAATCGAGACGGCTTTGAAAGCTGGAGAGTTCTTATTTACTCAGAATCAGGGTAGGGCAATCGTTGAACAGGATATTAATTCTCTCACAACGTTTAGTGTAACGAAGGGGAAAGTGTTTAGTAAAAATCGAGTTGTCCGTGTCTTGGACGCTGTGAATAACGATTTACGAAGAGCATTCGAGTCCTTCTATATTGGTAAATTAGACAATAACCCAGATGGACGGAATTTGTTAAAGAACGAGTATGTGAAGTACCTAGAAACTCTGCAATCTATAGGAGCTATTCAAAATTTTGATTCTCAAACGGACATTACGGTTATCCAAGGAGAGTCATCCGACAGTGTCTATACGGAAGTGTCCATTCAACCTGTGGATGCAGTTGAGAAAATCTATACCAAAGTGAAGGTGAGATAGAATGACCTTTCTACAAGCTAGAGATACGATTTCCGGACAATCCGCAAAAGCCTATGCCATCATAAATGGTCAAGTCGAGGAAATGTTCTATGCCAAGAAGTTTGAGGCTAAAGTAAAAAAGAATAAGAAAGAAATTAAGACCCTAGGCAAACTGGGTACACAAAATAAAGCTAATGGGTTCACCGGTACGGGAACAATGACGATTTATTATGTTACTTCTGCCTTTAGGGAATTGATGCTGAATTATACGAAGAACGGCATCGATTCTTACTTCGATGTCCAAGTGGTAAATAATGATCCTAGCTCATCGATTGGTGATCAGACGACAGTAGTCAAGAACGTTAATCTAGATGAGCTTACAATTGCTTCTTTTGATGTTGAGTCAGAAGCTCTAGAAGAAGAGGTAAGCTTCACTTTTGATGATTGGGATATGCCAACGCATTTCGTAAAACCGACATTAGGCTAGGGGCCGAGGAGGATAATTTTAATGAGTGATATTAGTGCATTTTTAGCTGGAAACGTAGCCACGGAGACAACGGAGGATTTTGTTGTATCTGAGAGATTTAAGGATAAAGAGGGGGCTGCGGTTGCTTGGCAGCTTCGTTCGCTTACAGAAGAAGAGAATGATGCACTGCGTAAAGCTTCAACTAAACGAACAAGAGGCAAGCATGGACAAATGCTATCTGAAATTGACCAGACTGAGTATTTATCCAAGATGGCTGTCGCAAGCGTTGCCTTTCCAAACTTGAAGGATGCAGAACTTCAAAAATCGTACGGGGTGCTTGGAGCAGAGGTGCTTATTCGTAAGATGCTTCTTGCTGGTGAATACTCAAATTTGCTACTGAAAGTACAGGAGATTAATGGTTTCGATAGAGACATGAACGATCTGGTGGAAGAAGCAAAAAACTAATTGACGGCGGTTGGGATATGAATGGACAGAACCAGGATCCAGATCCAACCGCTGTACTTCTTCATTATGCTCTACATCGACTGAGGAAGCTTCCACATGAAATACTGGAACTTCCATTAAGCGAGAGAGCATTTATTTATGCTTCCATTTCATTGTACTCAAAGAAAGAAGCTGATGCGGCAAAAACGAAATGACATAGAAACGAGGTTTTAAGATGGCTACCGTTGGAGCTAGTCTAAAACTGTTTGACCAATTTTCTAATACGCTGAATCGTGCACAGCAATCCATGAATTCAACAATAATTATCGCAGATCGGCTGAGACATTCTTTAAATGGAACAATCGAGCTGCGATTTGTCATGAATTCCAATATGATTTTAACCCAGGTGACTCAGTTACGATCTCGTTTAGAGAGAAGCTTGGGTGTAATTAGAGCGCGAATTCGTGTTGATCTACCTGTGCAACTCACATCTATGTTCCAAAACCTGCAAAGTTTGGTGATGCGGCTTATTGGTGCTGTTAGGCAACTTCGTATTGCAAGTGGTAGTAACGCTCAGCAACTTCAGGATGCCTTGCAGCGGATCGCACGTTTAGAACAACAGATTCTAGAGTTGCAGGGAGGATTAAATAACCGAATACGAGAAGGCACCAATAGCTCAGGAGGGTTATTAGGGAATCTTAAAGGAATCGCTTCAGCTTATCTTTCTATAGCCGCTGCTAAGAAACTTTGGGAGGCTACCGTAGGTGGCGCTATGGAGCAGCAAAAGATGCAGGATATGTTTAAAGCTAGAACAGGCGATGACCAAGTCGGAGCAGCTATGTTCCAGAAATTCAAGCAAGACGCTTTGAAAACAGGTGCTGAGGTAAAAGCATCATTGACTGGAGCTCTATCTTTCTTTTCGATGACAAGGGACACGAATCAAATTACTCAACTGAACAATATAGCACAGCGTTTAGCTGCGTTTGATACAACCGGCCAAGGTCTAGATGGTGGTGTGTTCTCGGTTAAAGAAGCTATGAGTGGTGATATCATTTCACTTGCTGAGCGTTTCAATATGAGTAAAGCACAGATTCGTTCAGTCAAACTAGATGAGCTTGGGAAGAGTGGAGATATTGAGGGTTTCATTAAGGCTTTTAATAAACTACTTGAGATGCAAAGCATGGGACAAGCTGCTTTCGATAAGATGTTGTCGAGCCCTGCTAAGCAATCGGAGATTTTAAGAAACAACTTGAAGTCAATGTTTGCTGACGCTGGTCAAAAGTCAGTTGAAGCTTTACTACCAGTAATCCTCTTGTTGAATCAAGCTTTTCAGGAGGGCAAATTCAATTCATTCTTTATTGGATTAAGTTCTGGGTTAGCATGGGTAGTGAATCAAGCAATTTATCTTTTCAATGTTGCTACAGATATATACGAATTCATTTCAGGCAATTGGGGGAACATCGAACCAATAATTTGGGGGATCGTAGCCGCGTTCGTAGCATGGAGGGCTATTACATTGGCGCTATCAATTGCTCAAGCTATTCAAGCTGCCACAACCGGCACGGGAACGTTAGCGATATTCATTCAGACCCTTGCAGTATCCGGACTGGCAGCAGCGTGGGGGACATTGAATGCGGTAATGAAAGCGAATGTGATTATTCTAATTATTTCAATCATAATCGGACTAATCGTATGGGTAATAAAATTATGGAAAACTAATGATGATTTCGCAGCTGGGCTCATTCGAGCATGGAACTCCATACTTAACTTTTTCGATAGAATACCAGTGTACTTTTGGCAGCTAGCCGAAGCGATGCTACAACCTTTTGTTTCTTGGGCGAAGTCCATTGGCGGTATCTATGATGAAACGATTAATGGAATTATTGGTGGTATCAATAAGGTACTTGGTCTCGTCAACAAACTTACGGGTTCACAGTTTGAAATCGGTACGAAGTTTAATATGGAGGATTTCGCAAACAAAGCACTAGATTTTGCATCTGGTAAAAAAGAACTTGCTTTTGCTGCTGCAGAAACAAATGCCTTTTCTCGTGAGCAGAAAGTATTGGATATGCTGAATAATCGATCTGCTATGAGAGCAGCCAATGATGCAATCGGTCCCATAACTCCAGGATCTGAAATTTTAGATAGATGGAATCAGAATGCAAATATTGACCGCGTTAATGAGGTTGGTAAGATAGATGATACCGTGGATATTTCTAATGAGGATTTGAAGGTTATGCGTGAGCTGGCAGAGATGAAGAGTATTCAAAATTTCATTACTTTAACACCTACGGTTCAACTTACCGGTGATATTCACAATCATGAAGCTAGTGATGTTGAGGACATGGTTGGGCAACTAGTGGAATCGTTAAGAACTCAAATGGCTGTTTCTGTTGATGGGGTGATTTCCCCGTGAGTTATGAAATCCATTTGAGTTATAACAACAATGCTGAAGGATTTCAGTTCCCTGTTAATCCGGAATCTATAGAAGTAACTGGAGGCGGAAATGGAAAGACTTATGACATTATCGGTGCTAGCGGTGGGACGGGGGAAACGCGTGCTGGTGAGATTAATGTTATAAAGAGCCCGAAGTTAAGAGAAGTATCATTTAGCGGGTTATTCCCAGGACAATTCTATCCTTTCTTGGCAACAGAGACATTGTTTGAGCCGATGTATTATATTCGATTGATTGAGAAGTGGATGGGGACCAAGAGGCCTGTGCGCTTTATTTATGCTGCGCATTACGAGCAACATCTGGCCGCGCAGCTATTTCGAGGCAAAGATATTAACATGCCTGTTTCGATAGAAAAGTTTGTTTGGAATGAATCCGCTGGTTCTTCTGGGGATATCGAATATAGCCTCTCATTGAAAGAGTATGTATTTTATTCAGCTCGCAGAGTTGTACTCAAAACGGATTCAAATGGTAATCAAGTCGCCATTCAGCAGTATTCAAGAAGACCTGATGATAGGATAAGGCCCGACACGTACACATTTAAAGATGGTGACAACTTAAGTAAAGTTGCAATGAAATTCTATACCGATGCAGCTGGGTTCCCGGATAGCACTAGGTTTAAAGACATTCAGCTAATTAATTCTTTATCGGATACTGATGTAAAAAAGTTATCGGTTGGCTCTGTCATCAAACTACCGGCATTGTGAGGTGAACATTTGTGTTAGTCCTGGAGATTGATAATCGTAACGGAGCCATATGGGAGCCTCCACTGGTGAATGTAACTCTAAAGACTAGTCGCGTAGGTAAAGCGGGTATCCTTGAGTTTACAATTTTAAAGGGTGGGATCTATGAAGACGTAACTTTTCAGTATAACTCTGGCGATGTGGTTCGAGTGAGATTGGATGAAAAGCCTGTATTCTACGGATACATCTTTACGATTAACGATGGACGTGATGAATCCGTTAAGATCATAGCCTACGATCAGCTTCGTTACTTAATGAGCAGTGATACTTATGTATTTAAAAACATAAGCGCATCCGAGATCATTCAGAAGATTGCGATCGACACTGGTTTAGAAGTTGGAAATTTGACAGATACAGTCTATAAAATACCAACCATGATCGAAGACGGAACTAAATTACTGGAGATTGTTAATAATGCTTTGACGAAAACGGTTCTCGTTACGGGCCGGACCTATGTGTTTCATGATGATTTTGGAAAACTTTCTTTGACTGACATAGCTGACTGGAAACTGGATCTTTCCCTGGGTGATGTCAGCTTGGCTTATGATTACAAGTTGTCTCGATCAATTGACACCGATACCTATAACCGAGTCAAAATTGTCCAGGATAACAAAGAGTCAGGAAAACGTGACGTGTACATCGCTCAGGATAGTTCCAATATTGCGAAATGGGGCAGGCTGCAGTTATATCAAAAAGCAGAAGACAAAATGAATCCAGCTCAAATTAATGAAACATTGAACAATTTGATTTCGCTAAAAAATCGTGAGACGAGAACCTTTAGTCTAGATGCAATTGGTGATATCCGGGTACGTGCTGGATGCTCGGTTTCTATTAATATAGCTGAGATAGGGATCAATCAATATTTCTTAGTTGAAGAATGCAGTCACAAGTTCGAAGGAGCTGATCATACCATGTCACTTGATTTGAAGGTTTACGCATGAGAAATATTACAGCTTTAGTTGAGCTTATGAAACAAGCTGGTTCTGGAGCTACAGAAGCAAGCAAGCCAGTTAATATACTTTTTGGAGAAGTAACAAATATAAATCCTCTTGAAGTGACCGTGGATCAGCGGTTTGCACTTGACGAGGATTTTTTGGTTATTCCGGAGCAGTTAACACCATATTCTGTCGAAATAAGCTCACAGACAATTGTCATTAGACGTGGTCTTGATGTTGGGGAGTCACTTATCCTTCTTCGAATCCAGGGAGGCCAACAGTACATTATCTTAGATCGAGTGGTGAACGAATGATTCCTCAAGGCGGTTCAATCAATCAGCAAATACATCCTCTTTCTCAGCCAAGTAGAACTTACAGGCTGGATCCAGTGAGTAACCGAATAATTGGGTATGTAGATGATTTGGAAGCAGTTCAACAGGCTGTTTATAAAATTATGCAAACAGAACGCTTCGAGCATTTCATCTATGGTACTGATTACGGAAGCGAGATAACCACATTGATTGGGAGGAGTAAATTATATATTCAATCTGAGGTAAGCAGAAGAATCCAGGAGGCGTTGCTTCAAGATGATCGCATCAGATCAGTAGGAGATTTCAGTGTAGAGGTGAGTGGTGATACAGCTTTAGTTAATTTCACTGTTGTCTCTACATTTGGGAGTTTTCAAACCCAGAAGGAGGTGTAGATCTATTGTATGAATCTCAAAGCTATTCAGTAATTTTGCAGCGGATGCTTGATCGTGTCCCAGATGATGTTGATAAGAGGCAAGGCAGCATTATTTATGATGCTTTGGCTCCAGCAGCTTCAGAAATTGCGGAGATGTATGTCGCGCTAGATTCTAGCTTAAGGGCAGTCTTTCCTAATACAGCAACAGATGTGTATCTTGATGCAATCACGGCTCCATTCGGTCAGGCGAGGCGTACGGGAACGTATGCTGTTCGTAAAGGAGTTTTTACTGGAGCTGGGGGTTCTCCTTTTGATGTCCCTATCGGAAGTAGATTCTCAATATCGGGAAACAATTTTGTAGTTCAGCTCAGAATTGCTGCAGGTGAATTCGAGTTAAAGTGTGAGACATTGGGCCAGGTTGGAAATCAAAATTTTGGTACCATGTTGCCATTAGATTATATTGCTGGGCTTGTATCTGCAAGTCTAAATGATGTGCTGATTCCTGGTGAAGATCAAGAATCGGATGCTCAGTATAGAGCGAGATTTCTTCAGCAAGTTAGATTGCCTTCAACTTCGGGGAATAAAGCGGATTACATGAAATGGGCACTAGAAGTTGAAGGAATCGGTGGTGTACAAATCATTCCACTATGGAATGGAGCTGGTACGGTAAAGGTAGTTATTATTGATACTGATAAGAAGCCTGCGAGCACACAACTTGTCCAAAACGTTCAAGCATATATCTCGCCTACTCCTGGCACTGGCGATGGTGCTGCGCCTGTTGGGGCTACGGTATCTGTCGTAGCAGCTACATTAGTTAGTATTAATGTGGCTGCTACCATTGTGAGGGACGGTTCTCGAACACTTGCACAAATCAAAGCAGATTTTGAGGCAGATCTTACTTCTCATCTGGCAGGAATTGCATTTGGAACAGATCCATCTGTCAAATACGCTAAGATCGGCGCTATCCTTTTGAGTGTCTCGGGAGTGCAAGATTACACAGCCCTGCAGCTTAACGGAACAAATGGCAATATCTCGATTGGACAAGGGGCCGTAGCGGTTAAGGGGACGGTGACCCTGAGTGGGTGATTTTGCTCTTACTAGTCCTGTAGGACAGAACTTGCTTGATGCGTTACCCGATTTGTACGAGGAAATTTACGAAACTCGCGTGCTATTTAATACAGAAGGTCAAGAGATTGATGAGCTCACAGCAAACATTGGAGATTCCTTTAATCAGGCTTTTGTTGATCTTGCTACATGGGGATTAGCTAATTGGGAAGAATTTCTCGGCATTCCGATAGATATTGCGAAGCCTTATGATCAGCGAAGATCAGTTATTAAAGCGAAAATGCGGGGTACAGGGACAGTAACTGTCAAGCTACTTCAAAGCGTTGTCTCTTCCTTCGAACATGGGACAATTGAAGTCACTGAACAACCAGCAATTTATCAAATCACGGTCAAGTTCATAGATACACTTGGACTTCCTCCAAACCTAGATGACATTAAATCTACAATAGATGAAACAAAGCCAGCGCATCTTGCGGTGGTTTATTCGTTTAGATATTTAGCTTTGAGCGAAGTAGAGTTGATGAAGCTCGAACAACTCGAAATACATCAAATGTCCGATTTTGCTCCATTTTTGGATGCTTAAGAAAGGAGAAAAAACATGCCGGCATTTACAACGATTTTGAATCTCCTTAAGAAGATCATGCCTGGGGATAAAAACGATACTTTCAACATTCAAACGATGCTCAATGACAATTGGGATAAAATCGATGCAGCTGTCGGATTGAAAAATGGAAATGCAGATGTGAGAGTTGCAACCACGGCGAACATCACGCTTTCTGGTTTGCAAACAATTGATGGCGTGTCAGTTGCAGTAAATGATCGAGTTTTAGTCAAGAACCAAACGACAGCAAGTCAGAATGGACCTTATGTTGTGCAAAGTACTGCCTGGATTCGTTCGGCTGATGCTGATACTAGCGCTAAGATAGCAAGTGGTATTTCTGTATTTGTAAAAGAAGGTACCGTGAACCAAAAGACAGAATGGCGCATGACAAATATAGGGGTAGTGACACTAGGGACAACTGCACTGACATTCCAAGTACCTAGTCAACCTGGTATGGCTCCACTAGCCTCTCCTGCACTCACGGGTGTACCAACTGCACCAACTGCAGCAATTGGCACAAATACAACACAAGTGTCGACCACAGCTTTCGTACAAGCCGCGCTTGCTGCGCTGGTAAACTCTTCACCAGCTGCACTAGACACTTTAAATGAACTTGCAGCGGCTTTGGGAAATGATGCGAACTTCGCAACGACAATGACAAATGCATTGGCATTAAAGGCGCCACTGGCTTCACCTACATTTACTGGGGTACCAGCTGTCCCAACTGCTACGGCCGGGACGAATACCACACAAGCTGCATCGACGGCATTTGTTGAAGCAGTGCGCGTTGCATTAGCTGCTGCTGATGCATTAAAAGCGCCGCTAGCTTCACCAGCACTTACAGGAATTCCAACTGTACCAACGGCGGCAGTCGGTACCAATACAGCTCAAGTGGCGTCGACATCTTTTGTTCAATCGGCCACTAAGAACATTGGAGCCAACAATACAGAAGTTGTGAAAAATAGAGCAGTATGGTTGGACAAAGATACGAGAACAACTACTACAACGTATTCAGCTGGGAAACTAACTAGGGTAGAAGAAAAGGATGCTTCTACTGTCGTTAAATCAACGGATTTAAATTATGACGGGAGTAGCCGGTTATCCACTGTAATTGAAACAGCAGGTGGGGAAACAGTAACCTATACAATTACATACGACGGCAGTGATAATATTTCAACGATAACTAAGGCGGTGACTTAATGACCATTGATCCGGCTACTCTTTCACAGGTAATAGATTTGAAAAATAAAATTGGTACTAATGCGGATGCAGCTGGTACAAGTACTTTATTTTCAAGACTGGCACAAATAGCAAACTATGTTGATCAGGTAGAAGGATATACAGACATATTGGAAACACTTCTCGGCTTGACGGGTGATACAGCCAGTGGAACGGGATCTGTAATGGCTAGGTTGGCACAACTTATTGCCTACACGGACACGATTGAAACCGTCTTGGCGACATTGGCCACGAGTTCGGCGCTATCAACTGTAAACACAACCGTAAACACGATCAATACAAACGTGGGAACAAAAATTGGCGCAGCAGCAGACGCGCCGGGCGTTGGTACGTTATTTGGTAAAATTGCCACGGTTGCCAGTTTCGTTGGCGCTAATACGGATAATTCATCCGCGCAAACGTTGTTTGGTAAAATTGCGGCAGTAGACGCGAAGGCAGCGGCAGCAGCGGCCCCGCAAAAGTCGTTATGTACTAATTATGTAGGTACCGAAGCGCACCAAGGAATGACATTAACAACATCTTTCCAAAACATACTCAGCATAACGGGAAAGGGCTATCTTGAATTTGCATATATGTTCATGAGTAACAACTTCAAGAATAATACCTATCAAATAATAATTGATGGTGTTACCGTCTTGGATGTAACTTTGGACACTCAATCACCTTATAATGTTATAGTTTTAGATAGGCATCTATGGAATATGACTGACGCAGGTTATTATCTTCCTTTTAATAATGGGTTTTCATTGTATCAAAACATAGGTGGTACTCTGCCTGTACCATACGTAAACGCCGCTGCTCGCAATCAAAGTGTAACTCAATACTGGCCTGATGCAATTTGGTTCAGGAGCAGCATCGTCATTAGGGCGAAAACAAACACGGGTACGGACTCCGTGTCTTATGGTTACGGGGGTGCGTACTACTAATGAGTATGCAATTTTATATCGATGGTCCAAACGTCTTTAAAACGGATGGAGTCTCTACTTTTGCAGTAGGAACTATTGAGAAGCTCGAAACGGTCAGATTAAACTACGAAACCGTTTGTGATATCTCTTACTCCTTCGACCTTGAACAAGGTGAGTACGTAGAAGAAATTAGGACAACCAGGACAGAACTTGATCCCAATGCCATCTCCCCAGTTGACGCTAAAATCGCAGAACTAAACAAAGCATGTAATGAAGCTATTCTCTCGGGGTTCACCTCAGACGCACTCGGCACTGATAACTCATATGATTTCGATTATGACGCTCAAATCAATCTAGGTGGCATGCTAAACGCGATTACTGCAGGAATGATATCTGGAAGCTTTCCTTGGAAGGCATCTGGCATTCCACAATTGCACACGATCAATCAATTTAAAGCCGTGTTTGCTGCTGGACTCACGCATAAAAATTCGAATATCGGTAAGTACTGGACGCTTAAGGAGCTAGCTATCACCGCTACCACTCCTGAGGAGATCGAGGTGATTATATGGTAAATCTCCAACCCTGCGACGTTATTTTCGTGAAACGTCGTCGAGATCCAACGTTTAAAGATCGAATCATAGGCAAGTTAGTCAAATGGGCTACGAGGAGTGAATACTCTCACGTAGCCTATTTTGTTGCAGAGACTACCACATTCGAAGCTAACGCCTTTAGATTTGCTGGTTATGGATCTTTAGATGAGTACTAGGACTTCATTGTAAAACGGCTTAGGTTCGCATCGGAAGTGCGTCTTAGAATTCTCAATCAGATTCGAAAAACAGAAGGATCTCGATATGGTTGGGGAGAGGTGATTGCTTTGTTTTTCCGAAAAAGGTTCGGTATTTTGATAACCCAGATGCAGTGGAATGTGCCGAGTTATTAGTAAAAGCCGTACATGAGGTGACAGGAGTTAGGATAACAGAACAAACAACCGGTGATATAAGTCCACAAGATTTATGGGTGTCACCTTGGTTGAAAGAATTTCTTCATTCAATTAAGTAATTGATATTGAGAATGTTTACCCTTGCTAGATTTCTATTTAATCTGGTAATATGTTCCTGTTGCATTTATTTTACAATTAGGGGGATTCGTATCATGAGTAATGATCAATTAAGAGTTCTTAGTGAATGGGTGAAAAAAAACGCTGACGACATTTTTACAGCAATTGAAGAGGGGAACGTTGTAATTCTCAGTTCTAGTAATGCTGAAAATCAAACGGCAGTATATAAGAAGGACGGTCTGTATAAATCTCGTCAAGCTTTTCCTCTGACAGGGAGAGGAACAACAATTGATTTGAGTGAACATCAATTGGTTGAATTTATTTATTCCCAAGTCAGTTCTGTATCAAAGTCAGGTGTCGCTATTTATCCTGATTTAGATCCTGAAACAATTCTATAGTTGTTACAAAGGCAGCCTGCAAGGGCTGCCTTTTAGTTAACTTGCGAAATTCGTATATATAGTATTGATAAGTTCTAGCTCCGATACGATCGGGGTTATTTTTTTATTTCTGGTTAATAGAAGAAAGGTTGTGTATAAATGCATTTAAAAGGATTGGGTTCATTGTTGTTCGCGTCAGCAATTGGAGAAAATCGAGTAGAGGTTTCAATCAGTACAGTTATTGGTTTTTTTGGGCTCATTGTATCCGATTTTCTTGGCGGTTGGGACATAGCTTTGAAAATACTGATTTACCTTATGGTGGCTGACTACATTACAGGTGTTTTAGGTGCTATTAAAAATAAAAACGTGAATTCAGAAACTATGTTCTGGGGTGGAATTCGCAAAGGAATTGTGCTGGCAGTGATCGTAATAGCAGTTCTGCTTGATCAACTTGTAGGGAATGGGTCACCGATTTTCCGGACAATAACAATATACTTTTATGCAAGCCGTGAAGGTCTGTCATTGATAGAAAACTTTGGTGTGTTAGGTGTGTCATGGCCACCAGCAATAAAAAACGTCTTAGAGCAATTGAAACAGAAAGGAGAGGGGGAGAAATGAACTTAGATTACTGGTGGGGAAAGGCAAAGGAGGCCAGCTCAATTATTGGCTGGTTTCCTACAGTGATTTTCGCGCAATGGCAGCATGAGACTGGTCACTTTACGAGTTCAAATTTTACGAAGAATAACAACATTGCCGGCCAAACATGGCAGAGTTATATGCCATTGTCCATGAAAGGGTCAGCACGGCCATCAGCTGAAGGTGGATATTACATCCGGTACGATGATCCAGTGACCGGTTATGTAGATTTCATACAAAAGAACGGCAGATATGCCAATGTGAAACAGCTGGGAACTGAAGAAGAACAGATTTGTGAAATTGCAGCGTGCGGCTGGGCAGCGGATAAGAATTATGCTCTAAAGCTTATTAATCGGTTAAATGAAAATAAACAGCAAGGGTATGTATTTGAGGAGGATGACGAGATGTTAAAAGAAGAAGTCGAGTTACTAAAGGGACAGATCCAAACACTATTAAACACAGCAGATGCACATATTGAGAAAATTAACGCGTTGGAAAGACAAAATAGTATGCCTGTTCCTGAATGGGCAAAAGGAGCTGTTGACGCTGCTGTTTCATGTGGTTTAATAGAGTCGCCTGAGGATCGTAGTTATGATTTCTATAGCTTAATCACGGTTTTACAACGTATAGGAATTATTCACTAGATATTTCAAGAAAAAGATCAAAATGGGATTAAAAGAGCTCGAATATTATGATTAAATTATACAAAAAAAGACATTGTTGTGATTTGTATGATCTGTAAAACCATTTTAGGTATGAAATTTCGGCTAATTTGTCGAACGTTGCAATTGTGACTAATGAACCATATAGTTCAATATATAGTAATATTTAACTATTAACATTTAATTGCATTAATTGTATGATATTGGAGAATTTTAATATAATTTACTTATTGGGAGGCTGTTTTTTTGAAAAAGAAAGTATTAATTTCTATGATTGCTTTGGGTTTAGCTATTCCGTTTAATGTAATGAATGCAGCATCTTATTCTGTATTTTACCTGAATGGTGATCCAGCTCCTCCAAATGAAGATGGGGATGCGGTCAATTTTGCTAGCGGAATGAATAGTCTTGGATATTCTTTGAATTCTTTTAATTCTACTCTTGGAAGTTATACTAGACCGACTGTTTCCAATATCTTAAATGCAAAAAATAGCACCTTTATGTATATATCCGGACATGGGATGCCAGATACGGAAATGTTCGTAGGACCGTTGACAAATCCAACTGATTCTTTTGCAGCCTCTTTTGATTTTAATAAGTCGTGGAATTATTGGAATACCACTAGAGATGATCTTTATAATTACGTTGGAAGCAGCGAAATTGGTAAAGATTATATTGATGGCACGGGAACAATGACAAATTCTAGATGGGATGGAGAAATGAAATGGCTATTCTTAGGCGCATGTAGCCAGCTTGATTATAAGGCATCTGATACTTCAGATTCCTATCCCAGCAAACCTGATGCAGTATATAATGGTTTGTACGCTGCGAGCATATGGGGAAGAACAATGTTAGGATATAAAAGTGTCTATGATTCATACTACGGTATATATAGAAACGTACCAAAAAGATTGCATGGAATTGCAGGATATTATGGAAGTGCACCTGCAGGTACAGCTGATAATACAGCGATAAGTTCTTTTTTCCAATACATGGATGCATCTATTATTCGTAACATTAGAACCGCGTGGCAAGATGCCAACTACAATTCTAATTGGGGAGTTTTAGTACATAGATCAAATGCCGATGATTTTGTGCCTGGCAGGCAAAGTGGTTTAACTGCCGACACAACAGGGACCCCGGTAATTGATTTGTATAGGAAAGATTCAAGTAATTATAACGTTCCGATGTTAAGTTCGTACGCCAGTACTGTGAACAGTTCTGATATTAAGGCTGAAGTTTTTGAAAGCCAGGGGGTAACATTTAAAATTGCAACAAATATCCCTTCAAGTCAGGAGAGTGTAATCAGTAATTTATATGCTGAACAGGTTATTCCGGATTTCGTAAAATTAGGAAACAAATTGGTTGGGTCGAAGAATCAAATCGTAGAAAATAAAGATGGGAAAGCAATTTTATCAGATAAAAAGATAGTGGCTCTCTCCCAAGAAGGTAAATTAGAATATCGTAATTTAGAAATTCCAGATAAAAATAAGCAACCAGACGATTTTAAGGAAGAACAGGCAATACAAAAAGCGAAGAAATTTTTAGAAGATCAAAATTTGCTACCGGAAGATACTTATGTTGATAACGTATACAAAACGGTCAGAGTTAATGATATATTAAATGAGACTCAGAATCCGTCTACAGATGTTCTTGAATATCATGTTAGCTTGAAACATAAATTTGACGGTAAAACATTAAACGGAGACGAAATTTGGGTTTCTATTAATACAAGTGGTGTAAGCGCGATGAAATATAAATGGCATAATGTTTCGGTGAAAGAGAAGAGTGGTAATACTAATAAATTAATTACTCCAAATGAAGCTCTAATCAAGTTTAAAGATGAGATTCATAAGCAGTGGAAAGTTTCACCAGAGTCGGATATTACTGAAATCGATCAACAATTTATCTTTGATGAAAAATTAGGTGAATTTAAACCAGCATGGAAAATTGTAGCGAATTATGATGCTCCTGTATTCATTGACGCAAGAAGAGGAAAATAATTTCAAATAAGAGTATCCTGCCAGTGTGAGTTGGCAGGATTTCTTGTTACAAACAGGATAACAAAGGAGGGAATAAATATTGAAAAAAACTATAATCGTTGTACTTGTCATTCTCAGCATTTTGTGTGTGATTTTTAATAAGAATATAGCGTTAGTTATTAAAAATTATGATAAAGAATTTTATTACATGTCCTCGAAAATGACAGAAAATATTTCTGTGAGTTTATACTATAAGAAAGAATCGAGTAATCCAGAAAGGTATAAAAAATTTATTGAGAATGTGAAGATAGGAAAGAGTGATTCACTTACTTTAATTTCTTTTGATGAAAAAAATGTTAATAAATTCACTTTTTTAATCTATGATGGGAAAACAATAAAATACTCCCAAAGTTTAAAATACAATGAAGAGACTTCAGGAGCACTGTATGTTTGTAAGGAATTAAAAGAAAAAAAGATGAGTGAGCAAACTGTATACTCCTTATCTGGGTGTGACGACAATAATGAATACGATGTTTTGTGGTCTAAATAAAAATGAGTTGTACTAATAAATCTAAAATTATTTAAATGCCGAATTATTCGGAACTCTTGCCCCAATTAACTTGTTTGCAATTTTTACTCATTTATATTTATGAAGTATATCAGCCTGAGGGAGCATCCCTTGGGCTTTTTTTATTTCTGCTATAACCCTGCTAGCGAAAAACTAGCAGGGCTTTTTCTGGTGAAGGGTTAGATCCCATTCGCCCATCATTTTAACTAGCTATTAGTCTTCGTTCTCTTCATTTGAATGGCCGTATAAAAACAATGCCTCTGTTAATCAACTCTTTTTCAAGTAATTCAATAAACTCTTCACTTAGATCCATTATAAGAGCATCTTTGTACGCCGAAAGTAAAGCGTCGTCACTCAGATTCCAGTTGTATCTCAATATTACATCTCCCTGTAGCGAATGGGATTCAAACCCTCACCTTAGGTATTATGGACTATTTGGAATATATTGGGTTACATTTTTCGACAAAAAGCATTAAATCATTTGAAATGAGTAAAAGTTAGAAGATTTGTGTTAGTGCTAGAATCCTGTGGGTAAAGGTTCTTTCGTTCATAGAAAAGAAATTTAACTAGTTTAGAGGATTAATGGAATAGATATAGAAATTTGTAGAATAGTGTAAAATCATGGGTAAACATAGAGGAGTGAATTGCTTGGCCTTTCAACATAATCTAAAACTAGGTGAATCTATAAACAATAATCAATTAACATCAATTTTTCTTTGCTCTCCTCAGGGGGGGATGAGGAGATCTCATAAGACGAATACTTTGGTGATTGTTTCAGATCATACCAATTTATTATACGAGGATCGTTGGGAAGGCAAAGTATTTCACTATACAGGTATGGGTCAAAACGGAGATCAGGATATTAATTATATGCAAAATAGAACTTTGGCCGAGAGTAGGACAAATGGAGTAGAAATACATTTATTCGAAGTTTTTCGGGAGTCCGAATATATTTACATGGGCGAAGTGTCACTTTCTGCAGCTCCTTATGAAGAACAACAGTTGGATAAAGGTGATAAGCTACGAAAAGTCGTTGTTTTTCCTGTTACATTAAAGTCTGCCAAAAATCCAATTGCTGTTCCGGAGAAGTTAGTGCAAGAGAAAAATGCTCTTAAGGAAAAAAATGCAGCGAAGTTAACAAATGAACAAGTTTTGAATAGAGCACTAAATGCAAGTAGGAAAGCAGCCACACGTAAAACAGTTGCTAAAACTTTCGATCGTGATCCGAACGTTATGGAATATGCTAAGAGATGGGCAAGTGGAATTTGCCAGCTATGCGAAAAGTCGGCACCATATTTTAATAAAAAGAATAAACCGCATCTACACACTCATCACATAAAATGGCTTTCAAAAGGTGGAGAGGATACAATTGAGAATACAGTTGCACTCTGCCCAAATTGTCACGATAAGATGCACATTTTGGACTTACAGGAAGACGTACATAAGTTGAAACAAAAAGTAAAAAATCATAACTTTAAGTTATTGATGGAGGTATAGATGAAAAAAGTGGCCGCGGCCTTATTAATGAAAGAAAATAAAATTCTAATTGCACAACGGAAGTCTACTGATAAGCTTGCGGGCAAGTGGGAGTTTCCAGGAGGGAAGCAAGAGGACGGGGAAACATTAGAAGAATGCTTGAAGCGTGAGATGAACGAAGAGTTTGGAATTGAAGTGAATGTTGGAGATTTCTTTGGAGAAAGTACCTTTCATTATATGGCAGGTACAATTGTTCTCTATGCTTACTGGTGCACATGGACTTCCGGTGAATTGGTTGCTGTAGATCATGACGATTATAGATGGGTATCTGTTGAAGAAATGAGTCAGTTTGATTTCGCTCCTGCGGATGTACCTTTCATCAACACTCTAGTGAGTTTGAGTTACGGGCACCAAAAATAAATCTTAAGTGGTTTGATGTGAGCTAGGGGGAATATCCTCAGACTTTTCTGCTTTATAATAGAAGCTAAAAAAGCCCGAAAGAGAGATCCACTCTTGGGCTTTTTTCGTTAATTTAATGTAGATTTAGATCGATTATATTTCATTTGGTACCCTACTGGTACCTTGATCATTAAAAACAGTAACTGTACTATAGGAAAATTAGTTGCTGTTACACATAGTAAACCCTTATAGAATAAGGATTTATGAAAACTGTTATATAAAATAATAACGACGGCCTTTTTCAAGGCCGTCTCATGGGAGAGGAGAAACCGGATGAAGAGCTTATGGGGAAACGTAAGCCTTCTCCGCGGTTGTCTACGACATTCTCTGATGTCGATAGTTCAAGGATGACCGCTTTACGGTAAATTTATACATCGCAGGGATAAATTTTTTGTGTCAGATTAGTGCTTGTGGTACGATAGCAAAAGAATGAACCAGCATGGAAGGGAAACGTACAGATGAGAGTGATTTCAGGCACGGCCAAAGGTAGGTCGTTAAAGGCTGTACCCGGTACGAGTACACGACCAACAACTGATAAAGTGAAAGAAGCGATTTTCAGTATGATCGGACCTTATTTCGATGGTGGGCAGGTGCTCGATCTGTTCGCCGGCACGGGTGGGCTAGGGATTGAGGCGCTGAGCCGTGGGATGGATAAGGCAGTATTTATTGATATCGAGAAGAAAAGCATCGACACCATCGGACACAATGTTGAAGTCGCCAAAGTGAAGGATCAAGTGGAGATTTATCGGACAGATGCAGCGAGAGCGTTGAAGGTGCTTGCGAAGCGGGCAGAGAAGTTCCAACTGGTATTTCTAGATCCACCCTACCGGATGAAAGGGATCGCGGAGCTGATGACGACGATGGAGGAACAAGCCATTGTGGAATCGGACGCCACGATCGTAGTCGAGCACGATGCGAAGGATGTACTGCTAGATACGATAGGCGGCTTCAAGCAGCTACGTAGAGCAGACTATGGAGATACGGCGGTTACCATATTTAAACGCGACAACGCGTCCATAGGATTCAGTAATTGAAGGAGATGAACAGCATGATGAGGCAAGAACACGGTATTACAGTAGCGGTATATCCAGGTAGCTTTGACCCAGTTACCTACGGTCATCTTGATATTATACATAGAGCAGCAAAAGTATTTGATAAACTAATTGTGGCGGTCCTGAACAATACATCCAAAAATGCGTTATTCACCCTGGAAGAGCGCATGGAACTGCTTCGCAAAGTAACCGCGGATCTTCCCAATGTGGAGATCGATGGTTTTCGGGATCTGATGGTCAATTATATGAAACAACGTAATGTCAGACTTATCGTTCGTGGACTTCGGGCCGTATCTGATTTTGAATATGAATTGCAAATGGCGTCGACCAATCACAAGCTGAACCCAGATGTGGAAACGTTCTTTATGACGTCAAAGCCACAGTTTTCGTACTTGAGCTCAAGCATTGTGAAAGAGATTGCTAAATTCCATGGACCTGTCGAGGATTTGGTGCCAGCAGAAGTGGAAGAGGAACTACGCAAAAAATTCCCTCAGACCTAGAAGCTAGATCGAAAGGAATTTCAAGTTGCGATTTGGTTAATTCACCAATTTCCGCTGAAACAAGCGTAGACCAATCGAAACGAGCAGCATAAGGGTGAAAATGAAAAGGAATTGCATCAGCATTGGTCCCCATAGGCCCCATGCCGTTTCGCCGTTCAAGGGGAACGGTACCGCGGCTGCTGAATTGCTCGCTAAGTCTAAGCGAAGAAAGCTGGGCTCTGTGTCTAACAAGAGCAACTGCAATGGTTTCCAGAGCAGGATTGTAGTGAAAAGAGCGAGTACAGCATGCAGCGCACGGGACTGTAAGAAAAACGCATATCTAGCGTCAGTTTTCTGATGGAAGCCAGCAACCTGTGCGTGGGCGGACAAACCTCCCCAACCGAGGAATGCACTGAGCAGCGCCATTTGCGGCAGAAGTGAGAGTTCATTTGATTGGCTAAAAGCATAGGCACCAAGGTGAATCTCCATTAATCCTTTGATCCATTGCGGTGTTGTGTCCGTGAAAATACCCATGAAGCTAAGAAGGAATTGCGTGACGGGGCGAAGAACATCGGCAAAATGAGTGATCGAGATGACGTTGATGAGCACGGAAAATATCATCATGTATCCGCCAATCAACATTAGCGTTTGTACGGCGGAGGTTACTGCATCTCCGAGAAGCTTACCGAAAGTACGCCCATCTTCCCAATAAGCTTGACGCATGGCTATAAGGGCAGATCTCCCGATAGAAATTGTTTCTTTCGGTTTCGTTACTAATGTTTTGGCTTCAAGTGGGGTGATGGCTTGCTTGCTATGCCGCATCAAGAATCCGGTTGCGAAAGCAGAAATATAATGAATAATCGCAAGTAGGATCCCTAGCTTGGCGTTATGAAGGAATCCAATCCCGATAACCATGATTAGGAATAACGGACTGCACAAATGTGAAAGGGCCGTTAACCGCTCTGTTTCTGTACGTGTAAGAAGTTTTTTTTCGCGCAGTGATGAAGTAATTCTAGCTCCCGCAGGAAATCCTACAACAAAGCCTGATGCCAATGCCCAGCCACTAACGCCGGGAAGGCGGAAAAAGACGCGCATTAGCGGTTCTAGGAGCACGCCTGTACCTTGAATGACACCGAAACCAATCAACAGCTCGGTCATAATAAGGAACGGCATCAAGGCAGGAAAGACGAGCTTCCACCAAATAGTCAGCCCTTCGAGAGAAGACTGAAAAGCTTTGTCGGGAAATAGAATGACAGATATAACGACCAGTCCAGCCAGAGCTCCCAACACCAAAGTGGTGAATTTGGCATGGAATCTTACATTAGGCATAGCATCACCTCGTCCATCGAACATGCTTCATTGTACGCAAGTAGATAGGCGATTAGACCAAGCTTTCATCGAGAATAGGTAGGTCAAACAACAAGTGAAAGCAACAGGAAAGGGGAACCTGTATGGATAAGGAAGAAGAAAGCACGATTCGTACGTGGTCGAATGATTCATATCGATATCCGAGAAGCTCGGCGACGAGACGTTACCTAGTTTCTGCGCTCGTAGGAATTATCATTGTATATTTGTTATTTTTTGTGCGGTTGCCTTTTTTTGTTTTTATGCCGGGGACTGCTGAAGACATCAAGCCGATGGTGTCGATATCCAAGAGCACTGGCCAAGAAAAAGGGAAGCTCATGCTGACTACGGTGCGTGTAGCTGACGCTAACGTGGTGAACTATTTGGTAGGACTCGTTCATCCGTATGAAGAAATCCAGCCCAAAACGGCTGTACTCAAGCAAGGAGAGTCCGAGCAAGAGTACTCACAGCGTCAGGAATACGTCATGTTAACCTCTCAGGCTAGTGCGATTCAAGCAGCTTATACGGAGGCCAAGGTCCCTTTTCATATTGATCATGAGGGTGTAATGGTTCTTCAAACAGTCCCAGGTTTATCGGGTGAGAAGGTACTGAAACCAGGTGATGTGCTTTTGAAGGCTGGGGACAAAGAGGTGAAAGTAGCGCAGGATCTACTAGACTCTCTTACGGGCAAAAAAGCAGGCGACACCATCTCCATTACGTATGCTAGGAAGAAAACTGAAATGCAGACGACGCTGACATTGGGTGCGCTGCCGCTTCAAGAGGGAGAAACGGCACCGCGGGCTGGGATTGGTGTCGTTCCAGCAGGGATGCAATCGGTAAAAGCCGATCTGGAAGATCAGCAGGTGACGATTAAGGCTGGTGATATTGGAGGACCGTCAGCTGGCCTCATGTTTTCATTAGAAATATTCAATCAGCTTGTACCTGAGGATATTACGAAGGGGTATCGTATTGCAGGAACAGGAACAATTGAAGCAGATGGCACCGTGGGACCGATTGGCGGAATTCAACATAAGATTATTGCTGCGGATCGGGAAAAGGCGGAAATTTTCTTTGCACCCAAAAATATGACCTACAAAGACGGGACCAAGGTCGAGAATTATGCCGATGCGGTCAAAAGAGCAAAGCAAATCAATACGAAGATGAAAATCGTCGAGATTGGCACGATGGAAGATGCCTTGAATTATCTAGCAGCTTTGCCTCCGAAATAAGTCATAACTAGCTTAAATAATATTATTTAAATTGACAAAAGGTATGCATAATGGATATAATAATCTTTGTTTGTTTGGGGTGATATCATGCAAATTCGTTTTAGAGAGCTATCTCTGCAAGGGCAATCGGTACCAATGAGCGAAGTTATGAATTTGACGGAGCCTTTCGAAGGTCGTCAAGACATACTTAACCATGGACCTGTTCATGCGAATCTTCATGCAAAGTATGAAGATGGAGTAGTTAAAGTTAACGGTTCGTTAACGCTAGACTTGGAGTTAAGCTGTTCCCGATGCTTAACGCACACTAACCAAACTATTAAGCTTCCATTCAAGGAAGTTTTCATGCAAAAGCCGGAAGAAGAAGATCCAGAGCTAGACGAGGATATTCATCTGGTGGTTGGGGATAAAGTAGATTTGGAGCCTTACGTTGTAGAGAATGTAGTGGTCGGTTTACCGTACATACCACTTTGTGACGAAGCGTGCAAAGGTCTGTGTCCCGTGTGCGGAGAAAATCGCAATGAACGTGATTGCGGCTGTAAGCAGGACAAGATTGATCCTAGACTTGCAGGTCTCGCGGACTTTTTTAACAAAGAATAAGGCAAGGCCGAAATTCGTATAAGGAGGTGTTTTGAAGATGGCAGTACCTCAAAGAAGAACGTCCAAAACTCGTCGCGACAAGCGCCGTACTCACTTTAAATTGGAAGTTCCAGGCATGGTGAAATGTGAACAATGTGCAGAACTGAAGCTAGCACACCACGTGTGCAAGTCTTGCGGAACGTACAAAAGCAGAGAGATCGTAAAAGCATAAGATTGGACATAGTACTTCATCCTAGGTGAGGTGCTATTTTTTTTGCTTTCTTTTTGGTTGTAAATTTAATATACTACAGTTTAGTATCTGGTAATAAGATGAGATCTCACGAGATAAGGTGGTGCTTACCATCGAACGCCTTCCTAAACGACAAAGGCAGCAGCAACTGTTGCAGGCCATTGAAGCGAACCCATTTATGACGGATGAGGAATTGATGCGAACGTTTGGGGTTAGTATCCAAACTGTCCGCTTGGATCGATTAGAGCTCGGTATTCCTGAATTACGGGAACGTATGAAACATATGGCCGTCAAGACGTATGATCCTGTACGTTCACTTCCAATTGATGAAGTTATTGGAGAAGTCATTGACTTACAGTTGGATCAGAGCGGTATTTCGATTTTTGAAATTAAAGAAGACCATATTTTTTCCAGAACCAAAATTGCCAGAGGACATCACATTTTCTCACAAGCCAACTCATTGGCTGTTGCTGTCATCGACGATCCGATTGCCTTAACAGCTTCGGCTGATATTCGATTTGTTCGGTCAGTAAAGCTGGGAGAGAAGTGTGTCGCCAAAGCCTATGTGCGATCTGTTTCCAAAGGAAAAGCACGTGTGGAGGTGTTCACTTATGTGGGCGAAGAGACGGTGTTTCGAGGCAACTTTGTCATCTTTCATTCGAAGAAAGAGCAACATCTAGATAGGGAGGACAAGCTCCATGCGGATCGCGATTGATGCAATGGGCGGAGATCATGCGCCTAAGATCGTAGTTGAGGGTGCTCTCGCAGCGGCGAAAGAGTGGAAGGATGTACATATCATTCTAGTCGGTAACAGCGCAGCGATAGAAGCTCACCTCACAGAGAGGCCGGATAACCTAACGATTCGTCACGCGGAAGAAGTTATTGAAGCCGAAGATGAGCCGGTTAAAGCCGTTCGTCGGAAGAAAGACGCTTCCATGGTTGTGGCAGGAAGACTAGTTCGAGAGAAAGAAGCAGAAGCTATGATTTCTGCTGGCAATACTGGTGCATTAATGACAACTGGATTGCTTGTTGTAGGAAGAATTCCTGGTATTGAACGACCAGCATTAGCACCAATGATTCCGACGATGGACGGTCATGGCGTGCTTGCCTTGGATTTAGGAGCGAATATGGATGCAACCCCAGAACAATTGATCCAATATGCGATTATGGGCAGCATTTATCGTTCCAAAGTGCATGGTGTTGACAAACCACGCGTAGGATTGTTGAATGTAGGGACGGAATCGACCAAAGGGAATGAATTAACCAAATCAGCATATCCTTTATTGGAACAAGCTCCGATTTATTTTGTAGGTAATGTCGAGTCTTCGCAGGTACTGCGCGCGCAATGTGACGTCATTGTTTGCGATGGATTTGCTGGAAATATTATGTTGAAAACATTGGAGGGCGCTGCGTCCACCATTTTCTCAGCTTTAAAGCAGGAATTTACGAAATCCATCTTCACCAAGCTTGCAGCAGCCGTGTTGAAGCCCGGGTTGACGCAATTCCGTAAGAAATTGGATTATAATGAGCATGGAGCTGCACCTTTTCTAGGTATTGATGGACTAGTCCTCAAAAGTCATGGTTCATCCGATGCAAATGCCATTAAGAATGCCGTACGTCAAGCAAGAATCGCGTTACAAAATGATTTGGTTGGCACCATATCTGCCGAAATTAGCCGCGGGAAGCGAGATATAACAACATGAACTTAATACCAGTTGGGGTACTCGGAACGGGTAAATATGTACCAGAACGTATTTTAACAAATCAAGAGCTAGAGACCATGGTGGAAACGAATGATGAGTGGATTGTATCCAGAACAGGTATCCGTGAAAGAAGAATCGCAGCAGAAGGACAAGCTACGTCTGATCTCTGCTTTGAAGCTTCCCAAGTAGCGCTGTCAAATGCAGGGATCACTGCAGATCAACTCGATTTGATCATTGTAGCAACGATTACACCAGATATGTCTTTCCCTTCAACAGCATGTATTCTTCAAGAGAAACTGGGAGCGAAGAAAGCAGCGGCGTTCGACTTATCTGCAGCTTGTTCAGGTTTCGTCTATGGACTAGCGAATGCTGCTAATTTCATTGCTACAGGTACATATAAATACGCGCTTGTCATTGGCGCAGATTGTTTGTCCAAAATTACCGATTACACGGACCGCAATACCTGCATTTTATTTGGAGATGGAGCGGGCGCAGTTGTCATTGGCGAAGTGCCGGAAGAAAGAGGCTTCAAATCCTTCGAATTAGGCGCTGACGGTACTGGAGGTCCTCTTCTGAAAATTGAGGGCGGCGGTTCCCGTAATCCTGCTTCACAGAACTCTCTTGACCAACGTTTGCATTACATCTATATGGCGGGCGCTGAGGTATTCAAGTTTGCTGTTCGCATTATGGGAAATGCTGCGGATGAAGCTCTTCGCAAAGCGGGCTGGGAAAAAACCGATATTGATCTGCTTGTACCTCACCAAGCCAATATGAGAATTATTCAATCCTCACTGAATCGCTTGGAATTGTCCGAAGACAAATGTATGATTAACTTGGATAAGTACGGTAATATGTCAGCTGCTTCCATTCCAGTTGCATTGGCAGAAGCTTCCGAACAAGGCAGATTAAACGAAGGTGATCGACTTATCTTAGTTGGATTTGGCGGCGGACTCACTTGGGGTGCGACAGCTTTAGTATGGTAAGAAGCTAGATGAACTTATTTTAATGTGAAAAAATGACTGAATATATCGTGGAAGGGGATCCTTTTCTCGTATGGGTAAAATAGCATTTGTATTTCCGGGCCAAGGCTCACAATCCGTTGGTATGGGAGCTGACCTATATGGCGCGTTGCCAGCTGCCAAGGACTATTTCGACCGCGCGAATGAAGCGCTAGATTTTTCTTTGTCTGATCTGATCTTCCAAGGTCCAGAGGACCAGCTGAAGATCACGTACCACACGCAGCCAGCGCTGCTCACGACAAGCATAGCTTGTCTGGAGGCGTTCAAGGCTGCTGGCATCACCCCCGACTATGTCGCAGGACATAGTCTGGGTGAGTACAGTGCGCTCGTCGCAGCCGGCGTGCTCGCGTTCGAAGACGCGGTCCGCACGGTGCGGGCCCGCGGTGAGTTCATGGAGCAGGCCGTCCCAGGCGGCCTGGGCGCCATGGCAGCCGTGCTGGGAGCCGAGCGCGGCGCGCTGACGGAGCTTTGCACGGCAATCACAAGCGGCGGCTCCGTCGTGGAGCTCGCCAATGTGAACTGCCCGGGACAGATTGTCGTCTCGGGCAGTAAGGAAGGCGTTGCAGCGGTTGTTGAGCGCTGCAAGGAAGCTGGCGCGAAGCGTGCCATCCCGCTTGAAGTGAGCGGGCCGTTTCACTCGTCCCTCATGAAGCCAGCCTCGGAGCGCCTCGCAGAGGTGCTCGCGTCCATTGAGATGAAGGATGCAGCCGTGCCCGTTGTGGCCAACGTAACGGCTCGTCCTGTGACCCAGCCGAACGATATTCGCGGCTTGCTGGTGGAGCAGGTGTATTCCCCTGTACTCTGGGAAGACACGATCACGTACTTGATCAGCCAAGGTGTAGATACGTTCATCGAGCTAGGGTCGGGAACGGTGCTTGCTGGCTTAATCAAGAAAGTCGACAAAACGGTGAAAACCGTGTCAATCGGCAGCCTGGAAGCGCTGGACAAGTACAAGCAGGAGGTGCACAATCATGTTAACGGGTAAAGTGGCGCTAGTCACAGGAGCTTCACGTGGCATTGGGCGGGCAATTGCTTTGCATTTGGCCGAGCATGGGGCTGATGTCGTGGTCAACTACGCAGGTAGTGAAGCCGCTGCTGGTGAGGTTGTAGCTGCGATTGAAGCAATGGGCCGCAAAGCAATTAAATTGCGCGCAGACGTGAGCAGCTATCAAGAATCTGACGATCTTGTGAAGCAAACGTTAGAAGTTTTTGGTAAAATTGATATTCTCGTGAATAATGCGGGTATAACAAGAGACAATTTAATCATGCGAATGAAAGAAGAAGAATTCGATCAAGTGATCGCTACTAATCTCAAAGGCGTATTCAACTGTGTCAAAGCTGTTACACGTCCGATGATGAAGCAGCGTTTCGGTCGAATTATCAATATATCTTCTGTAGTTGGTGTGCTCGGTAACCCCGGTCAAGCCAACTATGTAGCAGCAAAAGCAGGTGTAATCGGACTAACGAAAGCTACAGCGAGAGAGCTATCCTCGCGTGGCATTACCGTGAACGCCGTTGCGCCAGGCTTTATTGAAACCGATATGACAGACAAATTGTCTGCTGAGATGCGTGAACACATGCTGAAGCAAATTCCGCTGGAACGCCTAGGGCAACCTGAGGAAATTGCGAAGGTAGTTCGCTTCTTAGCTTCTGACGATGCCTCTTACATGACAGGGCAAACGCTCCATGTAGATGGCGGAATGTACATGTAAGTTTCTGTAAAATGAGAATCTCAAAATTGTCTACTGGCAATCTGTCAAAGATTCTCGTATAATACCAAATGAGGAGGTGAACCGGATGTCCGACGTATTGGATCGTGTTAAACGAATTGTAGTCGATCGTCTAGGGGTTGATGAAGCTGAAGTCACCCTCGAAGCATCTTTCAAAGAAGACCTAGGTGCTGATTCTCTCGATGTAGTTGAATTAGTAATGGAATTAGAAGATGAGTTCGATTTAGAAATTTCAGATGAAGATGCTGAGAAGATTACGACAGTAGGAGAAGTTACGAATTACATAAAATCTCATACGTAATAGTCTACAGAGTCCCGTTTCTAATAAAGACGGGACTTCTCTCCATTCTCACTAATAAAAAATATGAATGACTACATAGAAGGTGGTACAAATGAACAGAGTTGTAATTACAGGTATGGGCGTAGTTACTGCCCTTGGTCAAGATCTAGAAACATTCTGGGGAAACCTTTCCTCAGGTAAATCTGGAGTAGGTTTGATTGAGAATTTTGATGTAAGCGAATACCCAACACAGATAGCCGCTGAGATCAAAGATTTCAATATTGAGAACTATGTGGATCGCAAGGAATCTCGCCGGATGGACCGTTTCGTTCAATTCGCAGTTGCAGGCGCATTAAATGCACTCAAGGATGCGAATTTGAATGTGAAGGAAGATACGGATCCGGAGCGCGTAGGTGTTTCAGTTGGATCAGGCATTGGCGGTTTGAATACATGGGAAGAGCAACATCGTATTTTGTTAGAAAAGGGTCCTAAACGTGTTTCTCCTTTCTTTATCCCGATGATGATTGCAAACATGGCATCTGGTCATGTATCGATGGTCACGGGTGCGAAAGGACCGAATTCCACAGCTGTAACGGCTTGTGCAACCGGCACGCACTCCATTGGTGACTCTTTCAAAATGATACAACGTGGCGATGCAGACGTGATGATTTGTGGTGGTGCTGAAGCGACGATTACTCCGATTGGTGTAGCAGGTTTCTGCGCACTGCGTGCAATGTCAACGCGCAATGAAGAGCCGCATTTGGCAAGTCGTCCTTTCGATACAGGTCGCGATGGCTTTGTTATGGGTGAAGGCGCTGGTGTACTCATTCTGGAGTCACTCGAGCATGCTCAGAAGCGTGGCGCACGCATCTATGCAGAAGTTATCGGCTATGGCATGAGCGGCGATGCTTATCATATGACAGATCCAGATCCAGATGGCGCTGCACGTTGTATGGTGAAAGCAATTAAGGACGCAGGGATTACACCTGATGCGATTTCTTACATCAACGCACACGGTACTTCAACACCTGTAGGAGATAAGTCAGAGACGATTGCCATCAAGAAAGCACTAGGCGAGCATGCCTACAAGGTTGCAGTTAGCTCGACGAAGTCCATGACAGGTCATTTACTTGGCGCTGCTGGTGGTGTGGAAGCTGTTATTTGTGGATTAACAATTGCGAATAGTCTTATTGCTCCAACAATCAACTTAGACAATCAAGATCCAGAATGTGATCTGGATTATGTGCCTAATAAAGCGCGTGAAGCGGACGTAGCTATTGCGATGTCGAACTCCTTCGGTTTCGGTGGTCATAATGCAACGATCATCATGAAAAAATTTCAAGCATAATTACCATGCCTGCGACGAAAGATAACGGAATATCATTCTCTCCGGGTGGTGAAGTACGACGTGAACCGTGAAATTAAAGATTTACAGAAGCAGTTAGGTGTTTCTTTTCGCAAAATGGAGCTGTTGAAGCAAGCTTTCACACACTCTTCCTATGTGAATGAGCACCGGATTGCTGGACATAAAGATAACGAACGGCTTGAGTTTCTTGGAGATGCCGTACTAGAATTAACAGTTTCGGAATTTTTATATGAATCTTATCCTGGGCGTTCAGAAGGTGAATTAACGAAGCTGAGGGCATCCATAGTCTGCGAGCCATCGCTCGTGACATTTGCCGAAGATTTGGATTTTGGATCTTTTGTCTTACTAGGCAAAGGGGAAGAGTTGACGGGAGGACGCTCTCGGCCAGCCTTGTTGGCAGATGTGTTTGAATCCTTTGTTGGCGCTTTATATCTAGACCAAGGATTGGATACGGTTAAGGCGTTTCTACAGAAGCATGTTTTCGCCAAAATCTCAAGTGAGGGCAAGCTGCTTGTGATTGACTACAAGACACAATTGCAAGAGCATACCCAACATCATAATATGGGTTCCTTGGAATACCGGATTGTGAATGAACGTGGGCCTGCACATGAGCGAGAGTTCGTTGCAGAAGTGCACATGGATGGCGAGCTTCTGGGAACCGGTGCAGGTCGTTCTAAGAAAGAGGCGGAACAGCAGGCTGCTGCTGGTGCACTGTCCAAATTAAACGTAACCGTACTACGATAGTGGAATATCCAGAAGAGGCGGCAGCTGCTGCCTTTTTTGTTTTTTTCTCTTATTTTGATAGGCGATATGTTACAATACTTTTTGAGGTGAGACCATGTTTTTGAAACGGATCGAATTATCCGGATTTAAATCATTCGCGGATCGGACGGAACTCGAATTTGTACGAGGCATAACCGCGGTTGTAGGTCCTAACGGGAGTGGGAAGAGTAATATCTCGGACGGGATCCGTTGGGTGTTAGGAGAACAGAGCGCGAAATCTTTGCGTGGCGGTAAAATGGAAGATGTCATTTTCGCTGGCAGTGATGCACGTCGTGCAGTGAATTATGGGGAAGTCTCGCTCACACTGGATAATTCTTCGCAATCGCTTCCGCTCGACTTTAACGAAGTGACAGTGACGCGTAGAGTACATCGCAATGGTGATAGTGAATATTTGATCAATAAACAACCTTGTCGCTTGAAGGATATCACGGAGTTGTTCATGGACACCGGTATCGGGAAAGAAGCGTATTCCATTATTGGACAAGGGCGAATTGAAGAAATTTTGAGTACGAAATCCGAAGATCGTCGAGGCATCTTTGAAGAAGCTTCGGGGATTGTTAAATATAAATCACGTAAGCGCGAAGCGGAGAAGAAATTAAACGATACCGAGCAGAATTTGCTGCGGATTCATGATTTAGTTTCAGAGCTCGAGGATCAAGTTGAGCCACTTCGTGATCAGGCTGAGAAAGCGATTCGTTTTAAAGAATTGAAGGAAACGCTCAAGAGCAGTGAGATCTCGATGTATGTCCATCAGATCGATCAGATCTATGTGGCTTGGAATGATGCTACGCAGCTGCTGGAGAAGTTAACGAAAGAGCAAACAGAGCTGTCTACAATTGTGAACCAACATGATGCGCATTTGGAAAAGCATCGTTGGGAAACGCGCAGACTGGAAGAGGAATTAGAAACACTGCAAGAGAGTCTGTTAGGTTTAAGTGAAGAATTCGAGAAGTGTGAGGGTCATGGTGAGGTTCTCAAAGAACGGAAGAAGAACTATGTGACGAATCATCAGCAACTAAGCACCACAATCGCTATGCAAGAGCAACGTAAATTAGATAAAGAAGCAGATTTGAGCGAACAACGTGATAAAATCATCCAAATCGGTGCGCAACTTTTCGAATTCCAAGCCAAACTAACCGCGGAGGAACAGCGCTTACAAGGGGTAAGCGGAGGCATCAGTTCATCGCCTGAAGATCAGTTGAAGGGTGAATTGTTGGAAACGCTCAACCGTATGGCACAGTCTCGCAATGAAATTCGCTACGCCGAGCAGCAAATCGAAAGCATCGGACGCCGTTTGGATAGACTTGATGAGGAACGTCAGAAGTGGGCGGACCAGCGTGAGAGTATATCGCGTCGCAAGCAGGAGCTTTCAGCTAAACTGCAAGAAACAGTAGGGGACATAGAAAAAGCTAGGCAAGATTATGTCCAATTTACCCAAGCCTTGAAGAGTAAGCAAGGGTTGCTCGACGAAGCCCAGACAATGGTGCGGAAATGGGAGCAAAAGATGGATAGCTTAATTTCCCGCCGCGACACCATGAAAGAAATGGCCAATGATTACGATGGGTTCCAACAAGGTGTTAAGGAAGTACTTAAGGCGAAAACGCGTAAAGATCTGCGCGGCATTCGCGGTGCGGTGGCTGAGCTTGTCAAAGTGCCTGCTAATGTGGAAATTGCGATTGAAACAGCACTAGGTGGTGCCCTTCAAAATATTATCGTAGAGACAGAAGCAGATGGTCGCGAGGCTATTGCCTTCTTGAAGCGTCGTCAAATGGGACGAGCTACATTTTTGCCGATGAATGTCATTCGTGGACGCTCGATATCCGATCATGAGAGTCAGACGTTGAAAGCCTCAAAGGGCTTTGTTGGGATAGCGGTTGACCTCGTTTCTTTCGATTCGACGTATACGAATATATTCTCTAGTTTATTAGGGAATGTCGTCGTAGCTGAGAGTCTAGAAGATGCCAACCATATCGCTGCCAAAGCGCAATATCGTTACCGTGTCGTGACGCTCGAAGGAGATGTTGTTAATCCAGGTGGTTCCATGACGGGCGGAAGCTTGCAAAAGAAATCGACGAATTTGTTGGGGCGTCAACGTCAAATCGAAGAACTGGATGCAGAGATCGCAACATCGGAGGGGCAGCTTAGTGGGCTGCGAAGTCAATCCAGCTCATTAAAGCGAGAAATTACCGATGAAATGCTGAAGGTTGAACAGCTTCGACAATTGGGTGAACAGCAGCGCATTACGGAGCAGCAAATTCGCGCGGAATTGAATCCGCTGGAATCTGAAAGCCGCACAGTCGAGGAGCAGCTGACGCTGGATAGCCAAGACAGAAACGCGCTAATGGGTGAACGAACTGATTTCGGCCGTAAAAAAGTCGAAAGCGAAGCGACCCTCGCACAGCTGCAAGAAGAGGAAGCTTCTCTTCAACAAGCGATTCGTGATGCCGAGAGCTCACGTAAAGCAAGCGAATCAGAAAAAGAAGAGCTGCAAAGCCAATTAACGGATTTGAAAGTGAAAGTGGCATCAACTTCACAAGAGAAGCAATCCCTTCAAGATCAACAAAGGCGCTTACAACAGGATCTAAGTGATGTGGAGCGTGAGATTGAAGTCAATCGCGGTCTGTTAACTCAGTTAGAAAGCGATATGGCAACACTTGAACAAGAAACCGTTCTACAAATTGAGCTCTTAAATGATTTGAAGCTTAAGAAGCAGCAATGTTCTGAAAGTATCGAGTTCAAGCGTGCAGAGCGTATGGATTGGTTACAGAAGCTTGAGCATGGGGAAAATGAGACGCGTACACAGCGTGTCCAGTTGAAGCAAGTGGAAGAAAATCTCCATCAAACCGAAGTTCGCGTAACGCGTCTTGATGTGGAGCTTGAGAACTTGCTCAAAAAGCTTGCTGAAGAATACGAACTTAGCTACGAGCTGGCGAAAATGCGTTACCCCGTACCTGAGGATATTCAGGGGACACAGAGTAAAGTGCGCGAGTTGAAACGCGAAATAGCTTCACTAGGTGATGTGAACCTCGGTGCGATAGAAGAATATGCACGTGTATCTGAACGCTTCGAGTTCTTGAGTTCTCAGAAGGATGACTTGATCGAAGCGAAAACAACCTTGTACCAAGTCATTCGTGAAATGGATCTAGAGATGTCTAAACGCTTTAAAACGACGTTCGATGCGATTCGCTCCCATTTTGGAGTCGTATTTGCAAAACTATTCGGCGGTGGTCGCGCAGATTTGATTCTGTCGGAGCCTGAGAACATGCTTGACACGGGCATTGAGATTGTGGCTCAGCCACCAGGCAAAAAGCTGCAAAACCTGCAATTGCTATCCGGTGGCGAGCGTGCATTGACTGCGATTGCGCTCTTGTTCTCCATTATTCGTGTAAAACCAGTGCCATTCTGCGTACTGGATGAGGTAGAAGCCGCGTTAGACGAGGCGAACGTATCTCGTTTTGCCGAGTATTTACGAGAGTTTTCGGAAATGACGCAATTTATCGTTGTTACACACCGTAAAGGAACGATGGAAGAAGCAGATGTGTTATATGGCGTCACCATGCAAGAAGGCGGCGTCTCTAAGCTTGTATCGGTTCGACTAGAAGACGAGGAAGCTACGATGACGGCATCATAAGAATAGAAATAGGGGATATATTTAGGAGGAACTATGAGTTTTTTTAAACGATTGAAAGAAAGTATTTCGGGTAAGGCTGAGGCGGTAACCAATAAATTTAAGGAAGGTTTAACGAAAACGCGTGATGCGTTCGTGAACCGTGTCGATGATTTATTTAGCCGACGTAAGAAGATTGATGAAGATTTCTATGAAGAACTGGAAGAAATTCTAATTGGCGCAGACGTTGGCGTGAATACGGTTCTGAAGTTGATTGATGAGCTTCGTGCTGAGGTGAAAAAACGTAAAATTGAAGATCCAGCGGAACTTCAACCGATCCTTTCGGAAAAACTGATTGAGTTGCTAAAAGGGGATGCGGATGCTGGACTGAACATTAATCCCAATGGCTTAACAGTAATCTTGTTCGTTGGCGTTAATGGTGTAGGTAAGACGACGACGATTGGCAAAATGGCTCACATGTTCAAATCCCAAGGGAAGAAAGTGTTGATGGCCGCCGGTGATACGTTCCGTGCTGGTGCCATTGAGCAGCTTGAAACTTGGGGAGAGCGCGTAGGTGTTGATGTGATTAAGCAACAATCTGGTGCAGATCCTGCAGCGGTTATGTACGATGCTGTACAAGCAGCCAAAACACGCGGTGTAGACATTCTTTTATGCGATACGGCGGGACGTTTGCAGAACAAAGTGAATTTGATGGAGGAGCTTAACAAGATTTATCGTGTAATCCAGCGTGAAGTGCCGGATGCCCCCCACGAAGTTATTCTTGTTCTGGACGCTACGACTGGTCAAAATGCACTTAGCCAAGCTAAGCTGTTCGGTGATAAAACAGGTCTGACGGGCTTGGTTTTGTCCAAATTAGATGGAACGGCGAAGGGTGGAATCGTCGTGGCGATCCGTCAAGAACTCTCTCTGCCGGTTAAATTTGTGGGGCTTGGTGAGAAAATGGATGACCTCCAAGCGTTCGATTCCGAGCAGTTTGTGCATGCGCTTTTTGGTAAATGGATAGGTGAAAATACTGACAAGGTATAATGCTTGACAATCATCTTGGAATTCAGTATGATAGGTTCTGTTGTGCTGGTGTCAAGTGTGCAACCTTTACGGAGGTAGATTATGACTGTCGATCCTATGTTAGAGAAAACGAATCGCATTAACCTGCTGTTTGATTTCTATGAAGCATTGTTGACCGATAAACAGCGAACGTTTCTTGAACTGTACTTCCATGATGATTACTCCCTCGGGGAGATTGCTGAGAACTTTACGATCAGCCGCCAAGCGGTCTATGAGCATATCAAACGTGCGGAATTGACACTCCAGGAATATGAGAGTAAGTTAAAGCTGTTACATAAACACGAACAACGCATGAAGCTGCGTCAAGATTTAGATGTTGGATTGAGTAATTGTGATCCGGAGCTAAAGAGGAAAGTGACAGAGCTTTTTGATACAATAGTAGGGATGGATTGAAACCTTAGTTAGAAGCAGGAGGTGAAGCGCATGGCATTTGAAGGATTAGCAAACCGATTGCAGAATGTGTTCGGCAAGCTGAGAAGCAAAGGTAAGCTGACGGAAGAAGATGTAGGCGAAGCGCTTCGCGAGGTACGATTGGCACTGCTTGAAGCGGACGTTAATTTTAAAGTTGTGAAAGACTTTATTGCGAAGGTGAAAGAGCAAGCGATCGGACAAGAAGTTCTGAAATCTTTCACGCCGGGCATGGTGGTTATCGATATCGTGAACAAAGAGCTTACAGCCCTTATGGGTGGTACACAAAGTAAGCTAGCGCGTTCGAATCGACCGCCGACGGTTATTATGATGGCTGGTTTGCAAGGGGCTGGTAAAACAACGACCTCAGGTAAATTGGCTAAAATGTTGATGAAACAGAATCACAGACCGCTTCTTGTTGCGTGTGACATTTATCGTCCCGCGGCGATTAAGCAGTTGGAAGTACTGGGTGAACAACTGAAGGTTCCGGTTTTCTCACTAGGTGATAAAGTAAACCCTGTCGAGATTGCCAAAGCGGGTCTTCAACATGCGAAGGATAACGGTAATGACTACGTAATTATCGATACAGCTGGTCGCTTGCACATTGATGAAAACCTCATGGACGAGCTCAAGAATGTACGTGAAGCTACGAGCCCAGATGAGATTTTGTTAGTTGTCGATGCGATGACAGGGCAAGATGCAGTTAATGTTGCAGAAAGCTTCCATCAACAGCTTGAATTATCCGGTGTTGTGTTAACCAAACTAGATGGAGATACGCGCGGTGGTGCTGCGTTATCCGTCAAGGCAGTAACTGGTTGTCCGATCAAGTTCGTTGCTAGCGGCGAGAAAATGGATGCATTAGAGCCATTTTATCCTGACCGTATGGCATCAAGAATTCTCGGAATGGGCGATATGCTCTCCTTAATTGAGAAGGCGCAAGCTGGTATCGATATGGATAAGGCGAAAGAGATGGAGCGCAAAATGCGCAACGCCGAATTCACCTTTGAGGACTTCATTGAGCAGATGGAGCAAGTGAAGAAGATGGGGCCACTTGACCAAATTCTTGATATGCTGCCTGGTGCGAACAAGATTAAAGGCATGAAAGATATGAAGGTTGACGAGAAACAAATGGCTCGTGTTGAAGCTATTGTAAAGTCAATGACAACCGAAGAGAAGCGTAAGCCTGAGCTGTTGAATGCAAATCGTCGCAAGCGGATTGCAGCAGGGAGCGGGAATACGGTGCAGGAAGTCAATCGTTTCATCAAGCAATTCGATGATATGCGTAAGATGATGAAGCAATTCTCGGGAATGATGGGGCCGAAAGGTGCCAAAGGCATGAAGAAGTTAGGCAAGGGATTTAAATTCCCCTTTTAAATAATGGTGTTTATTCTAAGTAGGAGGTGATTTTTCAATGGCAGTACGTATTCGTCTTAAACGTGTAGGCGCTCATAAAGCTCCTTTCTACCGTGTCGTGGTTTCGGATTCCCGTTCCCCGCGTGATGGTCGTTTTATCGAAGAAATCGGTACTTATAATCCAATTGCTGAACCAGCAGCTGTGGTTCTTGATGAGGAAAAAGCGCTTAAATGGCTTCAAACTGGCGCTCAACCGTCCGATACAGTTCGCAGCCTGTTCTCAAAAGCAGGTTTGATGACTAAGTTTCACGAGCTGAAATTACAGAAGTAATCTGTTATCTTTCGGAGGGTGGGTTCATGAAGGATCTTATCACCGTTATTGCTAAGGCTCTTGTCGATCATCCGGAAGAAGTACGTGTCGCTGTGGTGGAGAAAGAGGACAAGATCGAGTACAGGCTTTCTGTTCATCCCGACGATGTCGGTAAAGTGATTGGCAAGCAAGGCAAGATTGCGAAATCGCTCCGTACAGTTGTCACGTCGGCAGCTGTGAAAGAAACGAAGCGGGTAGCCGTAGAAATCGTTTCATAAGAAATGAGGTTAGGATTTAATTCCTAGCCTTTTTTCGCATATGAAAAGAAGGTAATTTAATGTGGAGGTTGGGCAAGCACATATGACGGAAAAATTAGTGACGGTTGGTAAAGTCGTAAATAGCCATGGGATACGTGGAGAGCTAAAAATCGTACCTGAAACAGATTTTCCAGAACGGTTCGATGTGGGAAATTCATTAATCATTGTAGACTCTCAAAATAAGCAAACGCCGGTGACGGTGAAAACGTCCCGCTTACATAAAAACGTATTTATTGTCCTGTTCAGTCAATTCTCGAATATTAATGATGTTGAGAAATTTAAAGGCTCCTTGCTTAAGATTGAGGCTAAGGATCAAAAGCCGCTGGAAGAGGGAGAGTATTATTATCACGAAATCATCGGCTGTAAAGTCGTTACAGAAGATGAGCAAGAGCTGGGACTGATCTCTGAAATACTAACACCAGGAGCAAATGATGTCTGGGTGGTTTCTTTACCTAAGGGTAAGCAGCTATTACTTCCCGTGATAGATGATGTCATTCTAAAAGTTGATATTCCGAACAAAACAATTCGGATCCATCTGATGGAAGGGTTATTGGAATGAGAGTTGATGTCTTAACTTTATTCCCAGAAATGTTTGAAGGCGTGTTCGCTTCCAGTATTTTAGGGAAAGCGCGTGATAAAGGAATCGTTTCGCTCAGCACGGTTAATTTTCGGGATTATTCAACGAACAAGCATAATACAGTTGACGATTACCCTTATGGCGGTGGTGGGGGCATGGTGCTGAAGCCAGAACCAATTTTTGGTGCTGTCGAAGATTTGCCAACGCATCAAACAGCTGAAGGAGTAGCTATAAAGCCGCGGGTCATCCTGTTATGTCCGCAAGGGGAGACTTTCACCCAGAAGAAAGCGGAAGAGCTAGCTGGTGAAGAACATCTTGTGTTTATTTGTGGTCACTATGAGGGCTATGATGAGCGGATTAGGCAGTACCTAGTGACGGACGAGCTGTCTGTTGGTGATTATGTACTAACCGGTGGTGAAATACCCGCTATGGTCATTATAGACAGCGTAGTGAGGCTTCTACCTGGGGTACTAGGGAATGAGATGTCTGCTGTGACGGATTCTTTCTCAACGGGACTTCTGGAGTATCCTCATTATACACGCCCTGCCAAATTCAGAGATTGGGAAGTTCCCGAAATGCTTTTATCTGGACACCATGCCAATGTGAAAAAATGGCGAAACAAAGAGTCACTCATCCGCACCTTAGAGCGCCGGCCTGATTTGCTTGAGGGCAGAGTGTTGTCCAAAGAGGAGAAACTATGGTTGGCGGAGTGGAAAAAGCAAAAGCAAGAACAAAATATATAGTCCTCGGAATCTTCTCTATTGAATTAATCTTGGGACTATGATATTATATATTCTGTTGTGATTTTTTCAACAGTTCGAGTCTGGTGGTCCTCTACGCATAACAACTTAGATATTACTAACTATTAGCGGAATGAACACCTGTGTGGAAGGAGGGAGTCAACTATGAATCTTATTCAAGAGATTACGAAAGAGCAACTCCGTACGGATATTCCTAATTTCCGTCCAGGAGACACACTTAAAGTACACGTAAAAGTTATCGAGGGTACACGTGAGCGTATTCAGCTGTTCGAAGGTGTTGTTATTAAACGCCACGGCGGTGGAATCAGCGAAACGTTTACAGTTCGTAAAATTTCTTACGGTGTGGGTGTGGAAAGAACTTTCCCATTCCATTCTCCGAAGATTGACAAGATTGAAGTGGCTCGCCGTGGTAAAGTTCGTCGTGCGAAACTTTATTATCTGCGTGGTCTTCGTGGTAAAGCAGCAAGAATTAAAGAAATTCGATAGTAAAATGGGGGGCTTGTTCAGTCAAGTCTCCTTTTCATTTTTTCTGTACATAATAGGATATAATAGAGATCATACCAAAACTGGAAGAGAGGCCGTCAGTGATGGAACATAACGATCAAATGCAACCCAATCAGCCGATCAGTGCTACTCCAGCAAAGACCGTGCAAACAAAAAGTGAAACGTGGGAATGGATTAAAGCGTTAGTAATCGCAGGTGTGCTTGTTATTATTATTCGTTGGTTCCTCTTCTCCCCATTTATTGTTGATGGAGATTCCATGCATCCGAATTTCTTCACGGGAGAGCGATTGATCGTCAATAAAATTGTGTACGATATTCGTGATCCAAAGCGAGGCGAAGTCATCGTTTTCCACGCACCTGAAGGCAAAGATTATATTAAGCGTGTCATCGCCCTACCTGGAGAAACTGTGAAGGTAGTTGGGGACAAGGTGTACATTAACGGTGAAGAACTGGCCCAACCTTTTATTCAATCTGCCATTGATCAAGCGGTTAAAGAAGGCCATCCTTACAATACATTACTGGATTTCCCGGAAACGAAAGTGCCGGAAGGCGAGATTTTTGCCATGGGGGATAATCGGCCGAATTCCAAAGATAGTCGTACGAAAAGTGTTGGCTTTGTGCCTTACAATAAAATCGTAGGCCGTGCAGAAGTGATTTTCTGGCCGGTGAAGAAAATTAGTTTCATACATTTTTGAGGTGAAGAGAAATGACCATTCAATGGTTTCCCGGTCACATGACCAAGGCTCGCAGACAGATCGAGGAAAAGCTTAAACTAATTGACGTCGTGATTGAGCTCTTGGATGCCCGAATCCCGCTTTCCAGCCGGAACCCGATGGTTGATGAGATTTTGAAAGGCAAGCCACGTCTCGTATTGCTCAATAAGAACGATCTGGCTGACCCACAAGTGACGGCAGAATGGGTGAAATATTTTGCTGATCAAGGCTTACCCGCCTTGCCAATTGACGCTGCGAACGGAACGCATGTCAAGGAGATTTTGCCTCGCGTCAAACAGCTATGGGCTCATAAAATTGAGACGATGCTGCGTAAAGGGATTAATCCCCGTGCGATTAGAGCGCTCATTGTTGGGATTCCGAATGTCGGTAAGTCCACACTGATTAATCAGTTAGCAGGAAAGAAAATTGCTGCTACCGGCGATAAGCCAGGTGTGACCAAAGGTCAGCAATGGATCAAGGTAGGCACCGAGATGGATCTATTGGATACACCGGGGATTTTGTGGCCTAAATTTGAAGACCAGATGGTTGGCATGCGTTTGGCTGCAACTGGGGCCATCAAGGAAGAGCTTCTGCATTTAGATGACGTAGCTTTGTTTACCATTAAATATATGGTTCAGCATTATGGCGCTGGTATCCAGGAACGCTTTGGTGTTCAGGAACTACCGGAAGATATGGATAACATTCAAGAAATGGTGAAGGTCATGGAAGCGATTGGGCGTAAGCGCGGCGCTATTGTGAGCGGGGGGAAAGTCGATTTGGACAAAGCTTCCCTCATTATTATTCGTGATCTGAGGGCTGGGAAAATGGGCCGTATTTCATTGGAACGACCATTTTAATAATGATGAATCAGGAAGAACCTGGGGCTGAGCCTTGGGTTTTTCTTTTTTTTGTGGATACAAAGTTGAAAAAAATGGGTGTGGCTTGACGAAGTGACGATCCTATATAATGAAGGCATAGGAAAGGGGCATAATACGTGCTAGAACATGAAAAAGACATATGGCAACAAGGTTTCACGGCGATAGCAGGTATTGATGAGGTTGGTCGCGGGTGCTTATTTGGGGATGTTGTGGCTGCTGCGGTTATTCTTCCGATGGGACATGTGCTTGAAGGTGTAAATGATTCCAAGAAGCTGTCAGAAAAGAAGCGCGAACTGCTTTTTGATCAGATAATGAATGAGGCTATATCGGTTGGTATTGGCATTGTCAGCGTGGATGACATAGAAGTATTGAATATCAAACAAGCATCAAGACTAGCGATGAAGCAAGCGGTAGAGAAACTGGATCAATTACCGGATTATTTACTCGTTGATGCCGAAAATGTGGACATAGAGCTACCTCAATCGGCCATCATTCATGGCGATGCGTTAAGTCAATCTATTGCTGCTGCTTCTATCATCGCCAAAGTGACGAGAGATCGTATGTGTGCAGAATGGGAGGAGCAATATCCAGAATACGGAATAGCCGTACATAAAGGTTATGCGACAAAACACCATCGAGAGATGCTCTTGAGATACGGGCCTACGCCGCTACATAGGAAATTATTTATTCGTAAAATTATGGCTCAGCTTGAAGCGCTTGAAAATGAACCGCAAACGGAACAGCTCTTATTCGATTTCATTTAAATATTAAGATGTAACGAAAACGGCAACTGACGCCGATAATATACATACGTGTAATCAGATTTGAGGTGAGCTGTATGAATATAAGTGGATTAATTCGTAACTTAATCGGGGATTTAACGGCAGCTGATCCGAAGACGCTCGAATTAAAGGTAGGACAAATTGTCAAAGGTGTAGTGCTTCAGCTCCTAAGTGATCAAGAAGCACTAGTGAATATAGGTGGCACGCAAGTTCGTGCAAAGCTAGAAACCCCTCTTAAGCAGGGGGATGTTACCATGCTGCAAGTGCAGCCAGAATCTAAGGGCGGTCAGATTATTTTAAAGCCGCTTGTTGCTTCCGATGTGCAGATCGCGGATGACTCGCTCGGGGAACTTTTGAAGGCTTTTGAGATAAAAGATACGGCAAGCAATCGTCAAATGGTTCAGCAGATACAGCAAGAAGGCATTCCCGTGTCCAAGGAAAATGTTAAGGCATTTGAGTCTGTGTTGCGTGAGATGCCGCAGGGGGTGGGTAAGGAAGAGTGGCTGCAAGCGGCTGTATTAGCCTCGAAAAGGGGGCTGCCGCTTACACCTGCGACAGTAGATGCCATAAGGCAAGTGACGACCGGCCCTCCGGCGGGCCAGGTGTTAGAGAAGCTCGAGCAGCAGGCGAACGCGCTGCTTGAGCAAGACCCGACACACCCTGCGGCGGAAACCGCCAAGCAGGTTGTGTCGCTGCTCAAGGAGCTGCGCGCTACCGCCGCAGCTGTGCGTCCTGCGGAGCCGGCTGCGCCAGCCTCCGCCGCGGAAGTGCCTGCGGCTGTGCCGCCGCAGGCGGGCAGTGCACCACCAGCTGCTACGCAGGCTGGTGGCACTACCGCGGCTGCGCCGCGTGGCAGCGAGCCTACAGCCGCTGCTGGTGCAGCCCCGCCCGCCGCATCAGCAGCGGGCGAAGAAGCCCCTCCAGCGCCGCAAGCTGCTGGCGCGGCGACATTGGCCGCCTCGGCGAAGCCGGCGGCCGACGTGCACGTGGCTCAGGCGCGCAGCGCTGAGCCTGTACGGCAAGGCGAACCGCTGCAAGCGGGTTCGCCAGCGCCAGTCCAAGCCCCGCCTGCGAAGCAGGAGGGCGGGCTTGCCCCTAGAGAGGCGCAAGTTAGTGCGCCTCAAGAGACGCCCAAGGCTGATCAAGAGACCAACTGGATCAGCAAGATGCTCAAAGCCGTTGGCGTTGAGCATGAATCACATGTTGCCGCCAAGCTTGACGAGCGCGGCAATCCTGTCCCAGTGCGCCAACAAGCGACGGATGACTCCTTTTCGCTAATTAGCACCCACTCTTCTAACGATCAACAAGGTGATAGCGCGAAGCCAGCCACCGAAACGTTGAAAAGCCTTTTACTTCAACTCACAGCATCAGACGATACACCAGCGCCGCTGAAAGAAGCGGCACAACAAGCGGTTAGTCAAATAACGGGGCAGCAACTTATGCTGACGAATGACAAGAATGCCATGTTTACGCAAATGACAATGTTCGTGCCCTTCCTGGACAACACGGGTCAACAAACAGCAGCTATTCATATTCAATCCCGCAAAGGAAGTCGTGGCGAGGTAGATGCGAGTAACTGTCGTCTTTTGTTTGATCTTCAGATGAAGGTAATGGGTAACACATTACTCGATGTTCAAGTAGTGAACAAAATTGTTTCTTTAACTATTCACAATGATCATCCGGCTCTAGCTGGTTTGATGGAGTCATCCAAAGATGAGATTGCTACTGCCATGAATCGTGTGGGTTATCAGTTTATTTCGTTAAAATGTTCGCCATACCCTAAGCCTCCTGACATTCAAGAAGGTAAGGAAGAGGGAACTAAAATAGGATCTTTGGATGGTCGCGTGGATTTAAGTGAGCTTTACCGCCCGAGAACGTATAAAGGGGTTGATGTTCGCGCATGAGTCCCCCCAATAAAACGCCCGAGGAATCACAGCTTACCCCGATCAAGAAGGCAGTAGCGCTGCGCTATTCACCAGAGGCACAGAAAGCCCCAACCCTCATTGCCAAAGGGAAAGGGCATATGGCTGAAGCTATTTTGCAAAAGGCGAAGGAAAGCGGTATTCCGATTCAAGAGGATAAATCGTTAGTTGAAGTGCTATCCAAACTTGATTTGGATCAAGAAATACCTCCAGAGCTTTATCAATTAGTAGCTGAAGTGCTAAGTTTTATTTATCGATCTGATCAGCGTATGAAACCATCGCGAGACCTAGATTGATGAACAAATTTTATAAAGATGATCGCAAAATGTTGGGAAAACAAGGTGAGGAACTGGCGTTCAATTATCTCCTAGAGCAGGAGTATCAGATTGTTGAGAGGAATTGGCGCTGTCGTTCTGGCGAGATCGATATCATTGCAGAGAAGTCGAATAAGCTCATTTTTATTGAGGTGAGAACAAGACGTCCGTCTAATAGATTCGGTACGGCCAAAGAATCGGTGGACTACCGCAAGCAGGCGAAGGTTCGTGAAATTGCACAATTTTATATGCATCGCTTTCATAAATATGAGCAATCGATCCAATTCGATGTTATCGCAGTTGAAATGTCGGAAAGTAACACGGATTCGAAAATCATACATATACAACAAGCCTTTTGACAGTCAGTTAGCTATTGACGAGTCAAAGGGCTTTTAGTATTCAACGTCCTGTATAAAAATTTTTCTTAGATCACAATTTCATCAATGCGGTGGTTTTTATCTAAATTCCGATATTGAATAGCTTCTGCAAGATGAGCGGGAAGAATGCGATCACAACTGTCAAGATCCGAAATCGTGAGCGCAAGCCGTAAAATTCGATCATGCGCGCGTGCACTTAAGCCCAATGCGTCAAATGAAGTACGCAGTAGCTGATCGCATTCAGGTGTTAATTGACAAATTTCCCGCATTAGTCTTCCACTCAATTCATTATTATGCTGAATCTCTGTTCCAGCATAACGCTGCAGCTGTCGCATATGGGCCTGCATGACTCTAGCTCGCATTTCACTTGACGACAAATTAGAAACGTTGTCTTTCAGTTGGACATAGCTGGGTTTTGGAACTTCAACATGGAGATCAATGCGATCGAGAAGCGGACCAGAAATTTTGGAGCGATAGTGAACGATTTTAGCGGGACTGCAAATGCAAGCATTAGCTTCTGTTTCGGCACCATAATAGCCACACGGGCAAGGGTTCATTGCTGCGGCTAATATAAAATGGGAAGGAAATGTGTACACAGCTCTTGCTCTGGCAATCATGACGTAGCGATCTTCAAGGGGCTGCCTGAGTACCTCAAGTGCATTTCGTGTAAATTCCGGAAGCTCGTCTAAGAAGAGAATACCTCGATGAGATAAACTCACCTCACCAGGTTTAGGGATAGTTCCACCACCGACGAGTCCTGCAGCTGAGATGGAGTGGTGTGGGGCGCGGAACGATCTTGCACGCATCAATGTGCTACGGTCTATCAGCTTGCCAGAAGCGCTATAAATCTTCGTAACTTCGAGTGCTTCCCGGTCTGTTAAAGGCGGCAGTATGGAAGGCAGACGTTTGATAAGCATCGTTTTTCCAGTACCTGGAGGTCCAAGGAGAAGTAAATTGTGCATGCCAGCGGCAGCGATCATCATGGCGCGCTTTACCTGGTGTTGTCCATTAACGTCAGCATAATCTTCAACATATCCAGGGGGACTTGTAGCTAATTTAGAAAGCTCAATTGATTCATGCTCAGGGGCTTGATAAATAAATTCGAAGCGAGAACGTTTGTTCCAATTTTTGAAATCAGATAGATTCGTAATGATACAAACCTCAACGCCTTCGATTAAAGCAGCTTCTTGCGCGTTCGCTGTTGATAGACAAACTCGCTTAATCCCCATCTGCTTGGCTGCATGGACCATAGATAGAACACCGGGAATAGGACGAAGTGAACCGTCTAGCGCTAGTTCACCTAGAAATAAGGTGGAAGCGGAGTCTTCAACATGCACTTGGACTGTCGTAATGAGAATACCAACAGCAATCGCAAGATCGAAAGACGATCCTTCCTTGCGTAAGTCAGCTGGAGCGAGATTTACCGTAATTCGGTCCATAGGGAAAGTGAAACCACAATTTTTAATCGATGAACGTACGCGTTCCACGGACTCACGAATCGCTGAATCAGGAAGTCCAACTAGGTTGATCTGAGGTAATCCGCTCGAAATATCGACTTCTACTTCGATCGTACGCCCTTCAATTCCTTGTAAACAAGCACTCATAACTTTGCCATACATAAAAAACACCTTCTTCTCCATGAAATTCACAGTCGCAAGAACTGAGTTTCGAATTGGACAAAAGGTGCTTCCTCATTGATCCGATTAATTTCTTTTATTATAATCGCAATTGGTAAAATTAAGCAAATGTTGTCGATCGATGATCACGTTTTAAAAATGTGCGACATGCACATACTGGAAGATGAGGTGATGATATGCAGGAAAAACCATATTTTTGTCCCAATTGCCGTTCAAATCGCATTAAATTTAATGTAATCACGAGCTATTCGCAGTCTTTTCTAAAGGATGCACTTTCTGGGAATATTACTGAATTCCATGATCCTGGCGTTATTCCAGAGCCTGAGCCAACGATTCAGTGCTTAATCTGTAACTTTTCAGCGAATGAGATGCGTTTTATTAAGCAAGCAGAGCGTGAACCACGGGTAAATACAACACCAACATCGTTCTATTAATCAAGTTGAAGCAAGACGTATTTTTCAGTACATGAGAAATACGTTTTTTTATTTGTAATTATTTGTGACGTGATAGTTAAATTTTTTCAGTGTGAAAGGAAAATTTGAAGGGATTCACGAAAAAAATAAAGAAACTGTCGAAAATAATGTGATACAATGGTTAGGGCTTGCGAAGAAGTGTGATACTAATTCCGGTAGCAAGATAGTTTCTCGTGCACAACGTCAATTGGAAATTACACTTTTCCCTGTATAGCACGTATAGAAAGTCCATACTGATAGGAGGATTTAGGAAATGAATATCCATGAGTATCAAGGCAAAGAAGTCCTGAGACAGTACGGAGTCAGCGTTCCTAACGGAAAGGTTGCATTTACTGTTGATGAGGCAGTTGAAGCAGCAAAAGAACTTGGAACATCCGTTGTCGTTGTAAAGGCACAAATTCATGCCGGTGGTCGCGGTAAAGCAGGCGGCGTAAAGGTAGCCAAAAGCCTCGATGAAGTTCGTACATATGCTAGCGAAATTCTAGGTAAAGTACTTGTCACTCACCAAACAGGTCCAGAAGGTAAAGAAGTTAAACGCCTTTTGATCGAAGAGGGCTGTGACATTAAGAAAGAATATTACGTAGGTGTTGTTGTTGACCGTGCAACGGGCAGCGTCGTTTTGATGGCTTCCGAAGAAGGCGGTACAGAAATTGAAGAAGTAGCTGAGCACTCTCCTGAGAAAATTTTCAAAGAAGTGGTTGACCCAGCAATAGGTCTTCAATCTTTCCAAGCACGTAGACTTGCTTATGCAATCAACATCCCGAATGAACTTGTAAACAAAGCAGTTAAGTTCATGCTTGCTCTTTACAAAGCATTCGTTGAGAAAGACGCTTCCATTGCTGAAATCAACCCATTGGTTGTAACTGGCTCTGGCGACGTTATGGCACTTGATGCGAAATTAAACTTTGATTCTAACGCTCTTTTCCGTCACAAAGACATCGTTGAACTTCGTGACCTTGAAGAAGAAGATGCGAAAGAAATCCAAGCTTCCAAATATGACCTAAGCTACATCGCTCTTGATGGAAACATCGGTTGTATGGTTAACGGCGCAGGACTTGCTATGGCCACTATGGACATTATCAAGCACTACGGCGGAGACCCTGCTAACTTCCTAGACGTAGGGGGCGGTGCTACGAAAGAGAAAGTTACTGAAGCTTTCAAAATCATTCTTTCCGATGAACAAGTTAAAGGGATTTTCGTTAACATTTTCGGTGGTATCATGCGTTGTGACGTTATCGCTGAAGGTGTTGTAGCTGCTGCAAGAGAGCTAGGACTTTCGCGTCCACTCGTAGTTCGTCTTGAAGGAACTAACGTGGAGCTTGGTAAAAAGCTTCTTAACGAATCCGGCTTGAACATTGTTGCTGCTGATTCCATGGCGGATGGCGCGCAAAAAATCGTTGCACTTGTTAAATAAATCAAACCTGAGCGGTTTGGAAAATATATAAGGGATGTGAACAATCGATCATGAGTATTTTGGTCAATAAAGATACTAAAGTCATTACTCAAGGGATTACCGGCGCTACGGGTTTGTTTCATACCAAAGGCGGTCTGGACTACGGCACGCAAATGGTGGGTGGCGTAACTCCTGGTAAAGGCGGCACAACAGTAGATATTACTTTGGAAAATGGTGAGCTTGTTAAGCTGCCAGTTTTCAACTCCGTTGTAGAAGCTAAAAACGCAACAGGTGCAACTGCATCCGTTATTTATGTACCACCAGCATTCGCAGCAGAATCCATCATCGAAGCGATTGAAGCTGAGCTTGAATTGGTTATCTGTATCACAGAAGGTATTCCTGTACTTGACATGGTACGCGTTAAGCGTTACCTAGAAGGTAAAAATACCGTTCTTATCGGACCAAACTGCCCAGGTGTTATTACACCAGGCGAGTGCAAAATTGGTATTATGCCAGGATACATTCATACACCAGGTCACGTAGGTGTTGTTTCGCGTTCCGGAACATTGACTTACGAGGCTGTTCACCAATTGACAACTCGTGGAATTGGACAATCCTCCGCAGTTGGTATCGGTGGAGATCCAGTTAAAGGATCCGAGTTTATCGACATCCTTAAACGTTTTAACGAAGATCCAGATACGTACGCTGTTATCATGATCGGTGAAATCGGCGGAACGGCTGAAGAAGAAGCAGCGGAGTGGGTTGCGGCAAACATGACAAAACCTGTCGTTGGTTTCATCGGCGGTAAAACAGCTCCTCCAGGAAAACGTATGGGCCATGCTGGTGCCATCATTTCTGGTGGTAAAGGTACGGCGGCAGAGAAAGTTGCAACTATGGAAAGATGCGGTATTCGCGTAGCGGCTACACCATCCGAAATGGGTTCAACACTTGTTAGCGTACTTGAAGAAAAAGGTATGCTTGATAAAGTTATCACAAAAAAATAAGCTTCGTTTCACGAAGGTAAGCAACCTTCCATTTCCCTTATTTGGGATTTGGGAGGTTTTTTTATTTTCAGCAAGATGCATAGATTTGTCATTCATGGAAGGAGTGTATATACTAATGGATAATCGAAACTGTTTAATTGGCTTGCACGAGCTTGAGGGGATAGGGTGGAAAACGATTCACCAACTCTTAAGCCGTTTCCCTGAACTAAGTGTATTAACCGGGCTGACAGCAGGTGAGATCGCCTCATGTGGAATCCGGAGGACGATAGCAGAATCCATTGCGACACGATTAACACCTGCGTTTGTTGAACAAAAGATACACCAATATAAAAGTCAAGCCATTCGAATCATGACTCGTTTCGATGAGGATTATCCGTCAATCCTGCAAGAAATTGCACAACCACCATGGATCTTATATGTGAAAGGCGATCCCTCGATCTTACATGGTCGTTTGCTTGGTATTGTGGGTACCCGAACACCTACGCTGTATGGGAAGAAAATTGCTGAAGAGTGGGCAGCTTCACTTTCGAGAGCAGGATTTGGGATTGTAAGCGGGTTAGCAAGAGGAATAGACAGTAAGGCGCATATTGGTGCGCTGCAAGGGAAATCGAAGACGGTGGCCGTGCTTGGATGTGCGATCAATGCGATCTATCCACGAGAGAATGCTTTGTTATTTCGCCACATTGAGCAGCAAGGTGTGATTATTTCAGAATATCCAATTGGTACAGGGATGAGGCCAGGCATGTTTCCGCAGAGGAATCGAATTATCGCTGGATTATCATTGGGTGTTACGGTTGTAGAGGCAGCAGAAGACAGTGGGTCATTAATCACAGTTGAATGTGCATTAGATGCTTCACGGGATGTTTTCGCGGTCCCGGGTCCAATTAACTCACGACAAAGCAGCGGAGTTCACAAGCTTTTGAAGGATGGCGCGAAATTAGTCACCTGTGTGGAAGAGATTGTCGAAGAGTATAAACACATTATAAATGTAGATGAAATAAATGTTGCTTTACAGCAAAAAGCGACTTTCATTTTCACTGAAGATGAGGTCGAAATTGTACGAAAGCTGTCAGATGATCCAGTCTCAATTGACACTCTATTAGAAGAGACGCAATTTACGTTTGGACATTTGCATGGAGTTCTGTTATCTTTGGTATTGAAAAAGGCGATTAAACAGCTTCCGGGTTCAACATACATTCGAGCATAGGCTAATCACGAAGTTTTGCTTCTCGCCAAGTAAACTTACCTTGAAACCAAGAGGGGAGGAAGGACGAACCATGGCAGATTCGTTAGTCATTGTAGAGTCACCAGCAAAAGCCAAAACCATCGGCAAATATTTAGGCAGTAAGTTCATCGTGAAAGCATCGATGGGTCATATTCGCGACCTTCCGAAAAGCCAAATTGGCGTAGAAGTCGATCGTAACTTTGAGCCTAAATACATAACGATTCGTGGAAAGGGTTCTATCCTTAAAGAACTCAAAGACGCAAGCAAAAAAGTGAAAAAAATATATCTAGCGGCGGATCCGGATCGCGAAGGTGAAGCGATTGCTTGGCATTTAGCTCATTATCTCGACGTGGGTCCAGATGAACTTTGTCGTGTTGTATTTAATGAGATTACGAAAGAAGCCGTTAAGGATGCCTTTAAAACGCCTAGACGTATTAATCAAGATTTAGTAAATGCCCAGCAAGCACGTCGAATTTTGGATCGACTTGTTGGCTACAAAATCAGTCCTTTACTTTGGAAAAAAGTGAAGAAAGGACTTTCAGCAGGCCGTGTGCAATCGGTAGCGGTTAAGTTAATTCAAGACCGAGAGAATGAAATTAAAGCATTTGAGCCAGAAGAGTACTGGTCGATTACAGCAGTTCTTGATGCAGGTAAAACGGTATTTGAGGCTAAGTATCATAGTCATAATGGTGAGAAAAAAGAACTGCACTCACAAGAAGATGTCGATTTGATTCTTGCTGCTATGGGTAATGAAGCGTTTATTGTGAAAGAAGTGAAAGAGAAAGAACGCCAACGTAACCCTTCCCCGCCTTTTATAACAAGCTCGATGCAACAGGAAGCGGCGCGTAAACTGAATTTCCGTGCTTCCAAGACGATGTCTGTGGCGCAGCAATTATATGAAGGTATCGATTTAGGCAAAGAAGGTACCGTCGGTTTAATTACCTATATGCGTACGGATTCTACGCGGATTTCTCCGATTGCCCAAGAAGAAGCCAAAGACTTTATTATGACGAAATACGGTCCAACTTTTTACCCTGAAACGCCTCGTCAGTATTTGAAAAAAAATGCGAATGCACAGGATGCGCATGAAGGGATTCGACCAACTTCTGTACTGCGTGAACCTGAGCAAATGAAAACGTTCTTGAGTAAAGATCAGTACCGTTTGTACAAGCTCGTGTGGGATCGCTTTGTTGCAAGCCAAATGGCGTCCGCAATCTTGGATACAATGACGATTGATTTAAACGCAGGAGAGACCGTATTTAGAGCGAACGGATCCAAAATGAAATTCGCTGGGTTCATGAAAGTATACGTAGAAAGCAATGATGACGGAACGACAGAAGAAGATAAATTGCTGCCTCCTCTGTCAAAAGGCGATTCATTGCCGAAGCAAAGTGTAGAACCGAAGCAGCACTTTACGCAACCACCTCCAAGGTATACAGAGGCACGTTTAGTACGCGCTCTTGAAGAAATGGGGATAGGGAGACCAAGTACTTACGCACCTACACTAGAAACGATACAGAAGCGCGGCTATGTGGCAATCGAAGAGAAGAAATTCGTGCCGACGGAGCTAGGCGAGCTCGTGATCCAATTAATGCAAGAGTTTTTCCCGGAAATTCTAGATATTGAGTTCACTGCTCATATGGAAGAAGAGTTGGACTTTGTCGAGGAAGGGAAAGAGGATTGGGTTCGAGTACTTGATACTTTCTATACTTCCTTTGAAAAGCGTTTAGAGTTTGCAGAAGAAGAAATGAAAGAAATTGAGATTCAAGATGAAGTTTCGGATGAAATATGTGAGAAATGCGGAAAGCATCTTGTTTATAAAATGGGACGCTTCGGTAAATTCCTAGCATGTTCAGGTTTTCCTGACTGCCGGAATACGAAGCCGATCATTAAGGATATCGGCGTTACTTGCCCAACTTGTCACACAGGTAAAATAGTTGAGCGCAGAAGCAAGAAAGGTCGCGTATTCTACGGCTGTGATCAATATCCAACCTGTGATTTCGTTTCCTGGGATAAACCAGTTAATCGACCATGCCCAGCGTGCAGCTCAATGATGATTGAGAAGAGAAGCAAGAACGGGATTATGATTCAATGTACACAATGTGATCATAAGGAAGAAGCATTTGACGAATCCGATCACACAGATGATATGAAAGATTAGAGGTGTCTGATTTTGCCAGAAAATCAAAGAGTAACAGTCATCGGCGCAGGATTGGCAGGCAGTGAAGCCGCATGGCAAATTGCCCGTCAAGGCGTGCCTGTTACTTTATATGAAATGCGTAATGTAAGGAAAACTCCTGCTCATATAACGGATCAGTTCGCTGAACTTGTATGCAGCAACTCTCTACGCTCCAATGGTCTAACGAATGCAGTAGGTGTTCTAAAAGAAGAGATGAGACGTATGGACTCTCTCATTCTTGCTTGTGCTGACGAGCATGCAGTACCTGCTGGAGGCGCTTTAGCGGTTGACCGCGATGGATTCTCTCAAGCAGTAACTAACACATTACGTAATCACCCATTGATTGAGGTTCGTAATGAAGAACTTCAAACACTCCCTGAGGGAATCACAGTAGTTGCCACGGGGCCACTGACATCTCCAGATTTAGCTGCAGAACTCAAAGCATTAATGGGTGAAGAGTATTTATACTTTTATGATGCTGCAGCACCAATTGTTGAGAAAGATTCAATCGATATGAATAAGGTGTACTTGGCTTCTCGTTATGATAAAGGGGAAGCGGCATACTTGAACTGTCCGATGACGGAAGAAGAGTTCAATGTGTTCTACGAGGCTCTAATTACAGCTGAAGTAGCAGAATTAAAGGAATTTGAGAAAGAAATTTATTTTGAAGGCTGTATGCCTTTAGAAGTAATGGCGAAACGCGGTAAACAAACTGTGTTGTTCGGACCTATGAAGCCTGTTGGGCTAATCAATCCGCACACGGGTAAAATGCCACATGCAGTTGTGCAGCTTCGTCAAGATAATGCAGCGGGTACCTTATACAACCTGGTAGGTTTCCAAACGCATTTGAAATGGGGGGAGCAGAAACGTGTCCTTCAGCTTATCCCTGGTCTAGAGCAAGCAGAGTTCGTCCGTTATGGCGTTATGCATCGCAATACGTTCATTAACTCACCGAAGCTGCTAGAACCTACTTATCAATACAAACGTCGTGAGAATCTATTCTTTGCAGGTCAAATGACAGGTGTGGAGGGGTATGTGGAATCGGCTGCTTCTGGCTTGATTGCTGGACTGAATGCAGGTCGAATGGCGAAAGGACAAGACTGTGTTGTCTTGCCAGCTGAAACGACATTAGGAAGCATGGCACAGTATATTACAACTGCAGACTTCAAACATTTCCAGCCGATGAATGCTAATTTTGGTTTACTTCCTGCACTGCCAGAGCGTATTCGGAACAAAAAAGAAAAATACGAAAAGCTGGCAAACCGCGCACTAGAGAGTATTCAGAATTTTGAGAAAACAATCGCTGAATAAGTTGTCATGTGATGATCCACTGTGTTACTATAAATTAATGTTTTATTGCATTTTTCATTCGTTTGATCATACATTTACCTCTAGATGCGGTCTACTCAACCTTTAGACCTCGCTAGAGGTTTCTCTCATTTTTGCGACCCATAGACAATGGAGAGGTCTCTTAACGGAATTGATTCTTATAGAGGGGTGAATCGAAATGGAACCCAATCAAGCAACGTTTCATGCGACAACGATATTTGCAATTCGTCATCAAGGTAAGGGAGCTATTGCCGGTGACGGGCAAGTGACATTCGGCAATAGTATGATCATGAAGAGCACAGCCAAAAAAGTACGGCGTTTACATAGAGGGAAAGTCATTGCTGGTTTCGCCGGTTCCGTTGCTGATGCGATAACGCTTTTTGAGAAGTTTGAAGGCAAGCTGGAAGAACACCATGGTAATCTTCAACGTGCTGCAGTTGAGCTAACGAAGGATTGGCGTCAAGATCGTGTGCTGCGGAGACTGGAAGCTATGATGATCGTCATGGATGCTTCAGGACTTTTACTGCTGTCCGGTAATGGAGAAGTCATTGAACCCGATGATGGCATTTTGGCTATTGGTTCTGGCGGGAGCTTTGCACTCGCGGCAGGTAGAGCGCTGCATCGACATGCACCTCAGCTTAGTGCGAAGGAAATTGCCCACGCGGCGTTGACGACAGCAGCTGAAATTTGTGTGTTTACCAACCATAATATTATTGTTGAAGAGATTGAATAGACTAGAACGTATGTTTCTTAAGCGGAATTAGCACACGCTCTCAATTGATCAATTAACTTTAGCCTACATTTAAGGAGGGTATCACATATGGCAAACAGCTCTCTTACCCCTAAACAAATTGTCCAGGAACTGGATCGGTACATTGTGGGGCAGAAAAAAGCGAAGAAATCCGTTGCGATCGCACTGCGAAATCGATATCGGAGAAATTTGGTTGACGAAAGCATGAGAGATGAAATTGTACCGAAAAACATCCTCATGATTGGACCTACTGGTGTTGGGAAAACAGAAATTGCGCGGAGACTTGCGAAGCTGGTTGGCGCACCTTTTATTAAAGTTGAAGCGACGAAATTTACTGAAGTGGGTTACGTGGGCCGTGATGTAGAATCGATGGTACGTGACTTGGTTGAGACATCAGTACGTATGGTCAAAGCTGAACGTATGGAAAAGGTCAAGGATCGTGCTGAGAAGCTCGCTAATGAGCGATTAGTTACTTTGCTTGCTCCGAGTCCTACCCGTGCCAAAACGCAGCGCAACCCGCTTGAGATGTTGTTTGGTGGGCAAAATAAAGATGAGCAAGATGAGACGCCGCCTGATTCAAATCTGGCTTCTAAAAGAGCTCAAGTCGCCGAACAATTATCCAATGGTAAATTAGAAAACGATCATGTAGAAATTGAAGTGGAAGACGCAACGCCTTCCATGCTTGATATGCTTGGTGGTCAAGGTAATGAACAAGCAGGGATGAATATGCAAGAAATGTTCGGGAGTTTGCTGCCCAAAAAGATGAAAAAACGGAAATTGCTTGTGAAAGAAGCTAGAAAAGTTCTAACACAAGAAGAAGCACAGAAATTAATTGATATGGACGATGTGATCCAGGAATCGATCAACCGTGCAGAGCAAAGTGGAATTATTTTTATAGATGAAATTGATAAAATAGCAAGCAGCAGCCGCGGTGGAAGTGGACCGGATATTTCGCGTGAGGGTGTTCAAAGAGATATCTTACCTATTGTAGAGGGTTCTACCGTTGTAACTAAGTACGGTTCTGTTAAAACAGATTATGTGTTATTTATTGGGGCAGGAGCTTTTCATATTGCCAAGCCATCTGATCTCATTCCAGAACTGCAAGGCCGTTTCCCAATTCGAGTTGAACTAAGCGATTTAACATTAGAAGACTTCGTTTCAATTTTAACGGAGCCTAAGAATGCTTTGACTAAACAATATACAGCTTTGTTGCAAACGGAAGGTATAACGATTGAATTTGCAGAGGAAGCTATTCATGAAATTGCTCGTATTGCCGTTGAAGTAAATCAACAAACAGAAAATATTGGAGCTCGTCGTTTACATACAATTTTAGAAAAATTGTTGGAAGATTTATCTTTTGAAGCACCCGAAATCACATTAGAGTCACTGGTGATCAATCCAGCTTATGTACGCGAGAAACTAAGCAGTATTGTTCAAAATAGAGATTTAAGTCAGTATATCTTATAAGAAATAAGCAGGTTGCAGTTAGTAGGAGGCAGTTACATGAGTTTATTAAATAAAACAAGAAGGCTGAATCGTTTGCTCCAAAAAGAAGCGGGCAATGCGGTTAGCTTTATGGATATGGCAGAAGTACTAAGAGATGTCGTCATCGCGAATATTTATGTGGTTAGCCGTAAAGGGAAGATTTTAGGCTACGCGGTTACGAATGATCCTGTGTCTCCTGAAATGAATCAAACGATTCTAATCGAACGAAGGTTCCCGATTGAATCTAACAATTTATTGTTAAAAATCGAAGAGACCTCATCTACATCGGAGCCAGACAGTCCGTATTTTTATTATACAGATCAGATGAAGGATATGTTTCCAGCGACGCATACAACTTTAGTGCCAATTATTGGTGGTGGCGATCGTTTGGGCACCTTGATTTTAAGTCGAAGCGAAGGTCACTTTATTGATGATGATTTGGTTCTTGCCGAATATGGTTCAACGGTTATCGCGATGGAAATATTGCGAGAGCGCGCGGAAGAGATTGAAGAGGAAGCCCGGAGCAAAGCGGTTGTTCAAGTTGCAATTGGCTCATTGTCTTTCAGTGAAATGGAAGCTGTTGAACATATTTTTGAGGAGCTGGACGGCAAGGAAGGATTGTTGGTGGCGAGTAAAATTGCAGATCGTGTGGGTATAACTCGTTCTGTGATTGTAAATGCGCTGCGTAAACTGGAAAGTGCTGGCGTGATTGAAACGCGATCACTAGGAATGAAAGGCACTTATATCCGTATCTTAAATGAACAACTGATGCAGAGCATTGAACAGATGAAGTCTAAATTATAATAATAAATGGTAAAGCCCTATCTGGTAAAAAGATAGGGCTTTTTTCTTATTGTAACTTATCGTAATATCTTAGATGATAAAGAGTATAAGTCAAAGGTTTACAAAATTCTACATATAGAACTATTTTGTATCGGAAATCGAGAATAATGTCGAAATAAGAAGGAATCATTTCTGCCGATGTTGAAATAGTAACTGAATATTATTGAGAGTGAAGGGGAATCGTTTATGTCTTTATTAGACAAGCCTAGTTGGAATATGATGGAGCGTTCGCTGGATGCATCGACGCTAAGGCAAAAAGTGGTAGCGAATAACATTGCCAATGTGGATACCCCTAACTTTAAACGGGCCGATGTTGTGTTTGAAGAGCTATTGCAGAACCAGATGAATGCGGGAACCCCTGCTATTGAAGGATATCGCACAGACCCCAGACATTTCGTTATAGGTAATTCATCAAAGCTACCGTATTCCGAGGTGAAAACAGACAAATCGACAGCAATCAACACGAACTTGAATAATGTCGATATGGACTATGAAATGTCATTAATGGCTAAAAACCAGCTTAAATACAATGCAATGATTCAACAGTTGAACAGCGACTTCAAAAAAATGCACACAGTCTTAGGGGGTAAGTGATAAGGAATGAGACTTACTAACGGATTTGATATAAGTTCATCAGCATTAACTGCACAACGACTACGTATGGACGTAATATCCTCCAATATAGCCAATGCCGATACTACCAGAGCGAAATTTGTAGATGGTAAATGGGTGCCTTATACGAGAAAGTTAGTTTCATTTGAAACAAAGTCCCAACCTAGCTTCGCACAATCACTTAACACAGCTATGGCGGATGGAACGGGCGAGGGTGTCAGAGTAAACAAAATATTTGAAGATAACTCTCCATTAAAGCAGGTTTATAATCCTTCACATCCTGATGCAGATACGAATGGGTTTTTGTATATGCCTAACGTAGATATTGCAAAAGAAATGGTCGACATGATCTCGGCAACGCGATCTTATGAAGCCAATGTAACCGCATTAAATGCAAGTAAATCAATGATTACTAAAGCATTGGAAATTGGTAGATAGGAGGTTACAGGATGATTGACAAAATTAGTTATAGCCCGATAAATATAATGAGTTCCATTCAACCCAAGGATAATACGGGTGAGGGAGCAGATGATCTTGGCAAGAAATTTGGTTCATTTCTGAATGATGCCATAACTAATTTGAATACACAACAAAAGCAAGTCGATCAGTTGAACGAAAGCTTCATTAAAGGGGAACTTTCAGATGTACATCAATTGACAATTGCCTCGGAGAAAGCTTCATTAGGACTCGAACTGACTGTTCAAGTCAGAAATAAAGTGCTCGAGGCGTACCAAGAAATCATGAGAATGCAGCTTTAAGTATAGAGATGCTGCTAAATTTGGGTCAATGAGGTGACAGAGTGAACGAGAACCTGCTCCAGTACTGGGAAAAGGTGAAGCAATACTGGAATCGATATAATCGAACAACGAAAATTATTTTTATAGCAACTGTATTCTTATTGGTTTTAACAGCTGCCATTATAAGTGTTAATTTATCGAAGACAGAGTATTCATTGGCATATACAGAATTGCAACCTAGTGATGCTGCAAATATTAAATCATATCTGGATACAGCGAAAATACCTTATCATCTGAGTGCAGATGGAAAAAGCATAGAAGTACCGACAAGTGAAGTAGCCAATGTCAAACTAGCAGTTGAGTCGCAAGGATTGAATAAAAACGGCTCCTTGGGCTTTGAAGTTTTTAGCGGTAGCAGTTCATTCGGAATCACGGATAATGAATTTAAAGTGAAGTACTTAAGTGCGATTCAAGGAGAGCTTCAACAACTTATTAATGCGAACCAAGCCATCTCAAGCTCTAAGGTTAATATTTCACTTCCAGAGGAAGGTCCTTTTTTACAACAACAAGCAGAGAAAGCGACTGCATCAGTTGTCCTGCAAATAAAGCAGGGATATTCATTGGATCAACCTAAAGTAGATACGATTTATAATTTGGTCTCACACAGTATTAAGAATCTTCCTATTGAGAACATTTCCATTTCAGATCAAAATTTACTCTCCTATAAGTTTAGCGGAGAATCTAATAATGCTCAGTTGGGAAATACAGATATTAATACGCAGTTTCGAAATGATTTGCAGAAGAATATTAACTCCATGCTTGGCACAATGTTTGGTCGAGATAAAGTCAGTGTAAGCGTGTTTACAACTATGAATTTTGATCAGAAGAAGACGAAGGAACAACTTGTTCGAGCTCCTAATCAAGTTGATCAAAAAGGAATAGAAATCTCTCTGCAAGAAGCGAATGAGTCTTATCAAAATAAAGGTGCGGATACTGGCGGTGTACCTGGTACAGGTGAAACGGACGTTCCTGGCTATCCGGGAGCATCTAACACAGGAAATTCCAATTCGGAGAAAAATAGTAAAACCGTCAATTATGAAGTGGATCGCATCACAAATGACATTATTTCAACTCCTTACGTAGTGAAGGATGTAAGTATTAATGTCGGTATCGAGCCTCCAGTAAGAGATGATCCGAACTCGTTAACAACAGAAACGAAAACAGCCATTCAGAATGCACTTGTGAATATCGTTAGAACTGCACTTGCTGATAATAAGACTACTTATACAGACGATGAATTACAGAAAAAAGTTACGGTTTTTGCACATTCTTTTGCAAGAACTTCGGATACAAGTGCGACTAAGACATCTTCGTACTTGACCTATGGGGCTTTAGCACTAGCAGCGTTAGCTATAGGAGCATTTATTGGGTTAGCAATTAGAAAACGTAAAAAAGCGGCACAACAACTAATTGAGCAAGAATTAAACGTTGCCTCCCAAAAGGCAGAGCTTCCAACTATCGATATTGAAAATGTAACGAATGACAATCAAGTGCGTAAGCAGCTCGAAACACTTGCGAGAAAACGGCCAGAAGAATTTGTTAATCTGCTGCGCACTTGGTTAGTAGATGAATAGAGGTGCACTTGTATGGCCAGAGCCGCTTTACAAGGGTTGACCGGACGACAAAAGGCAGCTATTCTTTTGATCAGTTTAGGCCCTGAGGTATCTGCACAAATTTTCAAACATTTGCGTGAAGAAGAAATAGAACATTTAACCCTTGAGATCGCGAACGTGCGGAAAGTAGACACGCTAGAGAAAGATGCGATTTTAGCGGAGTTTCATCAAATTTGTTTGGCGCAAGAATTTATTTCTCAAGGTGGTATTGCCTATGCCAAAGACATTTTGGAGAAGGCACTAGGTTCACAAAAAGCACTTGATATTATCAATCGCTTGACAGCTACACTTCAAGTAAGACCTTTTGATTTTGCACGAAAAGCAGATCCGGCGCAAATTCTCAACTTCATTCAAAATGAGAATTCACAGACGATTGCACTCGTTTTGTCCTATCTGCAAGCTGAACAAGCATCTATCATTTTGTCTTCACTCCCACAGGAGAAACAAGCTGATGTTGCTAAACGGATTGCACTCATGGATAGTACATCACCAGAAGTGATTTCACAGGTTGAACGCGTGTTAGAACAGAAGCTGTCCTCGACTGTTACACAGGATTATACAAATGCTGGTGGTATCGCATCTATCGTTCAAATATTGAATGGTGTTGATCGAGGAACGGAACGTACGATTCTCGACTCTTTAGAAATTCAAGATCCAGATCTTGCTGAAGAAATCAAAAAACGGATGTTCGTATTCGAGGATATCGTCAATATCGACAATCGTTCAATTCAACGTATTATCCGCGATATTGAAAATGCTGATTTGCAACTTGCTCTTAAAGTTGCGAGTGAAGAGGTTCGTGATGTGTTATTCAAAAACATGTCCAAGCGTATGGCGGAGACTTTCAAAGAAGAAATGGAATTTATGGGGCCTGTTCGATTACGTGATGTGGAAGAAGCACAAACCCGTATCGTGGCAACGATTCGTCGTTTAGAAGAGTCGGGTGAAATCATCATCGCACGTGGCGGAGGGGATGATATTATTGTCTAATGTCATTAAATCATTCGCATATTATCCGATGGAAAATAAAAAGATTTTTGAATCGCATATTACTCAAAAAAAAGTTGTTCCAGAATCTTCGATTGATGAAAATAGTATGTCAGAGGAAATGCAAATTGAGATTAACGATGCAACCTCATTGAAAAAACAAATTTTGGATGATGCTGAAGCTTTCGCCAGTGATCAAATTGAACAAGCTAAGCGAGAATGTGCACTAATCCGCGAAGAAACTGAAACCGACATTGCGAGTTGGTGGGAAAGTAAGCGAGCTGAAGATGTAGAGCTAGCGAACGCATCGAAGCAAGTAGGATTTGATGAAGGGTATCGACAAGGTGTAGCTCAAGCGGAGAGTGCTCTTCGAAAAGATTATGATGACATGTTGGCTGAAGCTCGATCCATTCTTGAATTATCGTACAAGCTGAAGCAACAAATTATCCAAGAGTCAGAACCTTTTCTAATCGAGTTAAGCACTTCCATCGCAGAAAAAATTATTGTTCGTCAACTTTCGCTCGAGCCTGGTTGGGTAATTGAGTTCATTCAGAAAATACTCTCTCGTCGACGTGAAAAGGGAATTATTACGCTATGTGTGGCTCCTTCACAGTTCGCTTATATCCAGGATGCAAGAGAAGAATTGATCACATCCATTGATTCGCAAGCCGAACTCGAAATCATACCGGACTCTTCTGTGCAAGATCAGGGTTGCGTAATTCGCTCATCGTATGGAAGCATAGACGCGAGAATTGATACTCAGCTGAAAGAGATTAAGTCAACGCTCCAGCAACTGGCCTTACAAAGTGAGGAATCATAATGACACAGACATCGATCCCGAAGGTGGATAAATACAAAGAAGTTTTACAAACGATTGATCCAATTAGGGTAAACGGTAAAGTGACGCAAGTTATTGGACTTACGGTGGAATCTGAAGGTCCTGATGTCAGTATTGGCGATCTTTGTTATATCTATCCGCATAAATCCAATAAACCATTAAAAGCGGAAGTGGTCGGTTTTCGAAGCAATAAAGTTATTCTAATGCCGCTTGGTGATCTCGATGCCATTGGACCTGGTTGCGATGTTGTTGGCACAGGTAAACCATTAACAGTTCAGGTTGGACATGAGCTTTTGGGAAAAGTTTTAGACGGTCTAGGTCAACCCTTGGATGGTTCCTATCTGCCTTCAAGGATGGCGCAGTATTCGACAAATAATTTACCTAGTAATCCTCTAACGCGCCCACGTGTGCTCAATCCAATATCTGTTGGTGTTCGTTGTATCGATGGGTTATTAACAATTGGCAAAGGGCAACGTGTTGGTATTTTTGCAGGGTCTGGCGTTGGGAAAAGTACTTTAATGGGCATGATAGCCCGCAATACGTCAGCCGATGTCAATGTTATTGCTCTCATCGGAGAGCGTGGCAGAGAAGTGTTGGACTTTATTGAGCGTGATCTTGGTCCAGAAGGTTTGGCAAGATCGGTTGTCATTGTGGCGACATCCGACCAACCCGCATTAATACGGATTAAAGGCGCGATGATTGCAACAAGTATTGCTGAGTATTTTAGAGATCGCGGATTAAATGTCATGATGATGATGGATTCCGTAACACGATTTGCTATGGCGCAACGTGAGGTGGGACTGGCCGTTGGTGAACCTCCAGCCACGCGTGGATACACACCATCCGTATTCGCTATGCTGCCTAGGCTTTTAGAACGGTCAGGTACAGGTGCGAAGGGCTCCATTACAGCATTTTACACAGTGCTTGTCGATGGTGATGATATGAACGAGCCTATCGCAGATGCGGTCCGAGGAATCTTGGATGGTCATATCGTCCTGAATCGAAGTATTGCGAACAAGGGCCATTATCCGGCGATCGATGTCTTATCAAGTGTAAGTCGAGTAATGAAAGAAATTGTGCCGTCAGAACACATGGAAGCTGCCGATCAACTTAAGCGTCTTCTCTCTATATATAAAGATTCGGAAGATCTAATCAATATCGGGGCGTACCAGAAAGGTTCTAATCCAAATATTGATATAGCGATGGATAACATTGAAGCCATTTGGAATTTCACGAAACAACGAACAAGTGAAAAGTTAACATACGAAGAAGCTCAAGAACGTTTAATCCAAGAATTTTATAAGGGATGAGGGTCCTAGATGAGTTTTCGCTACTCTTTCCAGCAAATTGTCGATTTGAAGAATAATGAACGAACGCAAGCAGAATGGATTTTATCTGAGGCAATGGGGCAGTTAAGGAATGAAGAAACGAGCTTAAACGGATTGTTCGAGCAAAAGGAAAACTTACACAATGAAATGATTCAAGCAACTAGCCATTCCGTGTCGATATCGAACATGCTTCTCATGCAAAGCTATATGAATCATGTGGACAAACAAATTGCTCGCAAGCATCAGGATGTTAAACAAGCTAAACATATCGTAACTGAGAAGCAAGAACATTTGTCTGTGAAAATGATTGATGAAAAAGTATGGACCAAAGCAAGAGAAAAAGCACATAATCAATTCCAATTCATGGTCGCTAAAAAAGAGCAGGATGCTCTTGATGAAATGGCTACGAATCGTTTTAGGCGTTTATCGTATTAAGCTAGAAAAGGAGGGACGAAGAGATGGCCGATACAAGCGTAGAGGGTGCATCTTATAGTGCACTGGAGCGATTTTTGATATGGTTTGTCATCCCCTTTGTGTTTACGGCGGTTTTACTCTTCGTGCTGCTTTCCATTTTTGATTATGATATCAAAAGTAGTATTCAAAAAGCATTGCACAACACGCCTGTCGTTGGATTAATAGTCCCAGCACCCAAAGATACTGCACCCGTGACAGCTGAAGGTAAAGCGGTATCATCTGAGCAAAGTGTAAAACTTAAGGAAGATGAGATAGCGAAGCTGAATGCCCGTGTTAATGAATTGACAGCAGCATTGCAAAAAGCAGATTCAACGACTGAGAATAAAGACGTATCCCTAAAAGCAGCAGTTGCGAAGGTTGCCGAACTTGAGGAAAAGTTAAAAGATAAAACGCAATCTGAAGAAGAATACACGAATCAAATCACACAGCTTGCCAATATGTACGCCAAAATGACGCCGAGCAAAGTTGCACCTATCATTGAGGCACTGACCCCAAGTGAAATGGTACTGGTGTTCTCTATGATGAAAGCAGATAACCGAGGAGCGATTCTTGAGAAAATGGATGCTGCAAAAGCAGCCGCTGCTTCCATCGGTTTGAAAGATATCGTGCCAGTTCGTGACAAAGAAATAGCTGCTTTACAAGAAAGACTAGCCACGAATAACACGAAGGATGCCAAGGCAGCGACTAGCACGGTGAGTACTTCGGATCTTGGACAAACTTTTGCCAATATGACACCAAAAAGCGCTTCGAACGTTCTGCTCGAGATGAATAAATCAAATCCAGCAAAAGTTTTATCCATTTTAAGTGGAATGGATAATTCATCACGTTCTAAGGTTATGTCTGCCCTCTCAGATGCGAATAAGGAAATTGCAGCATCGATTGCTGCAAAGCTTGTTCCCTAACTTGCAGGTAAATTTAGAAGGGAGGTGAAAAAAATGGACGTACAAATGACTTCAGCACCGGTCGCTCAACCAGGAGCAACAACAGCAACGACTGCGGGAAAAGCGAGTTCAAAAGGAAGTGGAACGACAGATAGCTTTTCAGCGCTTCTTTCTGACCAAACCGCACAAGAGAATGTACCAACGGTTGAAGGCCAATCAACAGAGACTGAGCTTTCAATGAGTATGATGTTGCAAATGCTACACGGATTGGTAATGCCGATTCAAACTGAAGTGGCTCAAGAAGCAAATTTGACTTCGTCGGATGGCACATTGCCAGAATTGCTTATAGAAGCAATGAATAGCAATCCTGAACTTGCTGATAAATTATTGCAAGATCCTAAGGTGAAAAAGTGGTTTGATGATGCAGAAGATTTGCTAGCTGCGCTTAGTAACACGACAAACCCACTCGCATCTGGAAATCTTGCAATGTTGCAACAGCCAACGACACATTCAATGAGTCTGAAAGCGCAGAATACATTGTTAACACTGTCAGCTTTATCCAAGCAGCAGCCAGACAATCCGATTCTAAACTTCTTAAATTCAGAACTCGCGAGTACTATTCAACCGTTGCTTCCAGAGATTTTAGCAGGAGTTGGAAGTACCCAGAAGATAACCGGCAATGATGTATCCTCTAGTTTAATTGAGTCTAATCTGCCTGTCACTGGAGTTAAGGACACTTCATCGAATGGTAGAATTGCTTCCAACAAGTACATAAACAAAACGCTAGATAACAGTCTTTCCGAAAATCTTCAATCGCTTCAGCCAAAACAAGAGAAATTTGCAATTAAGCATATTCCATTCGTTGTAGCTGAACAGTCAAAAGATATATCGGAATCGACAATTCTACCACTCGTTGATCTGCCACTTGAGACATCTACGGGAACAAATTCAATCGTTACGATTGGTGATTTACAGAAATCTCAGCAAGTGACGATTGTAGCTGATAAAACGCCAGTACCAGTGTTAACAGCCGCAAATTTCACAGATGAGATGACTACACATGTATTGAAAAACATGAAAATTACAATGTCCGAAGGATTCTCTGAGGCTAAACTATCTTTGTTTCCTAAAAATTTAGGACATGTAGATGTGAAAATTTCCATGCATGATGGACAACTATTTGCCCAGTTTGCAGCTGATACCTTAGCAGGGAAACAAATGCTAGAAAGCCAGTTGCCTCAATTACGTCAAGCGCTACTTACGCAGGGCTTACAAGTTGAGAAATTAGAAGTTACGCAAAGTCAAAACATGTCTTCTAACATGTTCCAAGAACAACGTCAACCGCAAACCTTTAATCAATCACAACGACAACCCAAAAATCGCTCGGGTGAAATTGAAGTAGATGCCATTGAGTTTAAAGAAGATATGGAGCAAATCGCACAGCTTCGCAATAATGCAAACGGTAATTCCTTCGATGTCATTGCCTAAACTGAAGTAGAATGAATTGTTGGAGGTGAACGTATGGCTACAAATCCAATCGTTGGTAATGTTACAGACCTGATTAATAAAGGGACTAACGCGAAAACCAAAGATAAGGATAGTACAACCCTAGGTAAGGATGATTTCCTGAAAATTTTAATTACACAACTTCAGAATCAGGATCCTACGCAGCCTTTACAGGACAAAGAATTTATCGCTCAAATGGCTCAATTTACTTCTGTTGAGCAATTAACGAATATGGCTAGTGAAATGAAACTGATGAGACAATCATTAGGCTTCGTGTCCGGATTAATTGGTAAGTCAATTTCATGGACTGGAACAGATGCATCAGGTGTTACAACTGAGATGTCTGGCGTAGTAGATTCGATAACTTTTAAAGATGGGAATCAATTTGCCACTGTGAATGGTGTGGAAGTTTCCCTTGATAAGTTAAAGAAAATTGAAAACGCTGGAGAAACAGAATGACAGAGCGAATATCCATAGGTCAACTTTATCCTAGCGCGGTTTCTCCTACTTCAACGAGAAGAACACCATCGCAGCAAACAATACCTAATGGGAATAACGGAAATCCTGCTTTTCAGAAAATTTTCCAAGATCAATTTGTAAGGTTTAGTCATCATGCTGAGGTCAGGTTAAAAGAACGCGGCATTCAGCTAAAACCAGATCAAATTGAGAAAATGAACAATGCGATTGATAAAGCTGCATCCAAAGGTGCCAAAGACGCACTACTGATCTTAGCAGGGAATGGTTATATCGTAAATGTACCCAATCGAACTGTTGTGACTGCGCTAGATGGCCAAGCTATGAATGATCATGTGTTTACACAGATCGATAGCGCCATGATAATTTCATAGGTTTACAGGGCTCGACCGTTTAGGAAGCCTGGGGTTGTGGATCGAAAGAAGCAACTCAAATTTTTATATACTTACATCCGATTTAGGAGGCCTATTTCATGTTAAGATCTTTGTACTCAGGCGTTTCAGGTATGCGTGGCTTTCAAACAAAGCTAGACGTTATTGGTAATAATATCGCTAACGTAAATACCATCGGATTTAAAGGCAGCCGTGTTATGTTTAAAGATATTCTTAGCCAAACGGTTTCAGGCGTAAGTGCACCTGATGAAAACCGAGGTGGGGTGAATGCACAGCAAGTTGGTTTAGGTGTTAGTTTGGCTGCTATTGATACTGTGCATACAGCTGGTAGCGCAATGACAACAAATGTTGTAACAGATTTGCGTGTGAATGGCGATGGCTTTTTCGCAGTTGGAACTATTGATCAAGCAGATGCACCTTTTTTGACAAGAGCTGGTAACTTTACAGTGGATCCGAATAGGAACCTTGTCAATGCTGAGGGGCTTCATGTTATGGGTGCTGAGAATGCAGGTCCCATTGTCATTCCAGATGAAATCGTATCATTCTCGATTGCTCAAAATGGTGATATTATTGGCGTAAATCAAGATGGTGAAACGGTCAATACGGGGCAAAGAGTTGGCGTCGTGAAAGTAACCAATCCATCTGGTCTTGAAAAAATCGGTGGTAACTTGTATCAAATGACTGCTAACGCAAATCCAGAGCCTGAGATTGTAGTTGGTTCTCCTGGTAATCCAGAAACGGGAACGGGTACGCTCGTCTCTGGGCAACTTGAAATGTCTAATGTTGATTTAACTGGTGAATTCACGGAGATGATTATTGCTCAGCGTGGTTTCCAAGCGAATTCTAGAATTATTACAACATCCGATGAAGTGCTTCAAGAAGTTGTTAATCTGAAGCGTTAATCACTAGTTGAATGAATAGATGGGGGAGCTAAGCTCCCCTTACCCTGATTCAGGAGGAGAACGATGATTTCTCTCACTCGTTTAAATGGCAGGACACTTATCTTGAATGCAATTCTAATTGAGCTTATCGAAGAAACTCCGGATACGATGATTACGTTGACGACAGGCAAGAAAATCACAGTTCTCGAAAAGGCAGAGGTTGTGGTAAGCTTAGTGCGGACCTACATGCAAGAAATTGGTTCCGTCCGAGCGACAATACAGTCCAGGGATACGGAGGGTTCATAAGTGTTTAAGAACAAAATATTTATACTCATTGTTTCCATCCTTATCGCTATCACACTAATTCTTACTGCAGCGTTCGTGTTGTGGAACTTTATGGAGAAGAATAATGAGTCCACAGATCCTGCTGTGAAGGCTCAGGATGCTGTTGCGAGTGTGAAACCAACGAAAGCACCATCAGCGGAGACCGTTAAGGCGAATACTTCAATCATTAAGGATATTTTAACGAACTTATCAGGCAGTCAGAATTTCATTAAAATAAGCTTTGCGTTTGAAATGGAAAATTCAAAGGCTAAAGCTGAATTCGATAGTTTGCTCGACTCTGCTGTTAAGGGAACGATTGTCCAGATTCTTGGCGATATGACGAAAGAGCAAATTGAAGGAAGCAAAGGTTCTGATAGTTTAACTTCTACAATAATGAACAAACTAAACCCATTATTGCATGAAGGTAAAATCAAACAAATTTGGATAACTGATAAAGTGCTGCAGTAACTCATAAATGATTTTGCTTAAAGGAGGTGACTCGAATGGTTGATGTTTTATCGCAAAATGAGATCGATGCCTTACTGGCTGCGTTGTCCTCTGGGGAAATGGATGCCGATGAACTTAAGAAGGAGGATACTCAGAAGAAGGTAAGGGCTTATGATTTTAAGAGAGCAGTGCGCTTCTCTAAAGACCATATTCGTAGCTTAACTCGGATTCATGAAAATTTCGCGCGTTTTTTAACGACATACTTTTCAGCGCAGCTGCGTACTTTCGTGCAAATCAGTGTAGTTCAGGTTGAACAATTGCCCTATGATGAATTTATTCGTTCGATCCCGAAAATGACCATTTTGAACATCTTTGAAGCAGAGCCTTTAGAGGGTCGAATGGTACTTGAGGTACACCCCAATGTTGCCTTTGCTATGTTGGATCGATTACTAGGTGGAGCAGGTACGACGCCAACCAAAATTAATGCATTAACTGAGATTGAAACGATCGTTATGGAGCGCATTTTCAGTCGAGCATTTGATAGCTTGCAAGAAGCATGGAAGACCGTTATTGATATTCAACCTCGTTTAGAGGCACTAGAAACGAATCCGCAGTTTATGCAAATTGTTTCTCCTAATGAAACGATTGCATTAATATCGCTGAGCACCAAAATCGGGGACACAACAGGTATGATCAACTTATGTATTCCTCATGTTGTTATTGAACCTATCATGCCTCGGCTTTCTGTACATCACTGGTTTGTTTCCCAGAAGAAAACGAGAGCACCTGAAGAAGTGGAAGCACTTCAATCACGCTTGGAGAAAACCAAGCTACCTCTCATTGCAGAATTGGGATCGTCTGAGATTTCTATCCAAGATTTTTTAGGTTTAACAATAGGCGATGTAATCCCTCTGCATAAATCCGTCGAAGATTCGCTTCAAGTCAAAGTGGGCGAGAAGCTGAAATATCTCGGAAGCCCTGGTACCGTAAAAGGGAAGATGGCTGTACAAATTACAGAAATCGTGAATGAAGGAGAAGAAGAATATGATGAATAACAGAGATTATTTGTCGCAGGAAGAGATCGACGCTTTATTGAGACAATCATCTGAAGAAAGTTCAGTCTCTTCATTTCATGGGCCTCCGCAAGTAGAAGATTTTTTATCCCCGCTCGAACAGGATGCGCTTGGGGAAATTGGTAACATTACGTTCGGCAGCGCGGCGACAGCGTTATCGACGTTACTGGGCAAAAAAGTAGATATTACGACACCTAAGGTGTCTGTTATCGGTAAAGAAGAATTGGAAGAGCAGTTTCCAAGACCTCATGTAGCCGTACATGTGAACTATGTTGATGGTTTCGATGGAATTAACTTACTTGTTATTCAAACCAAAGATGCACAAGTTATCGCCGATCTTATGATGGGTGGAGACGGCACAGGCGGTGATGAAAACCTAAGTGAAATTCATATCAGCGCAGTGCAAGAAGCCATGAATCAGATGATGGGTTCATCAGCTACATCCATGTCTACGATCTTTAATCGATTTGTCAATATCTCTCCACCAGGAATCGACATATTAAATTTGTCGAAAGGAGAAGGAAAACTGCCTGACGAGGACGTATTTATAAAGATATCGTTCCGACTTGCCATTGGCGATCTTATTGATTCCAATATTATGCAGTTATTGCCTGTTCCTTTTGCCAAAGAAATGGTATCGATCTTAATGGGTGGTGGTGATACTGAATCAGCAATGGAAGCTGCACCGGCGGCGCAAGCACCACCAGTAGTAGCTCCACCTGTACAAGAAGCTCCTATATCGCAACCGGCACCAGTGTATGAGCAACCTGTTTACCAACAACCGATGTATGAGCAGCCGATGTATCAGCAGCCTCCTATGGGTCAGCCGATGTATGCACCACAACAACCGATGTATCCACCGCAGCAGCCAATGTATCAACAACAGCCGCCAGCTGCGTTTGGTGGTATGCCTAATCGTAATGTGAATGTTCAGCCTGTCCAGTTTGGTAATTTGCAATCAGGCTCTTACACGCAAGCGGATGATACAAACCTGAATTTACTACTCGATATACCACTTAAGGTAACCGTAGAGTTGGGCAGAACGAATAAGGTGATTAAAGACATCTTAGAACTGTCTCAAGGGTCAATCATTGAATTGGACAAGCTTGCTGGTGAACCGGTAGACATTTTGGTGAATAATAAGTTGATTGCCAAAGGTGAAGTTGTAGTTATCGATGAGAATTTTGGGGTTCGTGTAACTGACATTGTCAATCAATGGGAACGAATTCAAAAATTACAATAATTTAATTTTAGGGGGATATTTTCAATGGCTAACCGTATTCTAATTGTGGATGATGCAGCTTTTATGAGAATGATGATTCGTGATATTTTATCTAAAAATGGGTATGAAGTATGTGGCGAAGCGAATGATGGTGCACAAGCTATCGAAAAATATAAAGAATTGAAACCAGATCTAATTACAATGGATATCACGATGCCTGAAATGGATGGTATTCAAGCTTTGAAAGAAATTAAGAAAATTGAACCAAACGCAAAAGTAATTATGTGTTCTGCGATGGGTCAACAAGCCATGGTTATTGATGCCATTCAAGCCGGCGCGAAAGATTTCATTGTTAAACCATTCCAAGCTGACCGTGTAATCGAAGCTATCAAAAAGACTCTAGGTTAAACCGTCCGGATTCGGTTGAGTCTTACATAAACCGAAAGGGTTGTTCTTATGAAAAGACTTCAATCGAATAAAGCATACTTAACGATTCTCAGTTTTATGGCCATGCTCTACACAAGTAAAGTCGTACATGCTGAAACTGAACCGAATAAAGTTGATCCAATTACTGACTATCCAGGTTCATTGGGCTCAGGGGACTCACTTTTAATGGTTGTTAAGGTGATTCTAGTACTTGCATTTATTATTATTCTTTTTTATGTACTGATGAGATATGTGGCAAAGAAAAACAAAGGTACAATGTTTGGGAACTCGATTCGCTCTTTAGGTGGAGTTCCCCTTGGCCAAAACAAATCCATACAAATTGTAGAGATCGGGCATTCCCTCTTCGTTGTTGGCGTCGGTGAGAACATTCAATTATTGGATAAAATCATGGACGCCGATGAAGTGGCTTATATCTCAGAGCTCTTACAATCCTCACAGGATGATCGAATGGGCTTTAGTACAATAAGCAAGTGGATCAACAAGATACCACGAAAGAAGAACGATATAGAAGAGGAAGTAGAGATTACTTCTTCGTTTCAACAAGTATTTCATGATAAACTAAAGCGTGTTACAGATCGAAATAAACATGTAGAAGAATGGTTGTCTGATCAAAAACAAACAGATCGGTTGAATGAAGAATGAAAAGAAATAAATTAATTGGCTTATTACTGCTTACTGTGATATCCATGTTCCTACTGTCATTAACTGCTTCTGCTGCCGAAACTGATCTTACGAATCCGATTCCGGGATTAAACGTTAATATCGGGACGAGCACGGCAACGGGGGGCTCTTCGAATACGGTTACACTCCTTTTGTTGCTAACGGTATTAAGTCTAGCTCCTTCAATTCTTATTTTAATGACGAGTTTTACACGCATTGTTATTGTATTGGGTTTTGTTCGAACGTCATTAGGAACTCAACAAATGCCACCTAATCAGGTTTTAATCGGACTCGCTCTGTTTTTAACCTTTTTTATTATGTCTCCAACTTTAGGGGAAGTTAATCAAACAGCACTTCAACCGTACTTAAAAGGAGAAATCAATCAAACGCAGGCTTTTCAGACGGCATCATTGCCCATGAAGAAGTTTATGTTTAAGCATACGCGTCAGAAAGATTTGAAGCTGTTTCTCGACTATTCCAAAGCTAAAGCGCCGACTGGTGTTGAAGACATACCTCTCACTTCACTAGTACCTGCCTATGCCATCAGTGAATTAAAATCTGCATTCCAAATGGGATTCATGATATTTATTCCTTTTTTGGTTATAGATATGGTTGTATCCAGTACATTAATGGCGATGGGGATGATGATGCTCCCGCCCGTGATGATTTCACTTCCATTCAAAATCCTTCTTTTTATTCTTGTAGATGGTTGGTATCTTGTGGTGAGATCGTTACTCTTAAGCTACGGTTAATACCAAGATATCGGAGGTAATCTAGATGGGTTCGGAATTTGTAATACGAATTGCTGGCGAGGCTGTATATACCGTTCTTAAGGCTAGTGCGCCAATGCTGCTTATTGGATTAATCGTTGGTTTGGCTATTAGTATTTTTCAAGCAACGACACAGATTCAAGAGCAAACACTTGCCTTTGTTCCGAAAATTGTTGCTGTATTGCTTTCCATCCTTATTTTTGGATCATGGATTATGAATACATTAGTTGATTTTACATTTAATCTACTCAACAATCTTTACAAATTCGTTGGTTAGGTTGTGAGTGAAATGCCAACAATTATTCAAGCTATCCCTATTTTTCTGCTTATTTTTTGTCGAATTACATCATTTTTTGTCGTGGTACCAATTCTTTCTTCCAGAAATATTCCAATGATGTTCAAAGTAGGACTCTCTGTATTTATATCCTTGATTATTTTTGCGACATTGGGGATGGAGAAGTCCATGCCGATTGATGGTGTATACGTACTGCTGATTATTCGTGAGATGCTCATAGGTATCATTTTAGGTTTTCTCGCCTATCTGTTTTTCACTGTTGTCCAAACGGCGGGTTCATTTATGGATATGCAAATTGGATTCAGTATGGCAAGCGTTATCGATCCTTTATCAGGTGCGTCAACACCGATGCTAGGTAATTTGAAATATATGATTGCGGTCCTGTTGTTTCTATCTTTTGACGGTCATCATTACTTGATCAGAGCGATCATTGACAGTTACAAATGGGTGCCAATTGATAACGCATTATTTAGCCGCATATACGACGGACAAATCTCTGACTTTTTATTTAAATCGCTCTCCAAGATGTTTTACCTGTCATTCCAACTCGCTGCTCCCATAGTAGCAGCATTATTTCTAACAGATTTAGGTTTAGGTCTTTTGACAAGGGTTGCACCGCAATTCAATATTTTTGTAATCGGGGCGCCTCTTAAAATGATTCTTGGGTTTTTCTTGCTTGTTATTGTATTCCCAGAGTTAATTTCACAATTTCAGCAATTGTTTGGAACTATGTTTGACTATATGGAACAAATGCTACATATTATGGGCGGTTCGCCGCAGACAACACCTAAGTAGGAGGAGAACCGTGTCCCAACAACTACGTTTAAAGCTTGATTTACAATGGTTTGCTGGGGAAAAAACGGAGCCTGCTACTGCGAAGAAAAGACAGGATGCCAGAAAAAAGGGTCAAGTTGCTAAAAGTATGGACTTGCCCGCGGCTTCCATTTTACTGTTTTCATTCGTGGCTTTTCTAATGTTTGGTTCTTTTATGAAAGGTAGGATTATTCATATCTTTCGAGATGTATATGAGAATCAATTAGGCATGGATTTAACTGTAGGAAACGTAAAAGTGTTATTCACGGATTTAACGGTGCAAGGCTTGGTCATTGTAGCTCCAATCTTTCTACTGGTAGTTCTGATCGCTTTTATAGCGAACTACGCGCAAATTGGTTTTATGTTTATCGGTGAGCCCTTGATGATGAAGTTTGACAAGATTAATCCGATCAGTGGTTTTAAACGGATTTTTTCGATGCGAACAGTGGTGGACTTTCTAAAATCGACTTTGAAAATGTTGATCATCGGTTATGCGGTTTATACTACGTTGATGGGGCAAAAAGCAAGGTTGTTGGGTCTAGGCCACACACCATTGGAGAGTACATTTTCATTTATTGCTTCGGTTACGCTAAGTTTGGGAATAAAAATCGGTGCTATTCTGATTGTACTTGCTATTTTTGATTTTATTTATCAGAAATACGAACATGAGAAAAGTCTTAAAATGTCTAAACAGGATATTAAGGATGAGTATAAGAAAAGTGAAGGCGATCCTCTCATCAAAGGGAAGATCCGTGCCAAACAACGTCAAATGGCCATGCAGCGCATGATGCAGGAAGTTCCTAAAGCCGATGTTATTATTACCAACCCAACTCACTTCGCAGTTGCCCTGAAATATGATGCCAAAAATATGCAGGCTCCTACAGTAATTGCAAAAGGGGCAGATTATGTTGCATTAAAAATTAAGGAAGTCGCCAAACAGAATGGCGTCATGACGATGGAAAATAAGCCGCTTGCTCGAGCGATTTTTGCACAGGTGGAAATTGGTGATGCCATTCCAGCAGATCTATTCCAAGCTGTAGCAGAAGTACTAGCGTATGTATATAAGATGAAGGGTAAGACGAATTAACGTAGAGGGAGGTGCAATCTGATGAAAATCAAGGATTTATTAGTTTTAGTCGGTATTATTGGCATCGTGTTGATGATGATTGTACCTGTTCCTATCCCTTTGCTGGACTTTTTACTTATTATTAATATTTCCATAGCACTTATGATTATCTTGGTTGCTATGAATACACAAGAAGCGCTCCAGTTTTCGATTTTCCCTTCTTTGCTATTGATTACAACACTCTTTCGATTAGCGTTAAACGTATCAACAACTCGTAACATTTTAGCGCATGCTGAAGCAGGCGACGTGGTCAGAACTTTTGGTTCATTTGTTGCACAGGGCAATATTGTTGTGGGATTCGTTGTGTTTCTCATCCTTGTATTAGTGCAATTCATTGTTATTACCAAAGGTTCTGAGCGCGTGGCCGAGGTAGCGGCAAGGTTTACCTTAGACGCAATGCCCGGCAAGCAAATGAGTATTGATGCCGATTTGAATGCTGGACTAATCAATGAGGTTCAAGCAAGAGAAAGACGACAAAAGATTGAGCGTGAGGCAGATTTCTATGGAGCCATGGATGGTGCCAGTAAATTTGTCAAAGGTGATGCAATTGCTGGGATTATTATCCTTGTGATCAATCTAATTGGTGGATTTATCATTGGGATGACCATGAAGGGGATGGATTTTCAAGAGGCACTGCAAACTTTCTCGATCCTAACAATTGGTGACGGATTGGTCAGCCAAATCCCAGCATTATTAATTTCAACTGCTGCAGGTATCATTGTTACTCGGGCATCATCTGAGGGTAATTTAGGTCATGATATAACCAAACAATTAACGGCTCAACCTAAATTGTTGTATATCGTTGCTGGTACACTAGTTGTATTAGGTACTTTTACTCCGATCCATTGGTTTACCACATATCCGATAGCTGGCTTATTGGTGTATGCCGCATTTAAAATGCAAAAGAATTTGGAACGTGAAGCAATTAAAGAAGAACAATTGGTTGAAGAGCAGCAGATTGAGGAAGTACGAAGTCCAGAAAGTGTTATTTCGTTACTACAAGTTGATCCGATCGAGTTTGAGTTTGGCTATGGACTAATCCCACTTGCAGATACGCAGCAGGGTGGTGATTTATTAGATCGAATTATTCTCATACGTCGTCAATGTGCATTGGAGCTAGGAGTCGTAGTTCCTGTCATTCGTATTCGCGATAATATCCAACTAAGACCCAATGAGTATATCATCAAAATTAAAGGCAATACGGTTGCACGCGGCGAACTACTTTTAAATCACTATCTGGCCATGAGTCCAGGTTTTGATGATGATTCGATATCAGGTATTGAAACTACGGAACCTGCATTCGGTTTACCAGCAATTTGGATAGATGAAGTAAACAAAGAGCGAGCAGAGCTATCCGGCTATACAGTCGTAGATCCGCCTTCTGTTGTAGCAACGCATCTAACTGAAATTATTAAGAAACATATTCATGAGCTACTAGGTCGTCAGGAAACGAAGGCGCTTATCGAAAATGTAAGAGAATCGTATCCTGCGCTTGTTGATGATTTAATCCCTTCCGTACTAGCTGTTGGAGATATTCAGAAAGTTCTATCCAAACTATTACGTGAGAAAATATCTGTTCGTGACTTGGTTACAATTTTAGAAACACTTGCGGATTATGGTACGTACACCAAAGATCCTGAGATTTTAACTGAATATGTGAGGCAGTCACTATCACGACAAATCACACAGCAGTTTACTTCACACGGAGATTCACTCAAAGTAATTACGGTAGGCCCTTCGGTGGAGAAGAAAATCGCAGATTCTGTGCAACAATCAGATCAAGGCAGCTATTTGGCCTTAGATCCTTCATCATCACAAATTATTTATCATCGTGTAACGGAGCAAGTTACGAAATTAATCCAATCAGGACAGCAACCTGTCATTTTAACTTCACCAACGATTCGGATGTATGTAAGACAACTTTTAGAACGAACACTGCAAGATATACCGGTACTTTCGTATAGCGAATTAGAGCCTAGCGTTGAAATCCAAAGCATGGGGGTAGTCAATTTATGAGAGTAAAAAGATATGTTGTTGATTCCATGCCAGATGCTTTGCAAAAAATTCGCACGGATCTTGGCAAGGATGCGGTGATTCTGAATACGAAAGAAATTCGGACTGGCGGTTTTCTTGGTATGTTTGGGAAGAAGAAAATAGAAGTTATTGCTGCAATTGACGCTGCTAATGCGAAACCTGTGCCTACTCCCCAACGAGTAGCACCTCAAATGACACCGCAATCAAAGGTGAATAGTCAGGTAGCTCCTATTAAAACTAATTTTCAGTCTGATTTTCCGGATGTACCTGATGTATTAGCACCTGTGGCAATGAAGAGCGAGCCAGTAGCTGTAAGTGCCGTTCCTCAAACAGAGAGAGTAATGAATCCTGCCGGGCATCAAGCTTATTCACCTTCTTCTGTTCATTCAGCAGCGAAGGCATCGATTAAAGATGATCAAGTAATGGATGAACTTAAACAAATGAAAGAAATGATGAAGAAGCTTACACAAGTGACAGATGGGGATAAACTACCTGAGCCGTTGCAAAAACTTGAGCAAAGACTCTATGACCATGAAGTGAATCCAACGCTTGTGCGACAGATCATGGATGAGGTTATGGCAGATTTTCAACTTGCAGATGAACCAGTTACTGAAGAAACAGCTCATCAACTTGTTCGCTCGAAATTAGGTGGGATTTTACAAACGGATCACAGTAAGCATATATCTACACAAACTCGTGTAGTTCATTTCGTTGGCCCCACTGGTGTTGGTAAAACGACTACGATAGCGAAATTAGCCGCGGAGCAAGTATTGAAATACCATCGTAAAGTTGGGTTCATTACTTCAGACACGTATCGAATTGCTGCGATTGAGCAGCTGAAAACATATGCAACCATTTTAAATGTGCCACTTGAAGTTGTATTTTCACCGCAGGATTTGACGAAAGCATTTCAAAATCTAGCAGAATGCGACATTATTTTCATGGATACGGCTGGACGTAACTTCCGTAACGAAATGTATGTTTCAGAATTGAATTCATTACTGAAGACGCAAGGGAATAGTGAAACGATACTCGTATTAAGCTTAACGACCAAATATCGTGATCTACGTGCGATTACGAATAATTTCAGTAAATTCAAATTGGACAAAGTACTCTTTACCAAAATGGATGAAACGGATTCCTATGGCGCCATTTTGAATGTTGTTCATGAGTTTTCTCTCAAGCTTTCGTATGTGACAACTGGTCAAAGTGTACCCGATGATATTGCGGAAATGAACGAGTGGCAAATCATTGATTTGTTATTGGAGGAGCCTAGAACATGAAGGATCAAGCAGAAGGGTTGCGGAATCTGGTTCAAACACAAGGTGATAAAGGCACAAGAACAACCAGGATTATTACCGTAACCAGTGGAAAAGGTGGTGTTGGTAAATCCAATTTTACGCTAAACTTCGCTTTATCACTGCAGTCTTTGGGTTACAAGGTGCTTGTATTCGATGCAGATATAGGACTCGCAAACATTGATGTATTAATGGGTGTATCTTCAACTTATAGTCTATATCACCTTTTAAAAAAGGATAAGACGATTTGGGAAATCATCCAAAAAGGATCGAATGATTTGGAGTTCATCGCTGGTGGATCCGGTTTTAATGACCTACTGCGATTAACGGAAGAAGAATTAGATTATTTTGCGGAACAAGTTATGCAACTGAACGGATATGTAGATTTTATTATTTTCGATACAGGTGCAGGCTTATCCAAAGAAACATTAAAATTCATTCTTGCGGCCGAAGAAGCCATCGTGGTTACGACTCCTGAGCCAACATCCATTACAGATGCCTATGCCATCATTAAAATGGTGAATTCAATGGGCCACGACGTTTCATTTAAACTAGTTATTAATCGTGTTACAGATGCGCGAGAAGGCAAGCAGACAGCTGACAAAATTTCTTTAGTAGCTAAACAATTTCTGAATATTCATATTCCAACCTTAGGGTTTGTTGATGATGATCCAGTTGTTTCTAAAGCAGTGAAAAGGCAAATTCCTTTCTCAATCGCATTTCCATATTCAACGGCAACTAAGAGCATCAAAACGCTTACCGACAATTATATTAAGGGATATCGTGTTATTGAAACGCCTTCAACGGGTGTCAAGAGCTTTTTAAATAAAATGTTGAAACTTTTGAAATAGGAATTTTGAAAAACGTGTCGAATAAGCAGATAGAGGGGGGAAGCAGCTTGGCATTATATAACATTCTTGTCGTAGATGACTCCGTCTTTATGCGAAAAATAGTAAGTGATTTAATTTCAGAGAATCCGCAATTTAAAGTCATTGGTACTGCTAAGAATGGTCAAGAAGCAATTGAACAAGTTAAGCTGCTTCGACCGGATGCTGTTACAATGGATATCGAAATGCCTGTTATGAATGGATTGGATGCGCTTAAACACATCATGGAAGAGCAGCCAACTCCCGTTATCATGCTGAGCTCCTTAACGCAAGAGGGTGCTTCTGAGACGATTCGAGCATTGGAGTTGGGGGCAGTAGATTTTATTCGAAAGCCATCCGGTTCCATCTCTCTGGATTTGTATAAAGTTAAGCTGTTGCTGCATGAGAAACTACTCATGGCAGTACGTTCGAAAATGAGTGTCAATCAACCAGCAAGCGTACAATCACATGTAGTAAAGGTTAATCCCTTGTCTTTGAGATCCAAGATGATGAAAGACAATTTGAAACAATCGGATTCAGTTGCTCAGACTATTCCAACTACAACACATTTTAGTCATGTAGTAGCCATAGGGACTTCAACCGGTGGTCCGAGAGCATTACATCAAGTTATCTCCAATATTCCTGCAGGATTTCCAGCACCAATTTTAATTGTTCAACATATGCCGCCTAACTTCACCAAATCATTAGCTCAACGATTGAATGATATTTCTCAAATTAGGGTTGTTGAAGCTGCTGATGGAGAAGTCCTTCAAACGGCGACTGCATATGTGGCCCCTGGTGGATGGCATATGGTTATTCACAAAGATCCAAACCGAACGTACAAAATTCGATTAACCAAAGATGAACCTGTTTCAGGTCATCGCCCCTCAGTAGATGTGATGTTTGAATCCTTACTAAGCATGAATGAGTTAAAACGACATGTCGTTTTGATGACAGGAATGGGAAGTGATGGAGCCAAAGGAATGCTTTCCTTGAAACAATCGGGGGCAACCACAACGATTGCTGAAGCGGAAGAAACTTGTGTCGTATATGGGATGCCAAGAGCCGCTGTAGAAAATCAAGCTGCAATGTATGTATTACCTCAGCAGGAAATTGCGGTTCGTTTATCTAGGTGTGTACAGAGTGAAATGAATTGAAGCAAACATGGGGTACTGGATGATTCTATTGGAGGTGTGTGGTAGTGGAACTTAGTCAATATTTATCGATGTTTATCGATGAATCAAAAGAGCATTTGCAATCATTGAACGAAAATCTTCTTAATTTAGAAAGTAATCCGAAAGATATAAGTATTGTACATAACATTTTTCGTTCAGCTCATACGTTAAAAGGGATGTCTGCAACGATGGGGTTTGAGGACATCGCAGCACTTACCCATGACATGGAGAATGTGCTTGACCTTGTCCGTAATAGTAAACTTGATATGGACCCTTACATATTTGATTGTATTTTTAAAAGTTTGGATTCCTTGGAATCTATGGTTGAAGATATCATTCAAGGTGGGACAGGTAAAGCCGATGTAAGTCCAATCGTTACCTCTCTAAGATCCATCGTGACAGGCGACTACAAAAAGGGCCTAGCTATTACAACTACAGTTGCAGTCAAAGAACCAGCCAAAGGCATAGAAGTAGATGAGTTTCAATACTCAATTCTGCAACAGTCGATCGATTCAGGCTTTCTAGTTTTCTATATCGAAGTTAGTGTCAATGAAAACTGTGTGTTAAAAGCTGCACGTGCTTACATGGTATTCGATGCTATGGAGAGAATGGGCGAAATTATCAAGTCGACGCCTTCCGTTCAAGAAATTGAGCAAGAGAAGTTTGATCGCTCGTTCTCCTTGTACTTTATCTCCAAAGTTGATCAAGCAACGCTTGAGAAAGAAATTCTAAATGTTTCTGAAATTGCTTCTGCTGTTATTATAACCGTCGATACAGAATCTCTTGCAGAATTATCCCGACCGATTGCAGAGATTGAAACAGCTCGTCAAGAAATCGCTGCTGCAGTTGTAACTGCGGTACCTACACTTGAAGTAGCTGCACCCAAAGCTTCAGAACCAGCCGTGAATACAGGTGCTGCTAAACCAGCCGCAGGCGGAGCTCCAGTTGCAAGCCGCACGATTCGTGTAGATATTGAGCGTTTAGATACATTGATGAATTTATTCAGTGAGCTGTTGATCGATCGTGTTCGACTCGAACAATTAGCTAGTGAAGTGAAACGGAATGATTTGACTGAGACAGTAGAACATATGTCCCGTGTCAGCAGTGATTTGCAAAATATCGTTCTGAAGCTTCGCATGGTTCCTGTAGATTCGGTATTCAATAGATTCCCTCGTATGATCAGAGATCTTGCCAAATCCTTAGACAAAAAAGTAGATCTAGTGATTACTGGTGCTGATACTGAATTAGATCGAACTGTTATTGATGAAATTGGTGATCCGTTAGTCCATTTATTGCGAAATGCAGTTGATCATGGTATTGAATCGATCAGTGAGCGTGTAGCTGTTGGTAAACCTGAGCAAGGTACAATTCAACTTCGTGCATTCCACAGCGGGAATCACGTATTTATTGAAATCGAAGAAGATGGTAAAGGGATTTACCGAGATAAAGTTTTGAAAACTGCTTTGAAAAATGGTCTCGTTACAGCAGAACAAGCTGCTAAACTAACAGATCATGAAGTGTATAACTTGCTCTTCGCATCAGGGTTCAGTACGGCGGAGAAAATTTCAGATATATCTGGTCGTGGTGTAGGCTTAGATGTCGTGAAGACTAAGATTCAGATGCTTGGCGGACATGTTCAAGTAGATTCTAAACCAGGCTTTGGAAGTAAATTTTCCGTTCAGCTGCCACTGACACTTTCCATTATCTCGGCGATGTTAGTACGTTTGGGTAGTGAGAAGTATGCGATTCCTTTATCCTCAATTGTGGAAACGTCAGCCATTCAGAAGTCGCAAATTCGGAACATCCAAGGTACTAAAATGATCGATTATCGCAAAACGGTTATCCCATTATTGTCCCTGAGCACACTATTTCAAGTTCCTGATTTTAACGAGGATTTGGAAGAAGAAACAGAAATCGTTGTTGTTCGCAAAGGCGATAAGCAAGTAGCACTTATGGTGGACGAATTTATTGGTCAACAAGAAATCGTGTTGAAAACACTAGGTAAATATTTAACCGGAATTTTTGCAATTTCAGGAGCAACCATCCTGGGGGATGGACAAGTTGCTTTGATCATTGATCCTAATGCATTGATTAAATAAACCATATTCGATTAAAGCTGATGCTTACGAAGTCAGTTTTCTAACGAAAACTTTGAGGAGGATTTGACAATGGGAGAAGAAAAGAAAGTAATTGTCTTCGCACTTGGATCGGAAGAGTACGGTGTAGAAGTAGAAAAGGTTAGAACGATCGAAAGAATGCAACCCATGACACGCGTACCTAAAGCACCTGAATTTATTAAAGGTGTTATTAATTTGCGTGGTGTCGTAATTCCAATTATTGATCTCCGCGCTAGATTTGGGCTTGAAGAGGTTGCAAGTACGGATGCAACTCGTATTATTATCGTTTCTGCGGCTGAATTTGAAGTAGGTTTGATTGTTGACTCGGCTAATGATGTCATTGATGTGGATACAGATAATATAAATACACCGCCAGAAGTAGTAGGTGGCATTAAAGCGAAATACTTAGATGGAATCGCTCGTGTAGGCGAGAGTCGATTATTAGTTCTTCTAAACCTAGAGCAAGTATTGAATCGCAGTGAAATTCAGCAGCTAGAAAGATTTGAGGAATAGCTTGTGGACGTTTTTAGCCAATTAGAGGATTTTCAATTAGATGTGCTTAAGGAAGTAGGTAATATTGGCGCAGGGCATGCAGCGACTGCGCTTTCTACCTTACTGGATAAGCCGATCGATATGTTGGTACCAAAAGTAAGAATGTTGCCTTTCGAAGAAATTTGCGAAAGCGTCGGCGGGGCTGAGACAGTCGTACTAGCCATCTTCTTACGTGTAGAAGGGGATGCGCCGGGAAATATGTTTTTCATTCTTGACTTGGATGCTGCCAAAAACATGCTTCATGATTTGGTTGGTTTATCCATAACGGATCAAGAAGAATATTCAGAGTTAGAATTATCAGCACTGAATGAAATTGGAAACATCCTTGCCGGTTCTTATTTATCCTCGCTTGCTGATTTTACGAATTTAAATATGCAGCCGACGGTTCCAGCGCTGGCGATCGACATGGCTGGTGCAATTTTAAGCTATGGTTTATTGCAATTTGGTCAAATGGGAGACCAGGCTCTTCTCATTGATACTAAATTCTTGGAAGGGGAGAATGAAGTGCAAGGGCACTTTTTCTTAATCCCTGATCCGGAATCGTTTGGTAAAATCTTTTCGGCATTAGGGGTAGTCTCTCCATGACGCTAGAAAACTTAATTAAAGTAGGTATGGCTGACTTGAATGTTGCTCATCAAATTGGCGTTTTGAAGACAACAGGATTGGGTTCATGTGTAGGTGTTACCCTATACGACAGCCGATCAAAAGTAGCAGGAATGGCTCACGTCATGCTGCCTTCATCTGAAATAGCGCGAGAAGGTTCATTGAACATAGCGAAGTATGCAGATACAGCTATTCCAGAGCTAATTTCGAGAATGGAAAAGCTAGGAGCCAATATAAGTAAGCTTGAAGCCAAGCTAGCTGGTGGTGCTCAAATGTTTGCATTTGCCGGAAATAATGATACGATGAGAATTGGACCGAGGAATGTAGAATCTTGTAAAGAAATGTTGAATCGTTACAAGATTCCTATTCTGGCAGAGGATACAGGAGCTAATTATGGTCGTACGATTGAGTTCTTTAGTGCGACAGGGATCCTCCAGATTCGTAGTGTTCAATTAGGAGTAAAGGAAATTTAATGATGATTGGTACTATTCGAATTAATCTCATCGTAGCTTTGTTAGCTGGAATTTTTACGTTTGCCTTATCGATAGGCAATAATCTATTTTTATCATCTTGTATTAAAGCAGGATACAGCTTTCTCATTTTATTCGTTGTCACATTTGGATTTAGATGGGTATTAGGGTTATTAATTGGACCTGTTTCTTCACTGGAGGATTCATTACTCGAGAACTCCTCATCCGCGGTTGGTCAGAACTTAGATCTAAGCACACCCGATGAGGATGAAGAAACACGTCAATTAATGAAGTCGAACCACACGAATCAGACAAAAGATGCACAATCTAATGATATGCAATTTTCACCATTGAATCCACCTAAGCTAGTCACCAAGAATAATTTGGACCCTGAACAACTGGCGGGTGCCTTGAGGCGAATGTCTGAAGATTAAGGATGGTGTATCATTAATCATGATTGATCAAAAGCAAGTTCAACTTGCAAATATTGATTTATGGAAACAGTGGAAAGAACAAGGTGTTATTGCGGCTAGACAAGCTCTAATAGAGAACTACTTACCCTTAGTGGAGTATGTCTCAGGCAGGTTAGCCATTGGTCTTCCCAAAAGTGTATCCAAAGATGACTTATCTAGCTTTGGAGTTATGGGATTAATTGATGCTATTGAGAAGTTTGATTATGCAAGAGGCTTACAGTTTGAAACCTATGCTTCATGGAGAATTCGCGGGTCAATCATTGATGGCTTACGTCAAGGGGATTGGGTTCCAAGGTCAGTTAGAGAAAAAGCTAAAAAAGTAGAAGACGCTTATCAAAAGCTCGAACAACAATATCTACGATCAGTTACAGATTCGGAGATAAGCACTTTTTTGCAAATTAGTGAACAAGATTTCCAACAAATGTTACAGGATATTTCTGTTACTACGATTTGTTCGATTGATGATCCCATACGCGAAGAAGAGTCAGAGACTAGATTATCCCTTATCGTAGATGAGAAAGCCAAGAACCCAGAGTCTCAAGTAAACGAGTTTTATTTGAAAGAATCATTGGCGAAAGCAATAGATCGTTTGACAGAAAAAGAAAGAACCGTTGTATCACTATTTTACTTCGAAGAGTTATCATTAAGTGAAATTGCTGAGGTCATGTGTTTATCACCATCTCGCATTTCTCAATTGCATTCTAAAGCGATCTTAAGACTTAAAGGTGTACTCGGAAGATTTAAAAATCAACTTTTTCAAGATAATTAAACTTATTCTGAAAGTATGGAAAGGTGGTATGTCCGTGAGTGAAGGGAACATGCCTTTGGATTTCTTCATAAGTATTACTGTGTCAGATGACAAGTTATCTGCTCATTTACTTATCAGTAATACTGAAGATACGTTTAAAGTCTCAATTGGGCAATTATTAGACCTGGTTCAAAAAAATCGTATTATTCATGGAGTAAATCAAGTAGTGCTTGCAGAAATTGCAGCTAATCCTAAATCATTTTCTCTTAAAAAGACACTAATTGCCACGGGAACTAAACAGGTAGATGGTCAAAATGGATATATTAAATTATCTTTTGACTTCGATGACAACGAAAAAAAACCTTTGGAGCTGGAAGACGGCCGGGTCAATTATAAAGAAGTTGTATCCATTCATAATGTTAGAAAAGGGCAATTGATTGGTCAACGCTTTTTAGCTACAGCCGGTACACCTGGTCGTGCAGTTACTGGCGAAACGCTCTTTTCAAAGTCAGGTAAAGAAGCTAGATTCAAAGTAGGTAAAAATGTTGTAACTGATGCGGAGCAGATGGGGCTATACGCAACGATTGATGGCATGGTAGTCCGAACGGATCGGGATAAAATAAACGTATTCCCTGTGTACGAGATTAATGGGGATGTCGATTATAATATTGGTAACATTGACTTCATCGGTACAGTTGTTGTTAGAGGGAATGTTCTACCTGGGTTCAAGATTCGAGCAGCTGGAGACATTCGTGTGACCGGTGGTGTTGAAGCCGCGGAGCTTGAAGCAGAAGGATCGATTGAAATCTCGGCAGGTATTGTAGGGCAAAATAAAGCTTTGATCAAAGCTGGAAAGAATGTGAAGAGTTCTTTCATCCAAGATGCCACGATTGAAGTTTCTGGTGATCTAAACGTTTCCCAAAGTATCATGCATTCGACGGTGAGAGCGGGCAGAAGTGTCAACTGTGTGGGTGCAAAAGGTTTAATCGTAGGCGGGACAATTCAAGCTGGAGAACGCGTTGCGGCTCGAACAATTGGGAATTCAATGTCTACTGCAACTGTTATTGAAGTAGGTGTTTTGCCAGAATTGCGTAATGAAATGATTCAACTTCGTAATCAACTGAGAACACTAAGTGAGAATATGGAGAAGACTAGTAAAGCGCTTACTTTGTTGGATCAATTAGCTGCAGCGGGCCAGCTCAGTCCTGATAAACTTGCCATGCGTATCAAACTTAATAATACGAAGAAGCAGTCGGTGGATGAACAAGTATCGATCAAAGAACGGATTTTGGAAATTGAGAAATCTCTAGAGGATTCTGAGAATGCAAAGGTTCAAGTTATTTCGACGATTTATGGTGGTACCAAAATTGTTATTGGTCGTTACACGAAATTTATTAAAGATCCAACGAACCGAATGACTTTCCGACTAAGTGAAGGCGATATTGTCATGAGTGCAAATGTGTAAGTGTGGGAGGGAGTAGACGATGAGTTTCAAAGCCATCGATTTACAATTCGCTGTACACAAGAACGATGAGGCTGGTATAAAGCAGAATCAATTGATGCAGAAGCCGCGGCAAGATGGAACAATTCTAGAAAATCAAGCTATACAATCAACGGAACGTGATCGAGGGCGGTCAAGCAAACTTGAAGAGAGTGGACGCGCTGATATCTTAGATCGTCGTGAACAGAAAAAAACGCAAATAGGTAAAGGTAAGACAAGAGGGCAATTAAATAATCTTTCTACGGATCCGGAACACCAACCGGACCATCCCTATAAAGGTCATCATATTGACTTCTCCCTCTAACTTGCTATAGGAAAAGGTGAACTATATGGTTATGCAGCCGGTGCTCTATGTCATCCTTCTCGGTCTTGTGATGATTGTTTATGCGAGATTTATACCGAAGGAACAAACGACGGCTTCATCCGCAAATGCTACGGTTGTGCAGGAAATCGAAGATACGATAGAACATTTCGCCGCTGAGATGGATGAACAGAATCAAGCGATGCTTGATCTATTTTCAAAGACAAAACAAGATTATGAAGTGGAGCTTGCTAAGTTAGCTGGCCGATTGGAAACCTTGGAGCGTCAAAAGCACGAGTTGTCCAAAGAGCTAACGACTCTTCATGTGAATCAACCGCCAGTTCTTTCTCCTACGGAGATGCTTAGTGCTCTGAATACACCCAAGCATGGTATTCCTGCTTCTGTAAATGTAATCGAAATTGCTCCTGATCTTCTTCCTGATGAGCCAGTCTATGTGGGTTTAAGTATGAAGAGCAGATATTCTGAATTGTTTACTTTACATGATCAAGGGAAAAGCGTGGAGGCTATTGCCAAAAAGCTTAGTATGAATAAAGGCGAGGTCAGTTTGATCCTTCAACTTTCAAGACAGGAGGAAAGGACCCGTGTTTAAAAATAGAGCCTTAGTTACTGGTATTGGGGTAGGTATACTTGTTGGCGCTATTCTTCTTCAAGTGATGCTGATTCGTCCAAGTAACCCGAGCAAGTCAGGTATATCGTTGGAGGAGATGGATCCTCAGAAGCTCAAGGAAGAGGCCTCTAAATACTATTTAGTACTTGAGAAAAATGTGAAAATGTATACCCAAGCCGAATTAGATTCAGCCGTCCAGAAGAAGCTAAAAGAAGAAACGGATAAATTATCAGCAAGTAAACCACAAGATCAGCCTAAAGCATCCCCGCCTGCAGTTTCTTCTAAGATTGTCGTTTATGTTCAGCAAAACTTAGATGCTTCGACAGTAGCTGATTTATTATTTAGAGCAGGTGTAATTTCGGATCGTAAGGCATTCATTACTGAGCTTGATAAACAAGGTGGCAACACCAAAATTCAAGTTGGATACCATGAGTTTGAAGGTAAAATGGATATGCCAACACTTGTAACGAGTCTTATTACAGTTCAATAATCATTGTAGCAAAAGGATCTTTATATAGAGATCTTTTTTTTGTTTGCTTATACATAAACTATCCAATTCAAGGGAAGAATGACATTCAGGATAAAAGGTTGCACCTTGTTTTCAGTTGTGGTATATTTATTCACGGTGTTAAAAACTCACGCCCGTCAATTTGCATAATGGTGCTTACTTCGGTAGGTTTTATGCAAAGATGCGAGGGGCGGCGGATACCAAATAAACCATTTAGAGGAGGGATTGGGGATGGCAGTTATCTCCATGAAACAGCTTTTAGAAGCTGGCGTACATTTCGGTCACCAAACACGTCGTTGGAACCCGAAAATGGACAAGTATATCTTTACTGAAAGAAACGGTATTTACATCATCGATCTTCAAAAAACGGTTAAAAAAGTTGAGGAAGCTTACAACTTTGTTAAATCCGTATCCGAAGATAATGGTACAATCCTTTTCGTAGGAACTAAGAAACAAGCCCAAGATTCCGTTGCTGAAGAAGCAGAACGTTGTGGCATGTACTTCATCAACCAACGTTGGTTGGGTGGTACATTGACTAACTTCCAAACAATTCAAAAACGTATCGATCGCTTGAAAACTCTTGAAAGATGGGAAGAGGATGGCACTTTCGAAGTTCTTCCTAAGAAAGAAGTTATCATTCTTCGCAAAGAGAAAGAGCGTCTTGAAAAATTCCTAGGCGGAATCAAGAACATGAAAGGTTTGCCAAGTGCACTTTTCATTATCGATCCTCGCAAAGAGCGTATTGCTGTAGCAGAAGCTCGTAAATTGGGTATCCCAATCGTTGGTATCGTTGATACAAACTGCGATCCAGACGAGATTGATTACGTGATTCCAGGTAACGATGATGCGATTCGCGCAGTTAAATTGTTAACAGCGAAAATTGCTGATGCAGTTATCGAAGCACACCAAGGCGAGCAAACAACAGCTTAAATTATAGCAATGTGAAAAGGGTGGTTGGAAGGTGTAACAGCCTGTCACCACCCTTTTTTTAAAGAATAAACTAGTGTTACATATAAACAATAAACATTTAACAGGAGGTTTCTTCTAATGGCAGTTACAGCAGCACAAGTAAAAGAGTTACGTGAAAAAACAGGTGCAGGTATGTTAGATTGCAAGAAAGCACTTGAAGAAGCAAACGGTGATATCACTAAAGCAGGAGAACTTCTTCGTGAGAAAGGTCTTTCTGCAGCAGCTAACAAAGCTGGACGTATTGCTACAGAAGGCGCTGTAGAATCTTACATCCACGCTGGTGGTAAAGTTGGCGTTCTTGTTGAGATCAACTGTGAAACTGACTTCGTTGGTAAAACAGAGCAATTCAGAACGTTCTGCAGAGACATTGCTATGCACATCGCTGCAGCAAACCCATCGTATGTTCGTCGTGAAGAAGTTCCAACAGAAGCTTTGGAAAAAGAAAAAGAAATTCTTCGTAACCAAGCTTTAAACGAAGGTAAACCAGAGAAAATCATCGACAAAATGGTTGAAGGCCGTATTGGTAAATATTATGAAGAGTTCTGCTTAATGGAGCAAGCATTCATTAAAGATCCAGACAAAACTATCGACCAATTGTTGAACGAGAAAATTGCTGCAATCGGTGAGAACATCTCCATTCGTCGTTTCGTTCGTTTCGGACTTGGTGAAGGTCTTGAGAAAAAACAAGAAAACTTTGCGGAAGAAGTTATGTCCCAAGTTAAACTATAATAGGCATTCAAAAAAGATGGAACACTTGGTGTTCCTTCTTTTTTAGCCCTTAAAGACATGGAGTTACGCATGGAAACGGAGGTCATACAAGTTGGGTCAACCTTTTTATAAAAGAATAGTGCTTAAATTGAGCGGCGAAGCTTTAGCCGGACAGCAGGGATATGGCATTGATTCAGAAGTGATTACTTCCATTGCTCAACAAGTGAAAGATGTCGTAGAGTTAAATGTTGAAGTTGCTATCGTTGTTGGCGGCGGGAATATCTGGCGCGGAATCGCGGGTAGTGAGAAAGGAATGGATCGTGCAACAGCGGATTACATGGGGATGCTGGCTACTGTCATGAATTCACTTGCTTTGCAGGATGCATTGGAAAACCTAGAGGTGCCAACAAGAGTCCAGTCCTCCATTACTATGCAACAAGTTGCAGAACCTTACATACGTAGGAGAGCTATGCGCCATCTTGAAAAGGGTAGAGTAGTTATTTTCGCCGCGGGAACAGGTAATCCTTATTTTTCGACGGATACGACGGCTGCCTTGAGAGCTGCAGAGATTGAAGCAGAAGTTATTCTTATGGCCAAAAATAAAGTGGATGGCGTCTATTCAGCTGATCCATTCAAAGATCCAACAGCGAAGAAATTCGAAACGTTGACCTATATGGAAGTTATAAGCAACAACCTTGGTGTCATGGACTCCACTGCATCTTCCCTTTGTATGGATAACAACATTCCGTTGGTTGTATTTAATATCACGGAAAAAGGGAATATCAAACGAGTGGTCCTTGGCGATAAAATTGGGACTACAGTTAAAGGGAGCGTATAAACCATGCCTCAATCAGTGAAGAAGAACGCAGAAGATCGGATGGACAAAGCAATTGGAGCACTAAGAAGAGATTTGACTTCACTTCGTGCGGGACGTGCAACACCATCATTATTAGATCGTATTCAAGTGGAATACTATGGCGCAATGACGCCTGTTAATCAATTAGCTAATTTGACAACACCAGATTCACGTACTCTTCTCATTCAACCATGGGATAAGAGCTCTATGTCTTCTATTGAGAAGGCAATTATGAAGTCCGATTTAGGTTTAACACCATCGAATGATGGAATCGTTATTCGTATTGTTATTCCTGCATTAACTGAAGAGCGTCGTAGTGACTTGGTGAAAATGACGAAGAAATTTGGCGAAGAAGCCAAAATTGCAATTCGTAATATTCGCCGTGATGCGAATGACGAAATTAAAAAGCTTGAGAAAGCAGGTATTTCTGAGGATGAGTCCCGTAAACATCAAGAGGACATTCAGAAATTTACTGATAAATTCGTAGCTGAAGTTGAGAAAGTTTTGGCTGCTAAAGAAAAAGAAATCATGGAAGTATAAGATAGATATGCCCCCGGGTATTCATTTGCTGGGGGTTTTTCATCTTTCCCTAGTTGGGAGGAACAACTGTGCTCAAGTTATTTAAGAAATGGTTAAATCCAACACGTAGGCCAGCGAATGCAACAGCAGGGGATATAGAGCTGGACAAAGTACCTGCGCACGTTGCGATAATAATGGATGGAAATGGTCGATGGGCCAAACAAAGAGGCTTGCCTCGCGTAGCAGGTCATCATTCGGGCATGAAAAATGTAAAGAAGATTACAATGGCAGCCAATGATATTGGTGTCAAAGTACTAACCATGTATGCTTTTTCAACTGAAAATTGGAAACGCCCCAAAGAAGAAGTCGAGTTTCTAATGAAGCTTCCTCAGGAGTTTTTCCCTTTAGAAATTGAAGAATTAATTCAGAACAATGTGCGTATTCGAATGACTGGTTGGAAAGATGGTCTACCTGACTATACGCTGAAAGCTATAGAAGGTGCGATCGAGCGTACGAAAGATAACACGGGTCTTATTTTGAATTTTGCTTTAAATTACGGCGGACGTAAGGAAATCATTGCAGGTGTCCAAGATATGATGAAGGATCTGCAAAACGGAAACTTGAACCCGGATGAGTTGAATGAATCACTCTTTTCATCCTATATGTTAACGTCAGATTTACCTGACCCCGATTTGTTGATTCGTACAAGTGGAGAATTGCGATTGAGCAACTTTTTACTATGGCAATTAGCTTATTCGGAATTATGGTTCACAGATGCCTATTGGCCAGAATTCACAGAGGACTTATTTATGCAAGCCATTGCTGAATATCAGCGCCGCGCAAGAAGATACGGTGGTATTTAACATCTGATTGTGTAATCGTTTTTCACTAAAAAGGAAGTCTTAGAGATAAACGTTGTTCATCTAGGGGGATTCAACTTGAAACAAAGAATCATAACAGGCGTTATAGCGGGTCTTGCATTTATTACTCTTCTAGTTCTTGGTGATTTGTGGTATGCAGGCTTGATTGTTCTCGTTTCGATTATTGGATATCGCGAGTACTTACAAATGAATGGGTATATGCCATTTAAACTCACAGCTGTTGCTGGGCTTTTAGCACTTTTATGTTTAACGATCCCATGGGGGTTACTAGGTATTACATGGACATTTTCGTTTACAGCCGTTATTTGGTTTGCCATGTTTTTGCTGCTTTTCATAACAGTTGCTTCCAAGAACAAAATAACGATTGATCAAGTATCTGTGATATTACTAGGTGTCGTTTACATTGGATTTGGCTTTAACTATATGATCGAGGCTCGCTTGGCGGATAATGGATTGTTTTGGACGATCATGGTGTTTGTTTGTATCTGGGCATCGGATGCAGGCGCATATTTTGTCGGTTCGAAGTTAGGTAAACATCCTTTATGGCCACAAATAAGTCCTAAGAAGTCGATTGAAGGAGCACTTGGCGGAGTAGTTATTGCGATGATATTGGCCTTATGCTTTGCATTGTACGCACCGGATCTCTTAAGTGTAGGGAAATCACTCTTATTAGGATTTGTTATTGCAGTAGTAGGACAAATTGGTGATTTAATTCAATCCGCTTATAAGCGTGTTAAAGGAATTAAAGACACGGGAACTTTGCTGCCAGGTCATGGTGGAGTACTCGATCGGATGGATAGTTGGTTAATTGTTTTCCCCTTTATCTATCTGCTCAATTTGATTCCTAACTAATTCTCATGAGCGGGGTTGAGCATATGAAAAAAATTGCCATCTTGGGTTCGACAGGATCCATTGGAACTCAAACCTTGGATCTTGTACAGCATTCGCCAGAAAAGTTTCAGGTTGAGGCGATATCAGCGGGGTACAACAGTGATCTTGTCATTGAGCAGGTTAATCTATTTCGACCTAAGCTCGTTTCTGTTGCTACGAAGGAATTAGCTGAAACTGTTGCTAGGCAAATACCATCAAGTATTAAAGTTCTTTATGGTGAAGCTGGATTGTTGGAGGTCGCAGCTGCCACTGATGCAGATTTGCTTGTAAGCGCATTGGTTGGGAGTCAAGGATTAAGACCAACTTTAGCCGCCATTGAAGCAGGAAAAGATATTGGACTAGCCAACAAGGAGACCTTAGTCAGTGCGGGTCACATTGTAACTGAAGCCGTTTCTCGTAAAGGTGTTGCCTTATTACCTATTGATAGCGAACATTCAGCAATCTTTCAATGTTTAAATGGTGAGAAGCGTTCTCAAATTGCCAAAATCACGATTACGGCTTCAGGTGGCTCATTCCGAGATCGTACGCGTGAACAACTAGTCGGTGTTACCGTGGAGGATGCACTAAAGCATCCGAATTGGTCGATGGGCGCCAAAATTACGATTGATTCTGCGACAATGGTGAATAAAGGTCTTGAAGTAATGGAAGCACACTGGCTTTTCGGATTAGCTTATGAGGATATCAAAGTGTTGCTTCATCCGGAAAGTGTCATCCACTCTTACGTTGAATTTGTAGATCATAGTGTCATCGCTCAGTTAGGTAATCCGGATATGAGGGTTCCTATTCAGTATGCGTTAACGTATCCAGATCGCTATGCAACACCAACAACAAGATTAGACTTAGCTGCAATTGGTAAACTTCATTTCCGTGAGATGGATTATACACGATTCCCTTGCTTGCGAATGGCCTTTGAAAGTGGTAAGCAAGGTGGAATAACGCCCACTGTGTATAATGCTGCTAATGAAATTGCGGTGGCGCGTTTCCTTAAGGGTGACATTTCATTTCTACAAATTGAGGATATTATCGAAGCTTCTTTGCAAAAACATGAATCATATGCAAATCCTACAATTGAAGTTATTCACGAACAAGATCAATGGGCTAGATCGTTTGCAGCGTCTATCCGTTTTTAAATGTCAGGAAGAGATGAGGTCAGCTTGCATGGCTCAGCTCTTCTTTTCAATTTCCGACACCGAGGTTGTTAAGCAAAGTCTATATATTTCACTTAGTTCGTATAATGACCTGTACGGGCATAGCTTGTATTCAGCCGTTCAATAGTGGTAATCTAAGAACAAGAACAGCTGATCTGAAGTAGATGCTTAGAAGGTAGACTCATTTACCGAAAGCGTCGGGTCATTGTTACATAAGGTAGTTTTCTGAAGAAAACCCGAAGGAGGAAATACGACTTGTCGGCTATTGAAGTTGGGTTAAAGGTTATTCTGCTGTTTTTCGTTCTTGTTACGATTCATGAATGGGGTCATTTTTACTTTGCAAAACGTGCAGGTATTTTAGTTCGTGAATTTGCGATTGGCTTCGGTCCCAAAATATTTTCATATAAAAAAGGGGAGACCCGGTATACGTTACGGATTTTACCGATTGGTGGATTCGTTCGCATGGCAGGAGAAGACCCGGAAATCGTTCAAGTTAATCCTGGACAAACGGTTGCAATTAAATTAAACAAACAGAATGAGGTTGCATTTTTGTATCTAGATCAATTAGATCGTCGTTCTAACGTCATCATCGGTGTCGTAGAACAAATTGATTTAGAGCGAGCACTACGCTTATCCCTGGATGTCGACGGCGAGAAAGTGACGTATCCGATTGATCCGCAAGCCATGATGGTGACGAAGGGAACAGAAACCCAAATAGCTCCATATGATCGTCAATTCGGCTCGAAATCCGTAGGGAAACGTGCCATTGCTATCGTTATGGGACCCGTTATGAATTTTATTCTGGCGATTGTTTTGTTCTTCATTGTGGTGATTATGTCTGGTGTGTTCACGAATGTGAAGCTGGATTCTGTTCTTGCAGGTAAAGCAGGTGAGAAGTCAGGCCTTCAGAAAGGCGACATCATCATGTCCATTGATAAGCAGCCTATTGGGGATGATCGGGAGAAACTAGTTACCTCGATACAATCTTCTGCTGGGAAGCCAATGACATGGGTGATCGATCGCGCAGGGAATCCAATTACACTTCAAGTAACACCAGAAATGGAAGCAGGAGCTGGGAAGCTTGGTGTTGTCATTAGCGGTGACCGGAGAAGTGCAACATTGGGTGAAGTATTTACAGGAACCTATGATCAGGTAGTGGGTACTACCATTGGAATCGTGACTGGTTTGCAAAAACTAGTTATGCTTCAATTCAAATTAGATGATCTTGGTGGACCAGTGAGAACTGCTCAAGTATCTGCTGAGTTTGCAAAAATGGGACTGACATACTTAATTTCTTGGGCTGCCACATTAAGTTTATATCTAGGTATTTTTAATTTATTGCCTATCCCTGCTCTAGACGGTAGTCGTCTGCTTTTCATGGGTTTAGAAGCATTGAGAGGTAAACCGATAGACCCGAACCGAGAGAGTATGGTTCATTTTGTTGGATTTGCACTCCTGATGCTATTGATGGTAGCTGTTACATACAATGATATTTTACGATTGATTAAGGGGTAGTCCTAATCTGTGGGAGGGTTTATGTCAAACGATAAGCAATTTGTTAAAGAAATTACACCGCAAGGAGAAGATTTCTCCCGATGGTATATAGATGTTATTAAGAAAGCAGATTTAATGAGCTACTCCCCGGTTCGTGGGTGTATCGTGTTTAAACCGGATGGTTATGAAATTTGGGAAAATATTCAACGTGAGTTGGATAGTAAGTTTAAAGAAACTGGTCATCGCAACGCGTACTTCCCGTTGTTTATCCCAGAAAGCTTTTTCCAGAAGGAAAAAGAACATGTTGAGGGCTTTAATCCAGAACTTCCTTGGGTCACTGAGGCAGGTGGGGAGAAGCTAGAAGAGCGTTTGGCTATCCGTCCTACATCTGAAACGATGATTGGGCATATGTACGCCGAATGGATTAACTCCTACCGTGATCTACCATTGTTAATCAACCAATGGGCAAACGTAGTTCGTTGGGAGAAACGCACGTTGCCATTCCTCCGTACAACTGAGTTTTTGTGGCAGGAGGGTCATACTGCGCATGAAGATGAGCAAGATGCTCGCCGCGAAACGATGCAAATGCTTGATGTCTATCGTCAATTTGCGGAGGATTTCCTGGCGATCCCAGTAATTGTAGGTCAAAAAACGCCTTCAGAGAAGTTTGCTGGTGCCATTGATACTTTTTCCATTGAAGCCATGATGAAGGATGGCAAAGCTGTTCAAGCAGGCACTTCTCATTACCTTGGAACGAATTTCGCTGTTGCCTTTGATATCAAATTCCTAGATCGTGAGAATCAACACCAATTTGCACATACAACTTCATGGGGAGTTAGTACACGTTTAATTGGCGCACTTATTATGGTTCACGGGGATGATCGCGGATTAGTGTTACCACCAAAGGTTGCACCTACGCAAGTTATCATGATTCCAATTGGACCTCCAAAAACGCGTGAACAAGTAATTGGGCGGGTTGACGAGTTGTTCGCGGATCTGAAAAAAGCTGGCGTTCGCGTTAAAGTGGATGATCGTGCTGATCAAAGCCCAGGTTGGAAATTTAACGAGTACGAAATGCGCGGCGTACCAATTCGCGTAGAGTTAGGTCCTCGCGACATGGAAAATGGCGTAGTTGTTCTTGTTTCTCGCGTTAGTGGAGAGAAGAAAATTGTTCAACAGTCTGACTTTGTGCAAGAAGTTCAAAATTTACTTGCTGAGATTCATCAGCAGATGTATGATAAAGCGAAGCAATTCCGTGACGAGCACTATATTGCGGTAGATACGATCGATGAGTTTAAGACATTTTTGGAGACGAAACGCGGATTTGCCTTGGCTGGCTGGTGTGGATCTAACGCTTGTGAATCGCAAGTGAAGGAAGAAACAGGAGCAACAAGTCGTAATATCCCGTTCACACCATCTGAAACCAAATCTACTTGTCTTGTGTGCGGCGATCCTGCCAAGCATACAGTTGTCTTTGGTCGAAGCTATTAATTACAATCAAGGGCATATGGAGGTCTAACTCCATTGCCCTTGGTATGTTTTATGGGGAGGCTGTTCATGAGTAATTTGGCTGATAAACGGAATCGCTTTGAGCTTTTGATGCAGCAAGCCGAGATTCCAGCCGATGTTGTACGGTCATATTTTAAAGAGGGCTACATTGATCAAGTAGAGATTAGTCGAAAAAATCGCGACTGGACGTTCTATTTGGTGAAAAATGACCTTGTGCCTCTGAATATTTATCGTTCATTCTGTAAAATGATTCAAGAGAAGTTCGCGCAGATTGCAAAAATTAGGTTTATTTGGAAATATGAACAAGCAGAACCTGCTGCTCTTGTTGAGGAGTATTGGGGATTATTTATGGAATGGTTACAGCGGGAAGTTCCCTCTGTCAATGGTTGGATGTCAAAAGCTAGGTTCGAAGTACAAGGAAATGCCCTATCGTTGATTATGTTAGATGCTATAGGCCTAGAATTAGCGAAGAAAAAGAATATCGATATGTTTATTCGGAATTTTTTCCATAATTTTTTTCAAACCGAACTATCTGTCAAGTATGCAATAAGTGACACTACGGAAATCGTTGCAGAATATGAGAAGTTTGCAAAGCAACGAGAACAAGGTGAAAAATCATATACACAAGAAATCATGATGTCCATCGATATGGAGGAAGAAGAATCATCTTTACCAGAAGGTGATCTGAAGCTAGTCATGGGCATTGATATAAAAGAAGTTCCTACGCCACTTAAAGACATCCAAGAAGAAGAGAAGAAAATTACAGTACAAGGTACCGTATTTGGCTTGGATGTCAAAGAATTAAGAAATGGTAATACGTTATTTACTTTCAATATTACGGATTTCAGTGATTCATTAGCTATGAAGGTTTTTGCGAAGACCAAAGACGATGTGAAGATCATGAGTCTACTTGCCAATGGTACGTGGATTCGGGCCAGAGGAAAAGTAGAGTATGACCGGTTCATGCAAATCCCTGAGCTTGTTATGATTCCAAATGATCTATACGAAGTGATGGCACCAAGGGATCGTATGGATGATGCTGCTGAGAAGCGAGTAGAGTTTCATTTGCACACAACCATGAGCACAATGGATGCATTGACACCGATAGATCAATATGTGAAAATGGCGGCCAAATGGGGACATAAAGCAATCGCTGTTACCGATCATAGTAATATTCAATGTTTTCCTGACGCTGGGAAAGCTGCCAAAAAGCATGGCATCAAAGTCATATACGGTGTTGAAGCGAATGTCGTGAATGATTCTGTCCCCATTGTTATGAATGGTCGAGATCTCGATTTAAAGCAAGCGACTTATGTTATTTTCGACGTGGAGACGACAGGACTTTCTGTTATTAATAATCGAATTATTGAGCTTGCAGGCGTGAAAATGCAAGATGGCAAAGAGATTGATCGTTTTGCCACATTCATTAATCCGCACGAGAAAATTCCTTATAACATCCAGCAGTTAACGAATATTAATGATGACATGGTGAAGGATGCTCCAGATATTGAGGACGAGCTTCCTAAGTTTATAGAGTTTATTGGGGATTGCGTGCTAGTAGCACATAACGCGCGTTTCGATATGGGCTTTCTTCAAGCGAATTTAAAACGCATGAACCTACCTGAGGTTACGAATGCGGTACTTGATACATTAGAGCTTGCGAGATTTCTCTTCCCATCTATGAAAAATCATCGATTAAATACGTTGTCTGATAAATTTAAAGTAGGTCTCGATAATCATCACCGAGCGATTGATGACTCGATCGCGCTGGGATATGTGCTTTATCATTTAATTAACGAGGCTAATGATCGTCAGATTACGAGCCTAGCGAAATTGAATGACTACGTTGGTAAAGATTTATCCAATCAACGTCCATTTCATTGCTGTATATACGCATTAAACCCAGTTGGTAAGAAAAATCTATTTAAACTGATTTCGCTATCTCATACCACTTATTTGCAGCGAGCTGCGACGATTCCCAAGAGTGTGTTAGTTGAGCACAGAGAGGGACTTTTGGTCACCTCTGGTTGTGAAAAAGGTGAATTTTTCGAAGCTGTATTGAACAAATCAATTGAAGAAGCTGAGCAAGTTTCAGAGTTTTATGACATTCTCGAAATTCAACCCGTTAGCTATAATATGCATCTCGTCGAAAAAGGCTTGGTTGGGTCTAAAGAAGATCTAGAGGATGCTGTTCGGCGCGTATGTGAAATCGGTTATAAAACGGGTAAGCCGGTCATCGCGACAGGTAACGTTCATTATCTGAATCCACGTGAGAAGGTATGTCGGGATATTACAATCAATGGGATTACAGGCTTTAGTCCGCTGAAAGCGATAAAGAAGCCTGACGCACATTTCCGTACAACGAAAGAGATGCTCGAAGAGTTTAAGTTTTTGGGTGAAGAGAAAGCAATTGAAGTTGTCATTCGCAGTACGAATGATCTTGCAGATCGGTTTGAATCTATTGAACTTTTCCCAGACAAGCTATTCACACCTATTATAGAAGGTGCAGACGAAGAAATTCGTACGACTTGTTATGAAACGGCGAAAAGTATGTATGGGGAAGAGCTGCCCGAAGTCATTATTGCTCGGTTAGAGAAAGAGCTAGTTCCGATCATTAAATTCGGATTCTCTGCCAACTATTTGATTTCGGAACGTCTCGTAAAAAAATCGAATGCAGATGGCTACCTGGTAGGTTCTCGGGGATCCGTTGGTTCATCTGTCGTTGCCATGATGTTGGGAATTTCAGAGGTTAACCCATTGCCACCTCACTATATATGTCTTTCCTGCAGGCACAGCGAATGGTTCCTTGACGGTAGTGTACCGAGTGGTTTTGATTTGCCGAACAAAGTATGTCCTTCCTGCGGCGGGGATTTAAAAGGGGATGGGCATGACATTCCGTTTGAAACATTCTTAGGATTTAAAGGGGACAAAGTTCCCGATATCGATTTGAACTTCTCAGGGGTTTATCAGCCGGTTGCGCATAACTTCACGAAGGAGATCTTTGGACCTAAGAATGTATTCCGGGCAGGGACAATCGGTACTGTTGCAGAGAAAACGGCTTTCGGATTCGTCAAGAAATATGAAGAAGAACAAGGCCAGAAATGGCGCGGGGCTGAAATTGCTCGATTAGCTTCAGGCTGTACTGGGGTAAAAAGAAGTACAGGGCAGCATCCAGGCGGTATTGTCGTTGTGCCAGATTATATTGAGGTCGATGATATCACACCGGTTCAATTCCCTGCCGATGATAAAAACTCGGAATGGATGACGACTCATTTTGACTACCATGCCTTCGATGCGAACTTGCTTAAACTAGATATTCTAGGACACGACGACCCGACGATGATGAGGATGCTACAGGACTTGACGGGCGTAGATCCAACAACGATTCCAATGAATGATGCGAAAGCGATGAGTATTTTCAATTCAACGGAAGCGCTAGGCGTTAGACCAGATCAGATTCGTTCGCCTGTTGCAACGTATGGGGTTCCCGAAATGGGGACGAAATTCGTTCGTCAAATGCTTCAAGAAACACAACCATCATCTTTCGCCGATTTACTTCAAATTTCGGGGTTGTCACACGGAACGGGTGTTTGGTTAGGTAATGCACAGGAACTGATCAAAAAAGGGATTTGTAACATTAAGACGGTTATTGGTTGTCGGGATGATATCATGCTCTATTTGATCTATAAAGCGGGGATGGATGCAGGTCTTGCTTTTAAAATTACGGAGAGTGTGCGTAAAGGGAAGGGCCTTACCGATGAATGGAAAGATGAGATGAAGCGCTGTAATGTGCCAGCTTGGTATATTGAATCCTGCGAACGGATTGAGTATATGTTTCCAAAAGCGCATGCTGCAGCTTACGTTATCTCCGCCGTTCGTACGGCTTACTTCAAGGTGTATCACCCGATCGCTTACTATGCGACATACTTTAGTGTGCGTGCAGCGGATTTTGATCTTGAATTGCTTTGCCAAGGCTATGATGCGATTCTCAAAGTATTAATTGAGATTGAAGCGAAAGGTTTCCAAGCTCTGCCGAAAGAGAAAGCCATGGTTTCAATTCTTGAAATGTCACTGGAAATGACGTCACGCGGCTTTAGTTTTAAGCCGATTGATATCTACCGTTCCGATGCAACGAAGTTTATCATCGATGGCAATTCTTTAATTCCACCGTTTGCAGCGATGTCAGGAATTGGTGAAAATGCTGCTAAGAATATTGCAGCTGCCAAAGAAGAAGGCGATTTCCTATCAATTGAGGATTTCCAGAATAAATCTAAGGCTTCTAAAACCGTCATAGAGCTGCTGACTTCTATGGGGTGCTTCCGTGGTATGCCTGAATCCAATCAGCTTTCCTTGTTCTAAAAATCAGCTGTCAAGTGAAAATGATTAACAAGTTTGCTATTGTAATGCAAAGAATGGTTATGGTATAATTTTTATTGGCAATAATGAGGATATCATCTTGTGATTAAAGAGTGGGGAAACCCACTCTTTACATTTTGATATAGGACTTTTCGGGATACGACAAGGAGAAGTCAATTTAGGAGGTACACATATCTGTGGCTACACAAGAACAAATCAAATCCATCATTGAGGACATGCTGAAGGATTTTGTTGAACAAAATGGATTTGAAATCGTGGATATTGAATACGTCAAAGAAGGCAGCAATTGGTTCCTTCGCGTCTATGCTGACAAAGAAGGCGGAATTGATATAGATGATTGCGGCCGCATCAGTGAATATTTAAGTGTTCAATTGGATGAGAAAGATCCGATTACTGATGCTTATTTCTTGGAAGTTTCTTCTCCTGGAGCAGAACGTCCGCTTAAGAAGACTCAAGATTTTTATAAAGCCGTGAATAGTCACGTATTTGTTACTTCGTATGAACCGATCGACGGTTCTAAGGAATTTGAAGGGTTGTTGCAGTCTTATGACGAGGAAGTACTCGTGATTGAGATTGGTAAAAAGAAAATCAGCATTCCGGTTGCCAAAGTAGCTAGTGCACGTCTTGCTATCGTATTTTAGTAATCGTTACTTATTGAAGGGGGGGACTCAGTTCAAATGAACACGGATTTTATCGAAGCGCTGTCGGAAATTGAACGAGAGAAGGGTATCTCCAAGGAGCTACTCATTGATGCTATTGAAGCGGCGATGATTTCAAGTTATAAACGTAATTTCAACACGGCACAGAACGTACGTGTAGATATCAATCGACATACGGGTCTTATTAAGGTTTATGCACGGAAGACCGTAACAGAGGAAGTATTGGATCCAAGATTGGAAATTTCTGTTCATGCATCGCGTGAAATTAATCCGAACTACCAATTGGAAGATATTGTTGAAATTGAAGTGACGCCTCGTGATTTTGGACGTATTGCAGCACAAACCGCTAAACAGGTTGTAACGCAAAGAATCCGCGAAGCCGAGCGTGGCTTAATTTATAATGCGTTTATCGATAAAGAAGAAGATATCGTAACCGGTATCCTGCAACGACAAGACCAACGTAATATTTATGTTGACCTTGGTAAAGTAGAAGCTGTTCTTCCACTTACGGAGCTTATGCCTACGGATAAGTTCAAACAGGGAGACCGTATCAAAGCTTATATTACGAAAGTCGAGAACACGACAAAGGGGCCTCAAATTATTTTATCGAGAACACATCCAGGGTTGTTGAAGCGTCTATTTGAGCTTGAAGTACCTGAAATTTTCGATGGCGTAGTAGAGATCCGTTCCGTTGCACGTGAAGCAGGCTTCCGTTCGAAGATTGCTGTTCATTCTCGTAACCCAGAGGTTGATCCAGTCGGATCATGCGTAGGTCCTAAAGGGCTTCGCGTACAAACGATTGTAACCGAGCTGCGCGGAGAGAAAATTGATATCGTTCGCTGGATGGAGAGTGTAGAAGAGTACGTAGCGAATGCGCTAAGCCCTTCTAAAGTGCTTGAAGTTCAAATTCATGAAAATGAAAAAATGGCACGAGTCATTGTACCTGATTATCAGCTTTCTCTGGCAATTGGGATTAAAGGACAGAACGCCCGTTTAGCTGCTAAGTTAACTGGCTGGAAAATCGATATCAAGAGCGAAACACAAGCAGAACAAGAATATGGCAGAGTGAAAACTTACTCGGAAGAGATGCACCAAGATTCGATTAGCATCGATTAAGTTTTTGTTTGGAACAAGGGGTGATCGGAATGAAGCAGAGAAAAATCCCTCTGAGAAAATGCGTTGCCTGTCAGGAAATGATGCCGAAGAGGGAATTGATCCGCGTCGTCAAAACGCCTGAGGATGACATTCTCATTGATCTTAAGGGAAAGAAGTCTGGGCGCGGTGCCTACCTGTGCGGTAAAGTTTCTTGTTTTAAATTGGCAAAGAAAAGCAAAGCCCTGGATAGAGCTCTGAAGCATGCTGTAGGCGCAGACATTTATGACCAACTGGAACAAGATTTCATTCGTGTAGAAGATGAATTCCTTTCTTCGAAAGAGGAGGAGGAATCAGAAGATGAATCCTAAATTTTTAAATCAATTAGGATTAGCGATGAGAGCCGGGAAACTCGTAACGGGTGACGAAGGTGTATTCAAAGCCATTCGCTCGGGTGAGGCCAAGCTAGTTATTATGGCGGAAGACGCTTCTGCTAATACACGCAAAAAATTTCAAGATAAATGCCTATTTTATGGGGTTAAGCTCATGGAAGTTGGTACGAAGTATGAATTGGGCCGCAGCATTGGGAAAGAAATGCGTGTCACCATAGGTGTATTGGACGGAGGCTTCGCGCAGATGCTGCAGAAGAGTCAAGAAAATCCTGCGGAGGTGAAACATATTGACCAATAAACAAGATAATAAAGACAAGACACGCGTGTATGAATACGCGAAACAGCTCAATATGAGCAGCAAAGAAATTATTACCATTCTCAAACGATTAAATATACCTGTTAACAACCATATGAGTGTAATGGAGAATGACGCAGTTAGCAGTGTGGAAAAGTTTTTTAGAGATATCAAAGCTAATGCAGCTGCCAAACGAGCAGCTACGGACGGAGGAAATGTGAGTTCATCTACGACGAATCAGAATCCTGCATCGCAGGCTCCAGCACAAGAGAATAAAGGTGCAGTAACTCCGGCAGCTAAGCCAGTTACTACTGAACAGCAATCAACTAGTCAACCGACTACATCAACTGGAGCTACCCCTCCACAACAAGGTCAGTCTACACAAAACACGTCAAGTCGCCCACCACAATCACGTCCAAGTGGTCAAAGCAGCAACTACCAAGGAAATCGCCCTAGCAATAGTCAAGGCGGTCAGCGTACTGGCTATCAAGGATCTAATCCAAACGGTGGACGCCCTAGTGGTCAAGGTTCCAGCCAAGGTGGACAACGTACAGGTTATCAAGGTTCCAATCCTGGTGGACAACGTCCTGCAGGTCAAGGCTCCAGCCAAGGCGGACAGCGTACTGGTGGTTACCAAGGTTCCAATCCTGGTGGACAACGTCCTGCAGGTGGAAGCAGCGGTGGATACAACAGCAGTCGTCCAGCTAGTCAAGGATACAGCCAAGGCGGTCAAGGACAAGGCGGAGCACCTCGCACGAATAGTAACTATGCAGGCTCACGTCCGAATCAAGGCGCTGGCGGCGCTGGTGCAAGCAGTGGTCAAAGCGCAAACAGTGGACGTCCACAATCTAGTCCGAATCGCAGTGCTGGCCCTAATCGTCAGTCCAAGCCTTTCGAGAACCGCAACAATAACCAAAGTGGAAGACCGGTTGTTCAAGAAGCGAAACCTCAATTCCATGTTGGCGCAACAGCAGCTGAGTTGGATGATGCAGCAGCAAAAGCTGGCGTGATCACAACGAAGAAATCTAAACCAACACCTAAACGTTTTGACGATAATCGATCTGGTGGTAACCGTGGTCCTGGTGGCAACAACAGAGGCAACCAACGCGGAAACAACAGAGGTCGTTACCAACAAGACATGGTTAAGAAAGAAAAAGTGGATAACACACCTAAGAAAATCATTGTTCGTGGTAATATGACTGTTGGTGAGACAGCGAAATTGCTTCACAAAGATGCTTCTGAAGTTATTAAGAAACTTCTATTCCTTGGCACAATGGCTACGATCAACCAAGAGCTAGATTTGGAAACTATCCAATTGATTGCGACCGAATTTGGTGTTGAAGTTGAAATCAAAATTAAAGTCGAAGAAGATAACTTCGAAACATTCGAAGAAATCGATGACGAGGCTGATTTGCTTGAGCGTCCACCTGTTGTTACTATCATGGGTCACGTCGATCACGGTAAAACAACATTGCTTGATGCCATTCGTAAAACGAGTGTTACGGAAGGCGAAGCAGGCGGAATCACGCAGCACATCGGTGCTTATCAAGTCGAAGTTAATCATAAGAAAATTACTTTCTTGGATACGCCTGGCCACGAAGCGTTTACTACAATGCGTGCCCGCGGTGCTCAAGTTACGGATATTACAATTATCGTTGTTGCAGCAGATGACGGTGTCATGCCACAAACCGTAGAAGCGATTAGTCATGCTAAAGCGGCTGGCGTACCGATCATTGTAGCTGTGAACAAGATTGATAAAGAAGGCGCTAATCCTGATCAAATTAAGCAAGCTCTAACGGCTTATGAGTTAGTTCCGGAAGAGTGGGGCGGCGATACGATTTTCTGCGAAATTTCCGCAAAACAACGTATTGGTCTTGAAAACTTGCTTGAAATGATTTTGCTAGTAGCTGAAGTGCAAGAGTACAAGGCTAACCCGAACAAGCGTGCTAGAGCGACTGTTATTGAGGCTGAATTGGATAAAGGAAGAGGCCCAGTAGCTAGAATCCTAGTTCAACACGGTACGTTAAAAGTTGGAGATAGCTTCGTTGCCGGTGTATGCTTCGGTCGTGTTCGTGCGATCGTAAATGATAAAGGTAAACGTTTGAAAGAAGCGGGTCCTTCAACTCCGGTTGAAATCACGGGTCTGACAGAAGTCCCACAAGCTGGGGATCCGTTCTTGGCTTATGAAGATGAGCGTAAAGCAAGAGACATTGCAGATCGTCGTGCAATTGCACTTCGTCAGTCCGAGATGACAGCTAATTCACGTGTTACTTTAGAAGACCTCTTTAAGCATATTAAAGATGGTGAAGTGAAAGATCTGAATGTGATCATCAAAGGTGATGTTCAAGGTTCTGTAGAAGCACTGAAAAGCTCTCTTGAGAAGATTGAAGTTGAAGGTGTTCGCGTTAAGATTCTTCACAATGGTGTTGGCGCAGTAACAGAATCAGATATTATTCTGGCGTCTGCTTCCAATGCGATTATTATTGGATTTAACGTTCGTCCTGAGCCTGCTGCGAAAGCAACGGCTGATCAAGAGAAAGTTGATATCCGTCTGCATAACATCATTTACAACGTAATCGAAGAAATCGAGCAAGCGATGAAAGGCATGCTGGATCCAATCTTCAAAGAAGTTGTACTTGGTCAAGCTGAAGTACGTAATGTATTCAAAATTACAGGTTCAGGAACAATTGCAGGTTGTTATGTAACTTCAGGTAAAATTGCTCGTAATGCACAAACACGCTTAGTTCGTAGCGGAATTGTTGTTCATGAAGGCAAAATCGATTCCTTGAAACGATTCAAGGATGATCAAAAAGAAGTTGCACAAGGCTATGAGTGTGGTATATCTCTTGAGCGTTATCATGATATTAAAGAGGGCGACATCATCGAAGCCTTTATCATGGAGTCCGTTGAGAGGTGATTATAAATGGCTAGAGTTCGTGTAGGTCGAGTTGGCGAACAAATTAAGAAAGAGCTAAGTCAAATCATTCAAGTTGAGCTGAAAGATCCTCGTATTGGTTTCATGACCGTTACAGGGGTTGAAGTGACGAATGATTTGTCCCTCGCTCGTGTTTATTTAAGCGTAATGGGAACTGAAGAAGAGAAAGCTGCCACCCTTAAGGCACTTTCTGTTGCTTCAGGGTATATTCGCTCTGAGTTAGGCAAGCGAATTCGTTTGCGTAAGATTCCAGAGCTTCAGTTTAAATTTGATGCTTCTATTGACTATGGTAGTCACATTGACCAATTGTTGTATAAGCTCAATCAGGAAGGAAATACAAACGTATGAATATCGGAATGAACCATGCCACCGAATACTGTCAGCAGCTGGCAGCAGCGGCTGCATTTATCGAGCAGCATGATGATTTCTTGGTTGTATCTCACATCCAGCCGGATGGAGATGCAGCCAGTTCAACGTATGCAACAGGTTGGATTTTAAGTCAGCTTGGGAAGTCATTCACAATGATCAATGAGGGCGCTATGCCCTCTAAATTTTCCTACTTAGCAGGTAGTAAACATACATTTGATTATAGTGAACAGGCACCGAATCGACTTTATCAAACCATCATAAGTGTTGATTGTGCTGATTTCTCCAGAATGGGTAGGATCAGCACTCTTTTTGATGAGCAGGTAAACCTGCTCAATATTGACCATCATCCAACGAATGATCAATTTGGTTCCTGTCATTTAATCAAGCATGATGCCGCGGCAACCGTTCAAATTTTGTATGATTTGGCGTTACATATGAAACTGCAACCTGATATTTCTTTCGGTGAATGCATTTATACGGGCTTGCTTACAGATACAGGTGGATTCCGTTACTCAAATACCTCTTCAGAGGTTATGAAAATTGGAGCCTCTATGTTGGAGTTAGGGGTCAAGGGTGCTGAAATCGCTGAACTTGTACTTGAACGAATGACATATGCACAGATTGTACTTCTCCAAAAAGCGCTATCCACACTATCCTTCGGCTATGATCGAAAGTTAGCTTGGCTTGCTGTGTCGCTCGCAGATTTAGAGTTAACAGGTGCGTCGAGCGATGATTTGGACGGTTTAGTTAATTATCCTCGCAATGTTGAGGGTGTTGAAGTGGGTATGTTGATTAAAGAGAAGGCACCTGGTGTCATTAAAGTAAGTCTGCGCTCCTCTGGACTAGTCGATGTTGCTGCAGTAGCACAATCACTTGGCGGTGGAGGACATGTTCGAGCGTCGGGATGTACAATCCATGGTACGCTAGATGAAGCAATTGCTAGAATGGTTGAGGAAGTAGGGGACAAGCTGAAATGACGCTAGAAGGCATACTGCCTGTTTGGAAACCAGCGGGCTTTACATCACATGATGTTGTCGCCAAAGTTAGAAGGATTCTAAGTATTAAAAGAATTGGTCATACGGGTACGCTTGACCCACAAGTGACAGGGGTACTGCCACTTTGCATAGGTCGTGCTACACGGATGGTTGAATATATTCAAGAGTTGCCGAAGGAATATGAAGCTGTTTTACGTATTGGCTTGTCTACAGATACCGAAGATATAACGGGGACTGTCTTGGAAGAAGTGCCACTTGTGTCACTTGACGAAAGTCAAGTACGTAAAGTGCTGGAATCTTTCGTTGGAGACATCGAGCAAATCCCTCCTATGTTCTCTGCTGTAAAAGTAGATGGCAAACGACTCTACGAATTGGCGAGAGAAGGTAAGGAAGTTGAACGAAAAGCTAGGAAAGCGACAATCCATGAACTTGAGATTCTCGAGCTTAACTTGGATCAGAAGCACCCTGAAATTCGTTTTCGTGCCGTGTGCTCCAAAGGTACCTACATCAGAACATTGTGTGTAGATATTGGCAAAGTACTCGGATACCCTGCCGTTATGGAAAGTTTGATACGTACGTCAACAGGAAACATCCGCAAAGAGCAGTGTTTAACATTTGAGCAAATTGTTCAAATGAAAGAAGAAGGCTCATTGCAGCAACATATGATTCCTATGGATATCGCCATCTCACATATTCCATCTATTGCTCTCACTGATCAAGAAACAGTTCATTCATTACAAGGAAAGAAAATAGCTCTAGCTGCGAATCGAGTGGCTCATGCAGATGCATCTCAAACCATATTTCGGGCCTATTCACCAGATGAACGATTTCTGGGTCTGTTTGAATGGAAAAGCACTAGCCACGTCTTGGTCCCGGCCAAAGTTTTTCTTTAATCATAATCGTCGCGGGACGGGTTGAAATGGGTAGGTGAACGAACTTATATGCAAATAATACCAATATCATATCCGATGGATTCGGATCGGTTGGCCCAGATTGTTGGCAAACAAGTGGTGGCTATAGGTGACTTTGATGGTGTACATTTAGGACATCAAGAGGTAATAGGACGGGCTATGCTTACGGCTAAGACCCTTGGACTTAACTCGGCCATCATGACCTTCTATCCTCATCCTAGAGCGGTAATGGGGCAAGATAAATATGTGGAGTCGTTGACTCCCACGAAGAAGAAGATGGAGATCTTTGAAAGCATGGGCATCAATCACGCTTACATTGTAACGTTTGATGCATCGCTCATGCGCTTATCTCCAGAACAATTCGTGGATCAAGTCCTAGACCGGCTTGGTGTGGATAGCGTCATTTGTGGTTTTGATTTTACCTTTGGTTTCCAAGGTAAAGGTACTCCGGATTCACTCTGCGAGTTGAGTCACGGTAAATTCTCTGTTGAAGTGGTGAGACCTTTTCATATGAATGGTGAAAAAGTAAGCAGTACACGTATTCGTGAAGCTTTGCAGCAAGGTGAAATGGACACCGTAACAAGGCTACTTGGACGCCCTTATAGCATAAGCGGTAAGGTCGTTGATGGCGCGAAGAGAGGGAGAACGCTAGGTTTCCCTACAGCTAACCTCCAATTGGAAGAACCGTATGTGAGTCCAACGAACGGTGTTTACGCAATAAGAGCAACCGTCCGCGGGGAAGTTTATCAAGGTGTCATGAATATTGGTGTGAAACCAACATTTGAGACTGGAGAACTAAAACCATCATTTGAAGCGCATTTATTCGAATTTTCCGAGCAAATATATGGAGAAACCGTCATGGTTGAGCTAATTGCTTTTCTTAGACCAGAACGTAAATTCACTTCACTAGAAGATTTAGTTGCTCAAATAAAACTTGATGCAGCAGAAGCAAGAGAGAAATTGACGTTAGAGACGTAATCATACATTTACTTCTACTAGTCAATTGTGATATACTGAGTAACGTTGTCAAATGGACTTGTTCGTTTGGCATGAACCTTAGCTTGGATTGACGTTTTCATCGGCGCTTTCTAGGCTAGCGGGGATACTAATAGAATTTAGGAGATGAACGATTATGGCAATTACGCAAGAGCGCAAAACACAACTGATTCAAACTCACAAGGTACACGATACCGACACAGGTTCACCTGAGGTACAAGTAGCAATCCTTACAGAAAACATTGTTAACCTTACAGACCACCTTCGTACGCACAAGAAAGATCACCACTCCCGTCGTGGTTTGCTTAAAATGGTTGGACAACGTCGTAAGTTGCTAGCATATGTTAAAAACAAAGATGTAAGCCGCTATAGTGCTTTGATTGCAAAGCTTGGTTTGCGTCGATAAAACCGACAATGAGAAGCAACCTGTTGCTCCTTTGCTAAGCTTGATAAAGCTCTGGCAGAGAGCAGCAAAAGGTTGCTTTTTCTTGTATTTTTAAAACGGGAAAAGAAGGAAATACTAGACATAACGCAGAAATAGAGGATAACTCCATAGCTTGTCTATTTTGCATACATACGGAGTAGATTCGGATTGGTCTCTGGATCTCATGATTTCTGTACATGTTTATCAAACACATATTTTGAAATTCAAACCAAGCCTTAGGAGGATTTTATGGAGACAAGGGTACAAATGGAACTTGGCGGTAAGCCGTTCATACTTGAAACAGGCCGACTAGCCAAACAAGCCAATGCAGCAGTAACTGTTCGTTATGGCGATACGGTTGTGCTTAGCACAGTAACGGCTTCCAGCGGACCGAAAGATTTAGATTTCTTTCCGTTAACAGTGAACTATGAAGAAAGATTATACGCTGTAGGTAAAATTCCTGGTGGTTTTATTAAGCGTGAAGGGCGTCCTAGTGAGAAAGCGATTCTTGCGAGCCGTTTGACGGATCGTCCTATTCGTCCGCTTTTCCCAGAAGGCTTCCGTAATGATGTTCAAATCGTGTCGATCGTCATGAGTGTGGATCAAGAGTGCCCGCCTGAAATGGCTGCAATGATCGGTACTTCCGCTGCACTTGCGATCTCTGATGTTCCTTTTAACGGACCTGTTGGTGGCGTGATTGTTGGTCGTGTTGATGGACAATTCGTTATCAACCCTACAGGTGATGTAGCAGAGAAGAGTGATCTTCACTTAACTGTTGCTGGTACCAAAGATGCGATTATGATGGTTGAAGCTGGAGCAAAAGAAGTTTCAGAGGAAGTTGTCCTTGAAGCGATCATGTTCGGTCATGATGAAATTCGCAAGATTGTTGCGATCATCGAGGAATTGGTTGAACAAGTAGGTAAGCCGAAAATGGAAGTTAAACTCCATGCTGTCGATGCTGAAGTGAATAGCGCGGTGCGTGAATTCGCTCAAGCGAGATTAGTGGATGCGATTAAAATTCCTGAGAAACATGCTCGTCAAGAAGCAATCGATGTTGTCAATGCAGATGCTGTTGAGCATTTCACAGCTTTATATGTAGAAACACCTGGTCTTCTAGGTGATGTGAAAGAAACACTTTATGATATCGTGAAAGAGGAAGTACGCCGCTTAATCACGCATGATAAAGTAAGACCCGATGGACGTAAACCAGAAGAAATACGTCCAATCGAGTGCGATGTCAACTTGTTGCCGCGCACGCACGGTTCTGGCTTATTCACACGTGGACAAACACAAGCTCTTAGCATTTGTACATTAGGTGCGCTTGGCGATGTTCAAATCTTGGATGGTTTAGATCTGACAGAAACGAAACGTTTCATGCATCATTATAACTTCCCGCCATTCAGCGTTGGGGAAGCAAGACCTTTGCGTCCTCCAGGCCGTCGTGAAATTGGACATGGTGCGTTAGGTGAGCGAGCTATTGAGCCGATCATCCCGAACGAAGTGGAGTTCCCTTACACAATTCGTCTCGTATCTGAAGTATTGGAATCGAATGGTTCAACTTCCCAAGCGAGTATTTGTGCAAGTGTACTTGCCCTTATGGATGCTGGTGTGCCAATTAAAGCTCCAGTTGCAGGTATTGCGATGGGTCTTATCAAAGACGGCGATCATTTCTCCATTCTGTCTGATATTCAAGGTATGGAAGATCATCTGGGAGATATGGACTTTAAAGTTGCTGGTACTGCTGAAGGTATCACAGCACTTCAAATGGATATCAAAATTGATGGCATCGACCGCAACATTTTACAACAATCATTGCAACAAGCAAAAGAAGGCCGTTTGCACATTTTGGGCAAAATGGTATCTCGTATTTCTACACCAAACAAAAATCTTTCTCAATATGCTCCTAAAATTCTTACAATGAACATCAATCCCGACAAAATTCGTGATGTTATTGGTGCTGGTGGTAAAATCATCAATAAAATCATTGAGGAAACTGGCGTGAAGATCGATATCGAGCAAGACGGCCGCGTATTCATTGCATCGTCCAATCAAGAAATGAACGAGAAAGCTCGTTCCATTATTGAAGGTATCGTTCGTGAAGTCATCGTTGGTGAAACTTACCTTGGTACAGTAAAACGCGTAGAGAAATTCGGCGCATTCGTTGAAATTCTGCCTGGTAAAGAAGGTCTTGTACACATTTCACAAATTTCTACTGAGCGAGTAGCAAAAGTAGAAGACGTTGTGAACATTGGAGATCAGATTACGGTTAAAGTTACTGAGATCGATCAACAAGGAAGAGTAAATCTTTCACGCAAAGCAACGTTAACTTCACAGGTCTCTGCACAAAGCTAGAGAATCGTAATTCGTGAGTGCGTTTCATTCATAGTTCAGGATAAAGAGTCAGATCTATCTGTCTCTTTTTTGCTTTTCATTCATGCGAGGACATGCACAGGTTCTACTCTTGTCCTAACCTTCATACAATCAGGAGATGAAGAAAGGGGACCTGTGTATGCTCCACAAAAAATGGATTTTGCTTGGGAGTTTTTTAGCTATGGTTCTATTTAGTGTAAATGCGATCCCAAGTGTTGAAACCTACATTCAAAGTGTAAAAAATAATCAACGTGGTGATGATCGTGAGCATGTTGAAACGAGGGTAGAAATACGTCCAGTTTTTGCTACTGCCAACAAATCTACTTTATTAGAAATGATAACCAAAGAAGCAGAGAACCGTAAGGTAGCTCCGATTAATGCAAAAGTAGATTCTGTATGGAAAGCTATCCCTGGTTATAATGGTCTTGAAGTGGATATTGAGGAGACTCTGAAGTTAGCGGAGCATCATTTAACACCAAATCAAATTAATTATGTGATGAAGGAAATAGAGCCCAAAATTCAGTTAGACGACCTTGCTCCCAATCCAGTATATAAAGGTAATTCGAAAAAGCCAATGGTTTCATTTATGATCAATGTCGCATGGGGCAATGAATTTTTGCCTAGTATGTTAGAAACGTTACGTAAGGAAAATGTTCACGCGACATTCTTTTTTGATGGTTCTTGGTTAAAGAAAAATACAGAAATGGCCAAACAGATTCTAAGCGAAGGACATGAGGTATCGAACCACGCCTATTCACATAAAGATATGCGTACGATTTCGCGGAGTAAAGCAGTAGAAGAAATTTCGAAAACAGAAGATTTGCTAAAACAACTGGGTGTTAAAAACTCATTATTTGCTCCTCCATCAGGATACTTTAATCAAGAAACGATTCAAGTTGCCTCCGAATTTAAGTTGCAAACGGTATTGTGGACCTTTGATACGATAGATTGGAAAAATCCTGGAGCAGGTCGCATTCTTGAACGGTTATCCACCAATGTTGAACCTGGCACACTTATTCTGATGCACCCAACCGTTTCGTCACGTGATGCATTGCCAGGAATGATCAGTTTGATTAAGAAAAAAGGGTTGGTATTAGGGACTGTTTCAGATCTGCTATCCTCCAAAAGGATCACCGGACAGGGACAAATTATGAAATAGTCATGATTAGCTGCTGCTAATTTGAGTCCTAGGCACATTTTTGTTAGACTGAGGAAGTATAATAGGAGAATTGGACTTTTAGGTGTACCATTTCGAGGAGGAACCTTGGTGATCAAATATCGCTTACATAATGGCTTGAGAGTTGTTATGGAACAAATCCCTACATTTCGATCAGTAACATTCGGGATCTGGGTAAAAACAGGCTCACGTAATGAGTCGCAAACGAACAATGGTATTTCACATTTTATCGAGCACATGTTGTTCAAAGGTACGGAACGTCATTCGGCGAAAGATATCGCAGAAATCTTTGATGGCATCGGCGGGAATGTGAATGCCTTCACTTCCAAAGAATATACGTGCTATTATGCCAAAGTACTCGATGAACATTTACCTTTAGCGATGGATGTACTTTCGGATATGTTCTTCCATTCAACCTTTGATGAAGGTGAGCTTGAAAAAGAGAAGAACGTTATTTACGAAGAAATCTCCATGTATGAAGATACACCGGATGATCTCGTTCATGATTTGTTAGCGAAGGCTTCATATGGTACGCATGCTTTGGGTTATACGATCCTAGGCACGCAAGACAATTTGTCCAAAATGAAGTCAGATGATCTTCGTTCTTATCTCAAACAGAATTACAATACAGAGAATACCGTGCTGAGTATTGCTGGGAATATTGATGATAGTGTAAAAGAATTAATTGAAAAGCATTTCGGTGACTTCTCACAATCAGGTGTTGAAACAAGCTATGATGCACCAGATTTCCTTAGCGAGTTGATTTTCCATGCGAAGAAAACAGAACAAAATCATATTTGTCTGTCATTACCTGGATTGTCGTTACAAGAAGAGAATTTATATCCGATGGTTTTATTGAATAATGCCATTGGTGGAGGTATGAGCTCAAGACTGTTCCAAGAAATTCGTGAGAAACGTGGCTTAGCTTATTCCGTATATTCCTATCACTCTTCTCATATTGATAGCGGGATGTTTACAATTTATACAGGAACGGCACCTAAACAAACGGAAGAAGTATTGAAAGTTACGATGGAGCTGCTTCATGATATTGCCGTAAACGGAATGACAGATAATGAACTTAAGAAGGGTAAAGAGCAGCTGAAAGGCAGCCTTATTCTGAGTTTAGAAAGCACTAGCAGCAGGATGAACCGTTTTGGTAAAAATGAATTGATGACTGGTAAGCATTATAGTTTGGATGAAATGATTGAACGTATTGAAAGTGTGAACATGGATCATATTCGTCAACTGACGAAAAATTTATTTGCAACCCCCTTTGCTCTGTCCATGGTCGGAAATGCGAGTGATGTCATTAGTGGATTCAGGAGGGATCAGCTTGTCTCTCTTTGATTTTGAAGTACAGATGAAAAGAATCGAAGGTCAAGAAGATATTCTCTTACCTCAGAAAATGTCTGAAGCAGCTAGCGGCTATGATTTGCATGCTGCTGTTAAAGAGCCAATTGTACTCGCACCTGGTGAGCGTCAATTGATTCCAACTGGTTTCGCGCTAAGTATGCCACCTCAGCTAGAAGCACAGATTCGCCCAAGAAGCGGTCTTGCTTATAAACACGGTATTACAACGCTTAATTCACCGGGAACCATTGATGCGGATTACCGCGGTGAGGTTAAAGTATTGCTGATTAATCATGGCCAGGAGCCATTCGTTATTCAGCGGAATGAACGCATCGCTCAGATGGTATTCCAACGTGTACCACAAATTCAATTGACCGTTGTAAATGAGTTATCAGAAACGGTACGTGGTTCAGGTGGCTTCGGCCATACTGGGCGCTAATACGGCCGGTTACATCATTCGAACAAGAAAGAACCTCTTCTTAGGAAGGGGTTCTTTCTTGTTTCAGAGGATGCAAAGTCAGAAGTCACCCATCTATAGGCGAACGCATACTATAACGTATCGAAACGGACCGAGGAAGGGGTGTAAGCAAGAATGCTTACTGGGATTTCGGTTGCTATTATGGGGGGAGACGCCCGGCAACTTGAAGTAATTCAGAAATTTACTGAGCTAGACGCTACCGTTATATTACTCGGATTTGACAATCTCGGGAGGCAATTTCACGGTGTCACGAATGTGAAGTTAGATCCAGAATTGTTTGGGCATGTGGATGCACTTATATTGCCAGTTGTAGGTACGGATGAGACAGGACAAGTGGAATCTATTTTCTCGAGTGAAGAGATGATTTTGACAGATGAGCATATATCTTCATTGCCGAAACATGCGAAGGTATATACAGGTATGGCGAAGAGCTATTTGAAGAAGCTCGTCTCGACACATGACATTGAGCTTGTAGAGTTATTAGATCGTGATGACATAGCCATTTATAACTCGATTCCAACTGCAGAGGGTGCGCTTATGATGGCCATCCAGAACACCGATATTACAATTCATGGATCCGTTTGTATGGTTTTGGGTTTTGGTCGAACAGGGTTCACAATGGCCAAAACTTTGCAAGGATTAGGGGCAACCGTCAAGGTTGGCGTCAGGAAACCGGAGCATTATGCAAGGGCGTGGGAGATGGGTTTTCAGCCTTTTTATACGAAGGATCTGTACCCGGAAGTGGGGAATATTGACTTGCTTTTTAACACAATTCCGACTATGATAGTCACAGCGCAAGTTATTACCAATATCCCACATCGCGCGCTTATTATCGATTTAGCTTCAAGACCCGGTGGAACGGACTTTCGATTTGCCGAGAAGAGAGGTATTAAAGCGATGCTAGCGCCCGGTTTACCTGGAATCGTCGCCCCCAAAACAGCTGGCCGTATTATGGCTAACACCTTAAGTCAGCTGATCGAGGAAGACTTCAAAGACAGGAGCGATGTGGAATGAATTGGCAAGGGAAAACAGTCGGTTATGCATTAACCGGTTCTCACTGTACACTTGAAGAGGTCATGCCTCAAATTAAGAGATTTGTAGATGCGGGTGCTCGTGTCATTCCAATTGTATCGAATACAATTATGACGACTGACACACGTTTTGGTAAGTCCGCTGACTGGCAGCAAATGCTGAAAGATATTACGGGTAATGAAATTATTTCGACCATTGTTGATGCAGAACCACTAGGTCCATCCAAGTTATTGGATGTGATGGTAATTGCTCCTTGTACGGGTAATACAACTAGTAAACTAGCAAATGCGATGACAGAAAGCCCCGTTCTTATGGCAGCTAAAGCACAAATGAGAAACTTGAGACCGCTTGTATTAGCGATTTCAACGAATGATGGTTTGGGTTTAAATGCAATGAATATTGCAAAGCTTTTGATTACCAAGAATATTTATTTCGTGCCTTACGGTCAAGATGCACCAGGAGCCAAACCAAATTCGTTGGTGGCCCGAATGGACTTGATTATGGAAGCTTGTGAAGCTGCGCTGGAAGGTAAACAATTGCAGCCCATGATTATTGAGAGATTTCAATACTAACGGATAGATGTCAACTTGAGGGGGAGAAACCAGCATATGTCCAACCAGAAGCTTTTCAATGTTGCAGTTGTAGGCGCTACAGGCGCTGTCGGCGAGCAAATCATCCGTCTACTAGAAGCACGGAATTTCCCCATCAAGGAATTGAAATTACTCTCTTCTGCTCGTTCTGCAGGTGTAAAGATTGCATTTAAAGGCCAAGAAGTAGTTGTGCAAGAAGCAACTCCAGATAGCTTTCAAGGTGTTGATCTTGCGCTTTTTAGTGCAGGAGGCGATGTCACGAAAGCATTAGCTCCATATGCAGTAGAAGCGGGTGCGATTTGTATTGACAACACAAGTGCGTACCGTATGGATCCAGACACACCACTTGTTGTTCCTGAAGTGAATGTTGAGAAAATCAATGATCATAAAGGGATTATTGCAAACCCGAATTGTTCTACGATCCAAATGGTTGCAGCGCTTAAGCCGCTATATGACCGTTATGGAATTTCACGTATTATTGTTTCCACATACCAAGCTGTTTCAGGTGCAGGTGCTAAAGCCATTAATGAAATGCTTAGACAGTCCAAAGAAGTACTAGCAGGTAATGAGGCAAAACCAGATATTTTACCAGTTGGCTCCTTACCAGTAAAGCATCAGATTGCTTTCAATGCTATTCCTCAAATTGATAAATTTCTAGATAATGGATTTACAAATGAAGAAATGAAAATGATTCTTGAAACGAAGAAAATTATGGGCGATGAGTCCATTGAAGTCACAGCTACATGTGTGCGTATTCCAGTAGTTTACGGGCATTCTGAATCCGTGTATGTAGAATTGAAAGAAGATTTCAACATGGAAGACGTGAGAACACTACTTGCAAATGCTCCTGGTATTGTACTCGTTGACAATCCGGCAGAACAACAATATCCACTTGCAACTGATGCTGCAGGTAAACTTGAAACTTTCGTAGGGCGTGTGCGCCGCGATTTAAGTAACCCTAAAGCGCTTAACATGTGGATTGTTTCAGATAATTTGTTAAAAGGTGCTGCTTGGAATGCAGTACAAATTGCTGAATATATTGCTATAGAGCAACAATAATTAGCAAACTGCTTATTTGAGCAGTGAAAATGGGGGAAACTCATGCGAATTCTTGTCCAGAAATTCGGAGGTACTTCACTTTCTACCGCACAAGCTAGAGATCACGTTATTGGACATATTCAAGACGCACTAATTCAACATTATAAACTAGTTGTTGTTGTTTCTGCGATGGGAAGAAAAGGGGAACCCTATGCGACCGACACGCTCCTAGACCTCGTTCGAAAGAATGGGGAGGGGCTGCCCGCACGGGAACTCGATATGTTAATGGGATGCGGAGAATTAATATCTGCCGTACTATTGTGTAGTTTATTGAACAAAACAGGAATTCGATCCACAGTTTTGACGGGTGGGCAAGCTGGTCTGATCACGAATGAGAATCATGGTAATGCTCAGATCATAGCGATGAAGCCTAATCGGATTCTTGAATTGTTAGAGCAAGACCAGGTTGTCATTGTCACTGGGTTTCAAGGGAAAACAAGCAATGATGAGTTGACTACATTAGGACGCGGGGGCAGTGACACATCAGCTACAGCACTTGGTGCCGCACTCAAAGCAGAAATTGTGGATATCTTCACAGATGTTAATGGTATTTTGACAGCGGATCCAAGAATCGTTGAAGATGCTAAACCGTTACAACGCGTGAGCTTCAGTGAGATTTGTAATATGGCACACAATGGTGCCAAAGTGATTCATCCACGAGCTGTAGAAGTTGCTATGCAAGCGAATATACCTATTCGTGTGAGATCAACCTTCACCAAGGAAGAAGGAACGCTAGTCACAGCTTCTGACAACACCTCGACAGATATTAACAATGTTAAAGATCGCTTTGTTACGGGAATTGCACATTTCACGAATATTACACAGATCCAGGTCGCTGCCGTTGATGGCGAATTTGATCTTCAACTTCGTGTATTCAAAACGATGGCTCAGCATCAGATTAGTGTTGATTTTATTAATGTGAACCCTTCAGGCGTTGTATATACGGTCTTTGATCATGAAGCTGAACGTGCAGTTCAATTACTTAAGGCACAGGGTTACGAGCCCAAGTTTACAAGTGGCTGCGCGAAGGTGTCCGTGATTGGTGGCGGAATGAATGGTGTACCTGGTATTATGGCTCATATTGTTGAAGCATTAACCGTGGAAGATATCCGAATTTTGCAATCAGCTGATTCGAACACGACCATTTGGGTGCTTGTCCAAGGTGTTGACATGATCAAGTCTGTGCGTGCACTTCATCGAAAATTCAATTTATTTAAATAAATCAAGAAGGTCAGGAGGCGTACCAAGTGAGTTTTGGAAGAGTAGTCACAGCAATGGTTACTCCATTTGATGATCAGTTGCAAGTGAACTGGGATCAAGTAGAGCCATTAATTAATTATTTAATTGAAGAACAACATTCGGATAGCCTTGTGATTTGTGGGACGACAGGGGAGTCGCCAACGTTATCAGAAGATGAAAAGTTGCGACTTATTGAACTTTCCGTTCGTGTATCAGATGGGCGTTGCAAAATCATCGCAGGTACTGGAAGCAACGACACTAATCATACAATTGCTTTTTCGCGTAAAGTAGAGAAGATTGGCGTGGATGCTTTACTTCTAGTTGCGCCTTATTACAACCGTCCTTCACAGGAAGGGTTGTATCAACATTTCAAAGCAATAGCAGAGGCTGTTAACACACCTGTCGTGCTTTATAATGTGCCTGGCCGTACAGGTGTGAACCTGGATGCGGATACAACGATTCGTCTTTCCCAAATACCGAATATCGTGGCGACCAAAGATTGCTCGAATACGGATCAAATGACACGTATACTTACACATGCTGCCCCTAATTTCCTCGTATATAGTGGAGATGATAGTAATACTTTGCCTTCTTTAGCTATTGGCTGTGAAGGGATTATCAGTGTAGCGAGTCATGTGATTGGAAAAGAAATGCAAACTATGATAAAGTATTATCTAGAAGGCAACATTCAGCAAGCTGCTGAGCTTCATCGTAAGCTTCATCCTGTATTCACTGGCATCTTTTGTGCACCGAGCCCTGCGCCAATTAAGCATGCTTTGGCACTTAAGGGGATTGAAACAGGCGGCGTTCGACTTCCGTTAGTTCGTGTATCCGAGCAAGAAGGTCAATTCATTCAATCACTTTTTGTATGATCATGCCTAATGAATCGGTGCTTCCGGCATCGGTTTTCTTTTTTTGGGAAATCTAAACGTATTCAGTATTAACTTGTATTTGCTGTTTTTTTTCATGTATAATGGTTGCAAGTGACTAGTTCGGTTTTTTCATTTAAAATTCGTCGTCCAATCTATGAAGGAGGTATATTCTTGTCCAAAAAAAATATTGATAAACTTTTGATCTTCGCTCTTGGCGGCGTGGGCGAAATCGGAAAAAATATGTATTGCGTTCAGTATGCGAACGATATTATTGTCATTGACAGTGGTTTGAAATTTCCTGAGGAGGACATGCTCGGAATTGACATTGTCATCCCAGATATCGGGTACTTAACAGAGAATCGGGATAAAGTACGCGGCATCATCATCACTCACGGCCATGAAGATCACATTGGTGGCTTACCTTACGTGCTTAAACATCTTAATGTTCCCCTCTATGCTACGAAGTTAACGATGGGACTCATTGAAGCTAAGCTGAAGGAAGCGAACTTGCTCGGAACGACGAATCGAATTCTAATCAATTCGGAATCTGTTCTTCCCCTAGGCGTTCTTACGGCAACTTTCTTCAAAACCAATCATAGTATTCCGGATTCTGTGGGTGTCGCACTTGATACGCCGGAAGGTGTCGTTGTTCATACGGGAGATTTTAAGTTTGATCAGACTCCAGTTAATGAGCAATATGCAGATTTGCATCGTATGGCTGAGATCGGAAAGAAAGGCGTTCTTGCCTTGCTTTCAGACAGTACGAATGCAGAACGTCCTGGCTACACGGGCTCTGAGCGCGGAGTAGGGATTGAGATTGAAGAAGTGTTTCGTAAAGCGAAGCAAAGAGTTGTCATTGCGACATTTGCATCGAATATTCACCGTGTTCAACAGGTGTTTGATGCAGCTGCAGCAACGAATCGCAAAGTGACAGTAATTGGTCGCAGTATGGTTAACGTGGTTTCGATCGCTAGCGAATTAGGCTACTTGCATATTCCAGATGGCATGTTGATTGAGCCAGAGGAAGTTAATAAGCTTGCAGCTGATCGTGTAGTTATCCTTTCTACGGGTAGCCAAGGTGAACCGATGTCTGCTCTGACAAGAATGGCACGTTCAACCCATCGTAAAATTGATATTTTACCAGGGGATACGGTTATTATTGCGGCAACTCCGATTCCAGGAAATGAGCGTTACGTTGGCAGAACGGTTGATGAGCTTATGCGCATCGGTGCCCACGTGATTTATGGACCAGGTTCAGTAACTGGTGTTCACGTTTCAGGTCACGGTAGTCAGGAAGAATTAAAGCTAATGCTTAACCTGATGAAGCCTAAATACTTTATTCCAATTCATGGCGAATATCGCATGCTGCGTCAACACGCTATCCTTGCCGAAACTGTCGGCATTCCTAAAGAAGACATTTTCATGTGCGATATTGGTGATACGGTAGAAATTCAAAATGGTGCTGCTCGCAAAGGATCGAAAGTTCAAAGCGGCAACATCCTAATTGATGGACTAGGTGTAGGGGATGTAGGCAATATCGTGTTGCGTGACCGTAAATTACTGTCGCAAGACGGAATTCTTGTAGTCGTGGTTACACTTAGTAAGCAAGATGGCAAAATTTTGTCTGGCCCAGATATTATTTCACGTGGATTTGTTTATGTTCGTGAATCCGAAGGACTTCTTGAAGAAGCCAATCGAATCGTAACAAATACGTTAACTAAACTTATGAATGAAAATGTAAATGAATGGGCATCTTTAAAAACAAATGTGAAAGATGTTCTCGGACGCTTTTTATATGAACAAACCAGAAGAAGACCAATGATTCTTCCTATCATTATGGAAGTTTAGGTACTCGAACAAGTCACTTGAGCCTATGCAAATAGTAAAGCTCTCTCCAATTGGAGGGAGCTTTTTCTTGTTGCTGCAAAGTGAAGTATGCATGAAAGTATACAAGTTTATTCATACTATGGGAGATCTTGCACAACTTGTATGTGTAACATAATTTGAAAGGGGATTATGAAGTGGCATCAGCACCAGGCTCGAAAGAACAGGAACAAGAACCGGGAACAGAGGAAGTCAAGAAAAATGCCGTTCTCGAAAATATCCAACAATTAGGACAAACGAACACGGTTTCTGGTGAATCCAATATTTTTTGTCTAACGATAATAGGACAGATAGAGGGACATATTGTGCTCCCACCTCAGAATAAAACGACCAAGTATGAACACCTGATTCCTCAACTTGTAGCTGCCGAGCAGAATTCCAAGATTGAAGGTGTCATGATCATATTAAACACTGTTGGGGGCGATGTGGAGGCTGGTTTAGCTATTGCTGAAATGGTCGCGACGTTATCGAAACCAACGATTGCATTAGTCTTAGGTGGCGGACATAGTATAGGCGTTCCAATCGCCGTATCTGCAGACTATTCGATCATTGCAGAAACAGCGACCATGACGATTCATCCGATTCGAATGAACGGCTTGGTGATCGGAGTACCGCAGACCTTTGAATATTTAGATAAAATGCAAGAGCGTGTTGTAAGGTTCGTAACGAAACATTCCAATGTAACAGAAGAGAAGTTTAAAGAGTTGATGTTTAAGACGGGTGAACTCACGAGAGATATCGGCACAACGGTAATCGGGATTGATGCCGTGAAATATGGATTAATCAATCAAGTAGGTGGCATCGGCGATGCCATTCGTGAGCTGAACAGCCGGATCGAAGCGAAGAAAGTGGCGAACTCTGGGGGGCTTGTTCAGTGATCCATTATTCCGTGATTCCGATGGAGGTTATATTTGAAGGATTCGATGCATTTAGCCCACAATACTTAGATATAGAAGTAGACGGTTTCATGATGCAAATTGAGCCGTTAAGTGGCTATCAAGCACGTATTGTAAGGTTGTATAGCTGTAATCCACAAGATTATTTGAATGAACACTATACGCCTGGCAGCATCATTTCCTACCAACCTCAGTTGACGGTCAATTCAGCTCGTTAGGTCTTGTTCCCGTATCATCCCTCGAGTCAAATATGGTATAATGTGGACTTGGGGGTGACAATGTTGGCGAAACGAAGGAAAAAGACGAAGGCTGTAAAAACCAGCTTATTATTCGAGCTGTATGGAATCCTCATCTTGATTTTCTCGGTCATTGCCCTTGCACATCAAGGTCATGTCGGAAATTCTTTGATTTATTTGTTTCGTTTTTTTGTGGGGACTTGGTATTCACTTATACCACTTATTTTCATTTACGTGGCCTTATACGCAATGATCAAACGAGCTTGGCCACAAATGGTTACTCCCAAGAAAGCGGGAATTTTGTTGTTCATTCTTGGTTTATTAATCAAGAATCATATTGATTTATTTGCTCAGCTGTATCCTAACAACGATTTTACATCGGGGAAAGTCATTTCTTCGACATGGTCTGCCATGCTTGAGGGATTGCACCCTACAGAAGCTGGAAGAGCAGCCTTAGAACATGGTATTGGTGGAGGAATGGTAGGCGCTTTTTTATACAGCATCCTCTATTTCTTATTTGATTACCTTGGAGCCAGATTAATCCAATATATGCTTTTTGTTATGGGTTTTATTCTAGCGACAGGTGTTTCTTATGTGGATCTAGGTAATATCGTGAAGGGTCGTTTCAGTAATGTAGGACAAAATTTTAAAGACCGGATGAAGGAATGGCTGCAAGACCGAGAAGGACGTCAACCTCAGGCACAAGCAGCGTCAGCGGGAAGTGCGCCTACTAAGGTGAAGAAGCCAGCCTATGTACCTGTTGATGATGAATTTGATGAGGAAGTCTTTCAACCAGTCAAGCGGGCGAAGAAAACGCCATTATTCATGGAACTCCTTCGACCAATTAAGGAGAACCGGAAGAAATCTGCAGCAAGAGAAAGTGATAACATCGAGGATAATTTGTCAGATGGCGAAGCTGATGCGGTCGGGGAGGAAGTTGTATACTCGAACCCTGTACATCCAACAGATGAACCGATACATATTACAGATGAACCTACTGGAGCACCGATTATTCGTGATTTTCAAGAGCAGGTTATTCAAGAAGCACAACAAGTTGTTAGACCTGCAACTCCTTCAGTATCCACTAGTACGACAACAGTTCCGCCAAGTGTGGATGGAGATGAGAATGAGCCAGTAACAATTGAGTTTCAAGATGCTCCAGTTATCGTGACTCGTCCATATGAGATACCTTCGCTTGATTTATTAGCAAGGCCGGCTCTTGGCAAAGGAAGCGAAATGGCGGATTACAAGGCCAATGCAAGAAAGCTTGAGGCCACATTAGAGAGCTTCGGAGTTCGAGCTAAGGTTCTGGAGGTAGTAAGAGGTCCTGCGGTAACGCGATATGAAATCCAACCTGATGTGGGTGTGAAGGTTAGCAGAATTGTTTCTTTAACCGATGATATTGCACTAGCACTTGCAGCAAAGGATATTCGGATGGAAGCACCTATACCAGGCAAATCTGCGATAGGTATCGAAGTACCAAACTTAGAAGTCTCCATTGTTACGATGCGAGAAGTCATGGAAACGACTGCTTTTCAGGAGTCTAGCTCACGACTATCTGTAGTTCTTGGACGAGATATTTCGGGTCAACCGATTGTTGGTAATCTGGCAAGGATGCCTCATTTACTAGTTGCTGGTGCTACCGGATCTGGTAAATCGGTTTGTATCAATGGGATAATCACTAGCATTTTGTATAAAGCAAAGCCAAATGAAGTGAAGTTCTTAATGATCGATCCGAAGATGGTTGAATTGAATGTGTATAATGGCATTCCGCATTTATTAGCGCCTGTAGTTACGGATCCGCGGCGAGCATCGCTAGCGCTCAAGAAAATCGTTGTCGAGATGGAGAAACGCTATGAGCTATTCTCTAAAAGTGGGACACGAAATATTGAAGGCTATAACGCAATGTTGACAGAGAGTGGCACTGCAGCACCGCTGCCTTACTATGTGATTATCGTGGATGAGTTAGCAGATCTTATGATGGTAGCAGCTAATGATGTCGAGGATTCCATCTGTCGTCTTGCTCAAATGGCGCGTGCTGCGGGAATTCACTTAATTATTGCAACTCAACGTCCTTCCGTTGACGTTATTACTGGTGTTATCAAAGCCAATATTCCTTCTCGTATCGCTTTTGGTGTTTCTTCGCAAGTGGATTCGCGAACAATTTTGGATATGGTAGGAGCGGAGAAATTACTAGGTCGTGGAGATATGCTTTACTTGCCAGTAGGTGCATCCAAGCCTGTACGTATCCAAGGGGCATTCCTCTCTGATGGCGAAGTAGAGCAAGTTGTTGGGTTCGTACGAACGCAGGAACAAGCCAATTATCGGGAGGAACTCGTACCACAGGTTGAAGAAATGCCAGAGCAGCAGAATGAATTTGAGGACGAGCTGTACGATCAAGCCGTTCAAATTGTTTTGGAAGCGAAGCAAGCATCCGTATCCTTACTTCAACGTCGAATGAGAGTCGGTTACACACGTGCTGCTAGGCTTGTCGATGCCATGGAAGCTAAAGGGGTTGTTGGCCCATATGAAGGCAGTAAACCGCGTGAAGTACTGATCTCACTTGAACAATATCATCATAACCGGATTAGTTCTTAATCTGTATCGAACAAACACTCTCCTCTGGGGAGTGTTTTATTTGTATAATCATGGACTCACTTTCTCATAATAAGCAAGAAAAGGTTGTAATTTGAAAAGTGAGGTTGAGAAGGGGAATGAATAAACGACTAATTGTCATTACATTTTGTATTGTATTTGTTTTGGTAGTTTCTTTTCAATTGAAGGGCAAATTCAATCCGCCGACGGAAGAAACATTTAGTAAGAATGAAGTACGCTATGGCGCCACAGGATCTGATGTTTATGAACTTCAAGGAAGATTGAAGTTCATTGGGTTTTATAATGGTGGTGTTGACGGCGACTATGGGTACAAGACATTAACTGCAGTAAAGCGATTCCAAGGTGAGTTTGGCATGAAGGTAGACGGTATCGTTGGACCGAAGACCAAACTGAAGCTCTGGGAAGCAACGAAAAGCTGGAAACCTTCAGCAGGAGAAACTGCGAATAGTAATCAGGGTGCCAGTAATTCAGGTACTGGAACGGGAACGGATACTCCGGCTAATTTAACTCCCTCCAATAATCTTGGTTACTCGGAACAAGATATTAACTTAATGGCCAATGCTGTCAATGGTGAAGCGCGTGGTGAACCATTCATAGGTCAAGTTGCCGTAGCGGCCGTTATTTTAAATCGAGTGAAATCGGCAAGTTTTCCAAATACAGTTTCTGGTGTTATATTTCAACCAGGTGCTTTCACAGCTGTTGCTGATGGTCAAATATGGTTAACACCGAACGAATCATCCAAAAAAGCTGTGAGGGATGCTTTGAATGGACTGGATCCAACAGGAGGTTGTATCTATTACTTCAACCCAGAAACGGCTACGTCCAAATGGATTTGGACAAGAAAACAAATTAAAAAAATTGGTAAACACATTTTCTGTGTATAATTGGACAAGGAGAAGGAACCACATGTGGTTGCTTCTCCTCTTCGTATAGGAATATAATGGATTTATTACACGGACATAGAAGGGAGACTGACCTTTGAAGCCTATTCAATTTGAGCGCAGCAGCTGGAAGCATATCCGAATACACGTTCTACCGACAGATCGTTTCAAAACATTTGCCATTTCCGTATACATAGGACGTCAATTAGAAGATGAGACGGTCACAAGTACCGCAATAACACCTTTTATCCTTCGCAGAGGTACAGAGCTTCGTCCTGAAACGAAGCAATTTCGGGAGTATTTAGATGATTTGTACGGTGCAGGGTTTGGCTTTGATATTTATAAGCGAGGCGATTACCAAATCGTTCAGTTACGCATGGATATTATCAATGATCGATTCGTGAAATCAGCGGATTCTTTACTGAAACAAGGACTTGATTTTGTGGGTGAAACGTTAACTCGTCCAGCATTAGAGGATCAACATTTTCGCGCGAAATATGTAGACGCAGAAAAGCAGACACTTCGTAAACGAATCGAATCGGTCATAAATGATAAAATTCGATATGCTGCCGAACGTTGTATGGAAGAAATGTGCAGTGATGAACCGTATCGACTTCATCCATTAGGTAAAATAGAAGATATCGACGGTATGAATGCGAAGCAGCTTTACGAACAATATAAAGAATGGCTCCAAACTTCACCGATGGACATTTATGTTGTTGGCAACACAACGCTAAGTGAAGTTGAAGAAATTGTGAAGCAATCGTTTGCGATTGAGCGGAATGCTGATGCTAGCTATGTCACATCTGCGCCGCGTGCCGTAACAGGTGAAGTGAAAACGATCGTAGAACGATTGGATGTTAACCAAGGTAAGCTGAATATGGGTCTTCGTACAAACATTTCATACAGCGACGATCAGTACCCGGCTGCACTTATGTATAATGGGGTTCTAGGCGGATATCCGCATTCCAAATTATTTACAAATGTTCGCGAGAAAGCGAGTTTAGCCTATTATGCTTCTTCTCGTTTTGATGGACATAAAGGCATTTTGACAATTCAGTCCGGTATTGAGATGGCTAACTATGAGAAGGCCGTAGATATCATACGTAAACAACTGAAAGCTTTGGAACAAGGAGAAATCACCGACATTGAATGGAGTCAAACAAGAGCTATGATTTCCAATCAATTGCGTGAAATACAAGATTCAGCGTTTGAGCTGATCTCGTTTGATTTTAATGCCATTTTGTCAGGGAAAGAGCGTACGGTAGAGGGTTTAATTTCTGCAGTCGAGCAAGTGGATATACCGGCTATAGCAGAGGTTGCGAAACGAGTTCAGTTGGACACGATATACTTTTTACGGGATCAGAAGGGGGAGTAAACCATGCAGAGTATACCATATCCACATCTTGATGAAACCATTTATCATGAAAAGCTTGATAATGGGCTGCATGTGTTCGTGTTACCCAAACCAGGTTTCCAAAAAACGTATGCAACTTTTACAACCCAATATGGATCTATTGATAATCATTTTCAAGTTCAAGGTAAAGATGTCGTGCGAGTACCAGACGGTATTGCGCACTTCTTAGAGCACAAAATGTTCGAGGAACCGGAAGGAGACATTTTTGCAACGTTTGCTACGAACGGTGCATCGGCCAATGCTTTTACAAGCTTTGACCGGACTGCCTATTTATTTTCATCAACAGATCGCTATTTAGAAAATTTAACGACATTAATTAATTTCGTGCAAAACCCTTATTTTACGGATGAGAATGTTGAAAAGGAAAAAGGGATTATCGGGCAAGAGATTAAGATGTACGAGGATAATGCGGACTGGAGAAGTTATTACGGTTTAATTGAATCCTTGTATGCGAAGCATCCGATTCATATTGATATTGCCGGAACTGTTGCATCAATTGCAGAAATTACCAAAGAGACCTTATATGAGTGCTATAACACGTTCTATCACCCAAGCAACATGAGTTTATTCGTTGTAGGAGGGGTAGATCCACAAGAGGTTATTACGTTAGTGAAAGATAATCAAGCTGCTAAAACTTTTCCGCCACAAGGTGAAATCCAAAGGTTCTTTCCTGGAGAGCCAGTAGAGGTCAAGGAATCCCGCAGACATATCATACTTCCAGTCTCGTTGCCGAAATGTTTAATGGGCTTCAAGGAAGCCGCACCAGCGGTCACAGGCAAGCCTTTGTTGGTAAGAGAATTAACGACCAAATTAATGTTGGATATCTTATTTAGCTCCAGCTCTGATATTTATCAGACACTCTATGATGATCAGTTAATTTCTGATAATTTTGGTCATGAGTATAACTGTAGTGATGGGTATGCATTCTCCATTGTTGGGGGGGATACCAAGGATCCGGAACAGCTTATTACAAGGATTCGTGACGAGGTTGAAAAAAGGAAAGAAGCTGGACTCGATAGTGTCACTTTCGAACGCAGTCGTAAGAAGAAGATTGGCAGTTTCCTCCGAATGATGAACTCACCTGAATCAATTGCGAATGAATATACCAAATATCGATTCAAAGGGATCGATCTCTTCGATATCTTGCCGGTATACGAACAGCTAACACTTGAAGATGTGAATCGTCGCTTCCGTGAGCATTTTGATTGGAGTAAGCTCGCTGTTTCCATTGTACAGAGTCGTGAGCCATCGTGAGTGTTGGTAAACCGTTTAGTGAACAGACCGTGCTGATTACGGGAGCTAGCAGGGGGATTGGTGCTGCAATAGCCCAACGTTTCGCCGCGGTAGGCATGCAGATTGTTATTCATTATCGGGATTCACATGAAGCAGCCAATGAAATTGCCCGTTCTTGTATGAAGCAAGGGGCAACGGTATTAACAGTATCCGCGGATATTCAATCACATGAGCAGATTCTCAAAATGAGAGATAAGCTTGAACAGATGAACATGGTACCAGACATCATCGTTAATAATGCAGGTATTTCTCACTATGGGATGCTAGCTGATGTGACGGAAGAAGATTGGGATCGTGTTATGAATGTCAATCTCAAGGGTTCCTTCCTTTGTACTCAAGCTTTTATGTCCGCCATGGTTAAACAAAAGTATGGTCGAATCATTAACGTATCCTCGATATGGGGCATCTCTGGTGCTTCGTGCGAGGTACTCTATTCAACGGCCAAGGGTGGCCTTAATGCGTTTACGAAAGCGCTAGCCAAAGAACTTGCTCCATCAGGTGTTACGGTGAATGCCGTAGCACCTGGGGCTGTTCAGACGGATATGATGGCCGGCTTTCAAGCTGACGAAATCGATGCCATTACCAACGAAATTCCTGCTGGACGGCTCGCATCTCCACATGAGGTAGCATCGCTTGTCTATTTCTTAGCCTTACCTGAATCCGGTTATATTACAGGTCAAATCATCTCACCCAACGGGGGCTGGCTTACTTAGTCACATGAATCCATTGTAGAGAAGTCCACGCATAATTCTGTTTTGAGAAGCGCATATTACGTATGTAATGACCATTTCTCATAACTCAAAGGAGGCTTCTTACAATGGCTACTGTACTTAAGGTGTTCGACAAATGGAAAGAGTTTTTGGCTGAACGCGTGAGTCAGGCTGGACATGCAGGGATGAGTGATGAAACCATCTCCAAGCTGGCTTTTCAAATTGGGGAGTTTTTGGCAGACAAGGTGGATCCTCAAAATGAGCAAGAACGAGTTCTCAAAGAGTTGTGGGATGCTGGGGATGAACAGGAAAAGCATACTCTTGCTCGCCTCATGGTAAAATTAGTAGACAAAGGTTAATAACCGTTTTACAATTCAATAGGGTATGATGTGAAAGCCTCCTCTTTCGGAGGCTTTTGCATGCTTTATAAGCTGGAAAGGAATTATCAATGTATGCATAAGACGCGATTATTACTTATTTTAACTTTATTAATTTCACTACTTGCTGGGTGCGGGAATCGTGGAATTCCAGTTATTAAGCAAGAACTACTCGATCAGAAAATGTCTGTTTTAATGCTCTCAAGTAGCGGGTTATCGGCATCGGCAAAAGACGTGCTAGGTCAAACGCTAAAGAATTGGCGAGACGGAAATTCGATTGCTTATGAGTGGGTTAAAGATTTAAATGCGCTGGATGATAATGTGGATTCGAAACTAAAATCGAAAACATATGATTACATATACGTTGTTGGAAATGAGCTATTCCCTTCAGCCAATGAGAAGATGGCATTAGGTCTTACTACAAGTAAATGGACTTTTTTACAAAGTCAGCCATTTGCAGAGGGCAGCGCAATTACCGTGAATGAGCAGGCATCTTTGCTCCAATTGGACTTGCAACAGATAGAAACCATGAAGAATAAGGCGATTCAAGATCTTCTGTTTCAAAATGTGGTTATCGAATGGGTGACGCAAAGCGAGCGTCCAATTCCATCCGCATGGGCACCTTCCGAGGAAGCCGATCACATTGTTTTGCTAAACAACAACAACCAATGGTTTCAGCAGTTGACTTTTCAAGTACATCAACATCACGCAGCATGGGTTATTTTTTACAGCCCGGTGAGTGAAGATCAGTTGCAGAAAGCAAAATCTTTGGGGGTATCAGTTATGGACTTTGCCGGGGCATTAACAGCCGATCTCAATTGGACACAAATTTTTGATAACCGACTCGCCATGATGAAAACTCATGCTTGGCAAAAAGGAATCCAAAACTACAATCCGCAAGAGCTAAAGGAACTAAAAATGAAATAATATCAGGGTAATTTGGTTTTTAAGAAGGATTTTGGCGGAATTTGTAGAAATTAATTAAATGGCCATGAACAGTCTGGTTCATTAACAGATATGAGTGACAGAGATGATGATGAGGTGGAAGAATTGGACGTTAAAGAATGGTATATGGAATACAAAATTCACAAGAACCGTCCTGGTTTATTAGGTGATATAGCTTCATTAATGGGGATGCTGGATATTAACATCGTGACGATTAATGGGGTTGAAGATCGTACACGTGGAATGCTTTTACAAACAAATGATGAAGAAAAAATTGATTTAATGGGTAAAATGTTGAGAAAAGTAGATAATATTACTATTACTGCTTTGCGACCACCTAAATTAGTGGATATTTTGGCTGTTCGCCACGGTAGGTATATAGAGCGCGACTCCGACGATCGCAAAACATTTCGCTTTACGCGAGACGAGCTAGGCTTGTTAGTTGATTTCCTAGGTGAAATATTCAAACGTGAAGGCAATCAAGTTGTTGGACTTCGTGGCATGCCGCGAGTTGGTAAAACGGAATCTATTATTGCTGGCAGTGTTTGTGCGAACAAACGGTGGACATTTGTTTCTTCCACCTTATTAAGGCAAACCGTTCGCAGTCAGCTTTCTGAGGATGAGATGGCCCCAAATAATGTCTATATCATTGATGGTATTGTTTCTACAATTCGTTCCAATGAGAAGCACTACAGTCTTTTGCAAGATATTATGGGTCTCCCTTCAACAAAGGTTATCGAGCATCCAGACATTTTTATTCGCGAATCGGAATACACCTATAATCACTTCGATTATATCATTGAGCTCCGGAACAGCCCGGATGAAGAAATTAACTACGATTCGTTTACGTATACGTCCGAACCTTTTTAGTGTTTCAAACGTCAATAACAGGATGAATAATTCCTTCGGGGAGGTGACCATATGTCTGACTTAGGCTACATTTTGCGCAAAACTCGACTGGAAAAAAAGATTTCACTGGATGATCTCCAGGAAGTTACTAAGATCCGCAAGCGCTATCTAGAAGCCATTGAAGAAGGAAACTACAAGGTGCTGCCAGGAAGTTTCTATGTGAGGGCTTTTATTAAAAGTTATGCGGAAGCATTAGGGCTTGATCCGAACGAAGTTCTGAATATGTATCAATCAACGCTTCCTGCCCCAACGATTGAGAAGCCTGTTGTGGAAGCGATTCGCAAGAATAGATCAAGTGTTCGCAATACAGAAAAGATGAGCCGCTGGGCTTCGAGCCTGATGTTTGTCTGTTTTATTTTGCTCATATTCGGGATCGTATACTATTATACATATAAGAATTATAAGGGAACGCCAGCGGATGAGAAGCCAACGCAAACGCAATCGCCGCGTATTACAGACTCGACGAACCCTTCTCCGAGCACGTCTGTTAATGCTACGGGGGATGGTAAAGCAACGGGGCTTTCAACGCCAACCCCAACACCAGCTCCGACCCCTACACCGCCTGCAGTACAGGTTAAATTTAGCGCTACTGAAAAGGGTGTAGATAATTACATCATTACAGGTACTGCAAATTTGAATATTCAATTCAAAATTACTGGTTCTTGCTGGATCGCTGTTAATGCACTTACCCCTGAGGGTGAGAAGGGAGCATTGCTAAGACAGAAACTGTATAATACCGGTGAAACGGATACATTTGATTTAGCAAGTTCAGCTTTTTTGAATGTTGGAGCAGCTAGTGCATTGCAGCTCATGGTCAATGGCACTCTCGTACCTGTTGGCGATACGCCGAATCCGAAGCGGGTTCAACTGAATTTGCAGAAAAGCTAGCAATTTGCCAGTTCCTGCGCTTTCCCGGGTAATGAAAATAGTTTTATGGGAAATATTCGAAGCCATTGGCGGTAGGATATTTCCTTTTTTGCATGTTCTTGCTATAATGCTAATGTAATTTGATGGAAGGGATGTTGGGATGTAGATGAGTTCAGAGAGTTCGTTTGATATTGTATCCAAAGTGGATATGCAAGAACTAAATAATGCGATTCAACAAGCGGAGAAAGAGATGTTGACCCGTTTTGATTTTAAAGGAAGTAAAAGTAGCATTAAATTAGATAAAGATCAGCTTGTTGTCACTTCGGATGATGAGTTTAAGCTTCAGAACGTCCTTGATATTATGCATGCCAAAATGACCAAACGTGGAATCTCGATTAAAAATCTCGAATATTCCAAGGTAGAACCAGCCGCTGGTTCCACAGTTAGACAGAAAATCAGCATGAAACAAGGTGTCGATCAAGACAATTCCAAGAAAATTAATATACTGATTCGTGATTCAAAATTGAAAGTGAAAACTCAAATTCAAGGGGATCAAATCCGTGTAACCGGGAAGAGCCGTGACGATTTACAGGCTGTTATCGCTTTGCTTCGGAAAGCAGATATTCCATTGGATTTGCAGTTTGTTAATATGAAATAATCAGGAATTTATGGTTGCTTGAAGGAAAACCCCCTGGATGCAGGGGGTTTTTACATTTTGACACCCCTATTGGCTTGTATTATACTGGTAGGGAGTGTTTTTTAGGACTATTGGAGGTTGTTTCTTTCATGACAGAAAAGGTTAAAGTAGTTACTCTCGGATGCGAGAAGAATTTAGTTGATTCCGAGATTATGTCAGGTTTAATTCATGGCCGTGGTTTCCAACTTGTAGACAACAAGGAAGATGCTACAGTCATTATCGTGAACACTTGCGGGTTCATTGATGCAGCTAAAGAAGAATCCGTAAATACAATTTTGGATATGGCAGAACTGAAGCAAACAGCGAATCTCAAGGCGCTAATCGTTTCAGGCTGTTTAACACAACGATACAAAAAGCAGTTAATGGAAGAGATGCCTGAGATCGATGGCATTGTAGGTACGGGTGATTTTGATAAAATTAATCACATTGTGGACGAAGCGCTTAGAGGGAAGAAACCGGTTCTAGTAGGGAATCCGGTATTTAACTATGACGCTGACCTGCCTAGACTGATGACGACTCCTCGTTACACCGCCTATGTGAAAATTGCAGAAGGTTGCGATAACGCTTGTACATTCTGTTCCATTCCAATTATGCGCGGTGCTTTTAAGAGCAGAAGCATGGAATCAATCGTTGCAGAAGTTGCTAACCTTGCGGCTCAAGGCGTTAAAGAAATTAGCTTAATTGCTCAAGATTCCACAAACTATGGAACAGATATCTATGATAGCTTCATGCTTCCTACCTTGCTGAATAAAGTAAGTGAAGTTGAAGGAATCGAATGGGTACGTCTGCACTATGCATACCCGGGCTTCTTCAGTGATGAACTGATTGAAGTGATGGCAACGAATCCTAAAGTATGCAAGTACATTGATATGCCTTTACAGCATAGTGAAGATTCTATCCTTAAGCGTATGCGTAGACCAGGCCGCCAAAAGGATACACGTGAACTCGTTCGTAAAATTCGCGAATCTATTCCTGATGTTGCCTTGCGTACGTCGCTTATTGTTGGTTTCCCAGGTGAGACTGAACAAGATTTTGAGAACTTGAAACAATTCGTGCGGGATGTTCAGTTCGATCGTCTTGGTGTGTTTGCCTACTCCAAAGAAGATGATACGCCAGCAGCAAGACTGCCGGATCAAGTGCCTGATGATGTAAAAGAATACCGGGCTAACGCTATTATGGAAATCCAACGTGAAATTTCGAATATTCGCGGTGGTCGACGTATTGGGCAAGAAATCGACGTGCTTATTGAAAGATACGATGGCAGAAGCGACGTTTATATTGGGCGCTCACAGTTCGATGCACCTGAAATTGATGGTGAAGTATTCGTTTCGAATGCGAAATTGAACATTGGAGAACTTGCGAAAGTTCGTGTTACCCACTCCTATGAGTTTGACTTATCCGGGGAGGTAATTGCATGAACTTAGCTAACCGCATCACCGTAGCGAGAATTTTATTAGTACCCATCATCATGTTCTTTTTGTTGATTAAGGTAAAATTTCCTCAAATACGGATAGAGGAGTTTAGCATAACGTATAATCAAATTATTGCTGCTTTAATTTTTATTATTGCTGCGAGTACAGATAGCTTAGATGGTTACATTGCTAGGAAACGTAATCTTGTTACGAATCTGGGCAAGCTATTGGATCCATTGGCAGACAAGCTGCTTGTTACCGCTGTACTTGTTTCACTAGTAGAAATGGATAAAGTTGATGCTTGGATCGTTATTGTCATTATTAGCAGAGAATGGGCTGTGACTGGACTTCGCCAAATTGCCCTCTTAGAGGGTACGGTCATGGCGGCCAGCAAATGGGGTAAAGCGAAGACCGCGGCTCAAATTACAGCCATCATTGCACTGCTGATTAATAATTTTCCATTTACGTTTCTAGATTTTCCCTTTGATGTTATAGCTAGTTGGGCTGCAGCAATTATTACCGTTTATTCAGGTGTGGAATATTTCGTTAAAAATAAACACGTCATAGACTTTTCGGAAAAGTCATAGTTCCATTAAACTTACCTCTAAACGCGGTCGATCAATAACGAGCGATTGCGTTAGAGGTTTTCTCAATTTAAGGAGGTTTCGTACATGAAAGCAGAAATCATTGCGATAGGAACAGAATTGTTGCTTGGTCAAATCGTGAATACCAATGCGCAGTTTATTTCTAGAGAATGTGCAGCACTAGGGATTGATATATACTTTCAAACGGTTGTTGGGGATAATGAACAGCGCTTGTTAGATAGTCTTCGTTTAGCTGCATCCCGAGCTGATGTCGTGATTTGTACAGGAGGATTAGGGCCAACACAGGATGATCTGACTAAGGATGTATTAGCTACACTGACGGGACGTAATCTGGTGCTTCACGAGCCTTCTATGGAGGCCATTTCTGAGATGTTTGCTTCTAGAGGGATTCATATGGTAGAAAGCAATCGTCGTCAAGCCCTTATGCTTGAAGGAAGCGATCCCTTACATAACGAGACTGGTTTGGCTGTGGGAAATGCTCTCACATTCGAAGGGACACATTTCGTGCTTTTACCGGGACCTCCTAAAGAAATGAAACCGATGTTTACCAAATATGCGATGCCGTGGCTTCAATTACGAATGACAAGTGAAGTTCCGCTATATTCGAAAATGTTGAAGTTTGCAGGCATAGGTGAGTCCAATTTGGAGCATCTGTTGTTAGATTTGATTCAGTCACAGACCGACCCGACTATTGCCCCTTACGCCAAAGAAGGTGAAGTAACAATACGATTGACAACGCGTGCCCATGCGGAAGCAGAAGGCGAGTTGAAGCTGCAAGCTACGGAAGCTGAAATTAAGAAGCGGCTTGGTGAGTATCTTTATGCGGATCAGGACGTCCCTATTGAAACGATTGTCTTGCAATTGCTGGTGGCCAGCAAGAAGACCCTATCAGTCGCTGAGAGCTGCACAGGAGGTTTACTTAGTGATTTAATAACGACAGTGCCAGGTAGCTCAGAATCTTTCTTAGGTGGTATTATCGTTTACTCAAACAAGTTAAAAAATAAGCTGCTGGGTGTGCCAATGAATATTTTGGAGGGGGAAGGTGCTCCTGGTGCTGTTAGCAGCGAAACAGCTGTCATTTTAGCCGAACAGTTGCTAGTTAGGACTGGTAGTGACTTTGGCATCTCCGTAACCGGTGTGGCGGGTCCAAGCCCGTCTGAAGGGAAGCCTGTAGGGCTTGTCTATGTGGGATTAGCACAAAAGAATGAGAAGACGGAAGTATTTACTCTCCAACTATCAGGTAACAGGGAGTCAATTAAATTAAGGGCTGCTAAGCGTGCACTCTATCAATTGTGGAAACAGTTGAAAGAAAACTAGAAATCCTCTATAATCAGAGTTAGTTAACGGAAGAACCGTAGCAAAGCGATAACTTTGTTACGGTTTTTTGTTTGTTCGCAAAAAAAACGAATGTATGTTCGAAAAAATGCTTGGCAAACATGCCAAAACAAGTTATCATATACCTATAATGATAGAAGGAAGTGGTCGTTTTGTCAGATCGTCGTGCCGCGCTAGATAATGCATTACGTCAAATTGAGAAACAGTTCGGAAAAGGCTCCATTATGAAACTTGGAGAATCTACACATATGCAAGTTGAAACGATTTCTTCGGGCGCACTTGCTCTGGATATCGCACTTGGAATAGGTGGATTCCCACGCGGAAGAATTATTGAAGTTTACGGACCAGAGTCATCAGGTAAAACAACTGTAGCTTTACATGCGATTGCTGAAGTTCAAAGAGTGGGTGGACAAGCTGCCTTTATTGATGCGGAGCATGCTTTAGATCCTTCCTATGCAAGCAAGCTTGGTATTAATATAGATGAGCTATTGCTTTCCCAACCAGATACAGGTGAGCAAGCACTTGAGATCGCGGAAGCACTTGTTCGTAGTGGTGCGGTAGATATTATTGTTATCGACTCCGTTGCAGCACTAGTACCGAAAGCAGAAATTGAAGGCGATATGGGAGATTCTCACGTAGGTCTTCAAGCGCGATTGATGTCACAAGCGCTTCGTAAGCTGTCTGGTGCAATCAATAAATCTAAAGTTATCGCTATCTTTATCAACCAATTGCGTGAAAAGGTTGGCGTTATGTTCGGAAATCCAGAGACAACTCCGGGTGGACGTGCACTGAAGTTCTACTCTTCCGTTCGATTGGATGTTCGTCGTATTGAAACGATCAAGCAAGGCAATGACATGGTTGGTAACCGTACGAGAATTAAGGTCGTTAAGAATAAAGTAGCACCTCCATTTAAACAAGCTGAAGTCGATATTATGTACGGTGAAGGTATCTCACGCGAAGGTAGCATTATTGATATCGGAACTGAGCTGGATATCGTGAATAAAAGCGGTGCGTGGTATTCGTATGAAGGTGAGCGTCTTGGCCAAGGACGTGAGAATGCGAAGCAATTCTTGAAAGATAATAAAGCGATCTCAGAAACGATTGAGCTAAGAATTAGAGAGAATAGTAACTTGATTAAAGTTGTTGGTCCAAACATGGATGAAGAAGACGAGTTGGAAACAGCTTTTGAATAGGTTTGAGAAATAGGATGGATGAAGCACCTTAACCTTGTGTTGGGGTGTTTTTTTCTTCATTTGGGGGATTATTGAGATGAATCACGAAGAAGAAGAATTACAAGTAATAACCAAAGTGGAAAAACAAAAACAAGGAAGGCATCGCTATAACATTTATCTTAATGAGGAATACGCTTTTTCTGTGCATGAAGATATTCTGATCAAGCACCGTTTGAACAAAGGAGAATCCCTTTATCAGCAAGCGATTGAAGCTATCATTTTAGATGAAGAGCGAAATATGGCCTATGTAAAGGCGCTCCATATGGTAGGAAGACGTCCGCATTCGCTCTCAGAGGTGAAGCGTAAATTGAAAGAAAAAGGTTTTGAAGCACTTATTATTGATTGGGCGAGTGACAAACTTATTGAAAATAAATACATCAATGATGAAGAATTCGCTAAAATGTGGACGGACAACCGGGTGATTTCTCAACGCAAGGGACGTAATCTGATTCGACAAGAACTTCAACAAAAAGGGATTCATCAAGATGTGGTTAAAAGTACCATGGAGTCAATTAATCCAGAGGATGAGTACGTCGGGGCACTGAAAATAGCGAGAACGAAATGGAAGCAAACCTCAGGAAAACTAATGGATAGAAAGCGTAAAACTGCGGCGTTTCTAATGCGAAGAGGTTACACGGGGGCTATTGTTACCAAGGTATTGGGGCTCATAAGCAATGAAACGGATGAGGAAGAATTGGAATTTATGGAGGATGGATTCGAAGATAATTAACTACATTAATTAATTGCAATAAACTTAATGGCATTAACTATTTACATTTGAGTTTTGGGTCTAAATAATCAACTCTTGGACATTCGCTTGACAAGCTTCTTCGACAAAAGATAAAATAACAGTGTATATTTTCATAATGTATTCAAAATCATACTAATTTCATTGATTTTGAGAAGACAGATGTAAAAACCGCCAATTTTTACACTGTTGATTATGGATTATTAGCACTATAGTGCCCTAACGCACTGTGCGCATTCATTTAAAAGCCATACTCTTACATTTTAAGGGTATGTATGACTAGTCAAACAATTGAATCGGATTAAAAAACCGAAGGTACCCCAGGCTAACACCTTGGAGAAACCAACGAGGAGGTGAACAAGATGATGACTGCCATCTGGATCGCGATCATTCTCGTTGTTGGAGCTGCATGCTTAGGGATTGGTTATTTTATCCGTAAATCTCTTGCAGAAGCGAAAATTTCCAGTGCTGAAACAGCCGCTGAGCAGATAAAAGAATCTGCCAAAAAGGAAGCAGAAGCACTGAAAAAAGAAACGGTTCTGGAAGCAAAGGACGAAGTCCACAAACTACGGTCCGAAGCTGAAAAAGACATTCGTGAACGTCGGAATGAAATTCAACGACAAGAAAGACGACTGTTGCAAAAAGAGGAATCGCTGGATAAAAAATTAGAGTCTCTCGAGCGTAAAGAAGAGCTAGTTGCCAACAAAGAGAAGCGAATCGAGGATACACAAACACAAATTGATCAGCTCTATAAAAGCCAAGTTTCTGAATTGGAACGAATTTCTGGTCTTACAATGGAAGAAGCTAAGAGCATCATTCTTACTAATGTAGAGCAAGAAGTTCGCCATGAAACTGCTCAGCTAATCAAAGAGATTGAACAACAAGCCAAAGAAGAAGGCGATAAGAAAGCACGTGAGATCATCACACTTGCTATTCAGCGTTGTGCGGCAGATCACGTAGCGGAAACCACGGTATCCGTTGTCTCGTTGCCTAATGAAGAAATGAAGGGTCGCATTATCGGTCGTGAAGGTAGAAATATCCGAGCTTTGGAAACTTTGACCGGAATTGACCTTATTATTGATGATACGCCTGAAGCAGTAATCTTATCTGGTTTTGACCCAATCCGTCGTGAAATTGCTCGCACATCACTTGAGAAACTTGTCGCGGATGGACGTATTCATCCCGCACGTATCGAAGAGATGGTTGAGAAGTCTCGCAAAGAAGTGGACGAACGTATCCGCGAATATGGGGAGCAAGCGACGTTTGAAGTTGGGGTACATGGTTTGCATCCTGACTTGATCAAAATTTTGGGGCGCCTAAAGTTCAGAACAAGTTACGGACAAAACGTGTTGAAACATTCCATGGAAGTAGCGTATCTGGCTGGTTTAATGGCCGGAGAGCTCGGGGTAGACGTAACTTTGGCGAAACGTGCCGGGCTGCTTCATGACATTGGTAAAGCGCTAGACCATGAAGTGGAAGGGTCTCACGTCGAAATCGGTGTTGAGATAGGCAAGAAATACAAAGAGCATCCAATTGTAATTAATAGTATTGCCTCACATCACGGTGATGTGGAAGCAACTTCAGTAATTGCCATGTTAGTCGGTGCTGCGGACGCATTGTCAGCGGCGAGACCAGGTGCTCGAAGAGAAACGCTAGAAACGTATATTAAACGTCTTGAGAAGCTGGAAGAGATTTCAGAGTCATTTGAAGGTGTTGAGAAATCTTACGCCATTCAAGCGGGTCGTGAAGTACGTGTTATGGTGCAGCCAGAGAAAGTGGATGACACTGAAGCGTTCCGTTTAGCCCGTGATATTACGAAGAAAATCGAGGGTGAACTCGATTATCCAGGACATATTAAGGTTACGGTCATTCGTGAAACTAGAGCAGTTGAATACGCTAAATAAGAATCAAATGCGAAAAGTGGCTATTATAGCCACTTTTCCTTATTTTCAAGGCCGAATGGAATTGGGTCATATAAAGGAGCTCGTTTTACGTTATGAAAATTGTATTTATTGGTGACATCGTTGGTTCTGTAGGAAGAAAAGCATTGAAAAATATCATGCCAAGACTTAAACAATTGCATCCACATGCAGTCTTCATTGCCAACGGAGAGAATGCGGCCGCGGGTAAAGGAATTACGCAAGCAATTGCCAAAGAAATATATGAAATGGGTATTCAAGCCATTACGATGGGAAACCACACGTGGGATCAGAAAGAAATCTTCGATTTTATTGATCGTGACGATAAAATGGTACGTCCTGCGAACTTCCCGCCAGGTACACCTGGTAAAGGTCATTCAGTCATCAAAGTAAAGGACCAAGAACTTCTTATTATTAATCTACAAGGACGAACATTCTTGCCCCCAATTGATTGTCCATTCCGTAAAGTGGATGAAATATTGGAAGCCGATAGGAAAAAGCACAAATTTGTTTTTGTCGATTTCCACGCGGAAGCGACTTCGGAGAAAATTGCAATGGGTTGGCATTTGGACGGTAAGGTGTCTGCGGTCGTAGGAACCCATACACACGTTCAAACAAATGATAATCGAGTATTGCCTCAAGGTACCGCATATGTGACGGATGTAGGGATGGTAGGGCCTCGTGATGGCATTCTAGGGGTAGAACGTAATGCTGTGCTTCAGAAGTTTAAGACGCAGCTTCCCGTTCGTTTCATTACAGATGAAGGTAAATGGCATTTCCATGCCGTTGTTATTGAATTAAACGATCAAACAGGTTTATCTAAAGGGATTAACTTGATTAGGTATGATGAAGATCAAGTATTTATGGATTAGTAGTAAAAATATTAGTGGTAACCGTATAAATGGGATGAGGTAGCATGTTTCGTGTTCCTCGTGAATATGATGGGTATTGGAAGCTATCCATCATTTCCGAGGAGGTACTATTCATGGATGTGTTAAAAGTTTCAGCAAAATCCAATCCAAACTCCGTAGCAGGTGCATTGGCAGGCGTATTGCGTGAGCGTGGAGCCGCTGAGCTTCAAGCGATAGGTGCAGGCGCATTGAACCAAGCCATCAAAGCAGTAGCTATCGCAAGAGGGTTTGTGGCGCCTAGTGGAGTCGACTTAATATGTGTACCAGCCTTCACGGATATCGTTATTGATGGGGAGGACCGGACAGCTATTAAATTGATTGTCGAGCCTCGGTAGACGGTAAGGCAACTGCATAAGTGTTGACTTTCATGACTGACAGCCAGTTAAATCGAAATGTTATCACAGTACCTATGAAACCTCTGTATAGAGGTTTTTGTGCTGTTTGGGCATAAAGTGCGATGTCAGGAGGCTGGTTATAATGAAAATTGTAGATGGACATTGTGACGCATTAACAAAGCTATATCAGAACGGTAAACTGGAATTTAACCAAGATGTATTAGAATTGGATGTAAGCATTCCAAAGCTGCAGCAGGCAGGCGTTAAAGTACAATGTTTTGCGATCTATCTTCCGGAATCCATCCCTAACCCTAGCTTTGAGCATGTTTTGCAAATGGTAGATATTTTTCATCGAAAGATTATTAGCCATCCGCAAATGAAATTTATTCGTACTGTTTCGGATTGGTTAGACATGGAGCAAAAACAGGAGATTGGTGCTATTTTGACATTAGAAGGTATGGATGCGCTTGCTGGTAATCTAACCAACTTGCGAATTCTCGATTACTTAGGTGTTCGTTGTGCAGGACTCACGTGGAATTACGCAAATTGGGCGGCGGATGGCGTTATGGAACAGAGAAAAGGCGGTTTTACAAAAAAAGGGAAGCTCATGTTAAAAGAAATAGAAACTATGGGTATAATAGTCGATGTGTCCCATCTTTCCGTTGCGGGCTTCTGGGAGCTTGTGGAGGTTTACCAAAAACCGTTTATCGCCTCGCACTCAAACGCTTATCAGTTATGTCCTCATCCAAGAAATTTATCAGACGACCAAATTAAAGCTATCATACAATGTAAAGGTATAATGGGGATTACCTTTGTTCCTTACTTTCTGGAGAACTTAAAAGTGCAAGTAGAGATTTCAGCGATTCTGAAACATATTGATCATATCTGTGCGTTAGGCGGAGAGTCCCATATAGGTTTTGGTTCGGATTTTGATGGGATTGAACAATGGGTAAAAGATTTAAGACATGTTGGTCATTACGGAAATATTATAGAAGCTTTGTGTAAAAACTATACGGAGTCGCAAGTGGAGGCGTTTTTGTACGGGAACTGGCGAAATTTCATGTTGCGGAACCTTCCGCAATGAATAAGTGGAAATCAATCTAATATTGATATGGATACAATCTAAAAACTCTATCTGTTAGAAACGGTGAAACCTCTTGCAATTTACTCTGTAAAGGCATAGAATTTGGATGACAAGTGAAAGAAATTTTTTATTGCACCATCTTAAATTACTAAACAATCAGCTTATCAAATTTTCTTCACGCAGCTACAATCAAAAGGAGTGGACGTACGGTGATTAGTCAGTTATCTTGGAAAATCGGAGGTCAGCAGGGTGAAGGGGTCGAAAGTACAGACCGCATTTTCTCTACTGCATTGAACCGTCTCGGTTACTATTTGTATGGGTACCGTCATTTCTCTTCACGGATTAAGGGGGGACATACAAATAACAAGATTCGCATCAGCACCAAACCGATTCGCGCAATTTCAGACGATTTGGATATTCTTGTTGCTTTCGACCAAGAAAGTATCGATTTCAACGCACACGAACTTCGTGACAATGGGGTAATCGTTGCGGACGCTAAATTTAACCCTGTTTTACCTGAAGGAATTAAAGCTAGATTGTTCCCAGTACCGATTACTGCAATTGCAGAGGAATTAGGAACTTCCCTATTTAAGAACATGGCCGCGTCAGGCGCTTCATGGGCTCTACTTGGCTTGCCGATTGACGTGTTTAATAAAGCTGTTGAAGAAGAATTTGGCCGTAAAGGTGCGGCTGTCGTTGAGAAGAATATTGAAGCTGTTCGTAAAGGTGCAGAATCTGTACTTGAACTAGCTGGCGGACCTATCGCTGACTTCCAACTTGAGCCTGCTGATGGACAACAAAAATTGTTCATGATCGGTAATGATGCAATCGCTCTTGGAGCTGTTGCTGCAGGTTGCCGCTTCATGCCGGCTTATCCAATTACGCCAGCATCCGAAGTTATGGAGTATTTGCAAAAAGTACTTCCTAAATTGGGTGGGACTGTTATTCAAACGGAAGATGAAATTGCAGCATGTACAATGGCTATCGGCGCAAACTACGCAGGTGCTCGTGCACTTACAGCTTCTGCAGGTCCTGGTTTGTCCCTAATGATGGAAGCAATTGGTCTTGCAGGTATGACAGAGACTCCAGTAGTAATCGTTGATACGCAACGTGGTGGTCCAAGTACAGGACTTCCTACTAAACAAGAGCAATCTGATTTAAACGCAATGGTTTACGGAACGCATGGTGAAATTCCAAAAATCGTTCTTTCTCCAAGTACGATTGAAGAGTGCTTCTACGATACAATTGAAGCTTTCAACCTTGCTGAGCAGTATCAAGTGCCTGTTATTCTTATGACGGATCTTCAACTTTCCTTAGGTAAACAATCCGCAGAAATGCTTGATTACAACCGCATCGTTATTGACCGCGGCGCACTAGTAACTGAAGCACCTGAACAAGAGCCTAATCAGTTGTTCAAACGTTATGAGTTCACGGAGAAAGGTGTTTCTCCTCGTGTTATCCCTGGCGTGAAGCATGGTATTCACCATGTTACAGGAGTAGAGCATGACCAAACAGGTCGTCCTTCCGAAAGCACAGAAAATCGTCAACGTATGATGGATAAGCGTCTTGAGAAGTTGAAACATATTCAAGTGACAGATGCTATCAAATTTGATGCTCCTCACGAGAATCCAGACCTTCTTATTATCGGAATGGGTTCCACAGGCGGAACAATTGATGAAGCAAGAAGTCGTGTTGAATTGGAAGGTATCAAAACTAACCACGCAACCGTACGTTTGATTCATCCGTTCCCAGCTGACCAACTTCGCCCGCTTGTTGAAAAAGCGAAACAAGTTATCGTTGTTGAAAACAACGCTACAGGTCAATTAGCTGATCAAATTAAATTGCATGTTGGCCATGCAGATAAAATCAAAAACGTACTTAAATACAACGGTAACCCGTTCTTGCCAGCAGAAATCGAACAAAAATGTAAGGAGTTGACTTTAGCATGGCAACATTAAAAGACTTTCGTAACAATGTAAAGCCTAACTGGTGTCCTGGATGCGGAGATTTCTCCGTACAAGCGGCTATTCAGCGTGCTTCAGCTAACGTTGGTTTGGAGCCGGAAAACTTAGCAATCGTTTCAGGTATCGGATGTTCCGGACGTATTTCGGGTTACATCAATGCATACGGATTCCACGGTATTCACGGAAGATCCCTGCCTATCGCACAAGGTGTGAAAATGGCTAACCGTGATTTGACAGTTATTGCTTCTGGTGGAGACGGAGACGGCTTTGCGATTGGTATGGGGCACACTGTTCATGCTATTCGTCGTAACATTGATGTTACTTACATCGTAATGGACAACCAAATCTACGGTTTGACGAAAGGTCAAGCATCACCACGTAGTGCGGAAGGTTTCAAAACGAAAAGTGTACCATCCGGTACAATTGAGTCCGCAATTTCACCACTTGAAATTGCAATGGCTGCAGGTGCTTCTTTCGTAGCACAATCATTCTCCAGTAACTTGAAACAGTTAACAGCTGTTATTGAAGCTGGTTTGAATCACAAAGGTTTCTCCTTGATCAACGTATTCAGCCCTTGTGTTACTTTCAATAAAGTAAACACATATGACTGGTTCAAAGAGAATATCGTTGATTTGGATGAGATCCCAGACTATGATTACACAAACCGTGTGATGGCGATGACCAAAATCATGGAAACAAACTCCATGTTGACAGGTATCATCTACCAAAACAAAGATAAAAAGAGCTATGAAGATTCCATTCCAAGCTTTGCTAAAGAAGGTCTAGCTAAACAAGATCTTAAGCTTTCCGAAGCTGACTTCAGCAAATTGCTTACAGAGTTTAAATAACAATTTCCTAAGAAGGCATACGGTGATATTCCGTATGCCTTTTTTGCTGAGCGGTAATACTGACAATTATGATCTAAAGAGAGGATGAGTACCTACCATGCCCATGATTCCAATTGGTGTTTCAGCAAGACATATACATCTTTCACAAACCGATTTAGTTGCACTTTTCGGAGAGGGATATGAGTTGTCGAGTTTCAAGGATTTATCGCAGCCAGGCCAATTCGCGGCACAAGAAACGGTTGCTATAATAGGGCCTAAAGGACAATTCGACAAGGTCCGAATTCTCGGTCCGATTCGACCACAAACGCAAATCGAGGTATCACGTACAGATGCTTTCACACTTGGCATCCATCCGCCAGTACGCGAATCAGGACATATTGAAGGAACACCTGGAGTGCGTGTCATAGGCCCTAAAGGAGAAGTTACATTGGAGCAGGGAGTCATTGTAGCAGCAAGACATATTCACTTCCATGCTTCTGATGCTACTCAATGGGGAATTCAAGATAAACAACTTCTACGCGTTCATTTGCGGGGAGAAAGGCCATTAATATTTGAAGATGTGATTGCCCGAGTGTCGGACCAATTCGCGTTGGATATGCATATCGATACAGACGAAGGAAATGCAGCAGGTGTGAAAACAGGTGACAAAGCGGAGCTCTTATTATAAGTTTGATTAATAGCATTAATTATTAATGAGGTTGATATACGCAAAAGGCATCCTTTCTAAGACGTGTAAAGGATGCTTTTTGCGCTTTTTTTGCATGAAAATTACGTTGAGATGTAAGTTTTGCATTTTTCGAGTATTTTCGACGTAAACGTATAGAGGCACTAAGTAAATCATGGTAAAATGGTTTTCAATAGATTTATAATACATATATTTGCTTAGCCTTATCGATCTGATTCAATGGCTCCTGTAGATATCATTATCATTGCCTTAAGTTAGGAGACATCAATTTGGAAACTATCTCAAGTACGTATTACATCCCTTTTGTCATTTTTTCAATTCTCATTGCGATCATTGCATCATTTGCTGCATTGGACCTGGGAATTCGAATTCATAAGGCCAAAAGTTCAGCGAGGCAAGCCTGGTTGGCAGGCGGTGCTTTTGCAATGGGAATGGGTATTTGGTCGATGCATTTCGTCGCGATGCTTGCTTTTCATTTATCTATATCTGTCACATACCAATTATCTACCGTGATTTATTCAATCGTTCCAGCGTTGCTTGCATCATGGTTAGCCTTATATATCATCAGTAGACCCGTGATGCGCAAACCACATGTGTTTATTGGAGCTACTTTTATTGCGACAGGAGTCGTATCCATGCACTACATCGGCATGGAAGCAATGGTAATGGGGGCAACGATTGAATATAATCCCTTTCTATGGGCTCTTTCTGCTATCATTGCATATGTTGTTTCATTAGTAGCACTTCTGCTGTTATTCTCGGTAAAACAAAAGGCGAGCTCACCACGTATTATGTTGCGAAAGTTAGTTAGTTCGTTGGTCATGGGCATAGCCATTAGTGGTATGCATTATACAGGAATGGCAGCAGCAACTTTCAAACATGATCATTCACAAATTGCTTCAGACCTTACGTTCGATACGAAATTGCTGGCTTATTTAATAGGTTTTGGCATTTTATTCATACTTGGACTAGCGTTCATCAGTACATTCATCGATAGACGATTTGAATCACAGATGGTGATGTCGGAGAAAAGATTCCGTTCCGTTGTAGAATCAGCCCATGATGCGATTATTTTGGCTGATCATAATCGGACAATTATCTCTTGGAATAAGGGTGCACAGCTCATTTTTGGCTATGAAGAACAAGAGCTTATTGGAGAAAGGTTACATCGTATTTTCCCAGAACGGTTCTTTGCATCGCATAAAGAGCGATTGGAGAGTTTCCTTGCGACTGCCACTGGTGAAGTGGATGAGCTTGGATTGACTTACGAATTAATAGGGTTACGAAAAGATCAAACCGAGTTTCCAATTGAACTTTCACTTGCAGTGTGGAAAGAAGAAGGCAATACATACTTTAGCTGCATAATTCGAGATATCTCTGAAAGAAAAAGAACAGAAGAAAAGATTAATCAGATGGTGTATCGTGATCCTTTAACGGGACTGCCGAATCGGCTTTTATTAAATGATCGTCTCGATCTAGCTTTAGACCAAGCATATGAAAATCAACAAAGCATGGGGATCATGTTTATTGATTTGGATCGATTTAAATTTATTAATGACACGCTTGGCCATGCAATGGGAGATAAATTATTGATTGAGGTTGCGAAGCGATTCGAAGCTTGCATCGGTAAAGGAGATACGGTTTCTCGGCAAGGTGGCGATGAATTTATTATTCTTTGGGCACATACGACTGCTGATGAGATGATCAAAAATGCGAATAAAATTGTTCGTATTTTCTCACAATCCTTTACCATCCTTGAACACGAGTTATTCGTTACACCTTCCATTGGTATTAGTCTCTATCCATCTGATGGAGGGGATATTGAGACATTAATTAAAAATGCAGATACCGCGATGTACCGTGTGAAAGAACAAGGTAAAAATAATTTTCAATTTTATACACCAGAGATGAATGAAGCGGTCACCAAAAAAATGCAAATGGAAATTGGGCTGCGCAAAGCCTTAGAGCGAAATGAATTTAAAGTTTTTTATCAACCGCAGATTGATGTGAATACGGGGAAGATTACTGGTGCAGAGGCATTGATTCGTTGGCTGCACCCGGATTGGGGGCCGATATCACCAGCGGATTTTATACCACTAGCAGAAGAAACCGGATTAATCATTCCAATTGGCGAATGGGTGCTAAATGAGGCTTGCCGCCAAAATAAAGAATGGCAGATGCTAGGCTATGCACCATTTCGTATAGCTGTAAATATATCTTCCAGGCAATTTAAACAAAGTAATCTAATCGATATGGTAAGTAAAGCATTAGATGAGTCCGGACTAGATCACCAGTATCTAGAACTGGAGCTAACGGAAAGTATTATCCAAGATTCCAAGTACGCCATTGAGACTATGCATAAATTAAAGGCTATGGGTATCTTTTTATCGATTGATGATTTTGGAACGGGATATTCATCTTTGAATTATTTAAAGTTGTTCCCGATTGACAGTTTGAAGATTGACCAATCGTTTACTCGAAATATGTTTGAGGATGCGAAAGATGCTGCACTCGTACATACGATCATTTCAATGGCACATAATTTGGATCTGAAGGTAATCGCAGAAGGGGTAGAAACCAAGGAACAGCTTCAATTTTTACTACTAAAAGAATGCAATGAAGCGCAAGGGTACTTATTTAGCCGCCCATTACCTGCGCAGGAGATGACTGGTATCATTAAGCAGCAATATACATTTGGTTAAATGTGATTTAAGTGCCTTCTCTTTGGAGAAGGTTTTTCTCATGAATCTGAAACGGAAGCCAATATGGATATACAGGTATCTTTTGTGCTATAATTTGATATTGGGTTAATACAAGTTAGAGCTATATTTATAGATAAAGGGAAGTGAATTCACCATGTCAAAGGAGAACCAAAATACATCGGACTTAAAATCCGACAAGGTTAAGGACTACTCCAAATACTTTGACTTCTCGGATGCGAAAGTGTTAAGCCAAGAAGAGGGCAAAACGACGTATCGAATTAAAGGTAGAAACATCCAAATTAATTCTGCGCCGAACTACAAGGATGAGAAGCAACGTGGTAAAGAGGACATTCAGGTTCACTATGATTTTGCGATTCCAGAAGATATGCAGGAGTTTGGTAAGGACAAATATTATTTAATCACGACCTATGGATGTCAGATGAATGAACATGATACCGAAGTCATGAGAGGTCTTTTCGAGCAGATGGGTTATACAGCTACGGATGACAAGCAGATCGCAGATGTGATTCTCTTAAATACGTGTGCGATTCGTGAGAATGCTGAAGACAAAGTGTTCGGTGAACTTGGTCATTTAAAGACGTTGAAAGCGCAGAAGCCAGGACTTATTCTTGGTGTATGTGGTTGTATGTCGCAAGAGGAGTCCGTGGTTCATCGCATTATGCAGAAACATGCCTTTGTCGATATGATTTTCGGAACACATAATATTCATCGCTTGCCTAGCCTTCTGAAAGATGCCTTTTTCAACAAAGAAATGGTTGTGGAGGTGTGGTCAAAGGAAGGCGATATCGTAGAAAATCTCCCCAAAAAACGGGAAGGTATCCGTGCTTGGGTTAATATTATGTACGGCTGTGATAAGTTCTGTACCTACTGTATTGTTCCTTTTACACGTGGTAAGGAACGAAGCCGTAGACCGCAGGACGTCCTGGCAGAAGTCAGAGATTTGGCTCGTCAAGGCTTTCAGGAAATTACGCTACTTGGACAGAATGTCAATGCTTATGGCAAAGACTTTGAAGATATAACGTACACTTTCGCTGATCTGATGGACGATATTCGTAAGATTGATGTTCCACGTATTCGTTTTACAACCTCACATCCACGAGATTTCGACGATCGTTTGATTGAGGTATTAGGGAAGCGTGGCAATCTCGTCGAGCACATCCATTTACCCGTGCAAGCTGGTAACACAGATGTCTTAAAACGAATGAGCCGGAAGTACTCGAGGGATCATTATCTGCAACTTGCGGGTAAAATCAAGGCTACCATGCCTGATGTCGTATTAACGACAGACATTATCGTTGGTTTTCCCGGTGAGACCGATGAGCAATTCGAGGATACGATGACGCTATACGAGGAAGTAGGCTTCGATTTTGCATTTACGTTCATCTATTCACCGAGAGTAGGTACGCCTGCGGCTGAGATGGAAGATAATGTTCCGATGGAAGTGAAGAAACAGCGGTTATATAGGCTGAATGAGCTTGTGAATAAGTTGAGTAAAGACAGCAATGAACGTTTGCTAGATCAAACTGTCGAAGTCTTAGTCGAAGGCGAGAGCAAGAACAATACAGATGTGCTCGCTGGCCGCACTCGGACGAATAAACTAATCCACTTCACAGGAAACCCATCCTTGATCGGTCAAATGGTTCATGTCAAAGTTACTCATGCACAAACTTGGATTTTGAAGGGCGAAATTGTACATAAGCCTCTTCAGATGTCTGTATAAAATTACGAACAGAATAAATAGGAGCGTGTTAAGAAATGTCCCAATGTGATCATGCACATGATGATAACCAGCCTCATGCATTTCAAGTAGAGGAATTTACGAATACAGAAATGATCGTCCGCGAAGATATTCTGGCGAAAGCGAAGGAACTAGCTGCGTTGCTTACAACTTCCAATGAAGTTCAGTTCTATCAAAAAGCTGAAAAGCAAATTGCAACGAATCCTGATATTCAAGGTTTGATTAGTGCGATTAAGAAGAAGCAAAAAGAGATTGTTGCTTTTGAAACGTTCCAAAATAAGAAAATGGTGGAAAAAATCGAGAATGAAATCGAAGTTCTGCAAGATGAATTAGATGGTATTCCTATCGTTAATGAGTTCAAGCAAACACAAGAAGATATCAACTATTTGCTTCAACTTGTTATGTCCGTCGTTAGAGACACGATTTCGGATAAAATTAATGTTGAAGCAGGCGCGGCAGAAGCACCGACTTCATGCGATTAATTTTGACATGTAAATGAGAAAGGAATCGCCCTCAACGAGCAGTTCAATGGCCCTAGTTGAGCGGCGATTTACTATTTCTTATCAATGACTACTAGGCTTACGTGAAGGAGAGTTGTCATGCTGACAGTTCGAAATTTGAGTAAAGTATTCCCTCCAGACAATCAAGTCCTATCGCAAATTAGCTTTCAAGTAGATGCAGGAGAGTTTATTGCGGTAATCGGCAGCAGTGGTAGTGGGAAAACAACGCTGCTTCGTTGTATAAGTCATCAAGAGAAGTGGACTAGCGGTCAGCTCATATATAACTCGATTGATATAACGAAGCCAGGTCCGTGGGATCGATTCAAATTGGGTAAGGATTTCGCTTACCTGGAGGAGAAGCCTTTTCTAAATCGGAATAAAAGCGCTGTCAAAAATGTGTTGATGGGCAGGGTATATCAGGCTCCACTTCGGATGGTTACAGGCTTATCGTCGAGAAATGAGAAAATCGATAGCATGGACTTCTTGGAGAAAGTTGGTCTGCTGGATAAAGGAGAAAAGAAAGTTGGTCAGCTTAGCGGTGGAGAGCAGCAACGTGTCGCCATTGCGAAAGCCTTGATTCTTGGGCCTAAAGTTCTAGTAGCCGATGAACCTGTATCTGGTCTTGATCCTAAATCAACGGAATACATCCTACAGGATTTGAAATCGTTATGCAAAGAACGGCACATGAGCGTGATCGCGACGCTTCATAAGGTCGAACTCGCCGAGCGGTTTGCCACACGTATTTGGGGAGTATCGGAAGGTCGGATCGTTTTGGACATCCCAGCTAGACCACTCACGTTGAATGAAAAAATGCTTGTTTTTGGTCAAATATGATTAAGGTCTTATTCGTTTGTTTGGGCAATATTTGCCGATCACCTATGGCGGAAGCGGTGTTTCGTCACCAAGTGAAGCAAGCTGGCCTTGAGGATGCCATTTCAATTGATTCAGCAGGTACTGGGGATTGGCATATCGGTCATCCTCCCCATCAGGGAACACGTGATATTCTCGACCAATATCAGATTGCTTATGAGGGCTTAAAAGCTAGGCAGGTCCGCCCAGATGATTTCTATCAATTTACGTATATTATCGCCATGGATGACAGTAATGTCGTGAACTTAGCTGCATTTGCTCCAGAATATACGGGGAATGAGAAGCGCGCCTCCATTCATAAATTATTGGACTTCGCAAGTAATCAAACAATTACTGAAGTGCCTGATCCCTACTATACGGGGAATTTTCAAGAAGTATACGAAATGGTTGAGGAAAGTTGTAGTCGGTTGCTTGCACATATCGCGGCTCAACATGGACTGATTAAGTAAGTGCCATACAACACTATAAAAAGCAAGCTAGATAAGAGTGAGTCTCTTGTCTAGCTTGCTTTTTGGTTTTGTTCAGTATTGTTGAAAAATAATAGAACAATGTGTTCCGCAATTGAGGCTGCTAGTGAATGAAATTTTGCCATTCATTTTCTTGATTAGACTCATGACTACGACAAGCCCAAGTCCAGTGCCGTGTTGTTTGGTCGTGTAGAAAGGCTTGCCCAAGGAGTTCAACTGCTTGCTGGACATACCAACACCTGTGTCTGTGATCGAGATCTGAACGGCACTAGGATGTTTGCAAGTACGTAACGACAGCTTTCCGCCATTTGGCATGGATTCTATGGCATTCTTAATAAGATTAAGTAAACATTGGCGAAGCTTTTGAGACTCTCCAAGAATATAAAGAGGTGTTTCACATTCATGTAAAATATCAATTGTAATTTGAAAATCAAGCGCATAGGGAGTAATAAATCGTATGGTATGTTCCAGTTCTTCTTTAATATCAAGCTGTTCTTTCATGTCAACGGAGGGCTTCGCATAGTTAAGGAAATCTGTCAATAAAGTGATGGCTTGGTCTACTCCTGATAAAGCATGGTCAACATATCGCCTACGATCCAGAGGAGTAATATCCGATCGTGCCAATAATTGCAGAAATCCACGCGTTGATGTTAGAGGATTTCTGATTTCATGTGAAACTGTAGCCGATAACTCGGCAAGCATGCGATTTTTTTCAAGATGAGTGATATGCCTTCTCTGTATTTCATATTTGTTAATATAAAAAAGTAATGAAATCATAATCCATAGTGAGATAAAAGCAAGCGCTAAAACAAAGCCAGTGTATAAGGAAAATGGAGCTAAGACATAAGGAGCAAGTGGTGCATATAGTAGTTCATATATGATGAGGATTCCGGTTGCATACATGAGTTTCACTACCAAATCGGTGTTTGCTACGCGATTTCGGACTAAAATTCCAAGCATCAGTAAGAATGTACTGCTTAGTAGCGCTGGCTCCCAATAATAGTTTAAGACGAACATACAACCGATATTGAATATGATCCATGTCATAATTGAAGGCGCAATGCCAACGCCTAATGTCACAAAAAGCAAGCAGACAGGAACTAATTGTAAGGAGTAGATTAAGGGGTCAATATCCGCAAAGTTCCAATAAAGAAGGATGAAGCTTCCTAGAATTAAAGAGAATAAGAGATTCAAATGCTTTTCTTTATGTATGAAAAGAGGAGCGAGAATAAGGTGGAGCAGAGCAGCGCTCATGATGTAGAAAAGGTTTTGTAATTCATTGGTAATAATGAAATGAAGCAATCCTATGCATCCTTTCCATATTTCGACAATCTGGGAATTATTTTTACATTATCTCATAAATGCGGTTTGAATCAAGAGAAATGCTCTATTTGGAATGCTAAAGATTTCATAAAGACTTATAGTCAATGCTGTATAAACCGCTGTATAATAAAAGAAAACATAGTTTGCAAACGTTTACAATATTGGGGGATTTGAAGCCGAGGAGAGATGTGAATGCGGTTGTGCTCACAGGTGTGCGGTGTTGTGTTTAATCCGATTGAAGACGATTATGTAGACGTTTGTGAAGATTGTGAGGCAAGGCAGAATGACGTGGAAGTGGAACGGGAATCGTTTAGTTTTTATTTGGGGAAATGCGGTTTAATCATTGATTATTTGCTTTAAATGGCTGATTTAAAAAAAGGTTGATTACCAGCCATTTCTTGTTACAATAATAGTAGATTTATTATTCACACTATTCACTCTATATGCAGTTCATTTTTGAAAGGAGACCAAGCATGGTAACTTTACCTAAATTGAACGATCTCGGATTTTTCGAGATAAGACTGGAATCCATCGGCGGTCTAGGAGCGAATCTGGCAGGTAAAATGCTGGCTGAAGCAGGAGTCGTTGGCGTTGGTTTGAACGGTGTCAGTTTCTCATCCTATGGGTCTGAGAAGAAAGGATCAGCAGTAAAAGCACATATTCGATTTTGTGACATGGATACGAAGATTCGGGATACATCGCCCGTTGAACGACCGCATGTTGTAGGTGTTTTTCATGAGTCACTTTCCAAAACTGTAAACGTTATCAGTGGCATTTATGAGGATAGTACCGTATTAGTAAATTCAACGAAAACGCCTGATGAATTAAAAGAGAAGATGAAGCTCAGGGGGGGCACGATTGCTGTCATTGACGCAATTGGTATCTCACTCGAGGAAAAGAATCGTGTAAATATGGCTATGTTGGGTGCCATGTTCCGATTGTGTGATTTTCTGGATCCAGATGTCATGCGAGGTGTTATTAGAAAGTCATTAGAAAAGAAATACCCACTTGCAGTTGCACCAGCATTACGGACATTCGATCGTGGATACAACGAGGTCGTTTTCCAAACGTATGCGCTTCCAGAAGGGGAATCTATGCCAGATTTTGTACGGTATGATACACCAGTTCTGGGCTTTGCTACACAGCCTATCGGGGGAGTCGTTACGAACCCAGGTAATAGTATACTCAAAGATTTAAGTATTTCCCGTGCTGGGATGATGCCGCATTTTCATGAAGATTCCTGTATTCACTGCGCTTCATGCGATAATGTGTGTCCTGACTTTTGTTTTGTGTGGGATGAGCTCCCTGACAAAAAAGGCCGTCCCCAAATGTTCCTGCAAGGCATAGACTATCAATATTGTAAAGGTTGCCTTAAATGTGTACAAGCTTGTCCAACCGATGCGCTCTCTAGTGAGCGTGAAGAAGATGGTTATGCTGATCTAAATCGCATGCCGCATCGATTCAATCTAGCTATAAACTCTTAGAGAGTATTTATGGGAGAAGGGTGGAACTACACGCATGGCCATTGATATCAAGCAGGAAATTGGGGTAGCCAAAGTCGAACAGCGCATCGTGTATGAATCAGGGAATGAGATGGCTGCCTATGCCGCACATCAAATTAATTATCATGTCATGGGATACTTTCCGATTTCACCATCCACGGAAGTAGCTCAGTTTCTAGATCTCATGAAGTCCAATGGACAGCATGACATTGTGTTAATTCCTGCAGACGGTGAACATGGTTCAGCAGGTATATGTTATGGCGCATCAACTGCTGGCGGCCGCGTATTTAACGCGACAAGCGCCAACGGTTATTTGTACATGTTGGAACAAATGCCGGTACAATCCGGAACCCGGTTTCCGATGGTTATGAACTTGGTTTGCCGATCTGTTTCGGGACCACTGAATATTCATGGGGATCATTCTGATCTTTACTATGCTTTGAATACGGGTTGGCCGATTGTCATGTGTCGAGATCCGCAAGCCGTGTATGATATGAATATTATGGCGCTGAAATTAGCAGAGGATCCTGAGGTGCGCTTGCCGGTTATGGTCGCGTCCGATGGTTATTTCACCTCTCACCAAAAGCGCAGAGTGCAAACCTTCGCACATCGGGCTGATGTGCAGGCATTCGTAGGTGAGAAGCCACAGGGCTTCCCAGATACCTTGGATCGTAATAATCCGATCACTGTCGGACCTTATATGAATGAGCCGGATTACATTAATAACTGTTATCAACAGTCGATGGCGATGTATAACGCCGAAGGAGTATATGACCGTATTCGGCAGGAGTATGCCGAATTAACGGGTCGTGACTATCCGATTTTAGAGCTATATCGGATGGAGGATGCGGAAGTCGCGGTATTCCTGATGAATTCGGCTTCCGAAATCATCAAGGATGTCGTAGACCAGCTCCGCGAGAAGGGCATTAAAGCAGGTTCGATCGCTCCGAACCTGATCCGACCTTTCCCAGCGAAGCAGATCGCCGAGGCGCTTGCGAATGTGAAAGCGATCACCGTAGGCGATCGCGCGGATTCCTATGGCGGACATGGCGGCAACATGGTCAATGAAATTAAGGCGGCGCTGTTCACCAACGGGAACAGAGACACGCTTGTCATAAGCCGAATCTATGGCTTAGGTGGCAAAGACTTTTATGCCGAGGATGGGCATAATCTGTTCCAATTCGCCATTGATGCGATGGAAAGCGGCAAGGTAGATGTGCCTTTCGATTACTACGGCCATACGCCGGGGGATCCTTCGAAAGCACCAAAACGAGTATTGACGCCAATGAAGTATGAAGATCTGAAGACGGGTCTCATCACCGTTTCTCCAGATGAGAATACCGGGAAATTGAATGTACGCATTCCGCCTCTTCGTTCCTTGACCAAAAAGCCAAAGCGGATTGCACCAGGTCATGGTGCTTGTCCAGGCTGCGGTATTTTCTCAGGACTCGAACTGTTTTTCAAAGGAATAGAAGGCGATATTGTCTCCATTTTCCATACAGGCTGTGCAATGGTTGTAACCACCGGTTATCCGTACTCGGCGCATAAAGCTACTTATATCCATAATCTGTTCCAGAATGGCGCAGCAACGCTGTCAGGTGTTGTAGAGATGTTCTGGGAGCGGAAGCGTCGCGGAGAGCTTGATCATCTAGGGTTAAAGGACGATTTCACGTTCGTCATGATTACGGGCGATGGCGGTATGGATATCGGAATGGGGCCTGCCATTGGGGCTGCCTTGCGGAATCATAAAATGATTATTCTTGAGTACGATAATGAAGGATACATGAACACAGGTGCACAGCTATCGTATTCAACGCCGATGGGTCATCGGACTTCGACTTCCAATGTCGGAAAGCATCAAGGTGGTAAGGTTTTCCATCACAAGGATACGGCGCAAATTATGGCTGCAACTCATATTCCGTATGTATTTACCGGTTCCGAAGCGTATCCGCAAGATCTGGTCAAGAAAGCGGCGAAGGCTCAATGGTATGCGCAGCATGAGGGGTTAGTGTATGGCAAAATTCTCATTGCTTGCCCATTAAACTGGCTGTCTGATGACCAAGAGGGCTCCAATATCGTTGGTGCTGCTGTGGATTCCTGTTTCTTCCCACTTTATGAAGTGGAGCATGGAGTAACTTCGATCACTTACAATCCGGAGGATAAGAGTAAGAAGATTCCGTTATCCGATTGGTTGAAAACGATGGGTAAAACGAAACATCTTACGAAACCCGAATATGAAGGTTCTCTGAAATCGTTCGAGACGGAAGTGGAACGCCGTTGGAATATGCTGAAAGCGAAGCATGAGAATGCGTATTTGTAAGTTGGCGTAACTGTTATCTGATAAGCTCGCCTATAAACGGAGGCCCATTCCCCTCGTGGTGAATGGGCCTTTTTACCAGGAGGAATGGAAGATGCCTTATGTGCTGCAGCAGAAAGAGTCTGAGCAAATTTATACGACAACGCTGGTTAACCATTATGGACTCGCCTACTATGGTGTGAAATTCTGGCATGAGCGAGAGGATGCGAACGAGCACGCTTTAGCCTTTTTAGAATCGCAAGCCGTTCCAGATCCAAGCAGTTGGCAAGTGATTGAATTGGAAGAAAACGAGATGAAAATAGGGAATGTAAAACTCAAAAACTCCCCGCAATGGCGCCTTTTTTGGTCTTCTTTAACACGTAAAGCTGAAGCGCGGAAATTGGAAAATTAAACCTGGCCGTCAATAGGCTAATCGCCACGCATACGATGGCAATAATCGCTACCATTCACCTATATTCGCCTAATACCCCCTCAAACTATAATAAGGATACGATTGAAAATTTTAACATCAAGAGGGTGGAGGGTAAGACGATGAATAAGTTGACAATGGTTATCGCGGTATTGATGGTATCCTTCATGGCTCTACTTCCCAAAGTTACACAAGCCGAAGAAGGTGTCGTGACGAAGGCTCAGATCGTAGCAGGTGTAAGTTTTCGAGATCAACCAAGTACGTCGAGTAATGTCATACGTATGTTGAAGGCCAACGAAGTGGTCACGGTGAAAGACTATACGACAGTGAATTGGTTTCAAATTAAGGATGCGCAAGGTGTAAGTGGATTCGTATCGACCAACAGTAAATACATAACGATTGTGAGCAATGCACAGATCATTTATGGCGTTAATTTCCGTACGTTACCGTCATCAGACGCAAGTTCAGGTTCGAAGGTGATTCGAATGCTGAGCAAAGGGGAAGAAGTTCTTATCACTGATAAAGTGAATGATAGCTGGTATAAAGTCAAAGATTCTGACGGTGTCAGTGGCTATGTAAGCTCTAGTTCCAAATACATAACAGCGGATTTCTCCGTTATCAAACCTAATATGCCAGTAGCGGATGAGATTGAAGCCGTGATTAATGCAGGCGAAGTCTACTTAGGGACTCCTTATGAATTTGGTTCCGAACGGAATGATCCCTCTACATTCGACTGCTCTGACTTTGTGCAAACGATGTATTGGGATGCGCTCCGATTGTCCTTGCCAAGTGACTCTGCTGCGCAAGGTAGCTATGTGAGATCCCTGGGACCCATTGTGAAGGATTGGACGAAGTTAAAACGCGGGGATCTTCTCTTTTTTAGCAGCTATAAAGGCTCCAAAGCTTCAGATTACGATGGCATTAATGTATTGACTGAGCCGATTACACATGTTGGTTTATACTTGGGCAACGGCCAAATGCTGCACACTTATTCCGTTGAATCCGGCGGCGTTCGAGTGGATACAATTGATGGCAAGCAGTGGGAAAATCGATTTTTGTACGGTGGCCCTGTTTTAAAATAAGTTGATGGTTCGAACAGGCAAGGTTTGCCATATACTATAGAAGAGAGGCGGGTGCTGCCTTCAGCATCCGCCTTTTTTCTCATAGTCTATGGAGAAAGGGAGAGCCTTATCTTTGAAACCTTCGGCGACGAACCAACCACTGGAATTTAGGAACAGGGCGGAAAGAGGACTTAACCTGGATACCGTGCACGAGCGTATTCTTCATTTCATGCGTCTTGACCCCGTGGCAACCTATAAATTCATTATAGGGACGGATTGTCAGGTACACACAGGTCATACGAAATTCATTACCGGCGTAGTGATCCAGCGGCTAGGGAAAGGAGCGTGGGCATGTTATCGTCAAGTCATCGTACCAAGAGCGCTTCACTCTATCAAAGAAAAGCTTTCGATGGAAACGACGTTAAGTGAAGAGATTGCGATGTTTTTTGACGAAAACAAGCGATTAGATATGGAAAGTATTATTCTTCCTCATCTGTATCAAGGTGCCACTTTCGATATGTTTATTCATATTGATGCGGGGGATGACGAGAATAGAAATCGGACGGCAAAATTCGTCCAAGAGATGGTGAGACGGGTGGAATCTGTTGGTATGGTGCCAGTCATTAAACCCGATTGTTATGTTGCATCCGCCTATGCGAATCGCTTCTCCAAGAAACCATATCGCCCCCTTTATGAAGACAATGAGGTGTTCGATGGCAGTTTATAAGCTGGGTTATGAACCGTTAGCTCGAATGGTCCAAGCGATCTTGGGTGCTAACGGTTTCGTTTTTAAGGCAAGGGTATGATGTGTTTCTACTTGAAAAAAGGGTTTCCGCGTATTCTTAGCGAAGTATTGCTGAATAATGATTGTAGCATTAGGGGGGACTCCATGAGCAAAACGTTTATTATCGAAGCGGTGATGTTAGCCGTGCATGGCCAGCTCATGCTGCCATCAAAGCCTGTGACTTATTTGATTCCTTATACGACCATTCAAGAGTTATATGAGCTGCATAGCAGCCCTGAACCTATTATGTTAGAGCAAGAAGATGATGGCTTCGTCAAACAAATGATCGGTGAGCTCATTGCATTTTTTGAGGAATCTTTTAATAAGAAAAAAATAGAAAAAGCTTTATCCATACCATGGGGAAAAAGTCCTCCATTACCTATAAATGAGCATGTCACATTGAAAATTGTGTATGCGATAGATAATGAAGCTTATGGCGATCAATTTGATCCCATCGAAACGGAATTGATATTGACTTCGATAAAAGAACAAGCTGTACTATTAACGGATCAATTTGATTTTATTGAACGATTAGTGGAATTTGCCATACCGGTTGAGGCTTTCGATGTAGAGGATTTTGAATTCGCGGTGGAAGGCGACAACCAAGTATAAGAAGAGGAGCTGAGTCAGGGTATTATGCGAGTCATTGAAAAAGAGGAACAGTTAGCATTACTCCCTGCTAATTGGTTCGGGGCCCAAACATGGACGCTTCGTGTTGGTACAGGCGGGATGAATAATACAACACGATTCGTTGAGGTGGAGGGTCGTACATATGTTCTACGGCTGTACGAGACACATCGTGACCGGAACAAAATTATGTTTGAGCATAGTGTTTTGCTTCGTTTAGCTGAAATGAAGGAGGAGCTTCCTTTCGAAATTCCGATACCACTAGAGCTGCCAACTGGGGGAACCGTGGTGACGTTAGGGGATGATGATGAGGGGAAGCTTGCTGCCTTGTTTACTTTTACAGATGGTCATAATCCAATCGAATTAGATTTAAGTCAACTGCAAGAGATGGGGAAAGCAGCAGGACAACTATCTGCTTCCTTAGCCAAGATTTCAATTACAGATAAACCGGAGTACGCTCCTTACTATGAAATAGAACATATTCATCCTAGCTGCAAGCCAGATGCGATTCGAGTGTTCGCGCTGCAACCGCCAGAGCCTTTCATCGCACAGCAGGACGAACTTGCTTATATATTTAATCGTTACATGGCCTTGTACAGCGCAATACCAACGATTCGTCAGCTTCCCCATCAACTCGTTCATGGCGATATTAATGGTTCCAACATGCTGGTGGATGACAAGGGACGTTTTGCAGCCATTCTTGATTTTGAATTTGTAACCATCGATGTGAGGGTTATGGAACTTGCCGTTTGTTTATCCGATCTAATTGATCCGATGCTTCCCGAGGATAGACTCAGAAGGAATAGCAAAGCATTCTATGACGGTTACCGTCAATTTGTCCAATTATCACAAGAAGAAATCAGGATATTACCTTTGTTAATCGAACTTCGTAGACTAGATGTTTTCATTCATTTCCTAGGAAGATACTTGGATGGGGTAGATCCACAAGGTGTGTTGGTCGATATTATTGGCAATACCTATGAGAAATCGAAATGGCTCCAAGAGCATAATACCTTACTTCGTTTTGATCTGAATTAATCTATAAAGCGTGCCATACTAACCTTAAGGTTAGTAAGACACGTTTTTTTCAGTTCTTTTTTTGTTGATAGGCTTGAACTATACTGGTACATAGGAAGCAGGATATTTGTGAAAACTTTAGGGAATACATAGGTTTCTTGCCAAATAACAAAGTTACTTAGAATTATGAAGGAGGACAATCATGGTCTATCAAGCAAGTTCAACACGCTATGCAGAAATGAAATATAATCGTACTGGGAAATCGGGGCTTAAGCTTCCTGCTATATCCCTCGGCATGTGGCATAACTTCGGGGGTTTAGATTTACATGAGAACGGAAGAGCTATGCTACTTCGTTCATTTGATTTGGGGATTACACACTTTGACTTAGCGAACAACTATGGGCCGCCACCAGGATCAGCAGAGGAGTTAATGGGGCGTGTGCTTAAAAGCGATCTCGCGGCTTACCGTGATGAGATCATCATCTCGACAAAATCGGGTTACCACATGTGGGAAGGTCCTTATGGTGAGTGGGGATCCAAGAAAAACATGGTGTCCAGTTTAGATCAAAGCTTGAAAAGAATGGGCCTAGATTATGTAGATATTTTCTACTCTCACCGTCCAGATCCGAACACACCTTTCGAAGAAACAATGGCGACGTTGGATTTAATTGTACGTCAAGGTAAAGCGCTCTATGTTGGACTTTCCAATTATACGGCTGAGCAAACCAAAGAAGCTGCTTCGATTCTTAAAGGTTTAGGTACGCCACTTCTTATTCACCAACCTGCTTATAGTATGATGAATCGGTGGATCGAGGAGGGCTTACAAGATGTGCTGGATGATTTCGGTGTTGGAAGTATCGCATTCTGCCCACTTGCTCAAGGCTTGTTGACGAATAAATACGTGAACGGGATTCCTGCGGATTCAAGAGCCGGCGGAAAGAGCCAATTCCTGAAGGAAAAAGACATCACAGAAGAAAAGCTTAACCAAATCATTCAATTGAACGAATTGGCAAGTTCTCGTGGTCAAAGCCTCGCACAGATGTCGCTGGCTTGGGTACTTCGCGGCGAACGTGTTACATCAGCATTGATTGGTGCAAGCCGCGTGTCACAAATTGAGGAGAATGTGGCTGCACTTAAAAATCTGGAGTTTGCTCCAGAAGAATTGGCAGCAATTGAGAAAATCTTGAAGTAATCTTTCAGAATCAAGGGATGATCAGAGAAGATTTGAAACATACTACATAGTAAAATTGGAATTGCATGGAACAACGCAAACCATAGGGGATTATTCCCATATGGTTTGTTTTATTTCGTTATTAGCAACCTTTCATGTGGTTTCTTCGTTAGTAAACTGTAACTAAATCGATTAGAGGAGATTACTATGAAAATATACAAAAGAAAAACAACGATATATACTTTGATTTTGTCGACAATGCTCTTAGCAACAGCATGTTCCTCAACACAAGAACCGGCGTCCAATACGACTCCGAGTCCTAGTTCGTCACCATCACCAACCGCTACACCTGCAACAACTTCAGTAGCAAGTCCAACAGCAAGTCCTTCTGCGGCTCCTACTGCTTCACCGGTGCCTTCGTCATCTACTAGTGCTAGTACGGTAACTAAGCAAGTTAAAGATATGTTTGAGCTTGCCAAATCAGGCAAAGTTAGCGGCATTCCGTTTGCAGCGAATACTGGACTTATCGACGATGTCGAGAAATCGTGGGGAAAGGCAGATAAGACCGAATCAGCGGGTAGTGGCATTTACGCGACCTACGCCAAGAAGAATGCTGTTATTGGTTATAATAAGGGAAGTCAAATCATAGATATTCGCTCTAATGATTCAAAGTTGCACACGTTGACGTTAAGTCAGATTGAACAAGCTTTAGGCAACCCGACTGACACCAAAGTCAATGGTGATGATACCATTTATATTTATAAAGCCTCACATGAATTTCAGCTTAAATTTATTATTCCTAAATCCACTGGCAAAGTAGATCATATTTCTGTATTTGATACCGTTCACTCTATCAACAACATGGCTGGCTGATTAATGCAATAGCAGTGCGCGCGTGGAGTAATTTGAAAGGTCTTAAGACTCCGCGCGCTTATCAATCGCTTCAGACATAGTACGATCGGTGAGATGCGCATAGATTTGCGTGGTCTCAGGGGAAGCATGGCCGAGCTGCTCTTGCGTTTTGTACAAGTCGTTCTGTAGGTAATAGTCGGTAGCGAATGAATGTCGCAATTTATGTACAGATAAATATGGCTTTCCAAACCTTTTGGCGTATTTGATCACAAGCTCTTGAATTGCTCGTTTCGTCATACGTTCGCCTTCTTTTTTGCCATTCGCCATGGCAACGAAGAGGGCTTTTTCTTTTTTTGCTGGCTTGTACCGGGAGGTGCGGATACTCAAGTAGTCTGTGATGGCTTGAATGGCATCGAGCCGGAAGTAGACCGGCGTTTTGAACGTATCGTCATTTTTACCTTTGCGATATACATGGACGAGTTTCAATTTCATGTCGATATCATCGACGTTTAAGTTGAACACTTCAGATACACGAAGTCCCGAATTTAGGATTAGCGTGACGATACAAGCATCTCTGACTTTATTTAACTCATAGGCGTACAGTGCTTGTTTATTCGTAGCTACATCGTGCTCATAGCCTTCCTTCACATAAGCAATGAACTCGGCAATTTCTTCTTCTTGCAGCAACTTGCCTTCGAGCTTCGCCGCGCTGTCTTTGGCCTTGTGCGCACGCTTGATCTCCACCTTCGCCATTACATTTCGTTTCAGGAGCGGGTAGAAGTTATCATCTTCGGCAATTTGACTCAAATAATGAAATAAGGAACGCAGCGCAGATAATTTGCGGTTAATCGTAGTTTTACCATTAGCTTGTGCTTTACGAGTTGCAAGGAACATGCGAAAATTATTAACGCTGTCCATATGTAGTCGCTCTAAGTCCTCCAGGGGAACTTGATTCATTACAGTCGCTGTGCTTAATCCTTCGGCAAGAAGCCAGGATAAGAAAATTTCATAATCGCGTACATATTCAAGAAGCGATGAAGGTGAAAGATCAGGGAGCTTATAATTAATAAATTTCTCGATATACCAAGGCATCGAAGGGACTCGTCGATCTAACTCATGGCGGTCTTTGACTTTAATAATATTCATACAGTTCACCTCATAAGCGTCTTGCTGTTAGTATACCAGTGGATTCCCTAAATTGGTAGGCATCGAGATCAAACTATTTGGCCTCCATAAACGTCTTAGCTACAACATGATTCAATTCTGATTAACCGCGCGGTAAAAGGAGCGTCATCAACGATATGACTAAGAATAGGAAGCTAGAAACTGAACTCATTACCTGTATAACGGAGCATAAGGAGCATGTATATCGTCTTGCCTATAGCTATGTGAAAAATCAAGAGGATGCACTTGATATCGTGCAAGAGGCGATTCAGAAGGCTTTTGCTGCCGCAGATTCATTGAAAAGCCATGTGGCAATTAAAAGCTGGTTTTACCGAATTGTCGTCAATACCTCATTAGACTTCTTGCGTAAACATAAGAAACTTACTGTTATGGATGATGTGACGATGGAAGCGATAACGCCTGGCAGTGAAGATGCCTATACGAATATTGATTTGGAGAGAGCGTTAGAAGATTTACCTACCATGTATCGCAGTGTGATTACGCTTCGCTATTTTGAAGATTTGAAGATCGATGAAATTGCGGATGTGTTAAAAGAAAACACAAGTACGATCAAGACTCGGCTCTACCAAGCACTTAAACTTTTACGGATAAAAATGAACGATGATACGCTTGTGGAGGTAAACTAACCATGGACGAGAAGTTAGAACAAATGAAACAAACCTATATGGACATACCTATTCCTGCAGAACTCGATTTCATTGTCAATCAAGCGATAAATCAACATAGAAAAAAGCCTAGGACTAATCTGAAATGGATGACCGCAATCGCGGCGGCAGCTATCGTATTTGTTGCGGGTCTTAACACGAGCCCAGCTTTCGCTCATTCGTTAGCAGATATGCCCGTCGTTGGCAAACTGATCAAAGTGCTGACCTTCCGCGAATACTTGTATGATGATGGTACACATCAAGCAAAAGTAGAAGTCCCTATCATCACGAATTTGGAAAACAAAGTGTTAGAGGAATCCCTAAATACCAAATATTTGGAAGAAAGCAGGAAGCTCTACACGGATTTCATGATCGACATTGAGAAGATGAAAGCAAGTGGATTAGAGGGACACCTTGGGGTAGATAGTGGGTATATTGTTAAAACGGACAATGACCAGATCTTCGCGGTAGGCAGATATGTTGTTAACACAGCGGCTTCTTCGTCCACAACCTTCCAATATGACACGATTGATAAAAAAAATCAGTTGCTAATCACCTTACCGAGCTTATTTAAGGATGAAGGATATGTTCAAGTGATTAGTGATTATATTAAGGCGCAAATGAAACAACGGATGAAAGAGGACCCAACTAAAATATATTGGGTAGAGGGTGTTCCGAATGCTGTGAAATTTTATTTTAGTTCCATAAAAAAAAACCAAAGCTTCTATATCAATAAGGATGGCAAGCTTGTCATCGTGTTTCAAAAATATGAGGTTACACCAGGTTACATGGGGACACCAGAGTTCATCATACCGACCAATCTTTTAGTTGATCAATTAAGTACACATGCTTATCTTTTGCCCGAATAAAAAAGGACTAGGTTGCCTACATTAATTGGGTATGCAAAACATCAGCTGGGGGTATTACCATGCCGCAACAAAAGGAACTTGGTTTAGCACAAATCAAAGATGTTGCTCAAAAAGCAGAGCAAGCAGCAGAGCAAACGCTGCAAGTTGCACAGCAAATCTATTCGCAAGCTACGGCTGCCGCTCTCACTGAGGCTGAGCAGCAATTAGAGGATCTTCAAACTCAAATTAAGCAAGCGCAGCAGAAGACGGAAGATCTGAAGCAGGAAATTAAATCCCAGAGTGAGTCTACACAGTCATAGTATCTGAATGAAGCTATAATGCGACCCCACCTTTCGTGGGGTTGTACAACTTGCAGGAAGATAGAGGAGGAGATATTATGCCGCGACGTCGTAATAGTGGTCCGCATACGATTGATCCGAATAAAGCTATGATCCAATCCGTACATTATGAAAATGGAAGTATTGGGGCTGTTCAATTTCAAAATGGCCAAGTAGTCGATGTCCAGACTGCAATTGAGATGACGGAAGCCGATTTAATCGAAGATGCGAATACGGGGGTAAATCGGAAAGGCGAGAAAACCTTGCGTTCCTATCCAGATGGAGATCCAAGCAATAATTTATCAAATTTACCGCGATTTTAAAGGATTTGAAAAGCTGTTTACCATTCATTTGGTGAACAGTTTTTTTGCATTTTGCATTAAAAAAGCTGCTGAGCGTCTCAGCAGCTTTGAATGCGATTGCAAAATTATTTTTTAAAATAGCCTCCAACATAATTGTAGAGGACGCCAAGTACACCGATATAATAGGCGATTTTGATAATGAAATCGGTATGATCTAGCGGCATCATGTTGGAAAGTAAGAATAAAGGGAACACAAAGTACAAAAGGTCTCTCAAGTAATTTGTAATCGTAGAACTGGAGAACGTGCTTGATGAGAACGATTTAAACAAATCTACTACAAAGCTAAGACCCATGACTCCCAAGACAAGCCACATTGCATAAAGCATTAAACCCGATAGTGTAAGTGCCATGTCTGATTCACCCCCACATACGAAGATTTGCTTTCAATCTATCATATGCGGCAATGTGACAAGTCGTGCTAAGTAGTCGGAAATTTTTGTGATTATGTGTGCATCGTATTTCGGAAGATATGAGGGGAGACGCCTACATACTTTTTGAAAATACGCGAGAAGTAGAAGACATCTTTATAACCCAGCGAGTCGGCAATTTCCTTTACGGAATTCGTCGTATTCAACAAAATATTTTTGGCTTCAGCCATTTTCATTCTATGCATATAAGTGTTTAGCGGATAACCGGAATAATCACTAACGATTCTGCGAAGGGTAGAAAGTGAAATGTGATGTCGTTTCGCAATGCTATGTGCATCAAAGGGTTGATATAACGAATCACTGAGCTCATTGATAAGATTGATGAACTGCCCCGACTTCGTTGTTTCCGTTGTGGCTTCTGCCCGCTGAATGAATTCAAACAGTAACGACTCAATAAGTAAAGCTGCTCGATCAATATTAGCAGGAATGCCACTTTCCATCGCAATGAATATTCGCTCAATCCGATTATGCTGGGCAGCATCTTCATAACCAACCTGTTTCACTTGATCTAAGTCTGTCAACCAACTGTTCTGCCATTCCTTTACTCGGCTGCCTTCGAGCGTAAAATAATACTCATCCCAGAAGCCTCCGGGATCAGGGCCATATTGATAAACTTGATTCGGCCGGAAGAAAAATAGACTGCCGCTCTCCACTTTTTGAACCGGTCCGTCATTGACTCGGTAAGTTCCCTTGCCTCCTGCGATATATACAATGGCAAAGCTCTCGAATTTGGCATGTCCGCGAAACATAATCCGCCCAGGCAGATGTCCGACATGTCGAATGAGGAGGGATTGCAGCTTCAATTTACTAGCATCGATAGGTAAAGTAATGATTCTAAGTGGATAAGGACTTATTGTATCGTCCATGAACCTGGGCATAACATACATTCCTTCCGAACTGACTCCGTGATATGATGATGAAAGTTAAACCGCATAAACTTTCGTATATGTTCATTATAAGGGAGAATCTATGCCTACGTAACTAGTTTATAAAAATTCGTTCAGAAAGAGTGGACAACATGACGACCGCATTAAAACGACTATTATGGATGAGTATAAGTTCTGGCATTATTTTTAACTATATGGGCATATTTATTAATCTTTTTATTTGGGAAAAAGGAAATCAAATCTTCGACGTTGCGTGGTTTAATCTCGTTATGTTTCTTGCTTGGGGAGTGGCTTTTATGTACGGAGCCAATCTGCTATCCAAGTTTACGATTGGCTCCGTTATGCGAGTTGCTGCCATAGGGGCAGGCGTCACATTTGTACTTCTATCTTGGGTGCATTTTGAACCGAAAATCCTTTATATTTCTTTGATTGCAATTCCCGTGGGGCTTACGAACGGTTTGTATGGATCTGCGAATAATATGGGCATCTCGCTTTTCGGCAAAGGGAAGGAGTTTACCGTATTTTTTTCCGCAGTCAATGTGATTGGTCAGTTGATTTCTTTCCTTAATCCATTACTATTTGCAGTGATTATTAAGTGGATGGGATTCACTGCGTCCTTCTTCATTATGTTCATCTTCATCGCACTTATGATTTTCACATCGTATTTCGTTCCAGCTATTTCTTTAAAAAAAGCGAATGAACCTGTTTTTCGTAAGTTCCGCTTGGGCCATGTATTTGCAACACCACAATTGAAATGGATGATTCCTTCGCTTGTTGCTGGCGGTTTTTTCATTCAGTTTCAGGGGATATTCTCACTGATCTTTACCTTTTCAGTCACACAAGATAAGCTCAACATTGCATTGCTCCAAATCATGTACACATCGTTCACGATTGCTTGTGTGTTCATTTATCGTCGTTTTAGTCGTACACGTGATATTAGTGACAACAAATGGTTAAGCTTTGGCATGGCAGCAGCGGCAGCAGGGTTCTTGTTAGCGTTATTCCCGACTCCTTTGATTCTGATTCTTTCCAACATCTTAACGACGATTGGTTTGTTCTTCTTCTCTACAATTTGGAGTTCCCGACAATTTCTTGTGACCTATCAATTAGAACCGATTCATCAAACGAGAGTAATGGTATGGCGGGAACTCATCCTTGTTATTTCACGAATGTTTCTACTGGCGTTGATCCTCGGGATTCAGGACTTTGATGGATACGTATTTAAGGCTGTGATGATCTTTAGTTTCTCAAGTGCCTTGTTAATCCCCTATTTTTCGAGAAAAAGTGATGAATCTGCTGTGAAGACAGTTATAAAAGGCGTGGAATCTTAGGATTCACGCTTTTTTTGTGTCTTATTTTAATTTAATGTGATGAATTATTAATGTCATTAAATAAAAATAATAGATAAATCCTTCATCGAGATGGGGTAGATGGGGAAACTATGGTATAATGAATCACATTATGGCATGAAAGCAGGCGACTTACGCAGCATGAATGGACAAAATCGGAAAGATGTAGTACCTGGCAGAGAAGTGAACATTGTGTTAAAGCAAGACCAACGAAGCGGGAAACTTACACGCGGGATCGTGAAGGATTTATTAACGAACTCACCTACACATCCTCATGGTATAAAAGTAAGACTCACAGATGGCCAAGTCGGCCGCGTGAAAGAAATTATTACGCCGTCCAATTGACGGAACATGGAGGAGAATAGGGGATGGCAAAAGCGAAGGTAGCGAAACGGCCAACACGCGATGAATTCGTATTAGAAGAAATCGGGAACCAATTGTCGGAAGCGAAGATGGAGAATTCCGAGATTGTTTTAACGGTTTGGGGGCGCGAGGAAACGGTGCGAGGCACGATCTCGACGATGGATTCACGTACGGGAAGAGTACATATGGATTGTAAAGGCGAGCTGGATAAGGTGCCGTTCATGGATATTATGAAAGTTGAGTATCCGCGGGATTAATAGAAACGACAGCTTGAAATTTAACTCATACGCTTATTTTTTACTTTTGTATGCAGCGTTGTTACGCGTCTGGCTATGAATAGTAAAGAATAAGCGATTTTTTCACCCCAAAAAATTGCACTAAATCTATATTTAACGCAATTTAGTTTGTAACGGACGGAGTTTACTAGAATGGACACTAGATTCACATATGATGACGACTTTTTGGAGCTTTTTGACACTTGGATGAAAGATCAGGGGTTCACGAAACGAACACAACAAGCGTACCTGGGAGATGTGCGTTTATTTCTGACGAGCCTTGGAGAGAAAGAGTTGTCTACGATTGAAGCAATTGATATCATGCGTTTCTTGACGAAGATGCGTCAAGGTGGAGCGGGAGATGCCGCGAGGAATCGCTATCTCTCATCGATCCGAACATTTTTCTCAGCACTCATTGAATTGCAGCTGGTGAAGAACAATCCTTCTATCGCAGTCAAGAAATCGAAGGTAGAAAAGAATTCGGTTCCGACCTTTCTGAGTGAGAAGCTGCTTTCCGTCTTTCTACAATCCATCGAAGGGAAATACCAGATTCGCAATGTAGCGATGTTCCTCTTGATGAGCTACGCTGGCTTGCGGGTCAGTGAGCTTCATCGGTTAAATATCTCCGATTTTAATCGCGGCACGAATTCATTAATGGTTCTAGGGAAAGGTCGCAAGTGGCGTGTCATCCCGCTCCCTAGTGAAATCGTACATGTGCTTGAGCGCGCGCTTGTTGAGCGACTGGAGGCGAGAAGTGGGAGCGAGCAGCCGTTCTTTGTATCCCAATTCGGTCGGCGTATTAGCATACGAATGATTCAATCGATTGCAGAGAAGCAGTTCGAGCAATTGAAAGGGCAATATATGGAGCTGCAGGGGAAATCATTCTCAAGCCATAAGCTGAGGCATACATTTGCAACGATGCAAGTGTTAGCGGGAACGGATATCCGAACGCTGCAAGAGTTGCTTGGACATGCCAGTATTCAAACGACCCAAATATACACACATGTAGGGGATAAACAAAAGCAGGAAGCCATGAATCGTGTATCCGCATTTATTCCAGTCGGAATGGGGATCTAAGGGTTAAGTTGTCATAATTGGCTAATTCGGAGCATAAAAGGGATTGAGGGAGAAGTTCCTTTTTTCACACAATGTCATTGGTAGGAGGTATAGCGATGGCAATACGCCCACCCATCTTACAAAGTGGAGATACCATTGGCATTGTTACATTAGGAAGCCCACTTGATGCGAGCACGATTGATGCTAGAATAGGGACACTCGGGGACATGGGTTTTAATGTTGTCGTAGGCAAATACGCATACGCATATGGAGGGATCGTAGCAGCGACGGCAGCACAGCGAGCGGAAGACCTGATGAGTATGTTTGTCAATCCGAATGTAAGTATGATTCTCCCAACACGAGGTGGTACAGGGGTTAAGGATATATTGCCACTTCTCGATTATCCCCTCATTAATAGTCATCCGAAAATCGTTACGGGATACAGTGATATTACGATTTTATTAAATATTTTATTTCAATTTGCGAATCTCATTACATTTCAAAGTCTGTTGCTGATTGATTTTAACCCGAATACACCAGCCTATAATTTCGATCAATTTTATGCAGCGACCTCCACGCTTGTTAGCCCGAGAGTCATTCAAAATCCACCTAGTATGCCGTTGAATGGGCTTGTGAAGGGTACGGTGAGAGGGCAAATTGTTGGTGGTAATCTCACCTCATTCGTTGGGACACTGGGGACACCTTTTGAAGTAAATACAGTGGGTAAAATAATCGTCATCGAAGAGACGCATGAACCGACGAATGCGATATATCGCTATTTGACGCAATTGATTATGGCGGGGAAATTTCGAGATTGTGTGGGGATCGTGATGGGACAATGTACGAACTGTACCACGTCCTATGCGACGTCTTATAATGACTTAATATCGGGGATCATCGTGCCTTTAGGGAAACCACTTTTGACTAACTTTAGTACGGCCCATGGCTTATACAAAGCGGCTATTCCCATCGGGGCAATGGCTGAACTTGATACATATGCGAACAAACTGACCATTTTAGAACCAACCGTCACAGGATAGCTCAACTTAACTGTTGGAAAATATAAAAGGAAAAGGCCGGTAGATACCGGCTTTTTTGTCCTTCACAGGTCATTAGTTAATCAAACGGCGTGCTCCCCAATAATGCGCATCATAATAAGGAGTACCAAATAAAGTGCTGACTTTTACTTCCCTTGTTCCCATTGTTCCTGCTTGAAGAATTTGATTATTGCCTAGATAGATAGCGACATGGGAAACACCAGTTGTATAGGTTCCTTGTAGAAAAACTAAATCTCCTTTACGAAGGTTGCTCTTCTCTACAGGCGTCCCTAATTGACTTTGTAAAGCTGCAGAATGAAGCAAATTAAATCCTTGTTGATTAAACGCATATTGAACAAAACCCGAACAATCAAAGGCTACATAAGGTGTGCTGCCGCCAAAAACATAAGGTACACCAAGCTGCTTCATCCCAATTGCAATAATCGCATCGGCTTTGACTTCCCAGCTAGCTTTTGGAGTCGTCTTCGAAGGAATAGAAATGATAACGCCTTCATAAATATTATCCGCATTCACTTTTGGATTGTTTGCGATAAGATCCGATAGGGGCACATTAAGCTTCTGTGAAATAGACCAGAAGGTGTCCGAATCCGTGGCTATGTACGTATTGGAAGGCGCGGCATTCGCAATTCCACCGAACATGAGACTAGTAGCAACAACTGTTGTAAGAATGATCTTTTTCATCGTCTTCCTCCTAGATGTCGAATGTGGTTACTTACACATTCTATCAAATTGAAGAAATAGAGAATATGAACAATATATGGATATGACAGATATGTCGACAATTTGTTTACATAATATTAGTTATGTCTCTAAAAGAAATCCAAAAGTACTAATCCGCCAATCCATAGTGCAGAAATAGATACATGAGTTTACACTATGTCAAATTGCGGCTCTAATTTAGGAACAGAATGTATAATGAAAATGTTGAAATTCGAGATATAATATAACATATAGGGTTACAAATACTCACAGAAAGATAACGCGTTCTTCAGTGGATAGAAGGAGGAGCCCGGTGAATTCAGACTTTTCCCGTCAGAAAGTGGAAATTTCGTTGGATGGCGTCGGTATGGTGTTCGGCAAAAAAGGGAGGCAGGTAACCGTCCTTCAGAACATTAGCTTCGATGTGGGGCAGAATGAATTCGTCACGTTATTAGGACCTTCAGGTTGCGGCAAATCAACGTTGCTTCGACTTATGGCTGATCTTTTACAGCCTTCCAGTGGACAGATTACGATTCAGAAGGAACACCCCAAGGAAGTGCGGCTGCGCCGTAAATTTGGCATTATTTTTCGAACGCCGAACCTATTTGAATGGCGGACTGTACGCGAGAATATCGAGCTGCCGCTTGAAGTTCACGAACAGTCTCGACATACGTACCAAGATCGGGTAGACCACTTACTCGAAACAGTCGGTTTAACTAAATTTAAGGATTATTACCCCTGGCAGCTCAGTACTGGTATGCAAATTAGAGTCGCTATAGCCCGTGCATTATCCCTCGATCCTCCCATACTCTTTATGGATGAACCCTTCTCAACCTTAGACGAATTTACAAAGGATAAATTACAACTAGATCTACTGGAAATGAAGAAGAAAATGAACAAAACCATCGTTTTTGTCACCCGTAGTACAACTGAGGCCGTGCTCCTCTCAAATCGGATCATCGTCTTATCCGCCAATCCAGGTCGTGTGCATGCGATTCACCAGGTTCCGTTAGGTCATGATCGCACTTTGCAAACGCGGGAATCCCCACTTTTTCAAGAATTAACCGCTGCAATTCGAAAGTCTGTTTACGAGGGAAGTGAATCCTCCGAAGCGTAACTTTTAAACAATGCGAAGGTTATCTTTCGTTTACCCCCAACTTACTACACTGTCAAAACCAAATCTACTAATTTAAAAATAACAACAATAGCTAGGGATGACATCCTCTTTTTGAACATAGGAATAGTGTAAGAACGAATGGACAAGAGATGGAGGGACTGCTTATGCGTGCTCAGGATGACGTTGATCCATTGGTGAAAGAGGAATTGCTAGAGAAGGATCGCAAATATGTTTGGCATCATATGTCTGCCCATAATGAGAATCCCATGATCATCGCTTCCGGCGAAGGCAGTTGGGTGACAGATATTGATGGCAATCGTTATTTAGACGGTATGTCAGGGTTATGGTGCGTGAATGTCGGTCATGGAAGGCGAGAAATTGCTGAAGCAGCCGCTGACCAAATGATGAAAATTGCTTATGCGACATTGGTTCAATCCCATATCCCAGCTATTGAGTTAGCGGCGAAATTAAATGAATGGCTTGAAGGGGAGTACCGTATTTTTTTCTCCAATTCAGGATCAGATGCGAATGAAGTCGCGTTCAAAATCGCTCGTCAATATCACCATCAGAATGGAAAACCGAGTAAACATAAGTTTATCTCGCGACATCGCGCGTATCATGGGAATTCCATGGGTGCATTGGGAGCCACGGGGCAAGCACAACGCAAGCTGAAATATGAACCACTTGGAGTAGGCTTCCAGCATGTGCCTCCGCCTTATTGTTATCGTTGTCCTTTTGGGCAGACGAAAGAGACTTGCTCCTTACAATGTGCCCAAGCGATCGAAAATGCCATCGTGTGGGAGGGAGCAGATTCCGTTGCTGGTGTGATCCTGGAACCTGTTATTACTGGCGGGGGAATGCTTGTTCCTCATGAGGGTTATTTACCGGCGGTTAGAAGTATTTGTGATAAATATGATGTTTTGCTGATCGTAGATGAAGTCATTTGCGGTTTTGGGAGATCGGGCAAGCCCTTCGGTCATCAGAATTATGGGGTAAGACCCGACATCGTCACGATGGCCAAAGGATTAACAAGCGCCTATTCGCCTCTATCTGCCACCGCTGTATCGGCCGAATTATACGACTCTTTCAAAGAGAAAGAAGCGACTAGCCATTTTAGACATGTCAATACGTTTGGTGGAAATCCAGTTTCCTGTAAGGTGGCCTTAGCGAATCTCGACATTATTGAGCGTGAGGGGCTTGTTGAGCGTTCGGCTGAGATTGGGCAAGCATTCAGGGCTAGATTAGAGCCGTTGAATGCGCACCCTCATGTGGGGGAAATTCGTATTTTCGGATCGGCGATGGGCATTGAGCTGGTAGAGGATCAGATATCGAAGATTCCCGCTTCGGTAGAACGGGTAACTCATCTTATTCTAGCCTGCAAAAGCAAAGGGCTGCTCGTAGGTAAGAATGGGGATACCGTTCCAGGCTATGCCAATATTCTTACGCTCAGTCCACCATTATCTTCTACGGAAGACGATGTGAATTTCATAATCGAAACCTTACTCAGTGTGTTTAGTAACGAGCAAGAGAAAGGATGATTGGACTTGTCGACAATGCCACCTATCCAAATCAACGCAGAACGTCTTGGACAGCATATTCATGATCTGGCGCAAATTGGTAAAATCGGCGAAACAGGCGTTTGCAGACTTGCATTATCGAAGGAAGATCGTGCGGGTGTGGAGCTTGTGAAATCCTGGATGGAAGAAGCCGGGATGGAGGCTTATATCGACCCCTTCGCTAACTTGGTCGGTGTATGGCGCGGGAGCGATCCGGGGGCACCTGTATTAATGCTCGGCTCACACGTGGATTCGCAGCCCTATGGGGGGCGATTTGATGGGGCAATCGGTGTACTTGGCGCGATAGAAGCGGTGCAAACGATGGTGGAACAAGGAGTGATACCCGCTTGTAATGTCGAAGTTGTTGCTTTCTGTGATGAGGAAGGCAGTCGCTTCAATAAAGGGCTGTTCGGCGTTAGAGGCATGACCGGTAAACTCGAAGCGGATGAGTTGGAACGTACGGACAAAAACGGCGTTACCCGCCGAGAAGCACTGTTGGAATTCGGCTGCGATCCAGCGGATTTCGAAGGTTATACGTTCCAGGAGGGCCGAGTTGGCGCTTTTCTGGAGCTGCATATTGAACAAGGCCCTGTCTTGGAATCTCTCGATGAGCCGATTGGTATCGTGAGCGGAATCTCCGGTCCATTATGGCTCACGGTTGAAATGACGGGCTTCGCCGGTCATGCCGGCTCCGTGCCGATGTCAATGCGTCATGATGCCTTGCTAGGCAGTGCCAAGATTATCGTTGCACTTAACGAGCTTGTTCGTCGTGAACCAGGCGTCCCAACGGTTGGAACCGTCGGTTCACTCACGGTATTTCCAGATTCTCGTAACATTATCCCAGAGAAGGTCAGCTTTACGATTGATTTACGAGACATCGATATCTGTCGTCGAAACGCACTTGAGGCGGAACTCCTTAGTGTCATCGAGAACGTAGCCTGCGAACATGGGCTCACCTATACGATTCGGGAAGATACGAACAGCGATCCTCGCTATTGTGCGAATTGGATCAAAGCTGCGCTGCACAAGGAAGCGGGTCTTATGGGGATGAAGCCGCCTGAGCTCATGAGCGGTCCCTTCCATGATTCGTTAACCATGTCCTACGTGTGCGATTATGGCATGATTTTCGTGCGCTGCTTGGAGGGCATTAGTCACAATCCGAAGGAATATGCTAGCCCAGAGGATATAACATTAGGGACGGAACTTCTATACCGAACTGCCCGCCAGATCGTGGTGGAGAAAGGGGGCTTCCGAACATGAGTATCGTTACCATCGGTCTCATCCAAGCCTCACACGAAGTCCATGGTGATGAACCGGTTGCAACACATAAGGAGTTCGCTATTCAGAAGCATCTTGGTTTGGTACGCAAGGCTGCTGCGCAGGGAGCGCAAATCGTATGCTTACAGGAGATTTTCTATTGTCCCTACTTTTGCGCAGAGCAAACAACGAAATGGTACGATGCGGCCGAGGAAATCCCGAATGGACCGACAACGAAGCTTTTTCAAGATGTAGCCAAAGAGCTAGGCGTTGTGATCATTCTCCCGATCTATGAGCGCGAAGGAATTGCTTCTTATTACAATACAGCGGCTGTTATTGATGCAGATGGTGCTTATTTAGGGAAATACCGGAAGCATCACATTCCTCATGTGGGGGCAGGCGGCGGATCTTGCGGATTCTGGGAGAAGTATTATTTCAAGCCAGGAAATCTCGGTTATCCGGTATTTGAGACCGCTTATGCCAAAGTTGGCGTATACATTTGTTATGATCGTCATTTTCCAGAAGGAGCAAGGGCGCTTGGACTTGGCGGTGCGGAAATTGTGTTTAACCCATCTGCTACCGTTGCAGGCACATCTGAATATCTGTGGAAGCTCGAACAGCCCGCGCACGCGGTAGCCAACGGGTATTACGTCGCTGCAATTAATCGTGTTGGAACGGAAGCGCCGTGGAACATGGGTGAATTTTATGGCCAGTCGTACTTAGTAGATCCGAGGGGGTCCATCGTTACGATAGGCAGTCGGGATCAAGATGAAGTGATTATCGGGGAGATGGACAAAACGTTGATTCGCGAGGTCCGTAACGTGTGGCAGTTTTACCGAGACCGCAGGCCAGAAACCTATGATCAAATCACGCATCTTTGAATGAGGGAGGAGGAGCAAGATGGGTACGACATTTATTTCGCTAACGGAGTTGAAGCGTAATTTTGCGGAAGTGAAGGCGGGCATGAAGCCCAAAGAGGCGATCGAAGAATCCAACCGCTGTTTGTTCTGTTATGACGCTCCTTGCACGCGCGCTTGTCCAACAGGCATTGATATTCCTTCCTTTATTAAAAAGATTGCCTCAGGTAATCTAAAAGGCTCCGCCAGAACAATTATGGATGCCAATCCAGTTGGCGCATCCTGTTCGCGAGTATGTCCCACAGAGGAATTATGCGAAGGGGCTTGCGTCCTTAATCATTCGTCCAAGCCTATCTTAATTGGTCAATTGCAGCGGTACGCAACGGACTGGGCGATCAAAAATGAGCAGATTTTATTTAAAGCAGGGGCAAGTAATGGTAAAACAGTTGCGATCGTGGGCAGTGGACCTGCGGGACTTGCAGCAGCTCGTGAGCTAGCCCGCTTCGGTTTTAAAGTAACTGTCTTCGAGGCGAAGGAGCAAGCTGGCGGATTGGATACGTATGGTATCGTATCATTCCGGCTGCCGCAGGAAATCTCGCTTTGGGAAGTCGAGCAAGTCAGGCAGCTTGGTGTAGAGTTTCGCATGAACACGCGTGTCGGAGTTGAAGTCAGTGCTGCTGAATTGTTAAGTGATTTCGATGCGGTGGTGCTCGCCGTTGGGATGTCTAAAGTGCCTATGCTAGGCATCGATGGAGAAGAATTGACTGGTGTCTATGACGCCATTGATTTCGTAGAGTCGACGAAAAATGCCCGAGATCTCGATGAGTCTTTCATTGGGAAGCGGATTGCTGTGATTGGCGCTGGGAATACCGCCATAGATGCAGCTACGTGCTCTGTCCGGCTTGGGGCAGACAACGTGCAAATCGTGTACAGACGAACACAAGAAGAAATGACAGCGTATGATTTTGAATATGAGTTTGCAAAGCTCGATGGCGTTGCCTTTCAGTGGTTAACGGCACCGAAACGGATCCTAGGTGATGAACAGGGGAACGTGATTGGGATCGAATGTGTGCGGATGGAGCTACTCTATGCAGATGGGGGGCGTAAACGCCCAGTACCCATTGCAGGTTCTGAATTTGTCATCGACGTGGACGCGGTGATCAAGGCGATCGGCCAGACGAAACATATATCGCTGATTGAGCAGTTCGGACTTGCGCATTCAAGGGGCACAGTGACGTTGGTAGATGCGGCTGCAGGTATGACATCGAATCCGAAGGTGTTCGCAGCTGGTGATGTTATTTTCGGAGATGGCCAGGGTGAAGCCATGGTCGTATCGGCAGCGCAACAAGGCAAATTGGCGGCTTACGCGATTTACAATCAGTTGGTGAAGGGGCAAGAGGCATCAGCTTAGGTAGGGTTATTTCAGACTCAGGAGGGATTCAGCATGGCTGATTTACGGACGAATCTAGCTGGAATTGTATCACCCAACCCTTTCTGGTTGGCATCGGCTCCACCTACGAACACGGGGTATCAGGTTCAGCGGGCTTTTGAAGCGGGATGGGGTGGAGCTGTGTGGAAAACGCTTGGCGATCCCATTATCAATACATCCTCGCGCTTCGCAGCTGTGCATTTCAATGGACAACGAGTTGCGGGCTTTAACAATATCGAATTGATCACCGACCGTCCGCTTGAGATTAATCTCAAGGAAATCTATGAAACCAAGAAGCGATTTCCGAATCATGCGCTTGTGGTTTCTCTGATGGTTGAGCCTAAGCGAGAGAAGTGGCACGAGATCGTCAAAAAGGTCGAAGCCGTTGGCGTAGACGGACTTGAACTGAATTTCGGATGTCCGCACGGTATGGCGGAGCGTGGCATGGGAGCGGCATCAGGACAGCAGCCTGATCTCGTGGAGGCACAGACGATGTGGGCGAAGGAAGCAGCCCAGACACCTGTGATCGTGAAACTTACACCGAACATCACGGATATCACGAGCACCGCATTAGCGGCGGTTCGTGGCGGGGCAGATGCAATCTCGCTCATCAACACGATTAACTCACTGGCTGGTGTTGACATTGACTCGTGGAACACGATTCCACATGTCGGCGGTAAAGGTTCACACGGCGGTTATTGCGGTCCTGCTGTGAAGCCAATTGCCCTTCATATGGTCGCGGATTGCGCACGAAATCCAGGGGTGAATATTCCGATTTCCGGCATTGGCGGCATTTCCAATTGGCGCGATGCGGTTGAATTTATGCTCATGGGGGCAACAGGTGTTCAAGTGTGCACAGCCGCCATGCATCATGGCTTCCGGATCGTGGAGGATATGATCGATGGGCTGAACAACTATTTGGATGAAAAAGGGTTAGCCAGCGTCTCCGAATTAATCGGGAAATCCGTCCCGCGCTATGCAGATTGGGGAAATTTGGATTTGAACTACGCCGTCGTTGCCAAGATCGACACGGAAACGTGTATTAACTGCAATAAGTGCCATATTGCCTGCGAGGATACCTCGCATCAATGCATTGAGCGACACACAGATGAGCAAGGGAAGTCCTTTTTGCAGGTGAGGGAAGAGGACTGTGTAGGCTGTAACTTGTGTGCGATTGTGTGTCCCGTAGATGGTGCGATCTCGATGGTTGAGGTGAAGGGGACAGAGGAGCCAATGACGTGGAACGAGCGTCAAGCGGCTGTTGCCAAACTGACCGAGGGTAAAGATGAAGATAAGAAGGAGGCTGTGTAGTCATGGCCAAACTGATTAAGAATGGAACCATTGTCACTGCAACGGATCACTATCAGGGGGATATTCTCATCGAAGATGGGATTATTACCGGGATCGGTTTGAACCTTACACACGAAGGCGCAGAGATTGTAGATGCCACAGGAAAATATGTTTTTCCCGGCGGTATTGATCCGCATACCCATCTGGATATGCCATTTGGCGGGACGGTCACCGCTGATGATTTCGAGACTGGCACGATTGCTGCTGCATTTGGCGGAACGACGACTGTGATTGATTTTTGTTTGACGAATAAAGGGAAACCGCTTAGTCAGTCTGTTCAGACGTGGCACCAGAAAGCGGCTGGCAAAGCCGTCATTGACTATAGCTTCCATCTGATGATTGCGGAAATCAATGATGAGGTGCTGGCCGAGCTGCCAAGCATGATTCATGACGAAGGGATCACATCTCTAAAGGTTTTCATGGCGTATAAGAATGTCTTTCAAGCGGATGACGGCACACTGTATAGGACTTTGCTTGAGGCGAAAAAGCATGGCGCACTCGTGATGGTACATGCAGAGAATGGCGATGTGATTGAGTATTTAATCAAAGAAGCGCTCGAAGCGGGGCAGACTGATCCAATTTATCACGCGCTGACTCGGCCATCCTTGATTGAAGGTGAAGCGACAGGGCGCGCTGCCAAGCTCACAGCATTAGCAAATTCGCAGCTCTATGTGGTCCATGTGACGTGTGAAGAAGCTGTGCAGCAAATTACGGAGGCACGCAATCGCGGTGTCGATATTTGGGGAGAAACGTGTCCACAGTATCTGATGCTCGATCAAACCTATTTGGAAAAGCCAGATTTCGAAGGGGCGAAATATGTGTGGTCCCCGCCACTCCGGCCGAAGTATCACCAAGACGTGCTGTGGGATGCGTTGAAAACGGGCCAGCTGCAGACGCTGGGCTCAGATCAGTGTTCGTTCAATTTTAACGGTCAAAAAGATTTAGGGCTCGGGGACTTCAGTAAAATTCCCAACGGCGGGCCATGTATCGAGGATCGTTTCTCTATACTGTTCTCTGAAGGGGTAGGGAAAGGCCGAATTACGTTAAATCAGTTCGTGGATATCGTGTCGACGCGAAGCGCAAAGTTGTTTGGCTTGTTTCCGAAAAAGGGGACGATTGCGGTTGGCGGGGACGCGGATATTGTGATTTTTGATCCGAATGCGAAGCGCACGATTTCTGCCGAAACCCACCATATGAATGTGGATTATAATCCGTTCGAAGGTATTGAAATTACAGGTGAACCCGTGACGGTGTTGTCTCGCGGAGCCTATGTCATTCTAGAAAAACAATTCGTAGGTGAAGCCGGAAATGGTCAATTCATCAAGAGGGGAACGTATGTTTCGTCAACCTCGCAGGTGAGTCCGCCGAAGAAGGAAACGGTCCAAGGAGGTGCTCCTCATGTCTGAATTTGAGCTTTTTCAATCGGAAAAGCAAAAACTTGACGGCTATGTCGCGCAGAAATTCAAAATAGTCGGCGTGCTCGAGGATCTAGAAGGGGCATGGCTGGATCTCGAGCACCCCGGCGGTGAAACGGCGAGACTTCATTTGACGACGGCCAACGCCAGAAAATACTACGTCAATGTGCTATTGTCGCAGGGCAAATCCAAGGCTTAGTGGATGGGCCCGTTCAGATACTCATAACCTTGCAAGGCGAGCTCCAATGCGATTCGCTTCTGCGGCTGCATGAAATCGTCTCCGAGGATCGCAGCAATTTTGTCTAACCGATGGTATAACGTTTGCCGAACAATGAACAGCTCCTTTGCTGTTTCCTGTTTGGAGCCGGATAGCGCTAGATAAATGCGGAGAGTTTTCAATAGCTGGCCATTTTTCTCATGATCATACGAGATAATACCACTGAGATACCCGTCAATGAAAGAATTGAGTTGACCCGTTTGTTTCATAAGCAGGATCACTTTGTAGACGTGAAGTTCGTGATAGAAAGGCTTCGGGAGAACGCCGATATCCTTCTGGATCTCTAACGTTTCTAAGGCGGATTCATAGCTGACCTGAATGTGAAGCGGATCGGTTATTGTTCGGCCAATACCTATTAGCGTTGGAAATAACTGCGTTTCTTGCGTTTTTTGTAAGCGATGGATGGTTCGTAAGATTCGTTCATGACTAGCACCAGAGGGCATTTGATCTAAAAGAATGAAGACGATCCGGTGCTCATACACCGTAGGAAGTAAATAAAAGCCTTCCCTCTCAAACAGGGAGCGAGCGATCATTTGTTTCTGAATAAGGAGTGTTTCTTGCTCTCTGGAACCATTGCTTCCTGCGGCTTTATCGAAAACACATAGGATGATTGGACCTAGTTTCATGGGAGGCTTGACGGACATGAGATAGTCACGAATATCCTGAAGCGAGTGTTTGCCGCCTAACCAATCGGTTACCCATAGATCCTGTTTGTAGCGGGTTTTCTCTTCGATATAAGTGGTGCGCATCATTTCTTGGGCTATTGCGGTCGCACATCGATCCAATGCAAGGATTTGGAACTCGCTCAGTTCTTGTTCGGCACATAAAAGCAAGTCTGCGAACAAATGTTCTAGCGCGAGGATGGGACGATGGGCAAGCTTGTTTTTGACATCGGAAAGGAGAAACATTTCGCCGTAAATCCATTTCTCATAGAAAGCTGCACCATCAGCTTTGGGAAGTGAAGGAACGAAAACAGCCTCATCCGTGTCGAAAGGGAAAAAGGCGATCTGCGCTTGCGTCGTCTCGTGCAACAGCTTGAGAAGTGGTTGCAAGCCTTTGCCTGACAAAAGTAGCTGATTGAGCTTGGTGGAGAGGGATTCTAGATCAGATACCATTTTGTGATGCTGGTGAATGAAATGCGTATGTAAATCCTGTGTAATGTCAATGTAACGGACTTCCTCATGGAAAAAAATAAGCGGAAAATTCGCTTGAAGAGCAAGCGACTTCATGCTCTCAAGCGGCTGCTTCGTATAGGTGCCTAGCTCAATACACAGTCCGGAAGCACCGCTGTCGATCAATTGCTGCAGGAATGAAAGGCTCGTTTCTTCGTTGTCCTGCCAACCGATCCCCGTGCTAAGAATAAGTTCGTTTCCATTCAAAAGGTGGCCCACTTGCGTAACTTCCATGATGTGAACCCAGCGAACTTTACGAGCCAGTGCTTCTTCAGTAGCAATCGCTTCGGCCTTATGAAAGAGCGGGCGCTGCAAAATATCGTGCACGGTTACTTGCAATAGGGTCTGTACCAAGCGAATCACCACTTTCATGTAAGGAAAGTTGACGTAATTGCGAAAAGTAAGGGAATGAACCCTATTATACAATGTGTCCATTGACTTGTGGAGAAAATTTATTACCCCAGGAGATGAACGACGATGACGGACCTGCAAAATTTTATAAATGGCGTTTGGGTAGACGCAAGAAGTGGTGAAATGAGTGATGTCATTAATCCGGCAACAGGAGGAGTGATTGCACGTGTACCGCTTTCAAGTGCTAGGGATGTAGAACAAGCTGTGAGTGCTGCCCAAGATGCGTTTGAATCATGGAGTAGAACACCTGTTCCTAAGCGAGCGCGAGTCTTATTTCATTACTGGCAGCTGTTGCAGGCCCATGAGCATGAACTGGCTGAATTGATTACCCGTGAGAACGGGAAAAGCTACAAAGAGGCACTAGGTGAAGTGCTGCGCGGCATTGAGTGTGTAGAATTTGCAGCAGGTGCACCGTCCCACATGATGGGGACTACACTTGCTAATATTTCTGCGGAAATGGATTCCGAGTTATTTCGGGTACCGTTAGGTGTAGTTGGAGGAATCACACCTTTTAACTTTCCGATGATGGTGCCATGCTGGATGTTCCCGCTCGCGATTGCTCTTGGGAATACCTTTGTCTTGAAACCTTCCGAACGCACACCGTTGACTGCCATGAAATTAGCCGCATTGTTGCAAGAAGCTGGACTTCCTGATGGTGTGCTGAATGTCGTGCATGGTGCCCATGACGTGGTCAATGCGCTGACATCGTCACCTGCCGTCAAAGCCGTATCCTTTGTAGGCTCGCAGCCTGTGGCTAAGTATGTGTATGAACGTGCATCCGCTGCTGGTAAAAGGGTGCAAGCCCTGGCAGGCGCCAAAAACTATCACATCGTCATGCCCGATGCGCATCTGGAGAAAACAATCGAAAATATTGTTATGTCCTCGTTCGGTTCAGCGGGGGAACGCTGTATGGCTTGTTCCGCTGTCATTGTTGTAGGTGATGGAGAAGCTTTTGTTGGCGGGTTGAAGGAAGCTGCTGCTCAATTGGTGCTTGGCAGTGGGATGGAGGAACAGGTTACACTGACTCCGATTATCCGTGATGAGCAGCGTACAAGGATAGCGAGCTACATCGAAAAAGGAATCGCGGAAGGTGCTGATCTGCTGATCGATGGAAGAACGGTGGATGCGTGTGCGGGGGAGGGCTTTTTCCTTGGAGCGACGATCTTCGATCATGTCAAGCCTGAGATGACGATTGCGAAAGAGGAGATATTCGGGCCAGTCTTGTCATTATTCCGCGCTGCGGATTTGACCAGCGCTTTGGAATTAGTGAATCAATCCCGCTTCGGGAACTCAGCGGTTATTTACACGGAGAACGCGAAGGCAGTCCGCCAATTCCGCGAGGAAGTCGAAGCGGGGATGCTTGGCGTCAATGTTGGGGTGCCGGCGCCGATGGCCTTCTTCCCCTTCTCGGGCTGGAAGGATTCATTCTATGGCGATTTGCATGCCAATGGGAAAGACGGCGTTGAATTTTATACGAAGAAGAAGATGATTACATCGCGGTATTTCTAAATTCGCATTTGAAGTAATACGAAAATCAACTAATCAATGCCCGAATAGCCAACACCGCCGTCACGGCGGTTTTTTTCATTTTAGCCAAACAGTCCGTTGTCGAGAAGGAGTCAATTTAGTATGATGGAGTGTACGTCGAGAGGAATACGGAGGACTCCATTACAATGAAGAAAAATCGAAAAAACAGCAACTCCATGGGACAATACCGCGAGCTGCTGGGCCGTTACTTGTTCCCTCAGAAGGGGACGCTGATCGGACTAACAATCCTGTTATTCGCATCCATCGGGCTGCAGTTAATTAATCCGCAAATTATCCGCTATTTTATTGATACCGCTCAGGCGCAGGGGGCGATGCAGCCTCTATTTACGGCGGCGCTTCTGTTTATTGGATTTGCATTAGTGCAGCAGCTTGTATCGGTGATTGCGACTTATTTTAGTGAGAATGTCGGTTGGAAAACGACTAATAAGCTGCGTGTAGATTTAGCCTCCCATTGCCTGTCACTGGATATGTCGTTTCATAAAAGTCATACTTCTGGCTCGCTGATTGAACGTGTGGATGGGGATGTGAATGCGCTTGCGAATTTCTTTTCGAGCATGATCATTCATTTGTTTGGGAATGTGCTGCTCATGGCGGGTATTCTCGTCCTTTTATTCCGGGAAAATTGGTTAATTGGTGTGGGAATGGCTGTTTTCGTCGTTTGCGCGATTTACATGATTGGGTGGATTCGTCAGTTTGCTGTACCTGTGTGGGCGGGGTGGCGGCAAGCAAATGCGGAGTTTTATGGTTTTATCGGGGAACATTTGGAGGGGACGGAAGATATTCGCGCTAACGGTGCGGTTCGCTTCGTGATGAATCGCTTCTATACAATGCTCCGCAAAATGCTGCCCCTACGCGTCAAAGCTTTCCTCGGTTTCTGTGCAATGTGGAACATGTCAATTTTCGTGTTCGCGTTAGGAAATGCCATGGCGTTCGGGATCAGCGCCTATTTATGGCACGGCAATCATATTTCCTTGGGTACTGTGTATTTAATTTTCTTCTACACGGAATTACTTGCTAAGCCAATCGAGAAGATTCGTACGCAAATGGAAGACTTGCAAAAAGCAGACGCAAGTATTTCCCGAATTCGCGAGCTATTCGCGATTAAATCGAAGATTCAAGATGGTCCTGGGGCTGGGCTTCCAGATGGACCGCTCGGGGTTGAATTCAAGGATGTCGTCTTCAGTTATGATGACGATCAGCCGACGATTGATCACCTGACGATGACATTGAAGCCAGGCGAAGTGCTTGGTTTGCTTGGTCGAACAGGGAGCGGGAAGTCTACGATTGCGAGGTTATTATTACGATTTTATGATCCGCAAAGTGGTGTGATTGCACTCAGTGGTACCGACATTCGTGCTTGTAAACTAGCTGAGCTACGGAAGCGTGTTGCGCTAGTGACACAAAATATTGAAATCATCCAAGGGACAATTCGTGATAATTTAACCTTTTATGATGCGTCGATTCGGGATGAACAAATTATTGCGGTACTTCATGAACTTGGCTTAGGTGCTTGGTATGAAGCGATGCCAGAAGGCTTGGATACGGGGCTTGCATCGGGGGGAAGCAGCTTATCTGCGGGAGAGGCGCAATTATTGGCTTTTGCACGCGTATTTCTGACGAATCCGGGACTGGTAATTATGGATGAAGCTTCATCGCGTCTGGATCCTTTGACTGAACAACGTATGGAGAAAGCCGTTTCCAAATTGTTAACGGAGCGCTCCTGTATTATGATTGCCCATCGACTTGCCACCGTGCAGCGTGCAGATCACATCGTAATTTTGGATGGAGGGCGTGTGCTGGAATCTGGACGTAGGGAAGTTCTGGCTGCAGACCCGAATTCCCGCTTCAGCCAATTACTCGCGACAGGGTTAGAGGAGGTGTTGGCATGACAACGTTTCAGTATTTAAAAGGTCTTATCATGTATAAACCTTTCCGATACTTTATTAATGCACTCGCATGGACCATCATTTATTTGGCTCCAATTGCGCCTGGTCTTATTACAAAAGCTTTTTTCGATACGTTGACAGGGAATGCCACATTAAAGTTTGGCGTGTGGGGCTTGATCGCACTGTTGATCGGGGCAGCATTGGGACGAATCCTATTGATTATTATTGGATTCATTACGGATGTGCATTTCCGCTTTCGCATGGGGATGCTGCTTCGCCGCAATTTGCTAGAGCATGTTCTCAAGCAACCAGGTGCACAAGCGATTCCTGTATCTCCAGGGGAAGCGATCAGTCATTTCCGAGACGACGTAGATCAATCCGAGGAAGCGGCGAGCTGGTCGGTTGATGTGTTTGGGATGACGTGTTTTGCTCTCGTGTCAGGCTACATATTGATTCGTATTGATGCGCAAATGACACTTCTCGTGTTCATGCCAATCGTGATTGTCATTACTGCGGCCCAACTTGCAACTGTTCGTTTGCAGAAATATCGCGCAGCTAGCAGAGAATCTACCTCGAAAGTAACGGGGGAGATTAGTGAAATGTTTGGCAATGTGCAGGCCATTCAAGTGGCTGGTGCCGAGAAGAGAGTCATGGAGCGGTTCAGCAGCTTCGGTGATCAGCGTCGCAAAGCGATGCTGAAAGATCGCCTGATGAGTGAATTGCTTGATTCCGTTTTCTCGAATTCCGTCAATCTGGGAACAGGACTATTGCTTCTCTTAGCGGGGACGAAAATGAGAGCAGGGACGTTCACCGTCGGAGACCTCGCATTGTTCGTTTACTATTTGACCTTCGTGACGCAGTTTATTACGAATGTCGGGAAGTTTATCACGTACTTTAAGCAAATGAGTGTTTCACTGGAGCGATTGACCTTCTTGTTGCAAGGAGCGTCGGCGAAGGTATTGACGATGGTGAAGCCGTTGTATTTGAAGAAGGAGCGGGTAGCTAAGATTGATTCTTCCATTGTGAAGGTAGAGCAAGAGCAAGAGAATGACAGCGTCGTTGCGCCTCCGCTGCAGCGCTTGGAAGTGAATGGGCTCAGTTACACCTACCCGGATACGGGGAGAGGTATCACTGACATTCACTTCGCCATGCAAAGAGGATCGTTCACCGTCATCACGGGAACGATCGGATCTGGTAAAACCACGCTGGTTCGTTCCCTGCTTGGGCTGCTGCCCAAGGAGAAAGGAACGATTGCGTGGAATGGTGTGCCCGTCGAGGATCCGGGCACCTTCTTTACACCGCCGCAGAGCGCATACACCGCGCAGGTGCCGCGGTTATACAGCGATACGCTGCGCAATAATATTTTGCTCGGGCAAGCGGAGCAAGGCGACAGCTTGCAGCAGGCTTTGAACGCGGCGGTGCTCGAGTTCGACGTCGCGCAGCTGCCTGGCGGGCTGGACACGGTCATCGGCCCGCGTGGGGTGAAGCTCTCCGGCGGCCAAGCGCAGCGGACGGCCGCAGCCCGGATGCTCGTGCGGGACGCCGAGCTGTACGTCTTCGACGACCTGTCGAGCGCGCTCGACGTCGAGACGGAGCAGAAGCTCTGGGAGCGAATGTTCCAGCGCCGCAGCGATGCAACGTGTCTGGTCGTCTCGCACCGCAAAACCGCGTTGACACGTGCCGATCACATCATCGTGATGAAAGATGGCCGTATCGAAGCAGAAGGCACGTCGGAGGAACTGCTACGACACAGCTCCACGTTCCGTGAGCTGTGGTACGGGGACGACCGTAAGGCGTAGTCGTAGTTCCTGCGCCCTTCGTGAATACCAAAAAAGGGAATCCGAGCTGCGCCACGAATAGTAAAATAAAGGGAATTTTTTAATTTCAATGGAATTCGCTTGAAACGTTGAAAGCAGTGAAATTAACTACATGTTTTCCCTCTAATTCCGAATGCCTCTCCGATCAGAGGGTCAAACCCATCATCTCCCTTACCACAACCACCAAGAAACCCACCCGATGCTATCAACAGGAGGTGGGTTTTCGTTTTTGTATGGTTTCCGTTTTGGTTTCCGTTTTGGTTTCCGTTTTGCTTTTGGTTTTCGCTCGCTCACGCACCTATCACTCAAGTAAAGGATGAACCCTTCGCATGATCAACACACTCATTTTGGTTTTTGTACTGACGATGATCATTCACACAGCCGAGACACTGTCTTACTCGATTCGTTATGCGGGTGTGCGGGTGAACAAACTCGCGGTAGCACTTTCACTTGTCGGTATCGTCGTACTTGTATCGCGAACAGCGAACCTGATTCAAGCGCCTATGACAGCGAATTTTGTGGATTTTGCCAAGCATGAGCCCACATTCGATTTGGTGCGATATTTACGCATTTCTCTGTTGGCTTCGTCTATCGGGACGATTATCGCGATCGCGTTATTTCCTACTTTTATCAACTTAAGCGCCAGAGTCATTGCTCGTCTCGAACTAGCAGGCTCACTGCCGAAAATGCTCACGAATGTGACTATTTCACAGCTGAAGAACACGACCAAATATATCAAAAAGCCAAAAGTAAAGCTAAGTCAGTTCCGTTATCTCGGTATTTCCAAACGATTTCTATTCATCAATATTGTCGTGACAGCTTTCTACTCCGTTGGTGTTTTAGCCTCTTTATATGCGGCTCATTTATGGCCAGATTATGCGACGACAGCCTCACAAGCGTCGGGTCTGATCAACGGAATTGCGACTATTTTGCTCACCATCTTCATCGATCCTCAGTTGGGTCTCATTACCGATAAGGCCTTGCATGACGAAGAACAACGTAAACAGTTAGGCAAAATCTACGCGTTACTCATGACAACACGCTTCTTAGGAACGCTGTTAGCGCAAATTTTCCTCGTTCCATCAGCGTACTTTATTGGTTGGATGGTCCAGTTGTTTTTCTAAAAAAGTGTGAAATCCTTTCAATCAGCCGCCTCGCTTGGTATAATAGCCTCTATCATAGTAGCGTAAACAAGAAACGGAGTCCGACCATGAAGAAGTTCAAGAAATTTTACATTGAAATTACGAGCGTATGCAATTTGGCTTGTACGTTTTGTCCGCAGACGAAGCGTCAAGCGAATTTCATCAAAATAGATACATTTACGAATATCCTAGATCAAATTAAGCCTCATACGGATCATATTTATTTGCATGTGAAGGGTGAGCCGCTGCTCCATCCGAAAATCGACGAATTACTCGACCTGAGCCACGAGAAGGGCTTCAAAGTAAATATCACAACGAACGGGACGCTCATTAACAAAAATAGGCACAAGCTGCTCGATAAACCGGCCCTTCGCCAAATGAATTTTTCCCTGCATAGCTTTGACGGTCATGAAGGCTCCGAGGATAAGGAAGGCTATGTGACGAGTATCTTGCGTTTTGCCAAGGAGATTGTAGCGAAATCCAACGTCATTATTTCCTTCCGTTTATGGAATTTGGATACAGATAATCAGACCAATTTGGAACGGAATCGGAATCGTGAAGTGCTGGAATTGCTAGAGAAAGAGTTCGAGCTCGATTACAAAATCGATGAGAAATTCGTCCGCGGGACTGGTGTAAAGCTTGCTGATCGCGTCTATCTGAATCAGGATCACGAGTTCCAGTGGCCAGATTTAAAAGCGGAGGAGATCTCAGGTCCTGGTTTCTGCCATGCCCTGCGTAATCAAGCTGGTATTCTCGTTGACGGAACCGTCATCCCATGTTGTCTCGATGGGGAAGGGGTTATTAATTTGGGGAATATCAACCACACGCCTTTCTCTGATATCGTCGAGGGAGAGCGGGCCAATCGCTTGTTTGAAGGCTTTTCTAGACGCGAAGTGGTTGAGGAACTTTGCCGCAAGTGCGGATATCGCGAACGTTTTAGTATGTAAAAGGAAATCTCATTCCGGAGAGAAGCTTGCTCTGGTGTGAGCTTTTTTGTTTGCAATCACGTTTGATTGCTTGCACAAGAAATCGTAGTTTTGCTTTTACTAGATTTTCATGAGATAATACAAGTTTGATTCAAACTATGGGTTGGGGGCATTAACGTGGGACGTTATCCATTTGCATATGATCATGCACAGCCATTTATGCAGCAGGTATCTGACTGGATTGCGGATATCTTTTATGACATATTGCCTGAAGCAGGCTTTGAAGTACGTGATGAACAAATTTACATGGCGTTTCAGTTAGAACGGGCTTATGCGGAGAAACAGACGATTTTTGCGGAAGCTGGCGTTGGTACAGGGAAAACGTTGGTCTATTTATTATATGCGATCTGCTATTCGCGTTTTATGAACAAGCCAGCGATCATCGCATGCGCGGATGAATCTTTAATTGAGCAGCTCGTTAAACCCGGTGGAGATATTGATAAAATCGCTCGCCATTTGAATTTGCAAATTGATGCAAGACTGGCAAAATCGCCGGATCAATATGCTTGTTTGGTGAAGCTGGATGAGGCCAGATTTGGACATGAGGATACAGGACTGTATCGCGAGGTATACGAGTCACTACCTGATTTTGTCCATACGCGAGAAGCACTGCAAACGTTCTATGCATACGGTGATCGTAAGAATTACCCGCATCTTAACGATGAACAGTGGAATCGGATGAACTGGGATGTTTTCCAAGATTGCTTTGTTTGTGATAGACGTCATCGTTGTGGACAAACGTTATCTCGGGAGTCCTACCGGAAGTCTACCGATTTGATTATATGTTCGCATGACTTTTACATGGAGCATGTTTGGACCTATGACGGAAGAAAACGTGAAGGTCAGCTGCCATTGCTGCCGGATCACTGCACGGTTGTTTTTGATGAAGGACATTTGATGGAATCCGCCGCACAAAAAGCTTTGACCTATAAGCTGAAGCATATGGTGTTCGAGGAATTGGTCATTCGACTGCTAAAAGGGGAAGTTCGTGAAACATTAGCTGTCTGCATTGATCGGGCCATTGAGCAAAGCGAACGCATGTTTGAAGTGTTGGAAAGCAGTTGTCGTCCGATTGCAGGCTCTGATCGTAAGCAGATCGTCATGAGTGATCTCTTGAAACGAGAGATTCATACGCTCTGTGATATTTTGTCCGAGATCGAAGAGGAGTTAGTCTTTGAGGGGGAAATGTTTACACTCAATGACTATCAGCTGAAAATTGTTGAGGAACATTTGGAAATGATGCAAAAGGCATTCGCGTTATTCCGCAACGAGGATTCCTTTATTTGTTGGGCGACAGAAAGTATTACTGGGCTTACGCTTGTTGTAATGCCAAGAACGGTGAAGGAAGTGCTCAAGGAGTATGTCTTTTCCACCAAAATGCCTATCGTATTCTCGTCAGCAACACTATCCGTAGAGGGTAAGTTCGATTATGTGGCGAACAGCTTAGGTCTTGAGAAATATTTATCATTCTCGGTAGACTCACCATATGACTACGCGGAACGGATGGAAGTAGTGGCTCCTCGATTCTCAGAGGGCGGAACATTCCAAGAGAAAATGGCGTCTGCCATTGAATTACTCCATAGGACACAAGGTAGAGCGCTTATTCTGTTTCCAACGCATCAAGAGTTACAACGGTTTAAAGCAGAGATGTCATCTCGTTCCGATTGTAAAGATCTAACTTTCTTCTATGAAGGAGATCAAGAAATCTCGCACGTCATTGCTTCGTTCCAAGAGGACGAGCATAGCGTGTTAGCGGCTGTCAGCCTTTGGGAAGGTCTTGATATTCCTGGCCCATCGCTTTCAAATGTTATCGTATGGGCGCTGCCATTTCCTCCGCAGGATCCGGTCTTTAACGCGAAGCGTGAAGCAGCGGCTTCTCCGTATGAAGAAGTCGATATTCCTTACATGTTACTTCGTCTGCGGCAAGGTATGGGTAGGTTGATCCGAACACGTGAGGACAGCGGGATTATTGCTATTTTCAGTGAGGAGTTATATACGAATACTTCACTGCGTGAGCATATCGAACGGGTATTGCCAGCTGGTGTTGTGATGAAGTCGGAGTAAAGATTGAAAAAGTTAGCGGAAGAGGAGCAGATAACTGCTCCTCTTTTTCTAATGTCTTATATTTAGTTTATTGGCGTTAAGTGAAAATGAAGGTCATGCAGGTTAAAAGGGATTGGACAGCTTGAAGAGATCATTTTTTCCCGCGGTACAGTCTAATGCCTAACAAAAGCGTGTATATATAACATATATTGAAAGCGTTTACAACTTGTCCAAAGAAGTACGATCGACCCAAGCAACCTCGGCCAAACTAGTGTTAGCAGCATGAATACGTCGAAGGAGGTCGTCGCATGCAATTCTCTTATACCCAAGATCAGCAAGATATCAGGGCCAAAGTCCGTGAGTTTGCACTCACGAAGATGGAGCCGACTTCAGAGGAAAGGGATGAATTTGAACGGTTTGATCGAGATATTTTCGACAGCATCGGTGAGTTGGGATGGTCTGGAATTCCCTGGTCACAACGTTTTGGCGGAGGTGGCTCAGATTTCTTAACCTATGCGATGGTGATTGAGGAGCTGTCGCGTGTGTGTGCGTCAACAGGCGTGATGCTCTCCGTGCATACGTCGCTGGCCAGTTGGGCGATTCATACGTACGGGACAGATGCGCAGAAACAAACATATCTATTCCCCATGGCACAAGGGAAAAAGCTCGGCGCCTACTGTCTGACGGAAAGCGAATCCGGCTCAGATGCCGGCGCTATGCGCACAACAGCAACGAAGGAAGGAGATGCCTACGTGCTCAATGGCTCCAAGCTATTCGTAACGAATGGCGGGGAGGCGGAGGTGTATATTGTTTTCGCTGTGTCAGATGCGCAGAACAAACAGAAAGGCACCACGGCTTTCATCGTGGAAAAAGGCATGGAAGGGCTTATTTTCGGAACAAAAGAAAATAAGCTCGGGATCCGCTCATCCACCACGATGGAGCTGAGGTTTGAAGACTGCAGGGTGCCAGCGGATAACCGGCTGGGCCCGGAAGGGGAGGGCTTCCGTATCGCGATGCGAAGCTTAGACGGCGGGCGGATTGGCATTGCCGCGCAAGCAACGGGGATAGGGCAAGGGGCCCTAGACGCTCTCGTTGCTTATCAGGAGCAATACGGCGTGCGCCGCAGCGAGCTGTTTGATGCTTCTTTTTCGGAGATGGCCTCGCACATCGAAGGCGCAAGACTGCTGACCTATCAAGCCGCTTGGCGCAAGAGCAAGGGGCTCTCATACGGGAAGCAGGCTGCCATAGCGAAGCTTTTTGCCAGCGATATGGCTGTTAAGGTATGTTTGCGTGCTGTCCAGCTCTGTGGCGTTTGGGGTTGCTTGAAGGAGTCAAAGGTAGAGCGATATCTGCGAGATGCCAAAGTGACGCAAATTTATGAAGGGACGAATGAGATTCAGCGTATTGTGATTTCGCGTTTGCTGCTTTCTGAAACCACGTAGGAAGGGAGAGCGAAAACATGAGTGATCACTATTTGCCTGGACTTGAGCATGTGATAGCCAGTGAGACCAGCATTTCATATCTCGATGTGGAGAAGGAAGAAATTGTGATTCGAGGGTATGATCTGATGGAGCTTGCTGAGCAAATGACCTATTTGGATGTAGTTGGACTGCTGTTAGAGGGTGAATTGCCGAATGAGACGAGGCGCCAAGCAATTGAATCACAGATTCAATCGGTCTATGGATTACCGCCAAATGTGCGTGCGATGCTCCATTTGATGCCGGATCGGGCCGATATGATGGATGTGCTGCGAACGAGCATATCCGCGTTAGCGAGCTTTGATGATGAACTTGATGATCGATCACCAGAAGCAAATGGACGAAAAGCGATACGTTTATTGGCCAAAGTGCCACAAATTGTCGCGTATGGCTATCGGGCTATCACGAAGCAGCCTCTTATTGAACCAGATCCAAAATTGTCGTATTCAGCTAATTTTCTGTACATGATTACAGGAACGATTCCGTCTCCGATGGAGGTGGCGATCTATGATCAATCGCTGATTGTGTACAGTGAGCATGAATTGCCGAATTCAACTTTTGCGGCGCGCGTCATCGCCTCCACGCAGTCTGATATTTATGGTGCGCTTGTTGGCGCGGTTGCTTCGCTGAAAGGTACACTCCACGGGGGAGCGAATGAGGCGGTCATGCACATGCTGCTTGAAGCGGGTTCAGAAGATGATTTGGAAGCGTTGATTCGTTCTAAGCTTGCACGAAAGGAGCGCATTATGGGCTTCGGACACCGCGTTTATATGCGAAAACCGGATCCACGTGCGCTGTTGATGAAGGAGGCACTGGCGAAGCTCGCACCCGCTTGTAACCAACAGGAGTTATATGACATGTGCGTACGTGGGGAAAATGTGATGCGAACTGAGAAAGGGCTGCATCCTAATTTGGATTACTATGCCGCGCCAGTTTATTACTTGCTTGGCATTCCAATTGAGCTGTTTACACCTGTTTTCCTTGCAGCGCGCACGGTTGGCATTAGTGCACATGTGATGGAGCAGCATGCGAATAATCGCCTCTTCCGACCACGTGTTCGGTATACGGGCGCGCGAGATTTACATCCGCTTCAGGTAGAGAGGCTTTCAGAAAGTGAGGACGAGATCGTATGAGTACGTCTAAAGAACCTGCTCAGAGGGAGATGATTTTTGATCCACTCATTGTAGAGATTGCAGAATACGCTTTGCATGCCGAGATTGAGAGTGAGGAAGCCTATCAGATTGCTCATCATGTCCTCATGGACTCAATGGGAACAGGCTTGCTTGCGCTGCGTTTTCCCGCTTGTACGAAACTTCTGGGTCCGATTGTTCCAGGTGCAGATGTGATTGGCGGTGCTCGTGTACCTGGTACTCGATACGAATTGGATCCTGTTCAAGCGGCTTTCAATATTGGTTGTATGATTCGGTGGCTCGATTATAACGATACGTGGCTAGCGGCAGAATGGGGGCATCCATCCGATAATTTAGGCAGTATCCTTGCTATTGCCGATTATGTGAGTCGGAAACGTATGGCCGAGGGGCAAGCACCTTTTATGATGAAAGACATCTTAACAATGGCGATCAAAGCGCATGAAATACAAGGTGTGCTCGCACTGGAAAATAGTTTGAACGCAGTTGGCTTGGATCACGTACATCTGGTGAAAATCGCCTCCACCGCAGTGGCTGCAGTTATGCTGGGAGGGTCGAAAGAGGAGGTATGCAACGCCATCTCCAACGCATGGATTGATGGAGCGAGCTTACGGACATATCGGCACGCGCCGAATACAGGTTCTAGGAAATCTTGGGCTGCGGGAGATGCCACGAGCCGGGCTGTTCGTTTGGCTTTGATGGCAGTTGGAGGTGAGATGGGCTATGCTTCTGCACTGACTGCACCGAACTGGGGATTTCAGGATGTGCTTTTCGAAGGAAAGACGCTTACTTTGGCTAGACCCTTGAGCAGCTATGTGATGGAGCATATTTTGTTCAAAATTTCATTTCCAGCCGAGTTTCACGCGCAAACCGCTGTTGAATGTGCGCTTACTCTACATGATCTTGTTAAAGACCGATTAAGTGACATAACTAAAGTTATGTTAACAACTCATAAATCAGCGCTGCGCATTATTGATAAAAAAGGCCCTTTACACAATCCAGCGGATCGTGATCATTGCTTACAGTATATGGTTGCTATCGGACTTCTATATGGTACGTTAACTGCGGAGCATTATGAAGATGATATCGCTGCTGATCCGCGTATTGATGCACTTCGGGAACGTATGGTTGTTGTCGAGAACGAGCAGTACAGCAAGGATTATCTGGATCCAGATAAGCGTTCTATCGCGAATAGCATTCAAATTTATTTTAAGGACGGAACGTCGACGGGAAAAATTGTTTGTGAGTACCCTATCGGACACCGCAAGCGGCGGGCGGAAGGTCTGCCGAAAGTGATCGATAAGTTCAAAGCGAATGTGCAAACGCGGTTTCCAAGGAAGCAAACAGAAGAGATCATGAAGCTGTCACTCGATTACGAGAAGCTAATTCAGACACCTGTGCCTGCGTATATGTCGCTTTTCGTCATTTAAATGGTTAACAGATCGACTGAATGAGGCAGGAGGTTACTATGTCATGGTTGATTGAGGAGGAGCCGAGTCAAGAACAGTTAGCTGCGGGGTGGCGTCGTTTCGTTGAAGCGGGTCCTATTGTCCAAATCGTTGGCACTCACGATGGCATGGCAGCTAGAATCGCCAAGCAAGCAGGGTTTCAGGCTCTTTATTTATCAGGTGCCGCTTATACGGCCAGTCGAGGATTGCCTGATTTGGGACTTATTTATTCCAACGAAGTTGCAGAGCGAGCCAGGGAGCTCGTTCGTGCATCGGGACTTCCGTTATTGGTCGATATCGATACGGGATATGGCGGCATCCTGAATGTCGCGCGGACCGCAAAGGAAATGGTGGAGGCGAAAGTTGCCGCTGTACAAATTGAAGATCAAGAGATGCCGAAGAAATGTGGACACCTGAGCGGTAAAAAACTCATTTCCACTGAGGAAATGTGTCAAAAAATCCGCACACTCAAAGCCGTCAGCCCGACGCTTTATATTGTTGCACGGACAGACGCGAAAGGAGTAGAAGGCATGGCGGAAGCCATCAACCGTGCGAAGCACTATCTCGACGCTGGAGCGGATGCTATTTTTCCAGAAGCACTTGAGAGTGAGGAGGACTTTCAGTATTTTCGAAAGGAAGTAGATGGACCTCTTTTGGCCAATATGACCGAATTTGGACGTACGCCATACTTTACGGCAGCACAATTTGAAAGTTGGGGCTTCCGTATGGTTCTCTATCCGGTTACGTCGTTACGTGTTGCTGCTAAAGCGTATGAGCGGGTATTTGAGGAGATTCGTCAGCAAGGGACACAGATGGGCTTGCTAGCTAACATGCAAACACGCAGCGAGTTATATAAAGCGATTCGCTATGAAGATTATGAGGCCTTGGATGGTTCTATTGCACGATCAACATGGGAGGAAAAGAGCTAGAAGTGCAAGCGGCTTGAGGGAGGGCTCCACATGGATTATAGCCTTTCAGAGGAATTGAAAATGATTCGCACGATGGTGCGCGATTTTGCATCAGAGGAGGTTGCGCCGACTGCGGCGCTTCGAGATGAAGAAGAACGGTTTGATCGTCAACTATTCGAAACGATGGGGGAGCTTGGTTTAACTGGGATTCTCGTACCTGAGTTATATGGCGGACTTGGCTCTAATGCTTTGACGAATTGCTTGGTTTTGGAGGAGTTAGCTCGTGCTTGCGCATCGACAGGGTATACGCTTTTCGTGCATAGCGGGTTGGCGTGTGCGGCAATCTCAATGTTTGGCTCAGTGGAACAGAAGAAGTTGTTTCTGGGTCCGATGGGAAATGGGCAAAAGCTAGGGGCTTATGCTTGGTCTGAACATGCGCAAACAGCGGGGGCATCTGGCGTTGTTCTGCACACAAAAGCGTTGCGTGATGGGGACGACTACGTGCTGCAGGGCACGAAGTTCTTCGTTTCAAATGCAGGGGAAGCGGATGTCTATGTGGTTTTTGCATTGACGGGAAATGATTCTACGTCACACGAGAGTAGTGCATTTATCATTGAGAAAGGCACACCGGGGTTCATTTTAAGTAAAAAGGAAAGAAAACTCGGACTACGTGGCTCACCTAGCCTATCTATTGAACTGGTTGATTGCCGAATTCCATTGGCGAATCGGCTTGGCGAGGAAGGGGACGGCCATCGGATTGCGTTGCAGTCGCTGGAATCTGCACGCAGCGGCATCGCTGCACTGGCGGTAGGGCTCGCGCAAGCAGCGATGGATGTGTCAATTGCCTATGCGAAGACGCGTAAGCAATTCGGTAAGCCGATTGCGCAGCAGCAAGCTATCGCATTCAAGCTAGCGAATATGGCTACGCAAATTGAAGCTACGAGACTGCTCACGTATCAAGCCGCATGGCGTGAGAGCCAGTGTGGGGTTGGAGCTGGGTATGCCAATCTATTTGCTGGGGATACGGCGATGACCGTTGCGATTGAAGCTGTTCAAATCCACGGTGGCTATGGATATACGAAAGCTTTCCCCGTTGAACGGTATATGCGCGATGCGAAAATGCTCCAAATGGTTGAAGCAACAATGGATGAGCAGCGGAGAGCGATTGCACGTTTAGTTAAGAGGACGTGAGCGTGGACTGGAGGGCGAGGTGTATGCGAGAAAGCGTCATTGTTGGCGGTGCGAGAACCCCGTTTGGTAAGTTTGGCGGTGCGTTGAAGGATGTCCCAGCTGTCGAGCTGGGGGGAATCGTCATCAAGGAAGCCATACGACGCGCGTCTCTGGATCCTTCATTGATCGAAGAAGTCATGATGGGCATGGTACTGCAAGGGGGGGCAGGACAAATTCCTTCGCGTCAAGCGGCTCGCAGGGCGGGACTGGCGTGGAGTGTGACGTCAGAGACAATCAACAAAGTGTGTGCTTCAGGGCTGCGCAGTGTGACCATGGCCGACCAAATCATCCGCGCAGGAGATGCATCGGCACTTGTGGCAGGCGGCATGGAAAGCATGAGCAACGCGCCATATTTGGCGACGCATGCGCGTTGGGGCGCACGGATGGGCGAACAGCGACTGATCGATCTGATGATTCATGATGGTCTGACATGTCCATTCGAACGCGTGCATATGGTGCTTCATGGCAGTCGCATTGCTGCTGAATACAAGATTGGACGTCAGGAGCAGGACGAGTGGGCTTTACGCAGTCATCAATTAGCTTTGCAGGCGATGTCCAATGGTTTCTGTGCAGAGGAAATCGTACCTGTCCAAGTTGGAGCAAATGTTGTGAATCGAGATGAAGGACCGCGTGCGGATACGAGTTTAGCTAAGCTAGCCGGATTGGTCCCTGTATTCGATAAGCAAGGAAGCATTACGGCCGGAAATGCACCAGGTGTGAATGATGGTGCAGCAGCTTTGGTCGTTATGGCGAGAGAAGCTGCTCTTGAACAGGGTGTAATTCCACTCGCTACGATACTAGGCCATACCAGTGTAGGCGAGCGAGCGCCTTATATCGCGACGACACCTGCGCTGGCCATTCGGAAACTGCTGCAGCAAACGGGTGTGACGCTAGATCAAATTGATCGATTCGAGGTGAATGAGGCTTTTGCCGCTGTCGTGCTCACATGCGAGCGTATGCTAGGGTGGAATTCACAGCGCGTTAACATTAATGGCAGTGCCATTGCACTCGGCCATCCTATTGGCGCGAGCGGAACACGGATCATTCTCACATTGATCCATGAGCTTCGCAGAATTGGCGGTGGCTATGGGATTGCAGCGATCTGCAGCGGTACGGCGCAAGGTGATGCGATCTTACTTCGTGTGGAATAGTCGAGGTTTCAATTAGGTAATGATAGTTCGGTTCAATGAAGCTGTAGGAGCGATGAACGATGTCTATACAAACCATCATGGTAATTGGGGCTGGGCAGATGGGAAGCGGCATTGCGCAAGTGGCTGCCTCTGCAGACCGCAAGGTACTTTGGCATGATCTATCTATGCCTTTGATCGATAAGGGCATGTTGGTCATTAGCAACCAATTAGATCGGAATGTTGCGAAAGGGAGGTTAACGGAGGAGGCGAAAGTAAGCATTCTTAGCCGCATTCAACCGACGGGAGACATGGAAGAGGCTGCACAAGTGGATCTGGTGATTGAGGCCATATCTGAGAATATGGCTTGGAAAACAGCACTTTTTCAGAAGTTAGATGGGATCTGCCCGCCTCAGGTGATTATGGCAACGAATACGTCATCGCTGCCGATTACTGAGATTGCTGCTGCGACAACACGCCCTTCGCAAGTTATCGGGATGCATTTCATGAACCCGGTTCCCGTGATGCCGCTGATAGAAATTATTCGAGGACTCGAAACGTCCCAGAATGTATTCGATGCTATCTTTCAGCTTAGTAAGGAACTTGGTAAAACACCTGTTGAGGTGCAGGATTTTCCAGGATTCGTTTCAAATCGTATTCTCATGCCGATGATTAATGAAGCCATTTTTACGGTATATGAAGGTGTAGCAACGGTTGAGGCTGTAGATACGGTGATGAAGCTCGGGATGAACCATCCGATGGGACCGCTGGAGCTCGCTGATTTCATTGGGTTGGACACGTGTTTATCGATCATGGAAATTCTCAACGAAGGGTTTAAGGATTCCAAATATCGCCCCTGTCCGCTCCTCAGGAAATATGTGAAGGCGGGGCGACTTGGACGTAAGTCTGGGCAAGGATTTTATACGTATTCAACTTGAGCGGTTAGCTTTGCAGTCACTCTGAGGAGGGGCTGTTTTTTGTTTCAGCAGGTAATTTAAAGGGATGGATGGAATTGATAAGAAGTGAATAACACTAAACGGTGCTCTGAAAGGATGGAAGTGTAAGATGGAAGGTACGTGTTTAGGCTGCCAGCTAGCGAACGGACAAGCTCAAGCTCATGTAGTATACGAGAGTGAGTGGTTGACCTGTCTCTTAGATATCGCTCCGTTAAATGAAGGACATGTTCTATTGCTTCCTAAGCGTCATGTGGTTGAATTGGAGCAAATGGATGAAGAGACATCAACAGCCATGTTGAAAGCCGTGATGAAGATGTCACGCGTAATTAACACACGCTATCAACCAGATGGCGTTACGATCCTCCAAAATGGCGGTACATTCAATGATTTAGGCCATGTGCATGTTCATATGTTCCCGAGATATGAAGGGGATGGCTTTGGTTGGTTGGAGCCGGAAGATCGAAATGACAATAGAAATAGATTGGCTGAAACGAGATTGTCTATAGTTAATGCCGTTAAAGATTTATGTGATTAAATATATAAAGTTGGCATCCTTCAGCTAACATGATAAACTGCTAGGGGCGACACTGCAGCGGATTGATCTGTTTGAACGGAATCAGCAGATAAAGCTGGTGTCCAACTAAGGAGGCAAACGCTGTGGAATTTCGTGCTGTATCGCAAGAGACCAAGATGAATTATATGCTCTGGAGTATAAAGAAGGAAATCAGGAAAGAGAATAAGTACTTAGCATCCTTACCGTTTGATCCTTCGCCGATTATTGGCGTTGTGAAGTATCATCTGGATCAGTGGGATCCGATTCAATTACTAGAAGATGGAAGTCAAGACGATGAATACGATGGTGAGGCTCGCAGCGTTACCATTTATATAATTAAGCATATGGAAGAGATAAGTGTTGCCGGGTTGGGACAAGAGATCCAATCAATTTTCAGAAAATCCTTTCTGGATGAATTTCAGTCAGATGAGGATACTTTTGAAATCGCAATTGGCATTCTGCGTGATTTGACTAATGGAAATGAGGATGTTTCGAGTGAGTGAAATGGTCGGGAAGTACTGTGCGAAGTTTTTTGGTAAGACAGGTGTCATTCTTGAAATTGGTGTTGTGAAAAAGGTCGCGAGTCGTACCATTCATGTGGATTGGGGTACGAAAACGTGGGTGTACCAGAATCGAGATTTCAATTGGACACCACTGACGAAGGAAGAATTCGAAGTTAAATACAAAAAGCCGAAATTCTCTGACGCAGCTCTGGTGCGTGCCGCAGAATTGGGCCTCAAAATTACGTATAATTAAGTTGCGGCTGCCTCGGGGCGGCCGTTTTTCTATTAGCTGAGGGCAGCTTGCCTAATTCGGAAAGATTGAATTTACTTATTTTATACAAATAAAGGGCCATTAGGCATGATAAAATAGGAGTAAGGGATGAACGATAGTGAGGTGCTGCGATGAAATTTGTACTCATTTTCGGCCCGCAAGCTGTTGGTAAAATGACAGTCGGCCACGCACTTGAAGAAACTACTGCATTGAAGCTCGTTCACAATCATATGACGATTGATCTCCTCCATCCCTATTTCGGGTTTTCGCAAGAAACTTGGCGGTTAGTTGATTTGTTTCGTTGTGAGATTTTTGAGGCTGTCGCAAATAGTGAGTTGTATGGATTGATTTTCACGTATGTGTGGGCTTTTGATAAGCAAGCCGATTGGGATTTCGTGCAGAAAGTTTGCTCGATTTTCGAAGCCAAAGGTGGTGAGATTTATTTCGTTGAACTTGAAGCACCTATGGAAGAGAGAATGGAACGGAATAAAACCCCTCATCGACTCGCGCATAAGCCTACCAAACGAAATGTAGCACAATCGGAACAGAATTTACTTGAAAGCTTGGAAAAGAATCGTTTAAACTCGCTAGATGGTGAAATCACTAGAGAAAATTACATGCGTATCAACAATGCAGGGGTAAGTCCAGAGGATGTCGCAGCGATGATTAAAGCAAAGTTTCATTTCTGAAACCCATCACACTTGGATGGAGGCATACAGCATGTTGCATATTCGAGAATTACAGCTAACGGAAGAATATCCGATTCACTTATTTCTATTGGCTGACCCAGAGCTTGCGATGGTCGAGTCGTATGTGTACCAAAGCAAGTGCTACGTCTTGGAAGAAAACCATGAAATTATCGGTGCTTATTTGCTGCTTCCAACGAGACCGAAGACGATTGAACTGGTGAATATCGCGGTGATTACGAAGAAACAAGGCCGTGGCTATGGCAAGGAACTCGTGAAACATGCGGTGGAAACGGCAAGAACGTTAAATTATAAGACGATAGAGATCGGCACAGGCAATTCTGGTGTCCAACAGTTGAGTCTCTATCAGAAATGCGGATTTCGTATTTATGGCGTGGATCTCGATTTCTTTACTAGGCATTATAAGGAACCTATTTTTGAAAATGGTATTCAGTGTCGCGATATGATTCGACTACGTCAGGACTTATAGTAAAGTAGGAAAAACTCCTGCAAAAGTGCTAGTCAAGCACGATTGCAGGAGTTTTTCTGTATAGACAACGCCGTTCGCGTCTACTCATTATTTCCCAACTTCTTTATACATATACTCGTAAATGGCACGAACTTTCTCAAGCACCCTTGGTGCATGCTGGACGAATTTCAGCTCGACAAGCTTGTTTTTCGTCAGGTAAGCACCAGGTATATGGTCACCTAGGGCACCTTGATAGAGCAGTGAGGCCCCTTTGCTAGGATGTGGAAAAAATAAACGGATGATCGGCTTGAGATAGAAAGGAATCCCCGATTGTTTGCCTTTGCGCATTGTATTATTGCCGCCAGGGTCAACAGTGATCATCTTAATCCCTTCTAGGGCGAGATGGGGAGCAAGTTCTTGCGTCCATAAGGATAGCGCGAGTTTAGACGCCGCGTAGGGGCCGAACAGCATTTTAAATTGCGCGGGGTGATCTAATGTTTCAGGGTCAAAACGCTTCATCGTTTTGAACGCGTTAGTGGAGGTATGCACGACTCGTTTCAGCGTACCCTTCTTCAAAAGCGCCATTAACTCCATCGTGATGATATAGGGTACGACGGTTTGTAGTTCATAATGCAGTTCTCGACCTTGCTTTGATAACATGAGTTCGGGGAAGCTGCCACCTGCATTGTTGTAAAGGAGATCAATTTTCGTTTCATTGTTTTTAATTTGCTCTAGCGCTACCTTTAAGCTTGTAAAATCACTTAAATCCGCTTGATAGACACGCAACTGTCGCGTTCCTATTGCTGCTTGAATCGCTGTATCGTCTTCAGGGAATCCTGTGCGAATCAGCGCTATGATCTGTGCACCTTCTAGCAGCAACTGGTGAGTTAAAGCCAACCCTATCCCGCTGCTGGCGCCTGTAATGAGGACGATTTTACCTGATAAATTCGTATTCATGTTTACTCCCTCCATATTCAAAAGCATGTATGTTTGTATGGATTTGACTATACAACTTGGAGTCGACTTCAAGTCAACCCTATATGGATTAAATGATTATGTATTGACTTCGAGTTAACTCCAAGTTTTATAATGAAATCAATGTAACTAAAGGGAGTTGGAGATTCATGAGTGAGGCGGCAGGATTTTCAATTAAAGAAGCAGCGGAGCAATCCGCTTTATCCGAAGATACGATTCGATACTATGAAAAAATTGGACTGTTACCTCAGGCGGATCGGAAGAAGAACCGTCATCGTATTTATCATCCGGAAGATCTCCAAGTCATGCAACTAATCACTTGTCTGAAGAAGACAGGGATGTCATTGGACGAAATGAAGCCGTTTCTAGGTTTGACTTATGAGTCCGATTTGACTGAGCATCCAGATCTGCAAGTCAAGCTGCAGCAGCATAGGGAGAAAATCCAACACCAGATTAATTCCTTACAAATGATCATAGATGTGATTGATTCGAAAATGACGTCCGGCAACATGCTGCCAGAGGCATGCGAGCTTGCTGAGCCCACGAAACGGATACAGCGGTAGCGCATAGCGGATAGGCAGAAATAAAACACAGTGCTTCCCTGTTGGGGTGGTTCTGTGTTTTTTTGGCTCAGATCTCCTAGGATCTGTCATACCGCTTCATACAGGCATCCATTGACTTGAAAAAGAAGCTGCGGTATACTTCATTCATCGGATCTATATTTAGTAAATTAGTAAATTACTAAATATATAATTTATTTCAAACATGGAGGAATTACAATGAAAATCCCAACAACACTCAAACATAAACCTGTTATCGTAGCTGAGAACTATGCCAATATTGACGGTAGATATACGCAAAACACGGACACACAAGGTCTTTCCTTAGGTCTAGCTCAGTGGAACGACAGAGGAAAGGTTGATATCTCGGCTAAAGTATGGCGCTATACAGGCGAGAAATGGTCACGCCAATCCGAAGAGCTGCCTTTACACCGTGTGTTGGATCTAGCGATCCTCGTGTGTCGTACGAAGCTGCATTTCCAAGAGGACGCTTATCGGTATGAGAACGGGTATGATGCCGAGAATCCAGTAATCGACAGAATCGGCCTGCAAGGGGATGCGATGACCGTAGGTGTATGTACCGATAATGAGAAAATTAATGAAGATATCAAGCTTTTCAGTCAAGCGTTAAGTGATGACGGAGAGTTGATTGGAGAACGTTTAAGTACGCTTTCCAGGATTTTAAAAGAGATGGGGTATTAATTACCATGTTAGACAAACAGAAGAAGAAGGAGCTTGCGACCCATTATAAACAAACGTTTCGTGCCATGGGTGTTTATCAAATTCGAAATATCCAGAACGATAAAATACTTGTAAACGGCAGTATGGATCTCGATGGCATGAAGAATCGGCTCGAATTTTGCAAGCAGATGAATACCAATACGTTCAATGAACTTCAGAAAGACTGGGCGACGTTCGGTGGCCAATCGTTCGTGTTTGAGGTATTAGATCGCATCGAGCCTCGAGATGAAATCATTTTGGATGCCGCGGAGTTGAAAAACTATCGAGCTGAAGTTGATGCATTGCTTGAGTTATGGCTCGAAAAGCTGGAGCCGTACGAAGAGAAGGGTTACAATAAACGCAAGCGTTAGTCTCTCATTTCACGATCGACTCAGGGGGTTCCGTCATAAGCGGACTCCTTTTTTTTGCATAAAGAGGGAGGTTTCCTCTTATCCTATGGCGAAATGGTGATAGATGAAATCATTGGAAGTAGGTTTATGAGATCTACATAGAAGGAGTGGGAATGATGAAATACCGTCAACTTGGTGATACAGAACTTCGAATTAGTGAGGTTAGCTTCGGTACTTGGGCTATTGGTGGAGGCTGGGGTGAAGCGAATGACGAAGAGTCTATTCGAGGCTTACACCGTGCTATGGAGGCAGGTGTGAACTTTTTTGATACAGCAGATGTATATGGCTCGGGTCATGCTGAAGAGCTCCTTGCGAAAGCGACGAAAGGGAAAGAAGATGAGGTCCACATTGCCACGAAGTTTTGCCGTTCGGGTGATATTCATGACCTTGCGACTTACTCCGAGCAAGCGGTTCGCCAATTTGCGGAAAACAGCTTGAAACGGTTAAATCGAGAGCGAATTGACCTGTATCAAATTCACTGTCCACCGCTTGCGATCTTAAAGGATGGTTCGGTCTTTGAGGTGCTTGAGAAATTGAAAGCTGAGGGTAAAATTCGTCACTATGGGGTGAGCGTTGAGACGGTGGAGGAAGGTTTGTTCTGTCTCACTGTTCCTGGTGTCAAAGCGCTGCAAGTGATTTTTAACTTGTTTCGTCAAAAGCCTGCTGACATCCTTTTCCCGCAAGCAAATGCTGCTGGGGTAGGCATCCTGGTTCGTCTTCCGCTGGCTAGCGGCTTACTAACAGGAAAATTCACGACTTCTAGCACATTTGCAGCGGATGATCACCGGAATTTCAATGCAAATGGCGACCAATTTAACGTAGGTGAGACGTTTGCAGGACTGCCGTTCACGAAAGGCGTAGATCTCGCTCAGGAGTTGGCTTGGATCGGTGAAGGTCGTGGGAACATGGCACGTGCTGCGATGCGTTGGATTTTGGAGAATCCGCACATTACTTGTATTATCCCTGGTTTTAAGAACGTCAAGCAGATTGAAGATAATCTAGCTACCCTTGATGTTCCAGCGTTCACTTCGGAAGAGCTAGTTCGTCTGAAGAGCTTCTATGCGACTGACGTTCACGCTCATATTCGTGGTGCTTACTAGCCTATTTAGAAGGGAAAGGGGTTTCAGAGGAAAGCGAAATGGATATAATAACACCACAACGTTTATATCATGGAACAACGAATAATCTTGTCAACCTTTTCCAAGATAAATTATTGGATAGCAGGTATTGGCGACCTGGCCGTGATTTCGGCGAAGGATTTTATACAACCATCTCAACAGCGCAGGCGAGAAATTGGGCACGTAAGGCAGCTGCTCGATCGATTATGGGGCATGAGCTTGCCTGTGTGCTTGAAATAGAGCTAATCTCGATTCCTGCGAAGATGGAACCGCTCATTTTTCTAAGTGATTCCTTAGCTTGGGCTCAATTTGTCATGTCGCATCGCAGTGTTATGAATAAGGGAGAAGATGACCCATGTCACAAACATCCGGATATCATTATAGGCCCAATGGCGGATGGTGATACTGGACGAATTATTGAAGAAGCAGTACAATTAAATAAAGATGTACATTGGTTTTATGATCAAATTTTACGCACCACACGCGGTCGGAAATTGGATGCGTTGCGTCTTGGCAATCAAGTGGTATTTTCCTCTGAGAAGTGGGAAGCATCCCTTCGGTTTGTTGGTTATAACATTTTTACGGGAGGCAGGTGGATCTACTATGAAAACACAAGTTCGGCTGAATCTGTATGAACGCGGAATCGTTGATGCTCTTGTTCAGAATTTCGGTTACACCTCGCAAGGTGCTCGAAAGCTTGTTGTCGAATATGTTGATGTCATTCGTAAATTAGGTGGCTATGACACCTGTTATGATCATGCAGAGCGATTAGTCCAAGCAACAACTAACAATTATAAGCCAGAAGAGTGGTTGAAACGAATCAATGTCCTCGCGAAGGAAGCTGTCCAAGATAAAGGCATACTTCACTTAGAGGGACGATTACACGTTCATGTACGTTAAATATGTCGAGTAGAAGCTCATCCTATGGTTGAGCTTTTTTTGTGAGCACTCAGAGGAGGGAAACGATGATTGAACATATTCGCACGAGTAATGTACAGCGATTTACCGGATTCGGTACGTTGTATGATGAAAGCCGGCCAACTGCACCGCAGGAAATGATCAAGATTTTGACAGCTTATTTGGGAAACAAACCCCAAACTGTTGTAGATGTAGGCTGCGGCACAGGGTTATCTTCGTTTCTATGGTTGAATGACGCAGAGCGGATCATCGGCGTTGAGCCTAGTGATGACATGCGTGCAGTAGCACTAGCCAAATGGGAGAATATGAACAAGCCAGAGGTTATTCAATTCGTTAAAGGTTTGTCTCATGAACTTGATCTGCCTTCTAATTCTACAGACGTTGTAACATGTTCTCAATCGTTTCATTGGATGGAGCCACAAAGCACTTTGCGTGAATTCGCACGTATCCTTCGCCCTGGTGGCGTATTCGCCGCTTATGATTGTGACTGGCCGCCTGTTATTGACTGGGAGATCGAACAGCAATATACGAAGCTAACATCGCTCGGTGATAAGCGGGCTGCCCAGCTGGCACCGAAGCACGAGCAAGCGCACAAATGGAACAAGGACGAGCATTTGAAGCAAATCCAATCATCGGGTTTATTCCGCTATGCCAGAGAAATTGTGTTTCATAATTGGGAGTCTTGCGATGCAACTCGCTATGCCAACCTCGCATTAAGCCAGGGCAGCTTACAATCCGCGATCAAGTTAGGCGCGAAAGAGCTCGAGGCAGAGGCAGCAGCGTTTCGCCAGCTTGTGGGGAAAGTATTCGCTGGTGAAGAACGATCGATATTATTCGGATACCGCATGCGGGTAGGCATCGTTTAGCAACCACAGATGAAAGAAGGGAACAGCCACGAAACTGAATGCATTTGTATTATTTTATGTCGTTATTTATATGGGAAATGCGGTTTATGGAACTTTCATGCCGGTGTATCTTAATAACGCGAAGTTTTCTCAGGAGCAGATCGGAGTCCTACTTAGTCTCGGACCCTTGATTGCCATGATTGGTCAACCTGTATGGGGGGCTTTAGGGGACCGTGCCAAATCAAAGAATTACATCCTGCGAGTATTAATTATCGGCAGCGGTATTTCGATTCTATTCTTACCGATCTCGCATCAATTTCTCTTTATTCTTGTCATCATTTGTATTTTCACCTTTTTCCAGACCTCTATATTTGCACTAAGTGATGCTATTACCTTAGAGGAATTAGATCGGCAGCCAACATGGAGCTTTGGCTTGATTCGGCTGGGAGGAACCGTAGGCTTCGCCATAATGTCACTCCTTTTCGGGTTCGTTGCCAAGTCTTACATCAATTCAATGTTCCCGGTTTACGCTTGTACGATGGCTGCCGCTTTGCTTTGTTTATGGCGCTTTCCAGCTGCCGCTGGGCGACCAGCGAATGTGATGGGGCGGAAATTCCGTGAGCTGTTCAAAAATGGCAAACTCATGTTTTATATAGGCATGAATTTTATTATCCAAATCACGCTTGGCTATTATTATGCATTTTTCCCCATTTATTTCAAGCAAATGGGCGGGGATAGTGTACTGTTAGGCTGGTCAATGACGATTTCGTCCTTGAGCGAGCTGCCTTTTCTGTTATTTTCAGCAAAAATTTTCAAGCGAATTCCTATCTCCATCATTTTACTCGTTGCAGCTCTGGCATCAGCCTTACGATGGTTCTTATTCTCCCAGATTGAAGTAGCGCACTGGTTATTACCTGTTCAAGTCTTGCATGGCGTTATCTTTATCGTACTATCCGTTACGATTGCCACGATTATTAACCGCGAAGTACCGGCGGAATGGAAGGCAAGCGGGCAAACCCTCAACGGTTTGCTCAGCCTTGGGGCTGCTCGTATTATTGGCAGCTTCTTAGGTGGTTTCATGAGCGCAGCCTACGGGATGAGACAAGTTTTCCTATACAGCTCATGGCTATCTATGGCGTGTGTCGTGGTGATTGGTGTCGTTCTATTTACGCGAAGAAAGCACAATGAACTAGGGATATAATGGGAAGGAAAGCTTTTGGACGAATCGCCTTGTGAAAAGTTGCCTGTTTGGAACTCGATGGTGAATTCGATTATGATAGTGACATAGTACTTCAATGAAAGGAAAGTGAACGGTTATGATCGAGAATGAAGCGATTCTTACCTATGAGCCTGGAGGTCAGCAGATCTGCATGACACGCGTGTTCAATGCGCCGCGAGAGTTAGTGTTTAAAGCGTTTACGGACGCGGCGCTGATCGTGGAATGGCTTGGCCCCCGGACGCTAACGATGAAATTGGACACTTTTGAGCCGAGAAGCGGTGGCAACTGGCGCTATATACATCTGGATAGCCAAGGAAATGAATATGCGTTTCGTGGCGTGTACCATGAAGTTACTGCGCCGGAACGGATTATTCAAACGTTCGAGTTTGAAGGACTTCCGGAGAAGGGACATGTTATCCTCGAAACGGCTAAATTCGAAGAACTCGAAGGCGGAAAGACCAAGCTAGTGATGGAATCCGTGTTCCAATCGGTCGCTGATCGAGACGGCATGCTGCATTCAGGCATGGAGCAAGGGATGCAGGATTCGTATGAGCGGTTAGCTGAGCTTTTGGATCGCATAAAGTAATTGGGAGAGAGCAGGCGCTGCGGCGGCCTGCTTTTTCTCATGAAAAATAGCACAATAAGACATCTAGTTGCGTTTTCGAATATGGCGATTCAGGGACGACTTTGATAAGATATGTCAAAATGAGGAATGAAAGGATGGAAGCTATGCCATTTCTATCACTAACGAGTTGGAGTTTACATCGAAATTTAGGTCCTTTGCGTTGGACTCGCTGGCAGGATACCACGCGAACGCAATTCACGGATGTTCAAGATCAACCAGAGCTGCTTTCTTTGCTCGAATTACCAGCCGTACTGGCGGAAAAGGGGTTCAGCTCGCTGGAAGTTTGTCATTTTCATTTCCCAGAGACGAATGATGCATATCTGCTTGATTTGAAGCAGGCGTTTACAGATGCGGGGCTTCGTTTCTATACATTATTACTTGAATATGGGGATATCTCTAGTCCAGATGAGGTTCGTAGACAATCCGATATCACGTGGATCAAAGGTTGGATAGATGTCGCTGCCCTGGCAGGAGCAGAAAGAGTACGTATAATTGCAGGGGAAGCGGATCCATCGGACATGGATGCCTTGGCACGATCGATCGAAGCCCTCCGTGAATTAGGACAGTATGGGAAGGATCATGGCGTACGCGTCGTGACAGAGAATTTCAAATCTCTATCCTCAACAGGCGACAATTGTCTTGCGATTTTGGAAGGATGTGGAGATGTTATTGGATTTACCTCCGATTTCGGGAATTTCAAAGGTGAGCAGAAATACGATGAGTTAGTTCAAACGATTCCACTTAGTGAATCCATCCATGCCAAAGCGCAAACGAATACCGAGGGAGATCCTGATGAGGCGGAGTTTATTCGCTGCTTAAACATCGCCAAACAGGCAAGTTATGAAGGGCCGCTTACACTTGTTTTTGATGGCCCTGGTGACATGTGGGAGGGTATAGAGCGCGTTAAGAAGCTGGCGGAGCCGTACTGTTCCTAATAGGAATTGTATCTGCTCCGATGTGAATTATGCTATGATACTAGTAATGTTATCCATTAACTTTTTACTAGAATAGGAGACTTCCACCATGACCCCCGTATGTAATTATTGCAGCAAGAACGAGGCGTTAGCGAACTTAATGATTGAAATTGGGCAATTGCGTGTATCGACGTTGTACTTATTTAGAGAACAAACGTATAAAGGGCGCTGTATTGTTGCTTTGAACGAGCATCACACCGAATTCTTTCACTTGTCTCAAGAGAATCAGGATGCATACATGCGTGATGTAGCGCAGGCTGCAGCTGCCGTGGAACGTGCTTTTTCTCCGGACAAAATTAATTATGGGGCCTTTGGCGATACGATGCCACATGTACATTTTCATATTGTACCGAAATATAAGGATGGCTACACGTGGGGCAAAATGTTCGAAATGAATCCCGCTGACAACAAGCAATTGACTGAGCAAGAGTATGATGAAATCATCGGTCAATTGAAAGAACATCTGTAGCGTCAACAGATTACAAAACGTAAAGCCACCAATCATCTATCAGATGAGAGGTGGCTTTACATACTTCTACACAACGGTTAATAGAAATGAGAATGCCAAGAAGAGACAGAGAGGACTATAGAATCGCGTGTCATAGTAGGAGAAAGCTGTGTGTTTGACTCTTTTGAAAAAACCTAAATAGTTGAAATCCCCGATCGCTCTTAGGAAGAAAACACTCCCACAAAAGATACATGCCCACTTGGTGAACGAGTTTGCTTGTAGGAAGGACACCGTTTCAGACTGGGCAACCAATACGGCACATACACCCAACATCAATACGGCAACTGCTAGTGTCTCAGGCATACGAGGTAGAAATAAAGAAGCGCCATCTTTGGTCTGCGGCAGAGCCGCGCGGCTGCCCCATCTTCCACCGAATACCCAATACACATGGACCAAGCTGATGAACACCAGGAACGTGGCTGATACATAAACAAGAAGTGAGCTCATTGTTCAATCCCCTCCCAAATAACATCCATTTGCTTGTGAAACATAACAGTGAGATCTTCACCTTGAGATTGAATCATCGCCCAAGAGATTCCCAACGTGTTTGAAACGCATGTAAGTCCTTAGCCTCGTTAATGACCTGACACAAGGTCTGTTGAAAAATGAGGATATTAGGTGATTCTTCTTTCATGAGCAAGGCGGACTTCATCGTTTCAGATAACGTAAGCTTTAACAAATCTGAATGTTGTGCATAGGTGGAGAGCAGATCATTGAAGATCAGTCGAAGACGTTCTCTAAGATTAGGGACTTGATGTTTCTGGACAATCTCGCTCATAAATTGAATTTGTGATTGACCGAGATGAAGAAGGATATGCTCCTTTTTGGGGAAATAATTGAAGAAGGTTCCCTTCGCGATGCCACAAGATGAGGCAATTTCTTCAACGGTCACATTGTCATAACCTTTCTCCTGGAACAGCTCAATCGCTTTTAAAAATAGTTGCTGCTTGAGCTCTTGTTTGCGGACTTCTCTAAGCACAAATATCACCTCGCAAATAAATGACTGTGGTCATTATAGTTCCATTTACCAGTAATTTCAAGTGGATAAAATGTCGAAAAAAGAATCCATTGACAGGAAGTAATTGGGAATATAAACTTACATCACATCCAACTCCATACATATCCAAACGCAATGATTGGGACTAGTAAGGAACACCTATTGTCCAGAGAGCTGTCGCTTCGGTGGAAGACAGCCAATAGCTTCCCCAACTCACCCTTGAGCGGTAAGATCGAAGTGTTTCGTAGATCTTAACGGTTAACCACCGTGATCGGGTCTCGAGGATTTGTAACGATTTATGTTACGAATCAAGAAGAGTGGTACCGCGAAGGTTTAACCTGTCGCCTCTTTGTAGGCGATGGGTTTTTTGGCATTTCAATAAGGGAGGGAAATACGAATGAAGAATGTGATCGATTACTATGCCAAGTTTGATGAATGGGGAAGACTAGATCGCGAGCCTATTGAGTTTACAGTAAATTGGCACTACATGAAGAAGTATCTCCCTCGCGGTGGTCATGTCCTAGATAACGGGGCTGGGCCAGGCAAATACGCAATGGAATTAGCGAAACTCGACTATCACGTGACGCTTACCGACCTTACACCTAATCTTGTCGAGCTAGCGAAAGAGAAAGCAAGTGAGTTGGGGTTATCAGACAAGTTTAGTGGCTTTCATGTGTTGAACGCCACGAGTTTAGAGGGGATATCAGATGAAACCTTTGATGCTTCGTTGATGTTGGGACCACTTTATCATTTGCAAGTAGAAGAGGATCGCGTCGCTGCTGCAAGGGAATTGTATCGTGTGACCAAGAACGATGGCATCGTGTTTGTCGCTTTTCAAAGTCGGACGCGGATGCTGCTAACTTCGTTGCTCTTCCCCAATGCTTGGAAGCCAAATGACAATATGGCTGCTATTGAGCATTTTATAGAAGAAGGTATTTTTAATCATACAGATGCTGGTCGTTTCACGGGGGCTTATTATTTCAATGTGGAAGACATCAAACCATTTATGGAAAGCCAAGGATTTGAGACATTAGATCTGATTGGATCTTCCAATCTTGGGGCTTTGTTATCGCAAGAGCAGAAGCAATATTGGACGGATCGAGGAGAAAAGGACATGCTCATTGAACTTCTCATTCGATTGGCGCGTGATCCATCGGTGTTAGGGGTTTCCTCGCATTTGTTATATATCGGGAGAAAGCTAGGAGAGTGAAGAGATGACAGAACGTGATGTAAGCCTGAAATGGTTAGATTGGGCCAAACAAATTCAAGCGATTGCCCAAATCGGTTTAACGTATTCGAAGGATGTCTACGATCTAGAACGTTTCCAGGCGCTCCGGGAAATAAGTGTTGATATTCTGGATACGTACACTTTGGTAGGCAAGGATACAATTAACCTTAGCTTTGCCAATGAAAGCGGGTACGCAACGCCGAAGGTGGATATTCGAGGCGTTGTTTTTGAAGAGGATAAAATACTACTTGTGAAGGAAAAAGCAGATGGCGCTTGGGCGCTCCCTGGGGGTTGGGCCGATATTGGCTACTCACCTTCGGAAGTTGCTGTGAAAGAGATTAAAGAAGAGGCAGGCTTTGATGTAGTGCCTGTTAGATTGCTTGCTGTTCTAGATAAAAAGTTTCATGACCATCCACCAGAGCCCTATCACATCTATAAAATGTTTATTCTTTGCCAAATAGTTGGCGGAGAAGCGTTGGTCGGCGTGGAAACGAGTGAGGTGCGCTTTTTCGGTGAAAGTGAACTTCCCGAATTATCAGCAGAACGGAATACGATTGCTCAGGTGAAAAGCATGTTTGATTATTTAAGAGATCCGGATAAAGCGGTTAGATTGGACTAAGAGAGGAAGGCAGACGTTATGGAACAACTGCGATACCCGATTGGGAGATTCGAGCGGATCGAGCAGCCAACACAAGCGAATCGGGATAAATGGGTGTCTGACATTGCGGAGACAGCTGATCTTTTGCGGATGACTGTCTTAAACCTCAACCAGGAACAACGTTTAACGCCATATCGTCCAGGCGGTTGGACGGTTCAACAAGTCGTTCACCATATGGCGGACAATGATATGAATGCTTTTCTGCGTTTTAAGCGAGCCCTGACGGAGGATAGCCCCGTTGCAAGCTCATATCGGGAAGATTTATGGGCAGAGCTGAGTGATTATCAGGTACCTATTGAAGTTTCGATTCAACTATTGGAATCCATACATATTCGATTTGTAGCTGTGCTCCGCTCATTAGATCCTGCGGATTACAAGAAGACTTTTACTAGTCCAGTCCTTGGTGTACTTAGTCTGGAAACGGCACTGCAACGTTTTGTTTGGCATGACCGACATCACATTGCTCAGATCGCATCACTGAAAGAACGGATGGGTTGGTAGGTGCATTTCTTAGGGCAATACAAATCTCTATTCCAAAATTGAATAATAAATTTATAGGGCTGCCGAGTCTGATCTCGGTGGCCTTTTTATAAGCGCCAGAATTTATATGTTTTGGGTTTTGGGGTAAGCGAAGCTTAGCCCTTATTTATGGCTGAGATAGTCGAAATAATCGACTATCTCGAGAGTCCCCGGCATCTTTAGAGGTAAGATAGCCAAAATAATCTTAGTGAGAAGACAGATTCGCACGTGTGATCTGTCTTTTTCATCTTCTTTTGCAGGAATTAGGAGGGATTTTGTCGAAAAGGGATGATTCGTGGAAATCAAACCGTGTGTTACGGAGGTACAATGAAAAACTGGTTGAAAAAGAGTGTCAAGTTAGCAACTGTTCTTACTGGGGTATCCCTGGTAATCGGGAATCTCAGTGCACTAGCAGCAGGCAACGACGATCAAAGCGCTGCCTTAGATTATTTAAATGACGTCAGAGCACATATGGGCATTCCACTGATGGAATTAGATCCTTCGCTTACAACTGCAGCTGGCAAGCATGCGAATTATCTCCTCATGAATCAGGAGAACGGACATACAGAAACACCAAGTAAGCAAGGGTTTTCTGGCAAACTTCCCTGGGATCGGGCAGCCGCGACAGGTTTTGATACAGATAAATTCGGAGTATTTGAGGATGTTTCGTTTACGACCGATTCGCCAGAGAATGGCGTGCAGTCTTTGCTGGATGCTCCGCTTCATAGATCGAGTTTGATTCTTCCGGACATGTCGTTACTAGGCGTAGGGTATAACAAGCATGCGCTTGTTCTAAATCCTGCTAAGAAGTGGTTCACTCACACAGGAACGGGCGTTTATCCTTACGATGGACAGACGGGTGTACCGATTGGATTTTATGGTTTTGAGATACCGAATCCATTGGAACAATTCGATTTAGAGAAATCAGGTTATTTTATTACATACGCAGGGGTAGCTCAAGATAAGACGGACGTGACTGCCTCGCTGACGAATAGTCAAGATGAACCTGTTGAGATTTACAAATTAAAGCAAGAGCTCGGCGATACGAACGCTTGGCATATCATTCCGAAATATGAGCTTGCTTATGGAGAAACGTATACGGTAACTGTTGAGAATAACTCATGGTCTTTTACAACGGTTGAAAACCCAGCTGCACCTTCTACAGAACACAAAGGGAATCCGGTCAAAACGGACCAGCCAAAGAAATTTACGTCGAATGATGTTGGTATTCGTATCAATGGCACCTACGTCGACGTTTCTCCTAAAGCCAAAATCATTGGCGAAAGTACGTTCATCCCGCTTCGTGGCGTATTTGAAGCGATGGGAGCCAAAGTGATTTGGGAGGGAACCCGTCAAGAAGTTACGATTGTGAAAGGATCAAAAACAATTGTTTTGCCCATTGGGAAGAAACAAGCGCTAGTTAACGGAACATGGCAGGCACTTTCGAATGCGCCTTTTATTTCCGCAGAAGGTTCTACGTATGTACCCCTACGATTTGCTACCGAAGCACTTGGCGCGCAAGTGGCCTGGGAAAGTGATAAGTGGACGGCAGTCATCAATCAACTTGAATAAGCGAGAAAAAGTCGAGCGTAAGAGGCTCGGCTTTTTTATTTTGAAACAATTTCGAAGATGGTGCGTCTAATGAGTTATCATTGTTAAAATATGGAATAGATGCGTTTGGGAGGAGTCAACCATGAAGAAATATATGTTAGGTCTGGGTTGTGGCCTGCTGCTTGCAGGCTCATCTGTAGCTATCGCTTCTGACACGATTCAAGCGTTATTGTTTCCAGCTAGCTTTGAGATCAATGGCAGTCAAGTTAAGATGGATAGTGACTATCAGATTCTGAATGTAGATGGGCATGCTTATGTACCCATTCGCTTTGTAGCTGAAAATTTGGGAGCGACGATTGATTATGATGCAGAATCTCAAAAAATTGTCGTTAAAAATAAACCGTTAGACATCAAAGATCCAGATTACGCTAAGATCTCTGTGGGAAATTTAATCCTAACCAAAGCAGGCAATCAAACCAAAGTGACAGGTCAATTGGAATTCGAAGGCGTAGGAAACAGTCTTAACATGGTCGGAGCGGGATTGTCCTTTTACAATGAAGATAATCAGAAAATAGGAGAAGCTGTTATTTCGGGAAATAATTTCGGAGTAGATCCCCAAACATTTGTAACCAAGGGAGAGGGAGATTTCAAGAATTACGATGCGGTTTACCTTCATATTGGTGCAATCAATCACCGGATAATGATTGACGCTCCTACTATGTTATACAGAAATTCAAGCTATCGTTTCACACTCGCAATCCCGTCTAGCTGGGAGGAGAAATACGAGGTCGTTGAGCAGAAAGATGAAGAATCTGAACGTAACAATTTCCTGTTTATCAATCAGGCGAATAAAGCGTTCGGTGGTGTGATCTTTAGCATTTCCATATGGTCAAAGGGAGATTGGCTTGCAACTGGTGCTACCACGAAGGGAATTGGTCAAGTATACAAGTTAGGCGAAGATGCGGACCATGTGTTTCTCTTATTCCCCCCAGGAGATGTAGAGTATAATCCCAATGACGAGAAGCTAACAGCCGAATTTCATGCAATGGTGGACCAAATTAGTGAAATTAGAACGAGTTTCAAATTCGAATAATAGCAGACATGAGAGCAAGTACCGAGCGAATAGCGGTGCTTGTTTTTTGCGTTCAACAAACCCTTGATTTAACACTTATTCCACTTGCATCCTACCCATATATCACAACTCGTTCGTATTCCTATCAATAATTGACTGCCGATAGAAAGAGGTTAATTCAAGATAGGTTTTATCAAGTGAGCGTTCTATCTAGGTGATGTCAGGGATGGTATGTTCTATCTAGGCTAAAGAAAGCGCTTAATAAAAGATGTTAGGAGTGTGTAGGCATTGATAAAAAGAAGTATATCTAGTGTGATCTGCGTGATGATGATGTTTAGCCTACTTGTAGGGGTCTTGCCTCAACCGTCGTATGCCGCTAGCGGCCCATGGGATTTGCTCAATGATAATTTGAGTAGTTTCACGAGTACTGGCTGGACAGAGCAGAAAACAACGGGTTTCACAGGATCGGTTACGCAAAATACGGGGAATGTAACCATTATGGATGCGTCTGATAAATCTACGTATCTTTTAAAGCAGCCAGTCGCACCAGCTTCAGGCGCGTTCACATTTGAAGCTATAGCTAAGGTAAATGCGACAGGAACACTCAATGAGTTTACGGTACGGGGTGCTTCTTATTTAATTAGCTTTTATTTAACCTACGGAACAAGTGGTGTGGTGCAAAATAAAGCCTCCAGTTCGACCAAATCGTATGTAGCCGTACCGAAAATCAATGCTGCGGGCTTCGATATGTTTATGTTTGACGATGGTTGGAACAATGCGAATGATACGGGCACATCAAGAGATGGTGTCGAAGCACTTCCATCGATTACGAACGATATGAAGGGGCTTGCGGATTATTTTCAAAATAAAGGATTGCTGCTTGGTATGTGGTATTCCATGACCGGTGGTTATCATAATCGCGGGAACGATTTGGCCGACCCTGCCGTGATAGCAGCGAAGAAAGAGAAGATTAGCTACTTGATTGATAATTATCATTTATCACATCAAATGGTTGACTTAACCGAATTCTGGCCGAATTCAGATGTAACGACGTATTCACATCCGACGGATAATGTGTATCGCAAAAATGTCTTGACGAACCATGTGTTGAATGAAGTTGTTGATGAAAATCCGGACTATATGGTGAAATATACGACTGAGGTTGATATTTGGCCTACGCAGGAATGATCGTACGAATGAACTGCTTCATGTCGTAGACAATGGCTGGACTACAGCGACGACAGAGTATGGTGAAGACTTGGATAATGTGGCTGCGGATGTGAGCATTGCGGGAAAAACGACGGTAAGTGGTGGAACACAGTCTGTCGTTAGTAGTGGAAGTACACCGAATGCGTCCCCGCAGGGCTTGAATTTCGCATCTACGGCTACAACAGCGGGCAGTTACATTGATTTCAAACTTAATGTGACGAAAGCTGGTGTCTACCGGATTCAAGTAGCAGCGAAAGTGAATGCTAACAGAGGTATTGGACAGTGGTATGTGGATGGTGTAAAAACAGGTCCTGTGTGGGATCAGAGAATGGAAAATGGGCAAGTGCTTGCCGCTGAGAAAATTGGATTCTTTACGTTAGGCGATGTTACTTTTGAAACGGCTGGAGAGAAAACATTGCGGTTCGAGTTCCAAGGTGGATCGAACAAAGTGATTAATACCGATCGGTTTATTATGACACCTGTATCGGAAGTGTCGGGGCAAACTCCAGGTATTGCAATCACTGGTGAAGCATCCCTTGATGTTAATCAAGCAGTGACCTTACACGCAGCCATTACAGGTTTGCACGCTTTCTATGCGTCAGGCGATTATGTCAAATGGTTCGTAGAGAGTCAACGTGCAACCAATGGCAGAAATAAAGTAATTTCCATTGTCGCGAATGGATTAGATGTACTAGTGACAGGCGTAAATCCAGGAACGGCCCGATTGAAGGCCATGAGTACGGTGAATGCGAAGGTGTTCAATTATTATGATGTCGTTGTAACTCAGGCGAATGTCATTACTTCCATTACACCGGTGAATGTGACAACGGTGGCTGGCATAGCGCCAGTATTGCCTGCAACGGTAACGGCTTTCTATACCGATGGAACGACAGCTCAGCTTGGCGTTACATGGGATGGCGTGAATGCAGCTAGCTATGCGCAAGCAGGGACATTTGACGTATCAGGGTACACTGCATTTGCAGATGCGACAGATATTGCAGGATACGCGGCAGATGCGATTGCGTTGATGCAAAGCGCAGGCATTATTGAGGGCAGCGATGGCAAATTCATGCCACTGGCGCAGGCAACCCGTGCGCAAGCTGCTGTTATCATTCAACGATTAGTGAAACTTAATCAGTAAAAGAAAAAGCCAGCGGGTTGGTATCCGCTGGCTTTTTCTTAGCGTACATATGTTCCGTATCGTTGCGAAATTTGAGTAAACAAGTAAATAGCGTCCCTATGTTCCGCACCTACAGACATCTTATTCTTCCTCTTCGGTAAATGGGAACGTAATCTCAACCTCGGTCCCAACTCCCGGGACACTTCGATAAATGAGCTTCGCAGGCTCACCGAAATAGTGGCGAATACGTTCGCCAACATTCTTAACGCCGAAGCTGCTGCCACCGATCCGACTTCGACTAATGCCCGCCATCATATCTTCGATGAGGTTGGGACTCATGCCCACACCGTCATCCTTGATGAGGAGGTGCATCGTAAGATCTTCCAGATAGGCCCTGATCGAGATGCTGCCTTCGCGCTGTGTTCGACCTAATATCCCATGAAGAATGGCATTCTCAACAAGGGGCTGCAGGGTGATTTTCGGAATCGGATGGCTGAGCAGCTCTTCAGGTACGTCAATCTGGAAATCAATTTTATTTTCAAAACGAATATTCTGAATCTGCACATAGAACGAAACATGCTGCAGCTCTTCACGCAAGGTGATAATGTCTTTGCCGCTGCTGAGGCTGACTTTGTAGAAACGAGCGAGAGCCTTGACCACCTTCTTAATGTCCGTGTTCAACCCGCTGTCGGCCATCCAGTTAATGAGATCCAATGTATTATAGAGAAAATGTGGATTGATCTGCGATTGCAGTGCTTTTAATTCGGCGTTTTTGACCTCTTGTCCCAGCCGGTAATGCTCCTTATTCATCGAGCTTATTTGTTCGATCATGTAATTATACGTTTGGATCAGCTCACCGATTTCATCTCTACCCTGTGTCTGAGCGAGCGCGATGAGATTTCCATTCTGCACGTCCCGTAAGCGGCTAGTCAATTGCGTGATACGCCGTGTGACGGAGAAGGAGAAGAGGTAGGCTAACAAGTAGGCGATGACCGTCACGATGAGCAAAATAACCAACAAATCATTGCGCAATTGGTGACTTTGCTGCACAACCTCATGCAGTGGTATGACGGTGACCATCCCCCAATTGGAAGGCAGTTGCCGGAACAAATAGTAATTGTTATTCGTTTGCCAAGTAGTGGAGACTGCATCATCTAGCGTATCAGGCAAATTGACTAGCGTGGTCACTGACGGATCCGAGGATAGGACGATTTGTTGATTCTGATCGACCAAGAAGGTCGTACTGTTTCTGACCACATTCGCCTTACTCAGCATGGAACGAATCGTTTCCGCTTGTACATCAACGCGTAATTGACCGATGGGAATGGCATAATTGTTCGGATCCAATATACTACGGACTACGTAGAGCGAAGAATTGTCACGGGTAGCATTCTGCCCAAGTTCTGGGGCTGAGCACCACAAATATTTGGCATGCAAATCATTTAACCGGTTGAAACAAGGACTGTCCTTCGTTTCATTAAGTGATAAGAAATTCTCAGTCTCATTGGCGAAAATAAAAGCACTAGGCACGTAAAGGATGACACGTGAAATATCAAGGCTATCCTGCATAGAGCGCAGCAGCTTCTTAAGATTAGCGTATTCCTGCAGCTCACGATTGATATCACTGGTTACGTTGTTATCCATCAGAATGTCCGAGATGGCGGAGTTGGAAACCAGAATATTCGTTGTCTCTGCAATCCGTTGGACGCGATAATTCAGAAAGGAATACGTCTGATCAAAGCCTTGTTTAGCCGAATAGGTGACATGATTGATGATGATATCGGACATTTTCTCGGAAGCAATGAACTGATAGAAGCCGAGTGGAAGCATGATCAGAAGCAAATAGGTGTACATAATCTTATGACGCAGCTTCGTATTGTACAGCCATTTGCGCAGAATTTGAATGAAAGAGAAGATCATGATTGGCATCGCTCCCGATACTCGGAAGGCGTCATGCCCGTGGATTTGCGGAATATTTTGGCGAAATGTTCCCCGTCCTTGAAGCCCACTTGCGAAGCGACATCGAGTACTTTCAGTCGGTTGTTGCGTAGCAGCTCTTTCGCTTTTTCCATCCGATATTCGGTCACATATTGCTTGATCGTTTTCCCAGTAGCATCTTTAAAGATCGAAATAAGATGAGAAGCCGTCATCTGCATATGATCACTTACATCCTGCACGGAAAGATCGTCGTCAGCGTAATGCAGATGTATGAAACGTACGATTCGGGAGCTTGTCGAAGACATGCCACCGCTCGAGCGATCTTGAATAGCTTTTCTCAATTCGTCTAGCTTCATGGCGGTAACTCGGTGGATATCGTCCAAATAATGACATTCCAGAATCAGCTTCCAAGCCACATCATTTTCCTCAGAGGTATCGAAGAGGGTGATGTTCCGACTTTGTGCAAATTTATCCATTTCCAGAATGAAGCGGTAGTAGAGCTCTTTCACACTAACAATCAGCGTGCCTGGATGTTGGCGAATATCCGCGGTTATCGTTGCGAGCATCTGATCGGCGTCAGCGAAATGCTCTTCAGACAACGCTTCCGTGAAGCGAACGTGTTGTTCAGGCTGCGTTACATAATGCAGCGATTGCGCATCACTTCCCGTATTATCATGCAAAATGAGGGAGCACGGTTTGTGAAAGAACGACTCCTGTAAGCGGAGCACAGCACTCGTATAGGACTCCTGCAGCTTATAGGCGGAAGGGACAATTTTGCCCGCAGCGATGGAAAATAAACCGTACTCCCGCTTCAAGGCGGTTGATAGCTCGTAGCACAGATGTTGAACATGGCTGATCTCGACACCATCATGCTGCTGCGAAAAGAAGTGAATGATCGCGTGATAATCATCTTTCCAAGCGTACAAATAGGGCTGCTCACTGTTAGCAAGCGCTTCATCAATTAAATGTCCCAGCGTTTCTTTCTGCGATCCAGGTGAAATCAGTTTGATGACGGCCGTTGCTGCGGGTGCTTGCATGACAGCTGTGAAATCAGCTGCAAATAAGCGACTATGCAGCATGTCCTCATCGTAACCGCCGCGAATCAGCTGTAAAGCGGCTTCTTGCTTCATATAACTCTTGTTTTCTTTGGCTACCGTATCATTGGCAACATGGCGCTGTTCTTCCAATACGATATCAATCGCACCCCGCAGGGCATCTTCTAATTCTTCCACATCAATTGGTTTCTCTACATAACTAACCGCTTTCAACGTTATCGCGGCTTTCAAATATTCTTTGTCGGCATAGCCGCTCATAAAGACGATTTTGCATTGCGGGTATTTGCGGCGAAGATGAAAGGCAAGCTCGATGCCATCCATCCGCGGCATGCGAATGTCGGTGAGCACGATGTCCGGCTTGAACTGTTCCGCAATAGCAACAGCATCCAGACCGTCTACTGCTTCTTGGAGTTCGGTGATGCCAAGGCGCCCCCAACTGACGGATTTGAGTACGCCTTCGCGCGTGAATTTCTCATCTTCTACAAATAGAAGTTTCATGACGGGCAACCCCCCTTAGATGTAGCTATAGATTATCTCATATTTACATGCAATACCACTAGCTAGCGGGGTTATCTGCAAAAGTTACAGGGAATCGATATTTTGTCGGGTTATCATGTTCCGAGTAACCTGTTAATTTAGATACAGGAGAGAGACAACTAGAAACGGATGGGGGAAAGGATAGAGATGAGAACAGGACTCCTGTATCGCATGAGATCCAAGAAAGCGCTGTTATTCATGATTGCGCCGGCAGTACTTTACTTCTTGCTTTTCAGCTATGTACCGATGGCAGGCATTGTGTTGGCATTCAAGCAGTATCGCTATGATTTAGGAATTATGGGGTCGCCTTGGGTAGGTTTGGACAACTTTAAGTTCTTCTTTCTGACAGGAGATGCCTTCCGAGTAACCAGGAACACGCTGCTCTACAATGCGGCATTCATTCTTATTAATAATGGTTTACAAATTATTGTCGCCATCTTCATGGCGGAAATCGGGTCCAAGCTGTTTCGTAAAACAGCGCAGACGGTCATGTTTTTACCCTACTTTTTATCCTGGGTGGTCGTAGGAGCGGTTGCTTACAATTTGTTTAACTACGAGCATGGAACGGTAAATACGCTGCTGCGTGCGTTGCACATTCCTGAATTAGATATCTATACAACGACGGAGTATTGGAAATATATCTTGGTTTTCTTCTCGGCATGGAAAGCAGTGGGGTATGGTGCTGTGTTCTACATGGCCTCCATTCTAAGCATTGATCGTGAGACTTATGAAGCAGCGGAAATCGATGGTGCTAACGTGTTCCAGCGCATTCGATACATCACGTTACCATCACTCCGACCAACGATTACGATTCTTGTACTTTTGGCAATTGGCGGCATTTTCCGTGGCGATTTCGGACTGTTCTACCAGCTGGTGGGTAATAACGGCCTACTGTATGAAACGACAGATGTCATTGACACTTACGTGTATCGCTCTCTGTTGGTTAACAATGAAATCGGCATGTCATCTGCAATCGGGTTCTATCAGTCAATTCTGTGTTTTGTCACAATTATGGTGACGAATTTCCTAGTACGTAAATCAGATAAAGATAATGCGTTATTCTAAACTTACAGCAACTTGCGAGGTGGAACTATGAGTACGACTAGTGTGAAAAAGAGTCAAATCGATCAACGCATCTTGGATACGGTTGGCTATGTCTTTATAGCAGTGATATGTTTGGCTTGCTTGATTCCTTTCTTGCTCATCATTAGCGGATCATTAACAAGTGAGTCATCGATTACTAGCGATGGGTTCCGCTTATGGCCGAAGGAATTTTCGTGGGATGCCTACACGTTTGCGCTTAAGCATCCTGAGCAATTCGTGAGCTCATATTTGCTTACTATTGCATTGACGGTAACAGGTACAGTTGTGGGATTATTCATCTCCGCGATGGCAGCGTATGTGCTGCAGCGTCAGGATTTTGAATGGCGCAGCGGATTTTCGTTCTTCTTCTACTTTACGACGCTGTTTAACGGTGGACTTGTACCTTGGTATATCTTAATGGTTAACTATTTACACATGAAGAATACCTTCTGGGCTTTGCTTGTCCCACCATTGTTAAATGTGTTCTATATCATCATCTTACGAACGTTTCTGCGCAGCATCCCGGATGCGATTACTGAGTCAGCGAAAATCGATGGAGCAGGGGATTTCACGATCTTCGTGCGATTGATTATCCCTTTAGCGAAGCCCGGACTAGCTACCATTGGCTTGTTCACCGCGTTGAATTATTGGAACGATTGGTTTAACTCGTTGCTGTTTGTGCAGAATGAGAAACTGTACACCCTGCAATATTTACTCTATAAAATGTTAGGAAATCTCGAAGGGATTCGCAAAGTTATGGCGATTACCGGTATGCAGGTAACAGACTTGCCTGGCGAGAGTTTGAAGATGGCCTTAGCCATTCTAGTCACAGGACCGATCATTTTCTTGTATCCGTTCGTACAGCGTTATTTCGTTCAAGGCTTAACGGTTGGAGCTGTAAAAGGTTAAAAAAGGGTAGCCCCGGGAATTCCATTTCCCGGTTTATCATAACTTATCTATCATTTATAAGGGGAGAATAACATGGCAAACACGAAAAAATTAGCCACACTCAGTCTGGCATCCTTATTTGCAATGGGAACTGTACTGACAGCTTGCAGCACCAAAGAAGCTACGCCTTCACCAAGTGCGTCTTCGTCATTAGTTCCACAAGCAAGCGCTTCCGCGACTGCAGCTGCTAATACGGGAATTGATACAAGCAAGGAAGTTAAGCTGAAAACGGTTCTGTTAGGCTCCAAGCCGAAGGCTTTTGATGAGGTATACGGAGAAGTCAATAAATTAATGAAGCAAAAGATTAATGCCACTCTCGACATTAGCTTCTTGGATTGGGGCGAATATCAACAGAAATATCCCTTGATGTTTGCTGCGAATGAAGACTTCGATCTTGTGTTCTCCGCGACTTGGTCCTACTATGCCCAACAAGCTACGAAGAATGGTTTCATGCCTTTGACCGAGGATCTGATCAAGAAATTCGCGCCAAAAACATGGGCCGAAGAGCCGAAGGTCGCTTGGGAGCAAGCGAAAATCAACGGCAAAATTTACATGATTCCTCAAAACAATTTTGAATATAGCTATCATATGATTGGTATTCGTGGTGATCTGCGTCAGAAGTATAATTTGCCTGAGCTGAAAACGTATGATGATTATGTGAATTACTTGAAAGTAATCTCGGAGAAAGAAAAAGATTTCAAACCAAGCATTGGGGTAAGTGAGTTTAATTCGGTAGAGTTGATTCAGCCGAACGAATGGAACTTTGTCGTCCCGCAGCTGCCTATCGTGTATAAAGTCACTGAAGCAACAGGCAAACTGTTCAACTATGTAGATACACCTGAATTCGCTACTTTCTCTAAGAAAATGTTCGATACCCAAAAGACGGGTGCTTGGTCCCGTGATGCGATTGCCAATAAAGTAGATAAAACACAAGCTTTCAAAGATGGTAAATTAGCTTCAGTTGAGTGGAATCTAGGTACCCTGCTGCGCACAAAATCCGAAATGCAAACAACGCATCCGGATTGGAAAGTCGAGTTATACGATCTAAGTGCAGACAAGAAACGTCTATCCAATCCATTCATCAACAATGGGATGTCCATTCACGCGGGTTCCAAGAACTATGAGCGCGCATTGATGGCGATTGACCTTCTTCGTTATGACCCAGAGATTCATGATTTGACGAACTACGGTATCAAAGGCAAGCACTATGAGCCAGTAGGCAAAGACCAATTCAAGCCTCTTCCAGCTTCGGCCGATTTCCCGCCATCTGGTACAGATCCGTGGGGCTGGAACTCATTGAATGAGCGTCTGGATTCGACTGTAGCTGAAGAAACGATAAAGTTCACGGAGAATTGGAAAAAAACCGTAACGGTTAACCATCCTTTGGAAACATTTACGTTTGATGATACCAAAGTGAAGAATGAAGTAGCAGCTGTCAGTAATGTAATGGAAACTTATGGAAAACCATTATTCTACGGCTTAGTTGATCCTAGCGATGCTGGGCATGGTTTGCAAATCTTCAAAGATAAGTTGAAGCAAGCAGGTATCGATAAGATTGTGGCTGAAATGCAAAGCCAAGCTGATCCTGTTATCGCTAAAAAATAAGTGTAGACCGCTTCCTGGTGCAGGAGGCGGTTTTTTTGTGCGTCTATAAATTGAACAGGTAATCGATATTTTTGCGGGTTATGCTGCTATTCCGATGTTGGTAAGATGTAGCAGTGGGAAAAGAAAGCGTTCACATTAGAGCGTGAGAGAGGATTTGAGACGATGAAGAAAAGCTTAGTAATCGCTATGGCTGCAATGTTAACCACAGGAATACTGCCTACGGCAACTCCAACCGTACTGGCAGATTCGCCGGCTACAACGACTTCGAGTGACATCCACATTAACCCAATCCCTGGTTTGTCTGCGGATTTCATTAAAGGCGCTGATGTGTCCATGTTGAAGCAAATTGAAGTCAGCGGGGGCAAATTTTACGATGGGGGCATTGAGAAAGAGGCTCTCCAAATACTAAAGGACCATGGGGTGAACTGGGTCAGACTACGTGTTTGGAATAATCCAGTTGATGCGAATGGAATTGGGCTTGGCGGTGGAAATAACGATAAGGCGAGAACGATTGAAATTGCCAAAAGAGCTCATGAGCTCGGTCTTAAGGTGCTGCTCGATTTCCATTATAGCGATTTCTGGGCAGATCCTTCTAAACAAACGAAGCCTGCGGCTTGGGAAGGGCTTAACGCTGTCCAGCTTCAACAAGCGTTGTACACGTATACAGCGGATGTAATTCAAAGCTTAACAGATGAAGGCGTAATGCCGGAAATGGTACAGATCGGGAATGAGACGAACACTGGAATGGTGTGGCCAGAAGGACAGACTACGGGAAGCGGCGGCTATGAGGGATGGGCGAATTTGATCAAACAAGGTGTCCAAGCTGTTCGTGACCATGATCCGAACAATGCGAATGCGCTACGCACAAAAATTATGATTCATCTTGCCGATGGTGGGAACAATGAGCTGTTTCGCCGGAATTTTGATCAATTGACCTCGCGTCAGGTGGATTATGATGTGATTGGCTTCTCGTACTATCCCTATTGGCATGGGCCACTGGAGGATCTCCAAACCAATATGGTTGACATTTCTAAGCGATATGGCAAAGAGGTGCTTGTAGCTGAGAATGCGTATGCATACACGCTGAAGGATGGCGACAATTTCTCGAACAATTTCGGGCCTAGTCAAGAACAATTAGGCGGATATAAAGCGACCGTTCAAGGTCAAGCACAAGAGGTACATGATGTAATGAACGCTGTCGCACAGGTTCCCAATCAGAAGGGACTTGGAGTGTTTTACTGGGAACCCGATTGGATTCCAGTGAAAGGTGCGGAGTGGAGTTCGAAGGCTGGAGAGGGAAACGGTTGGGAAAATCAAGCGATGTTTGATTTTAACGGTCATGCATTGCCATCGTTGGATGTCTTTAATCGTGTCTCGGCTAGCTCGAGCGGCGAGCTCTTTGTTGCGGAGGCAACAGTGATACACCCGGAACAAATTAAAGTAACGGTTGGTAGTACACCGGTGCTTCCAAGTAAAGTGCAGGTTGAATTTACGGATGATTCCGTTCGTGATTTACCCGTGACGTGGGATGTCTTTGAAGAGGATGCCTTGCAGCATCCAGGTACGATTCAGCTTCAGGGCACTGTGGCGGGTGTTCCGTTAAGAGCAACTGGAACAATTACTGTTCAGGGCTCTACCAACTTGGTGAGCAATCCTGGATTTGAAAGTGGTAACAACGCCAATTGGACGATCACTGGGGGGAGCAACGCAATTAAAGTGGTATCAGATAGTGCAAATGCGCATGATGGCAGTACCTATGCACTCCACTACTCCTTACCGCAGGATATGCCATTTTCGGCTACGCAAACGATTACTGGTTTAGCTAACGGGAAATACACCCTGAAAGCTTGGTCACACGGCGGCGGGGGAGAAAGCAGCATGCAGTTGTTTGCCAAGGACTACGGCGGTGCTGAATTGTCTGAGAGCATTGTGAATACAGGCTGGTTAGCATGGAAGCATCCGATTCTGATGAATATTGAGGTTACTAATAATACAGCAGATCATGGTACAGAACCGAATGGTACAGCGACTATTGGGATAAAGGCCGAAGGTAAATCCGGTAACTGGGGCAATTTGGATGATTTCGAGTTCTATACGGATCGCACAACTGAAACACTGTCTGCGCCAAGTCGAGTTACGAAGGGATCAATCTTTAGCGTGAACGTTGGAAACGGAGGATTAGTAGATACGATTTTTGCAGAGGATCTCGTCATCCGTTATGATTCGGAAGCGTTTGAGTTTATATCGGAACAAAGCGCATCTCAAGCAGTGCAGCTGCTAACCACGGATGCGCATTCACCTGGGGTTGTAAGGCTCATTCTTGGCCATTTGGGCGGAAAGTCATTGAATTCGAATTCTGTCGCGCTTACGTTGCGTGCGAAGGGTGAAACCAATGCGGCAGAGGGAGTCGTTGAGGTAGCTTCTGCGGGATGGGGTACGGCACCAGCAGGTGGAATTATTACGCCAGCTTCGTTGGGTTCGGTGAAAGTTAAGTTGGTTACGGAAGACATTAAACAGATCGGAGAGACTCCATCTCAACCAACGGAAATGCCAAGTACAGGAGCAGCTCAACCAAATCCTGTGCCTGCTATCGAACTTAGTTTAGAAGGTGCTGCCAGCCTGAAACAAACGCCTTCTTTGAATGACAGCCATACGGCCGTTGCATCCGTCTCACTTGAGGTGTGGAAGCAAATGGTTGAATTGGCGAAAACGGATGCTAACGGAAATAAGAAATTATCGGTAATTTTGCCCAAAGTTGATGGCGCTAACTCCTATGAGCAAGAGCTGCCTAGAGCAGCTTTACAAGGCTCTGCAGAGAATCAGTTAGTGGAGGTCATCACCCCACAAGGAACGGTATCATTGCCAAGTAACATGCTTAGCTCAACGAGTGGTAAGGAGTCGGATTCCATAAGTTTGACAATTGGTTCCTTAGATCCTTCTCAGATACCTGATGCATTGAAAGCGAAAATTGGCAGCAAGCCCGTGATTGATTTGAAATTGAGAGCAGGCGCAGAAGTACTCCATTGGAACAATCCGGCTGCCCCAGTGATGGTTACGATTCCTTACGAGCCAACAGGGGAAGAACTGAAAAATCTTGATCATATCGTCATTTGGTATGTCGATGAGAACGGTCAAGCCATAGCTGTACCCAATGCGAAGTACGATGCTGTAGCACATAGCGTTGTATTTACCACGACACATTTCAGTACGTATGCTGTGGCTTACGTAAATCGTACGTTCGGCGATTTGGCCGGCTTCGCTTGGGCACAGAAAGCAGTGGAAGCACTAGCTTCCAAAGGTGTTACTACAGGTACATCATCGGATACATTTAGTCCGGAGCAAGAAGTATCTCGAGCTGATTATATTGTGATGTTGGTAAAAGCCTTAGGACTCACGGCGAATGCAGGGGATAGTTTTCAAGATGTGACGACTGCTGATTATTATTCTGAAGCGGTAGGAATTGCCAAAGCACTCGGCATTATCGAGGGTAGTGATACCTACCATTTTAACCCAAAGGCAAATATAACGAGAGAAGATCTGATGGTTATTACGGCAAGAGCACTTCACCAAGCGCATCGATTGGATTTGAGTAATGAGACTAGCACCTTGGATACATTCTCGGACAACATGGACGTGTCGAGCTATGCGAAAGCAGCTATTGAAACGTTGCTCAAAACAGGCCTCGTTCAAGGCAATGGACAGGGAATTGTACCTAAAGCATACACAACTCGAGCAGAAGCGGCAGTTATTCTTTATCGGTTGTTTCATTTTTAACTTAAAGGAGGAGGAGGTTTACTATGATGCAAATGAAACAAGTAGTTCAATCGGGTGTGTTAGCGGCTGCGTTATTGATGGGGTGTCTACCTTTTGCTGGCCCCGCTCAGGCAATAGCGGTAGTTCTACCAGCTCCCGTGAATCTAGCTTTGGACGGAGATTTCGAAGGCACGGATGCATCTCCATGGTTAATTGAAGGTGACCAGGCTTCGGCTGTCAGTATCAAAAGTCAAGATAATCATACGTCTGGCGGGACACATTCTGCTGCCTACTGGTCAGCTTCGGCCTTCCATTTCAAGGTATCACAACGAATCGTAGGCTTGGAAGATGGGAGATATCTGCTGTCTGCTTTTACACAGGGCGGCGGCGGGGAAGTGTCCTCCCGAATTTTCGCAACGGTTGAAGGTGATAACCCCATTCAAACCGACTTTATTAATACGGGCTATGCAGCTTGGAAAAATCCACAGCTTACCCATATCAACGTCGTGGTAACGAACGGTAGCTGTACGATTGGTTTTGAAGTGAATGGGAAGGCTGACAATTGGGGATCCGTTGACGATATTACATTCACGCGTATCGGTGACGTAGAAACGGCTCCTGTTTCCATGACCGTTCAACCGGTGCTAGCCACCTCGTGGTTACATGCTGCGCCGGAGCTGCCATCGGTAGTAAGAGCAGTTTATAACGATGATCATTCGTATCTCCAGGTGCCTGTTCAATGGGAGACGAATCCTGCAACGAATTATGATCATCTTGGCGTGTATCAACTAACTGGCGCGATTCAGGGTTCGGATTCAACCGTACTCGCTACGATATTAGTCAGGATGAAGCCGGCCGATCTTAACGCAGACGGGATCGTGAATGTCGGAGACTTGGCGTTGGCTTACTACGATATGCAGGCAAGTGCGGGCTCAGTAGATTGGGAAAGAGCGAAAAAGGCTGATCTCAATAACGATGGCAAAGTCGATCTCGCCGATGTCCAGTTCATCGCTGAACAAATGATTCAACCTGCTACTTGAAAAATGACAGGCAATCGATAAAATAGTGGGTATAAATTGGGACAGGAAGTTGATAGAATGGGGTCATATTTCTTCTAAATATGAATCCATGAGGTGATCCGTTTGTCTTCTACATTTCCACCGATTAGCCCGAAATTGCCGGTTTTTATGCACGGCGCTGATTATAATCCTGATCAATGGCAGCACGATCCGCAAGTCTTAGAAGCAGACATCCGCATGATGAAGCTGGCCAAATGTAATGTAATGGCCATCGGCATCTTCGCTTGGTCCGCACTTGAACCCGTCGAAGGCACATATACCTTCGAGTGGTTAGATCGCGTGCTCGATACCTTCGCCGCGAACGGGATCTATGCTTGGCTTGCGACGCCGAGCGGCGCAAGGCCTGCCTGGATGGCGGAGCAGTACCCGGAGGTACTGCGTGTTGGTGCGAATCGCGTGCGCAATTTATTCGGCGCGCGTCACAATCATTGCTTCACATCCCCAGTGTACAGGGAGAAGGTTGCCATGATGAACAGTCGGTTGGCAGAGCGCTATGCTCAACATCCGGCCGTCGTGGGTTGGCATATCTCCAATGAATACGGTGGGGAATGTCATTGTTCGTATTGCCAGGAAGCTTTCCGCGGCTGGTTGCAAAAGAAATATGGCACGCTAGATGCATTAAATATGGCGTGGTGGACGTCATTTTGGAGCCATACGTATACGAGCTGGTCTCAGATTGAATCTCCTGCTCCGCACGGTGAAAACTTAGTTCATGGCATGAACTTGGACTGGAAACGTTTTGTGACGGATCAAACCGTTGATTTCTGCCGTCTTGAAATTGCCCCATTGAAAGCTGTGAACGCGCAATTGCCTGTTACAACGAATCTGATGGATGCGTTCGAAGGGCTTAACTACTGGAAATTCGCGGATGTGCTTGATGTTATTTCATGGGATGCGTACCCGACGTGGCATGATGCGAAAGATCAACGTAACTTGGCTGCTTGGTTCGCTCTCAATCATGACCTATTCCGCTCGCTGAAGGGTGGACAGCCGTTCTTATTGATGGAAAGCACACCGAGCTTGACGAATTGGCAGGCAGTTTCCAAATTGAAGAAGCCTGGTATGCATTTGTTATCTTCTTTGCAGGCAGTCGCGCATGGCTCTGATTCCGTTCAATACTTCCAATGGCGGAAGAGTCGCGGTGCTAGTGAGAAACTGCACGGTGCGGTTATTGATCATGTCGGACATGAACATACGCGTGTATTTCGTGATGTAGCTGAGCTAGGCTGTGCCTTAGAGAAGCTCTCTGAAGTGATTGGGACTTCGGTTCCGGCGGAAACAGCTTTGATATTTGACTGGGAAAATCGCTGGGCAGTGAAGAATTCGCAAGGACCTCGTAATATGGGAATCAAATATGAAGAGACCGTTCTTAGTCACTATCGCGCTTTCTGGGATAGCGGCATTCCCGTCGATGTCATCGATATGGATGTTGATTTCAGTAAATACAAGCTAATCGTGGCGCCGATGCTATATTTGGTTCGACCTGGTGTCGGGGAGCGCATCGAGCAATTTGTTGCGGATGGTGGAACGTTCGTAACCACGTATTGGTCAGGAATCGTTGACGAAAATGACCTCTGTTTCCAAGGTGGCTTCCCAGGACCACTTCGTAAAACGCTCGGGATTTGGTCCGAGGAAATCGATGCACTTTATGATCATGAGAAAAACCGTTTGATCTTTACGGAGGGGAATGGGCTTGACTTAGAAGGTGAGTACGAGTCCCATGAGCTCTGTGAGCTCATTCATACCGAGGGAGCAGAGACGCTAGCTGTCTACGGAGATGATTTCTATGCAGGTCGTCCAGCGTTGACCGTGAACTCATTTGGCCATGGTAAAGCGTATTATATCGCGACGAGAACAGATACTGAGCTTTTGAAACTTTTGTATAAGCAAGTAGTTGAGCAGGCGGGAGTTAAGGCTGTGTTACAAATGGAGTTACCTCCTGAAGTAACTGCACAAGTTCGGACGAATGGGGAATATGACTATGTTTTCCTGATGAATTTCGCTCAGCAGACGCAGATAGTCGAGTTAGATGGGGATACGTATTGGGATATGCTTTTGCAGGAAACGTGGGAAGCCAAGGGTGTGCAACTGGAGCCCTATGGCGTTCGTGTGTTAAGAAGATCCAAGTAGAGATCATCACATAGGTGAGCAGTAAGCTGAATTGGGGAAACCTGATTCAGCTTTTATTCCATTCAATAGATAACATAATATAAGTTATGTAAACAAATATGTAAATAGAAGGAATTCGTTATCTCCCTTTGGTTTTTTTACGGGCGATGATGTTCACCTAACACTTTGATGAAATAGATCGAACAAGCTGATTTAGAGAACCCTATATCAGCTTGTTATCACATGCATGTAGATATAAAGTAGGAATTAACGCAATGTTTTCAATGCACCACTCCAAGCAATGACTTGATCAAACATGGTGTTCGCAGCGGTCTCCTGACGCGGATTGGGCTTGAGCACGGTGAAGTTCTCAAAATCAGTAAAGAGGGACAAAGTTACCTGGGCACGTACACTAGCTATATGCAACTCACTCAAGATGAGTCTTAGGTTCTCGGCTGCACGCGCTCCACCTGTACCTCCACCATAGCTGACGATTCCAGCGGCTTTATCTTTCCATTCATTGAATAGGAAATCTAGCGCATTCTTCAGCGCCGCGGGTACGGCATGATTATACTCTGGTGTCACGAAGATATAACCATCGTAACCTTGAATTGCATTGGACCAAGCAATGGTATGTTCCTTCGTATATTTCATCATCATAGGTGGATGAGGTTCGTCATAAAGTGGCAAATTAAAATCTGCCAGATCGACGATCTCGAATAAGGCATCGGTGCGTTTACTTGCAACTTCATGTACCCACTGAGCGACGACTTCGCCTCTACGTCCTGGGCGAGTGCTGCCGAGAATAATTCCGATTTTCAACATCGTTATGGCCTCCAAAAGTTAAAGTATTTACAAGTAGCATAACGGTTGAATGGAATCTTGTGCAATTGAAAATACAGTTATAACAAATGTTTCCCGTAAGGGATCAATAAGAAATGATATTTGTTTACATAATATAAGTTAAGTTTACTTTTATTTTAGAAATGACATTTTCGCATCATAAATAACAGATACTTTTTGAAATTTGTATGAACATGGAAGAGGATGTATATGATTTATCATACAAGTTCCTATATAATTTAGTAAAAGATATTTAGAATAGACAAAAGAAGGGTGGTCGCTTTTCTTATGAATACATCCATTTACTTTGTGATATTTTCCGTTATTTTATTGTTTGGCCTATTGTCGACATTCTTCATCGGTTTTTCTCGTAAAAATCGTGAAGGGGATCAGTCCTATTTTCAGAAAACAGGCACGAAGTGGGTAAGGCTCACTTCTTTATACGTCATCTCAATTGCAGCAGGCTTATTAGCTTTGCTAGCCTTTATTCGATACTCAATTGAATAGACGCAAATAAACAAAAAAATCTCCATTTATTGGAGATTTTTTTGTTTTGACGAAGTATTGGGAGGAAGGTAGGATTCAAGCTGGCATCATTGGAAACGTGTTGATTTTAATAAAGTGAATCTGTAACGATCCGAAAAATGCTTTCCCTTGATTGTAATGAAGCTCACATTTGTACCCGTACTCACTAGCAATGGCTTGTAAGGATTTGAACCCTGGGAGCGATTTAACCATAGTCGTGATTTGCTTCGTGATATGATTGGGTAGTTTCATAACCATCGTGGATGCATGAATACCATCAACAACGGAGATAAAACTGGGGAACTCGGGTTTCTTGAACAGTCCAAGGTGGATATGATCCTCAGCAATTTGTAAGATTTCTTTATTCAAACGATTGAGGTTTAAGGTCATGTTTTTATAAAAGTAGATGCCAAATCCAATTTTGTTCGTCAATGGATTTAAGCGTTTTTTCCATTTCAGCACGTTCGCTTCCCAATAAGACTCCAGTTGTTCGCTAATTCTAGTCCAGTTTAATCGTGATGTGAGAAAATTTTTCATCCATGTACTCCTTAAACAGTTAAATTTCTATCTTAATACAGACGTTTTAATAAGGAATATCGTTCATTTTCGTCCAACTACCTATGCAGAATCTGCACAAATCCTTCAGCGGCTACGGATAATTTCATATCCCGACGAACAGCTAACCCGATGCTGCGCGGTGGTAGTGGTTCCTCCAAGGTGAGCTCAAAGAGAGTGCCTGATCGAAGCTCATCCTGTATAAATGATCGGCTTATGAAGGCAACCCCGTACCCAAGTCTTGCGAACTCCGCTAAAAGATCAATATTTCCTAATTCAATATCTGGATTCACCGCGAATCCTTGTGCTGCAAACCATTTTTCTATAGACACTCTAGTACTGCTCCCTGGCGATAAGAAGATAAGAGGTAGCTCCGCGAGTTCCTTCGTAGAGATGGAACGGTTCGTCCATTCTCGGAAATCTTCCCCAACCACGAAACAATCCTCCAACGTCGCTAACGTGTGAATCGTCAAATCCGAATCTTCGATTGGTAAATGAACGATGGCACAGTCAATATCACCTTCCTTTAAACGCCTCGTAATATCGCCTGTTTTTCCATGTGATAACCGAATCCGTATTCCAGGATATTGCTTATGATACGCATTCAACTGTGGTAACAGAAGGTGCTTAATCAACGAATCACTTGCCCCGATCCGAATCTCACCTTGATGTAATTGCTTCAGATTGAGCAGATGCTTCTGTCCCGAATCCAGCATAGCAAAGGATTGTTCCACATAGTCAAAGAGCGTACGCCCTTCTTCTGTGAGCTCAACACCTTTCGATTGACGATGAAATAATTTAAGCCCAACTGCCTCTTCCATTTGCTTAATGGCATAGCTCACGGACGGTTGCGTTATATGAAGTTCTTGCGCAGCTTTCGTTAAATTCCGGCATTTGGCCGTATGTAAAAAAATACGATACCATTCTAAATTGATCATTTGATATAGATCACCTCTATGACAAGTAGCATATATTTCAATTTCATTTATTTCATATAACTCATTATAATTGGCTTATAGCAAAAACACAAAGAGGTGGCGAATATGGCGATGCATCAACCAGATTGGGAAGCGCGTTCTCCGTGGACGACGAATAAGGGGATTTCGGAAGTACGTATTAGTCCTCCTAAATCGATCGTGTCAGGAACCATCCGAGTACCGGGGAGTAAAAGTCTAACGAACCGGGCGTTACTGATTGCCGCACTCGCTGAGGGTAAATCACAGTTAAATGGCATTTTGAAAAGCGATGATTCGTACTGGTGTATACAAGCATTAATCAAATTAGGCGTGTCAGTCGACATCGATGGAGAAACTGCTTATGTGGATGGCTGCGGGGGAAATTGGCCAAATTCATCTGGAGAGCTATACATGGGTGCAGCTGGTACGGTTGCACGGTTCTTGCCAGCAGCATTGGCTATCGGGCGAGGGAAATGGACGATCAAAGGGAGTAAACGATTAAGTGAGCGGCCACTTGCACCATTAATTTCGGCACTTTCAGCGCAAGGAGCTTCGTTCAATTATTTGGAGGCTGAACATCGATTGCCTTACGAATTGGATGTTGCTGGACTCAAAGGTGGAATTGTGAAGCTGCCTGGATCAATGTCGAGCCAATTTATAAGTGGGGTTTTATTAGCAGCTCCCTATACACAAGCCCCATTAATCATCCAGATCGAGGGTGAAATTGTGCAACGGGATTATGTACAACTGACTTTGGATATGATGAGTGCTTTTGGTATCACACCGCAGGTTTCTGAGGACGGACAATCGATTAAGGTTCCTTCTGGGACCTATCAAGCGCAGACTTTGCAACTTGAACCAGATGTCTCTACCTGTTGTTATTTCTGGGCATTAGCAGCCTTAACATCAGGCTGTGTACGGATCGATGGCATTGACGCTCGAAAAACGAGTCAGCCTGATATAGAAATGTTAGATGTACTGGAGCGAATGGGGTGTATGGTACAACGCGGTGAGAACTTTGTAGAAGTACAGGGTACACAACAGCTCAAAGGTGGCTTTACACTGAGCATGAAGAAATGGTCCGACCAAACGTTGACGATAGCGGCGTTGGCTCCATTTACGGATGGCCCCATTACGCTTACCGATGCGGCTCATATTCGACATCATGAATGCGATCGTATTGCTGCTATATGTAGTGAGCTTAGCAAGCTTGGCATTCGTGTAGAGGAACATCAGGATGGTTTAACGATTTATCCTGGGGAACCGTTGCCTGTTTTGGTAGATTCGCATGATGATCATCGCATGGCGATGGCATTGTCTTTAATCGGCCTAAGGGTCGAGAACATCCGTATTACGGATCCAGGTTGCGTATCCAAGACATGTCCAGGTTTTTTCGAACAATTATCAACGTTAGGCGTAGAAGTTATTTACTAAATAGGAGGCTTACACTTATATGGCAGGGAATACATTCGGTGAAATTTTCAAAATTACGACTTTCGGAGAATCACATGGGACCGCGGTAGGCGTCATTGTGGATGGTGTAACACCAGGCATCGAGATCGATGAAGCCTATATTCAGAAACAGATGGATCGAAGAAAGCCCGGTCAATCTTCGGTGACCTCCCCACGCAAAGAATATGATATCATTCATATCTTATCAGGTGTATTCGAAGGGAAAACGACAGGTACGCCACTTTTTGTTAATCTCTATAATCAAGATATGAAGCCGGAGGCTTACAATGATATCCAGAATTCTTTTCGACCAGGCCATGCGGATTTCACATATCTACAGAAATACGGAATCCGTGATCATCGCGGAAGTGGGCGAGCTTCTGGAAGAGAAACAGCAGGCAGGGTAGCAGGTGGTGCAATTGCTCGTAAGCTGCTTGAACATAGAGGTGTACAAGTGTTGGCCTATACCCTTGAAATCGGTGGAATTCGATGTCAGACCTTCGATGAAGATGCGATTGAACGCAATGCGGTACGTGCATGTGATCCGATTGCTGGAGCCAAAATGATTGAAAAAATTGAGCAACTAGCTTCGATTGGTGATAGTTGTGGAGGCATCGTAGAATGCCGGATTCGTGGGGTTATGCCTGGTCTTGGAGAGCCTGTATTTGATAAATTGGATGCTGAATTGGCGAAAGCAATGCTATCGATCGGAGCTGTGAAGGGGATCGAATTTGGTGCGGGATTCTCAGCTGCTTCCATGCTAGGTAGTGAGCATAATGATGAAATGGACAGTGACGGATTTCTCAGTAACCATTCGGGTGGAATTCTAGGCGGGATTAGTACGGGACAAGAAATAATATTCCGAATTAGCGTGAAGCCGACTTCTTCAATTTCTGTTGCCCAGAAGACGTTAAATGTGAATGGCGAGGAACAAGAAATTCGAACTATAGGTCGACATGATCCATGTATTTGCCCGCGAATTGTACCTGTGGTTGAAGCGATGGCGTGCTTAGTTTTGGAAGATTTGTATAAACGACAAGCAGCTAATCTTGGATAAATAGGAAAGTAAAGCAGACCCATTCAAGAATGGGTCTGCTTTTTTACATTTACTTCTTTAACCCCTCGACGGCTTTAAGCGCCTGATTTGCGATTTCTGTTGCCTCTGCAAGGGTAATGCCATCTTGCGGATGGAAAGTACCGTCTGCTTGTAACTCGACAATATCTAAAGCAAGCGCGGTTTGGATGGCGCCAACATTGGATACGTCAATCTTGTCATTATCTTTGATATCGACAGGATTTAATTTAATCATAGGTAATTTCTCACTGGTTTGAAACGTGTGAACAAGAAGATAAGTGAACGATTCACGCGTCATTTTGGCATCTGGATCTATTTTGATTTTGATATCCGTACCCAATTTACCAAGTGCATCCGTGATAATCTGAACACCTTGTGTTGCTGAGATAGGGTCATTGCTTGTGACTGGTGCTTGATGAGTTTTCAGATAATCAAGAGCGTTATAAACTTCCTCTGCAGCATCAGCACGCGTAATTTCATCTTTTGGATTGAATTTACCTTCCGTATTCAATTTAATAATCCCGTATTTAAGTCCACGTTGGATCGATCCCGAGTACTCAACTGTTAGTTGATCACCATCTTTAATATCAACAACAACGGGGTTAATCAATGGGAGGTTCTTACTCACTTCAATTGCTCGAACGAGCTGATGTGTGAACTCTTCGCGTGTTAATTTTTTAGCAGGGTTTAGATCTTTGGGAAGATCAACATTGTTGACAGCTGCAACGATAAGCGCCTGTGCGTACCAAGCGTCATTTGAGGCATTGGCAAAATAATCAGTTGCTTTCGGCTCTTTCACGAATTTGACCAAATCTAAATTAAGTCCAAGTGCATTCACCAGTAGTTGTACTGATTGGGCTTCAGTAATTTTTTCTTGTGGAGCAAATAGCGTAGAAGTAATTCCACCTACAATACCACTTTGTTGTAGGGAAATAATTTTATCTTTTGATGCAATGTTGTTTAGGTCAGAGAATGAGCTACTAGCTGCAAAGCTTTGGCCGACCAAAGATAGGGATAGTAATGCAGTTGCTGCAGTTAGCGTGAAGGTTTTGATTGTTTTTTTCATTTTATTTCACCTCATATGGTTTTTTGTGTTTCAGAAACTTAAACGGCACTGTTAATAAAAAGGTTGCACCTACTCTTAAATAAGTTACTATCATTTAAAAGGTTGGTTGATTTGTGGAAGTGAATACATATGAAAAAGGCCGCAAATTTGCGGCCCTGTTAAGTGATTAATTACTGGCACATTTCTAAAGCAGCGTGGAGTTGTTGAATGCCTGGACTAATTTCATGGAAAAATGGCCTTGCAAAGCTTAAGCGGATCCACCCTTTTTTGGACCCATAAACAGTTCCCGGAACAAAGATAACGCCTCTTTTGGTGGACTCTTCGAGCCATTTAAATTCATCAACTTCACGATTGATTCTACACCAAAGCGTAAGCCCGCCTTGAGGTACGGAATACGAAATAGTATCACCCATGATTTCTGTTAGTCCTCGCATGAGTTCATTTCTTTTCTTGGTTAATTCTTTGCGTAAGAATTGAATGTGATTATCCAGATGACCTTCCTTGATAAAATGATTGGCAACCCACTGCGGAATACTGCTCAGGCCGAAATCCATCTGCTGTCTGGCATCGGATAACCGACAAATAACGGATTGTGGAGCAATTAACCAACCAATTCGTAAGCCAGAAGTAGCCGTTTTGGAAAGAGATCCAATATATAAGACATTGTTATTTTTATCTATTGATTTCAAAGTAGGAGGTGGATGACCATCGAAAGCAGTTAATGTAAAGGTGTCATCTTCAACTATGGGTATGCCAAGTTCCGATGCAATTTCAAGCAACCGAATTTTTCGCTCTAAGGGCATTACACTTCCCGTTGGATTTTGGAAATTAGGGTTAACAAATAACATTCGAATTTTGTGCTTGCGATATAACGCCATAACCTCTTCTGGATTTATCCCGTGTTCATCCGTAGGTAAGCGGAATAAACGAAGACCAGCCGATTGAAACATGGGCAACGAATAACAGTATGAAGGGTCTTCAATCGCAACGGCGTCTCCGGGATTTAATAAACACTGTAAAATTAAATATAAAGATTGCTGGGAACCAGATGAAATTAATATAGATGATTCCGTCGTTTGAATGTGAAGATGCTGTGCAAGAAATGAAACAAGCGTTTCTCTAAGTTGTGCGCACCCCTGCGGGTTATCGTAACCGAGTTGTTCATGAAAGGGCCGCTTTTGTAAAAGTTCACGGACGATTTCCTGCGGATATAGATCCGGTGACAACTGGCCACTTGCAAAGTCGATAAGCCCCTTTTTGTGAAGTAATTCTTCGCGAATACGGCGTACGAATGGTTGATTGGGAAGGAAATTTCCTCCTTCTACATACTCTTTCCAGTTAGGAGTTTGGTTCGTCGAGTTCTCCTCATTGAGGTTGGAAACAATGGTACCGTTGCCTTTACTACTTACCAGTATGCCAGTAGCACGAAGTTCTTCATATGCAGCAACTACGGTACTTCGGTTAACGCGTAGTACGGCGGCCAATTTTCGTTCGGAAGGAAGCGTACTGCCAGGAGGGAACTCTCCAAATGCTATGCGGTGTTCCATGTAATCTGCAATTTGTTGATAAATAGGCGTTTTGCTTGATCGATCCGGCTTCCACATAAAATATACCAACTTTTATCAAATTTTTGTCATAACTATTGAAGTTACGCTAAAGGAGCAACGATAAAATACAAAAAAACACCCAGCTTTCCATAGTTAGGGTTGTCATTTTTTACTATTTTTCTCACACTTGGCAACAGTTCTTTGTAATTTTTAAGTATCATATCATAAATGTTAATCGCTTGTGTATGCTTATTAAGTAAAATTTTATTATTAAGTTATTAAAATGAAGTGCAAGAATAAATAGGTTTCTTGGGTAATCTTGGATGGTTTTTTTTCTTGATGAGTGGATGGTTACATCGTGATCAATTCTAGTTATGATGAGGATTGTGTGCCTTGTCATTTTAAATATCGGATGTAATTTTGAACGCCATGAGGAGTTTCACAGATGAGAACAATGAATTCACGATCAATTAGTGAAATAAATTCAAGGAATAGAATCCTTCAAATAAAAACCGACATCTTATCGCTATTCGCATCCGGTGAGTCTCTATCTACGATATTAAGAGCAATCGATAAGACCAAACGATCCATTACAATTCCGAACAAGCGCAGTCATTCCTTACTGTCTTCGAAACAAGTCAAGATAAATCAGCATGAACAACTGGAGCTTATAGAGATTTTAAGAGAACTGAAAGCTTATGCAATCAAACGTAACGAGGAAAAAAAGAAATTATTAGCGTTAGTTTATCACGATTCTTTAACAGGTTTACGAAACAGGAGATATTTCAAAGAAAAATTAACAACTATGATCCAAAAACATCATAAACAGGACATTAATCTTGAACTGATGTTTATTGACTTAGACCACTTCAAATGGATTAATGATTCACTCGGCTATGAAGCAGGAGATCGTTTGCTCGTTCAGATTGCTGGTCGAATTAAAACATGCGTTGGCCAATTGGGCACTGTCGCTCGCTTAGGTGGCGATGAATTTACAGTCATTTTAGAAGGGATTCATTCTAGTGGTCAAATGGTCGGTGTAGCAGAGCGAATTATTGAAGCGTTTAAAGAGCCGATATGGCTAGACAAGCATGAAATAAGAGTAACGATGAGCGCTGGCATTAGTATATTTCCAGATCATGGTATGACTGCGAGCATGCTTATGAAAAGAGCAGATAAAGCAATGTATCATGCGAAGCAGGAGGGCAGAAATCAATTCGTTATTTATCAGTCATCCTTTGATGATGGAGAATATAAACGATTTGTGTTTAAATCACAATTTGTGAAAGCTCTTGCGGATCGACAGTTTTTCTTAGAGTATCAACCAAGAGTCGAACTGGATAGCGGTGAAATTAATAGTCTTGAAGCGCTGGTGCGATGGAACCATCCTGATCAAGGGATTGTTGGACCGATGGCATTTATTTCGCTAGCGGAAGAAACTGGATTTATTGTGCCATTAGGTGAATGGGTCATTCGAGAAGCTTGCAGGCAAATTAAACAATGGCAACAAAAAGGTCTACCACCGGTTAGGGTTGCTATTAACGTGTCTGCGAAGCAGTTTCTTCAAGCTTCTTTCGTGAATAGAATGAAGGAAATCCTTAGTGAGAACGAGATTAAACCTGCTTTCATCGAAATTGAAATTACAGAAAGTGAGTTAATGAAAGATGAGCAACCTATCGTCGATGCTTTGAAAGTGATTAAGGAAATGGGTGTTTTTCTATCCATTGATGACTTTGGAACCGGTTATTCTTCTTTGCAGTATCTCAAAACCTTTAAATTGGATGCCTTAAAAATAGATAGAAGTTTCATCAAAGATTTGCCACAGGATAAAGCCTTAACGAAGATGATTATCTCATTGGCTCGCAAATTGAAGCTTAAGGTCATAGCTGAGGGAGTGGAAACACATGAACAGCATACTTGGTTGTTGAACAGTGGATGTCATCAAGCGCAAGGTTACCTATATAGTAAGCCACTTGGAGCGTCGGATATTGAATACATATTGAACGAATGAGGTAAAGTTACATGTGTAGTTTAAGGCTGTTAAAAAATTGTCATTTCGAGGAAATTGTTGAGCTCAAATTATCTTTTCATCATCAGGAGTTCATTTCCTTGAAAGAGAATAAATGGGGAAACACCATGGAGCAGATGAACACACATGATATCTTTCCTATTAAAAAATTTTTTATATATATCGAAAATCGTGGAATTGAGCTATCTTTTGGACAAGAATTATTTGATATCATTTTTGAGTATGCGTGGCAGCAAGGAGCTACAACCGTTTTCTTGGACACGCCTTCAATCGCAAAAAAGCCACCGCATTTTTTTGAGAAAAATGGATTGATCGCGATAACTAAACAAGATTTGCCAATTCGTTATGATTACCCTGATCGAAATTCTTTATTTTATCGACTTGATTTCAAATAGGGATGGATCCCAAAGAAAATCCACTTCGCTAATAAAACTTATTAGGGATCGTCTGACTGCGAAGCAGTCGGCGATCCCTATTTCCCTTTTCATTGAATAAGAAAGTATTCAATCTACAATTTTTATGAGTCACCCTAAGAAAAGACCCATTTTCTCACAATTTTAACCTACTTATCTTTAGGGGAAAGTGTTATTTTGGTTAAGAAAGTGATTTGAATGATGAAACAGAGACTATATGAGAGGTGTCTGCATGCCTATTCAGTACGATGAAGTTCAGCAATTATTCCATCTCCAAACAGTACGAACGAGTTACGCGTTCCAAGTTACCAAATGGGGATTACTCGCTCACACGTATTGGGGAAAAAGCGTGCGCTCAGATTATCTACATCGGAACTTAGAACTTCGCGCCAGAAGTACAGTATCGCCTCGTCCTGATCCGACCGAACCTGCATACTCTCCAGATACGATGCCTCAAGAATTTCCAGCCTACGGCGCTGGTGATTTCCGCTCGCCGGCTGTTGAAGTTTTGCTTGGTAATGGCACATCCGTACTGGATTTGAAATACCGTTCCCATCGGTTTGTCAATGGAAAACCCAGTTTAGTCGGATTGCCAGCCACTTATGTGGAATCAGAGGCAGAAGCACAGACGCTTGAGATCGAGTTAAACGATTCCTTGATCGGTTTATCTGTGTTTCTTACCTATAGCGTCTATGAGTCTTATGATGTGATCACGCGTTCGGCACGTTTTGTTCTTAACGGCAGTGAACCGTTAAATCTTCAGCGTGTGTTATCGATGAGCATCGATATGCCTCATGCTGAATTTGATTTCCTGCATTTATCAGGCGCTCATCTACGAGAAAGAGCCATATACCGACGTTCACTCTCGCCAGGGGGACACACGGTGGAAAGTAGACGCGGCGTGAGCGGACATCAGCAGAACCCTTTCATTGCCCTTTTGTCCAAGGGAACGGATGAAGATCATGGCGAAGTATACGGATTTAGTCTTGTCTATAGTGGCAGCTTCTTCGCACATGCGGAAGTGGACCAATTTTTTACTACAAGAGTACAATTGGGTGTTAATCCTTTTGATTTCAGCTGGCTGTTAGAGCCGGGGGAATTCTTCCAGACCCCTGAAGCGGTACTTGTGTTCTCTGATCAGGGGTTGGGCGGAATGTCCCGTATTTATCACCGTCTCTATCGTGACAGATTGTGCCGTGGCGCATACCGCGACAAGGAGCGACCTATCCTGATCAACAACTGGGAGGCCACCTATTTCGATTTCGATGCCGATAAGCTGGAGCACATCGCGAAGGAAGGCTCGAAGCTTGGTATGGAGCTGTTTGTACTTGATGACGGTTGGTTCGGTAAACGCAATGACGATAATACCTCACTTGGTGATTGGGTTGTTGATGCGAGTAAACTACCAGATGGGCTAAATGATTTGGCTGAGCGCATTACGAGGCATGGTATGAAGCTTGGACTTTGGTTCGAACCGGAGATGGTGTCACCAGATAGTGACTTGTATCGTAAACACCCCGACTGGTGCTTGCATATACCTGGACGGCGGCGGACGGAAAGCAGAAGCCAACTGGTCCTCGATATGTCTCGCAATGACGTAGTCGATTACGTCGTAGAGTCGGTCTGTAACGTGTTAGAAAGTGCAGCGATCGCCTATGTGAAGTGGGATCTCAACCGAAATTTAACAGAGATTGGCTCGCAAATACTGCCGAAAGAACGCCAGAGGGAGACATCTCACAGGTACATGCTTGGTGTGTATCAAGCGCTCGAACGGATAACAGCCAAGTTTCCTGATATTTTATTCGAAAGTTGTGCAGGTGGCGGTGGTCGATTCGATCCAGGCATGCTATATTACATGCCGCAAACGTGGGCGAGCGATAATTCCGATGCTGTGAGTCGCATGCAAATTCAATATGGCACAAGTCTGGTCTATCCGCCTGTGACAATGGGCGCGAACGTGTCTGCGGTTCCCAATCATCAAATCGGCAGGATATCTCCACTTCAAACCCGTGGCTATGTGGCCATGTCAGGTTCGTTCGGTTATCAACTGGATTTAACGAAACTGTCTGCAGAGGAGAAGTCTGTGATTGGCGAACAAGTTGCGCTCTATAAAGAAATTAGGGAGATCGTGCAATTTGGTGATTTCTACCGACTGTTGAACCCTTTTGAGTCAGGAGAAGCTGCATGGATGTTTGTATCAGTGGATCGAAGGGAAGCAGTTGTGTTCTACTTTCAGATACAAGCCGCTGTTGCAGGTCCAATCAAGAGGCTTCGACTTAAAGGGCTTGACGATAGGCATGACTACTTAGTTCTATCTGGGGAACAAATGGAGAACATAGATCAAGGGAACCTCTACGGTGGAGATTATCTCGAGCGAGTTGGGTACATTCTCCCACCATTTAAGGGGGATTACCAAAGCTTGATTTTTCGTTTAAGGTCTGTCGACTTGGAGCAAATAGAATAGTTCGATAAGGATCCGCTTACATGGCGGATTTTTTTATGCTTTTTCGTAAATTGATTCAATTCATTAATGATAACAATAGAATATCGAATATTGATACTTTTCATCAATTATTCAATAATGAGGCTGTAAGAAGCAGAAGCGAGTGACCATTAAGTAAGAGTGAATCGAGCACGATAGCTAATCTAGCTATACATGATATGAAGACAACTATAAAGAGTTAGAACGATGCGATATATGAAATAAGGAGTCCATATTTCATTTAGGAAGGTGGAAAAGCGATGGAAACAGTTAAGTATGACATTGAATTAGACAATGCTATTTTATTTGGGCAATTTATCATGGTCATGAAGGATGGAAGAATTGTTGGATGGGGTATGATTGACGCATGGAATGAAAATGAGGTCAAAGTAGGTGACGAATGGTATTCACGTAAAAAATGTTCGTTTATTGTTTCGCCTGCGCCACAAACCTCTTTTTTTTCCTAATTAGGTAAGGAGCCGTCTAACGGCTCCTTTTTTCTTTGTAATTTTGAACCACGACTAAGCCAGTATCGTACTTTCTTCTGCTAATTTCAATTTAACAATATGATTTGATAATAAGTCGATAAATAACCGGGCAGCCTGGCTTACATACTTATCTTTATGATGGATGATACCGATTTCCCTTTGCAGCATAGGATTCACGATTTTAATAGCTGTTAATTGTTCATCGTTGTACATATTCAAGTAAGTTCTGGATAGCGCGGTCACGCCAGCACCCGACTTTACAAGGTCTATAATCGTTTCAATCGCCGTTGTCTCGATGATCGGCTCCATATTTATGCCACAGACGCTGCTGTTTAGATCGATAATTTGACGGCATTTATGGGATTGGGGGAAAAGGATGAGCGGGTAACTGCTGATTTCGTCAAAGTTAATGCTTTCACGGTCGGCTAAAACGTGGTCTCTAGAAACTGCTAAATAGATATCTTCTTTGTACAATGGAATTTTACGAATGCGTTCATCTTCGACAGGAAAAATGGTGATAGCCAGATCAATTTGATTCTGTATGACTCGCTCCACAATATCGTCTAGATTTAGAATTTTAATTTGTACCTCAGGATAAATATGATGAAAGTCGAGCAATAAAGACGAAACAAGCTGAGTTAACTCACCAGGAAGTGCACCTATGGATAAAGTTCCGCGATTAACCTTCTGAAGCTCCAAAATTTGTACTTTGACGTTATTTAAAGAAGAAAAAATCACTTTGCACTCATCTAATAAAATTTTACCTGCTTCGGTAATTGCAATCTTTTTGCCAATACGATCAAATAATGGAACCCCTAACTCATCCTCTAGCGATTTAATTTGATGACTCAGCGTCGGCTGACTCATGCCCAGTTTCTCTGAAGCCCTTGTAAAATGCAACTCTTCACAAATGGCTATAAAATATTCCAGCTGTCGAAACTCCATTGGTATACCTCACTTTTAAATTGTTATTGACAATTAGTAGTATGTATGTCGCGAAAAGTAAATGTGTTGTATCAATCCTTTAAACTTATACTTTATCATAAACTCCCTCAATTTATGTAGAAATTAAGTGGAGTCAATCATCCATATTATTAATGATAACAATAGAATATCGAATATTGATACTTTTCATCAATTATTCAATAATGATATTTATGTTGATAGAACAACTACCTTTTAATAGGTAAATTAGGGAGGGGATAAAATTAGTTTACAAGGTGGGAAATCGAATTCCTTTTGAGTTTGATCATATACACAAAAAAATGATAGAAAGTAGTGACCATCAAACATGCAAACCATAACTGCCATACCCAAACAAAAAAGCATTGGTTCTGTACAATTTTTACCTGTTAATCTATTTGCGTCGGTTATGGGAATTTCAGGTCTGTCATTGGCTTGGAGACAAGCAAGTAAGCTATTCGGTACTTCACTTGTAATCGCTGATATTATTGGAATTGCCGCGGTACTCATGTTTATCGTATTAAGCTTAGGATATATTTCTAAGTGGATTCTATACCCACAAAAAGTCAAAGATGAATTTAAGCATCCTATCATAGGAAATTTCTTTGGTACGATCACGATTGCCATTCTATTGCTATCTTCCGTGGTCGGGACTTACAGTGGACTGACTGGTCAAGTGCTCTGGATCATCGGAACTGTAACGACGTTAGCGCTAAGTTTTATCATCGTTACACGCTTGTTAGACGGGAATCACGAGCATGGTCATGCGGTACCTGCTTGGCTTATTCCTGGGGTTGGGACCCTTGATATTGCGGTTGCAGGTGGGAGTATGCCGTTTGCATGGGCGCATGAAATTAATCTACTTTCTTTAGCGATCGGCGGAATTGTGGCTTTAGTTTTCCTTACCATGATCCTATCCAGATTGATACATCATGCTCCAATGCATTCAGGATTAACGCCTTCAATGCTTATTATGATTGGACCGTTTGAGGTAGGATTTCTTGGCTATATTAATTTTGAGCATAGAATTGATCAGTTTGCATCGATCTTGTTTTACTTTGGTCTGTTCTTGTTCATTGTATTGTTCTTCAAAGTATTTAAAAAGTCAATTCCGTTTGGCGCTTCCTGGTGGGGTGTTAGTTTTCCATTGGCTGCACTCAGCAACGCTGCCTTGCAATATGCGATATTTGTACATTCCTGGCCGCTAATTGCCATTGCTACAATCATTCTTGTCTTGATGAACATCGTTTTGGTCGTTCTCTTTGTTCGAACAATAAAAGCGCTCTTTAATGGGAATCTGCTTAAAGGGTGATCAAAATTTAAAAGGCAGCAAGACTGTCGGATAATAGAGATCCATTCTTCAGATACTATTAGTGAACTTCTTAATTTTAATAAACACAAGAAAAATCAAACAACAGTCCAATGATTCTCAATAAATCTTTGGACTATTCTTTATGATACAAACGGATCCTGTTATAGAAATGAAGCATCATTATGATAGAAAACGTGATATTGATCGTATACATATTGATTTACTATAATTAAATTGCGCACAAAATGAGAGCTGAGAGGTATCCAGCTATGAACGATTTCATTGTAAAAAAAATAACGAACAGCTCAAAGAGGAAGTCATTATTTCACTTTACGAGGGCACGAAATTTGCCTTCCATATCACATGTGGATGCTTTGTATTCTTGTAATCAAGCAAATCCACATTTATCAGATGAAAGGAGGGAAGTGAGGAGAGAAATTCAATTTCATGGACATGTTTTTGTAGCAAACGCGCATTTAAAGATTGCCGATCAGGTAATGGATGCAAACACCACTCATCTGGAATTTCATAAATATGTGGATAAGCACGTATTTTTTTGGCCGACGCATCTAGATTGTCAGAAAATGCTGGCCATTTACTCAAAAAGAGAACCAAATGAAGTTTTCGCTATCCTGCAATTAGATGCTCAATCTCTGATGACTGACTTTTATGACATGATTAAGCTAACAAAGTACGATTCGGGAAGCTCACCACGCTATCCAGCTCGCACTTCATATAAAAAAAGTTTGCAAATGTTTTTACCAATAGATCAATTTGAGATTGTAAAGCGAAATGATGTGCCTTCAAAACCATCTGAGATACGCGAGGTCCTGGTAGAAGGGAAAGTAACGAATGTGACCCACTATTTACAAACCGTGTATTGTGATAATCGTAGCTGGATAAATGAAAATTGGAGGAAGTATACACAATCTTTACAAGGATTTTAAATGGGGGGCTCGAAAGGAGGGCTATAGAAATGATTTGGAATACGTTAAAATCAAGAGGTTTTCTATCGGGATATGGGTTAGTTGTTCTTATGCTTATATGTTCAGTATGTCTACAACAAAAGGAAATTCTCTTCCCAGAAATTGCTGGTATGGCCATGGGTGTGATGGTATTTACAGTTCCACATTGGATGAAGAAGCCCCTTCATCTGTGGCTTTCTCCGACAATAGCTGCATTCCTGGGAACTTCCTTGAACGGGCTATCCATAACGCCTCTGTTCAAACTTTGGTTAGGTTTTGTTATTATAGTCGTTCTCATGCACATATTTCGTGTCAATTTTGGACCAACAATTCCAGCTGCCTTGCTGCCGATCTTTTTAGGTTTGCAGGACTATGTATTTGCGATTACGACTGGCCTGTTTACTTTTGTGATTATGTTAGCCGCTTTTAAATTGAGGAAGCCAGAAAAGTTAACGCCAAGTGGTCCGCAAAATTTTCGGAAAATAACGGATACGGTTATCATTAGCATCATTTTATGTCTTTGGATCGGACTGGCATTCGCAACTAATCTAGAAGTTATCGTGGTTCCACCTGTATTTGCCCTCATCTTCGAGGTGTTTCATACGGAGAAATTTAGTTGGAAATTGATTCCACCTCGGTTAGCGGTATTGACACTCACAGCTCTTCTTGCGGTTGGCGTCTATCATTTATTGCCCGGTTCAATCGTTTGGGTTGGTGTAATTAATGTCCTGATAACACTCATTTTCTGTATGTTGTTTAAAACACCTGTACCTGTTGCATTCGGTGTCTCGTTAATGCCACTGATCGTTCCAGCATGGGGGAGCTGGGGTTTTCCAGTAGGTGTCTTTGTCACTTCAGGTGCTTTGATGTGTATATCAGCAGCCTACCGTCAATTAAGAAATAAACAAGCGATACAACAACTGACTGAACGCAGCTAAAATAAATCGGAAAATCCGCCGAAAAGCGGATTTTTTGGCTTTCAATCTAATACCTAATCTTGGGATAAAAAACTAATGTGAAGGAAAATATAGGAACAGGAGGTGAGCTCAATGTCTACATTTTCCAATCCTAAAATAAATCCTTTACATGCCTGCATTCTATGTGTGAGTGGAACTTTAGCCTTAGCACAAATTTCAGGCGCAATCATTCTCATTGAACAAGCAAAACGGGATGCTTTTGTCAGTAGCATTTTCGGCTGCATAGTGTACCTTTTATATGCCTTTTGGATTTATAAAATTGCAAATAATCATGCGCCTAACCAATCCTTCCTTGATGTTCTTGAACTTAAAATGGGGAGATGGGTCGTGTGGGTAATCAAATATTGGATAACCTTATATTTGATCTGTGAATTGTTTGTCATTGATAAAAATATTGTCATCTGGGTTAAATCTTTATTTCTGCCATTTACGCCTATATGGGCAATTTCGTTGCCCTTATTAATTGTTTGTGCTTATTTAGCTGTGAAGGGTATTAAACCGATCGCTATTTCCTATTCTGTATTAATGCCGATAATCATACTATTGATTGTATTTATGGCGGTGTTTACTTTTAAATATAGACATTTTGACCTGCTGATGCCGCTGTTCAGTGAAGAAACGCGGCACATTGTACTAGGCACTTCTACCACTGCTAGGGTTGGCATGGAATTGTTTTGGGTATTATTACTGAAACCTCATACGGAAGGTACATTCAAATGGAAACACTTTGTAGCATTGGTGTCCGTTAGTTCGTTTTTTATTATCAATGCTGTTATGAGTATTTTGACGATATTCGGTACATATGAAGCTTCTAAACAGCGATTTCCGCTTTTTACACTATGGCGATTAGTTAGAATCAGCAGTTTTGTGGAGCATCTTGACTTTTTATCAATTTACCAGTGGCTATGTAGTACTGCAATTCTAATGAGTCTCGGGTTGTTTTTAATAGGTGACTTGCTGACAACCAAGCGTCGGAATAATAAAATTGCAATCGTGGTATGCACGACAGCCTTATTTATCGGTGTAGAGGTTCATTTTAACGATACCGATTTTTTAGCTTTTACTAAAAACTACTTCTACCCACTATCTATGTTTTCTATTCTCTGTTGGACTTTCATCGCCTACTTGACAACAAGAAAAAGAGGGTTGTTATGAACATCAAACATGCCAAAGAAGCTGATTTTAGGGCATTATTCTCGTCTTGTTACGATGTCAAATTTCAGATGCGAAGCGGTGCTCAAGTTGTTTACTGCGAAGGTATGGTGGATAGTAAGCAGTTAAATGAGAATGTACTTCCGCGCATGACCGACATGATTCGAAACGATGAGTTAAAGCTAATTGACGAGAACGAGGAGCTAAGCCTAATTGAGCAACGCGTTTTTTCAGGAAACGTGATTGTTTTATTTTTTCACGAAAATGGCACACATGTCTATGAAGCAGATATATCCAATCCGCCAAAACGCCAGCCCGAAGAATCCATCAGCGAAATATCGATTCGCGGTCCACGTGATGGTTTTACAGAGGAAGTAATCACGAATGTTGCTCTCATTCGCAAACGCTTAAAAACCAGATCCCTTCAATATGAACATTTCACTGTAGGGAGCAGGGGGAATGTTAGTTTAGCTATTCTGTATATCAAAGACATTATTAACCCTGATTTCATCGTTGAAGCAAAACGTCGAATTACTCAAATCGATGTGGACTCCATTATTGGATGTGCGCAGTTGGAAGAATATTTAAGTGACTCTAGCGATTCCATATTTCCATTAGTGGATACAATTGGAAGGCCTGACTTCGCTGCAGAGGCGCTGCTACGAGGTAGATTTGTGATCATTTTGGACGGATCTCCAATGGTAATCATCGGACCCTCTAATCTTACCGAGCAATTAAAATCACCCGAGGATGCTCATTCTTCTTACTACTACACGATATTTCAACGTATATTACGACTCATCGGTTTAGTAACGGCAATGTTTCTGCCTGGATTCTATATTTCATTGATCTGCTTTAATATTGACCAAATTCCTTTTCCTTTACTTGCAACTATTGGTGAAGCACGTAAGGGAATACCTTATTCAACGACAATAGAAAACTTCTTGATTTTTGGCTTATTCGAATTGTTCCGTGAAGCTGGCATACGTCTGCCGAAACCAGTAGGACAAACGGTAACGGTAGTAGGGGGGCTTATCATTGGGGATGCTGCGATTCGTTCTGGACTTGCCTCTTCAGCGTTGCTCATGGTTACAGCAGCTTCTGCCGTTGCATCCTTTACGTTGGTTAACCAATCCTTAACAGGTACTGTCACTCTTATTCGAATTTATATGTTGCTGATATCCTCCATTTTGGGTATATATGGATTTTGTATTGGTTTAATTTCAGTGGTAGCATATACCTCAACACTGACGTCATTCGGTATTTCGTACTGGTCTCCAATCGCCGAACTCAATGTGAAGTCATCCATAATCGCACTATTTAACCGACCTTACAAATCCAAAAACAAGAGACCTAGCATTTTACAACCGACAGATTCTACGTCACAAGGAGAGAGAAAATGAAACCAGTGGTGCTCATAATTACTCTCTGTTGTACGATGTGCCTGTCCGGATGTTGGGACAATAAAAATCTTCAAGATCTGCTTTATGCGACTGCAATAGGGGTTGATTATAAAAATAAAATGTATGAGGTATACATCCAAACCGTATCTTTTGGCAATGTCGCTAAGTCGGAGACTGGAGGTGGAGTGAACGGACCACAGGTGTATGTCGGTAAAGGAAGAGGGAAGTCGCTCGCTTTGGCATTAGGTGATATTTATAATACGGTACAAAGAAGAATATATTGGAGTCATGTTCGCACATATCTATTTACCGAAAATGCAATTCAATCTGGTGGTGATGATTACTTCGATAACTTAAAGAGATATAGAGAATTTCGATATACGCCATGGATATTCGGCACAAAAGGATCGATAGAAGAGATCTTTAAAACGCCATCTTTTTTTCAAATGTCACCGATTACCAACTTACTTGGCCAACCAGAAGAAAATTATCTTCAAAGATCATTCATAAAGCCATTGCTTGCTCAAGAATATCAAATTAATCTCAATGAACCCGGTGAGACGGCTAAAGTGCCAACCCTAACCATTGATACAACAGCATGGCAGTCTGAAAAGAAAACTGAAGAAAAATTGAAAATAAACGGTGTGTTTGTCGTACGAAAAAACGGCTTTCAAGGCTGGATGGCCAACAGTCAGCTTAGCGGATTGCGTTGGATGGAAAAAGAGACAACAAGATCACCCATTGAGATTAAACCTGCGATCATTTCACTTGAATATCCCAAATCTAAAATTACAGTTACAGAAAAAGATGGGAAGACAGTTTTTAATATTGAGGTTAACGTTACGGGGAATATAGTAGAGTTACTTGACAGCCATCCATCCGAGCAAGAATTGCAGAAAGAGGCAGAGGAACAAATCATAAAAGAAATCCGAGCTACATTTGAAGAAGGGTTACGCATAGAGGCTGATTTGTACAATTTTCGCAATGTGATGTTTAAGAAGAAAATGAAAAACTGGCAAGATATTGAGCTTACTTCTTCATCCTTAAACCAAATCAATGTTCATGTTTATATTCAACATACTGGGGAGCTTAAGAAAATGTAAGTGAAATATAACTGAATCTGAAAAAGGTACAGTTATATTTCAGGACTTTAGATTAAATCAAAAATCAAAGATTACAAACACTACAAACACTACAAACTACAAACACTACAAACTACAAACACTACAAACACTACAAACACTACAAACACTACAAACACTACAAACACTACAAACACTACAAACACTACAACAATTAAAAGACTAAATCAAAAGACTACTTCACAAAATCCGTATTTTATACATATGTAGTTTGGTTATTTTTATTTGTCCAGAGTGAGTAGTGTCGGATGACAAGAAAGTGTTCCGATAATTGACAAGAAACTGTTCCGATTCCCCATCCATCCAATGTTAATTAAACAATTCCAATACGTAGCAAATTCCGAATGAAGTTATCATCCCTTAATATAGAATTCTTTATTCCAAAGATCCCATTCTTCCATTTCTGAATGTTTTTATTGAAAGGGCTCCCGCACCCTTTCCAATAATACTGTTTACTTTTTGCATGAAGAATTGGATTAAAAGGCACTTTCAATCTCCTGTTATGAAAAATTTATCGCCGTCATACAAATATTTCCTTCTCTTTCAATTTCGATATATTATCCTGCCCGTTACTTAAACGGATAACGGCAGCCGATCGTATGCCGGCTGCCGTTATGTCGTGATTGAACTATCGTTCCCAGTTAGTTGAATGGTTATATGATTGCATTCTTAAATAAATCAACTAAGCTCCCAGCTAACAGAACATTTCTAAAATCATCATGGTATATTCGAAATACCTTTGGTTCTTCTGTATTTAGATTGATAAAAATAGGGTCGCCGCTGCCATGTGAACAAGTCGCTATATAAATATAACCGTCTTGTAATACAGAAATCCCAGGCTCATACTCAGTACATTCTTGAATTATGCTATTTACATCCCCCCACATCATATATGAAATTCCATCATAATCATCATCTGGTTCGTTTTCTTGGACTCCGAATTCAGCATCTATTATTGGGACGGTTGTATATAGTTCATAAAACCACTCAGGTAATTTCGTTTTTAATTTGCGTTCTAACTCAATAATGTCGGCTTTACTTGCTATTTGACCGACGAACTTTGGATATTTAGTTTTGATTCTTTCAACTAAACTCTGAGCTTCAAAAATTATTTCGTTGGACATGATTATTTGCTCCCGTCTCTATAGAAGATCTACTTGCCGAATGCCGATTTCGCGAATTTCTATGCATGTAGGTATTCGCGAAACGATTAAACTATCCTCCCGTTACTTTAATAAAATGGAGCAGTTGCTTGTTAGCAATCTGCTCCTTGTTGTCTAATAATATTTTTTTATCATTCTTTATTCTTAGGTTTTTCCACTAAAAACTCGATCTCTGCGTTTAAGCAAAGACTTTCTTGACTCACCATCGATTCATTCAAGGGATTGAACATAGCTGATCCAACTATCTGGTAGTCCCCATTAAGTAGTGTTCCTTTATTGGATGCCTCCCACAAAGCTTTGATGTAGTCTACATATTCTTTTTGATCTTCCGAACCATATCCACCACGAGGCTTAAATATCTCTCTCAGTGGTATTCCCTTTTTTAGGACAGTCACGCGTACAGGCTCTTTCATACCGTACCTGATATCGTAATTCCTCGTTTTCTCTTTCAACGGGAAATAGAACGGTGAGTCAGCATGGGCGATTTTAATTTCTGGTTCATCTCCCACGTATTCCAACTCCGCATAGACCACTACTTTCTCGCTTTCTGTGTATACTGACTTCTCTGACACGAGGCGGTAGACAAAATCTCCTTCAGCCACCGTATTTGCATTTGAGCGAATCGGTGATTCTTTTACGTTGTGCTCGTTAGGCTTTTCATCTCTTGAACATCCTACCAACAAGAAGACAACGGTAAAAATAACAACCATAAACTTACCCAACCCTATTCACCCCATACGTTCTTTACTGTAATGTTCTTAATTTAACATGCGATGAATACGAAGGAATACAGACAATTTGTTCCATTATTCTGCCCTTTAGTTAAGTAAAGGGCTGCCACGCGGCAGCCCTTATTAATAGACCATAGTTATCAGTTTACGGAACATTAAAGCCTATTCAGCTCTAGGGTTTTTAAATAAACCGATAATTTCTATAATCTCGGCTTCAGCAACACGCCTTGGTCCTTCCATAAAATATCCTTTAAGTCCTACTTTAATATCATGAATATGTCTTTCAGCACGTGCTTTCGGAAACATTATCCACATTCTAGCGTTGCCTGATTCTAATACTGAACGTGTCTCATTAATAATTAAGTCTCCGTTTTCATCTTCGAACTCAGGGTGGATGACTCTCAACTCAATCCCTGTGTCTAAAAAATCCTCTTCTAAAGCAAAATCACTTCTATATCCTTGTCTAGGTAGTATTTTCCTACCTCCTTCTTCTTGCGTATAAAATCTATATTTAACTTTAAAATCAGGTGGAAACCCGCGATTTACTTCATTTGATATCCACATGAGAGTACCTCCAAAAATGTATTAATGAAGGTATTCTCTGCAGTGAGAATATTTCCTTTATTTGTAACTAACCTGCCCGTTACTTAAATGAAAACAGGGAGCAGCTGCCACGGCATCTACTCCCAGGTTTGTTTGAACTCTCGTTCCTCGTTAGCTTAACATTCGATAAGTTAATAAATATATCTAAAAGTAGAGAAGTCTGTGCCTTCTTTCTGTATTTTTGTTTTAAATTCTTTAGCACCATTCTTTTGTATTAGAATAGTACCAATTTCCTCTTCACTGACGTTGTAATGTCTTTTATTCAGGAAGCCCACGCTTCTAATTGTTGGGTGTTCAATTATTGGGGTTAGGTCACCATCGCTTACGTTGGTGTCAACAAAACGAAAATCAATCAAATTAGGAAACTCATTTAGAAATTTTAAACTTTCAATATCACCACAAGAATTAAGGCAAAGAACACGAAGATTTCTAAGCGAAAACAACTCTTCCGCTGGAACGAATTTTTTTGATTGGTTAATATGCAAATGCTCCAACGTATCAGCTACTTTAGCAAGACCGTTATCGCTGTGTAATTTGGTACAGTAGTGGAGTTCTAAACGCTTCAATTTATTAAATTTTTCTAATCCGATGAAATTCTGTATGTTAGACCAGTTTAGTTCTAAGTAGCGGAAATTTTCAGGAATATCAACAAAATTGCCCAACTTATTTATCTTGTGATGCCATAAGATTAGATACTCAACATCTTGTTTTTCAACTTTTTTTAATTTTGCTTCCTTCAAATCAATTACATGAAAGAGACTTTTGGGGAGCTGGTCAAACCATATCGTATTATTTCTCCAGTAATCCATTTTCTGACCCCCCATACATTCATGAGCCTTATGTTGTTCATGCTATCGTTCTCCTAGTTGAGTGTTAAAAACGGGCATTACAGGAGTGGTACAACTTTATCACTCCAAAACTTTTCAAACTCTTCTTTTAAGATTGTTTTTGGTATAAAATCAACCTCGGTCGCTATCTCCTCAATACTGGGGACAGACTCAATAGATAATCTTGTATTCATCACTTCAACATCCTGATAAGCGAAGCCGACTTTCCCATTTCTGTATATTTCAATTTTCCTTGTTTCAAATCGGTTTTCATCTATTTCAGAAATCAAGATGATTGGTTCGTCAATAAAACTATGTTTCCATTCAACATAAATATACTCCATGTATCGGTTTCCCTTCGATTACTTTTTCTTCTTTATTTTAACATTCCTTGTTGAAGAATTCTGCCCTTTAGCTGAGAAGGCTACCGATCCAATGCTGTCGGCAGCCTTCTCCTGATGTTTATTGAGCTATTGTTTATAGTTAGCTGAAGGAGAGTGTTTAATTTATATCTCCCGTATAGAATCCATGTGGTATTTCACCATCTGCAATTTTAATTATGTTTTTAATCAATCCTTTTGGGAAAAACCTAAATTCATTAAGATTTGTTACTGGAATCCACTCAATCCCAATGCAGTCCTCATCTGGGGCAATCCCATTTCCGATATTATGCTCATCCACTATTTCACAAATAAAAACATGGTCCACCACATGAGTTTTTGGGTCTATCAAATTGTTTTCATGATGATTCTTACCAATGTACTCCCTAAGAAACACGAATTGCTTTACTTTTATAAGGCATCCTACTTCCTCTAGAAATTCTCTCTGAAGGGTTTCAACTAAATTTTCACTATGTTCTTGACCGCCACCTGGTAAGGTATAGTCAGCTTCGAATTTATCATCATATTTCTTGATGGTTAACAATCTATTATTTTTAATTACGATTCCCTTTACACCACTTCGAACTTTCAAGGCGTTTCCTCCTGTCAAAGGGCATTTTATTTAGTTACTTATTCGAGAGGGATTTCGTCATTCCTGTATGGTTTCTATTGAAAGTAATCTGCCCAATAGCTTAATGAGGCTGCCGGATCAATTTCTCGGCAACCTCACTTTTTAGTTCCTTAACTAATGTTCCCTGTTAGCTCAATGAGTCAGTTAAATAGTATCCCTTTAATATTTGCTTCGAAGTCATCTACGTCCTTGGCAGGGTTATTACCCAAAACGTTAGCTATTAAGGTCCCATATTATCGCTTGATACATTTTTTCTACATATATGTCGATTTCGTCACGTGACATGCGCAAGCGATTCATGGACGAGCCATAGCCAATCTCCTGTTTACCTTCTTCAAGTCCCTGGAAAATTCTATCCGCAAATGCATCTAAAGGTTCTCCATTATTACGGGTGAAGGTAGTTTGGACAGCCAGCGGAGCCACTTCAATGACTTCTACATATGCATCGGAAAGTTGGTGTCTTAGACTCATTGTAAAGGAATGTAGCGCCTTTGTTGCCGAATAAATTGGGCTAATTGCTAGGGGGGTGAAGGCCAACCCAGACGTAGCATTCACAATTGCCGTATCTTGCTTAGTTGAAAAAAATGGTGCAACAGCAGAGAAAGATGAACAGGTGCTTCAAAGTTGATCGCAATTTCACTGTTGTAATGAAACTGGTCCCCAATCCCCGCATTATTCACTAATAGATTCAAGCCCAAGATCACTAACTCGAGTAATGAGACTTGGAAACTTCTCCTTAGCATCCTGCAGAACACTTTCACGTCGTCCGCAGACAATGACCGTATTGCCAGCTTTGATAAACCGCTCTGCAAAAGCTAGACCAATTCCAGAGCCTCAGCCAGTAATCAGTATCGTGTTCCCTGAAAGTTTCATCAGAGTTGCCTCCTTGTTTATAAATTTAGTGTGTCTAGTCAAAGTTATCCATTAAATTTAAGGTTTTGGGAGTCAAATCCGCTTATTAGAAACGTTTGGCAACTTCCTTAGCATGCGCAATTGCCTCTTCTTTAATGGCTGGAGCTCGCTCTGATGATGCTGTTCCTTCAGCAAAAATGGCCTCCATAGATTGAATCCCATAGAACTGCAAAATCTTTTTCAGATAGCTGTATCCCATTTCAACTTCAGCAAGAGGACCTTCCGAGTAAACGGAACCGCTAGCTTGAATGTGCAAGGCTTTCTTGCTGGACAACAGACCTATAGGACCATTCTTGGTATATTTGAACGTCTTGCCCGGAACTGAAGTCGCATCCGTGTATGCTTTCAATACCGGAGGGATCGAGAAATTCCACATGGGGGAAACATACACGTACTTATCGGCAGTTACGTATTGATCGACAATCGCTTCAAGACGAGCTACTTTTGATTGCTCGGTTTCGGACAGTTGATCGAAAGACAAACCCGAACGAAGCTTTGCCCAACCACGCAAAACATCTGCATCGAATTGCGGAATATTCTCTTTGTATAGATCCAAATGAACAACTTCATCTGTCGGATTAGCTTCACAGTACGCTTCAATAAATTCTTTACCTACCGCGAGGCTAAAAGATTCCTCAGGATCAAGAGGATGTGCGGTGATATACAGTACATTTGCCATGAATCAAAACTTCCTTTCTGTAATTAAATTAAGTACACTTTCAAGAATGATCATATAATATGTACTTACTTATTTAAAGTAGGCACAATTATGTGGTATAGTATGAAAAAAGGTACTGTAACGGAGGAAACATATGCAAAAGAAACCTGTCCAATGTCAATTCGTTGCGGCGCTAGATTCGATCGTAGGCAAGTGGAAGCCGATTATCCTTTATCATTTGCTTCAAGGCAAACCTCTGCGGTTCAATGAGCTAAGAAGATTGCTGCCCGATATCACGCAAAGGATGCTTACGCTCCATCTGCGCGAATTGGAGGAGGATGAGCTCGTTAAACGAGTCATTTATCCGCAGATCCCTCCGAAAGTGGAATACTCCATCACTGAATACGGCATGAGCCTGTCTCCGATTCTGGAAGCCTTACATCAATGGGGAGCGGCCCATGTCGAGCGAAAGCAGCTCAAAAAGGAGAATAATGAACAAACAGAAACGGACTAGCGTTCGAAATTACGCTAGTCCGTTTAATTCTGTATCGAGTTAAAATATAACGATAGTGAATATAAGGTATGTCTAGCACAGCGACGTGCCAGAACATAAAGGAGATAGCCCATCCTGCCAAACTGAAAGTTCAGCACGAACAGCTTGCCCAGCGCAAGATCGAGGCAGAGAGACAACAAGCAAACAAGGCCTCTCCCACTAAAACGGCGAAGATACCGCATCGTTCTGTTATCAAAAAAACTCTCAGAAGCCTTCTCCGTTGAGCGCGACCCTTCCCCAACCCGTGCCGGTCAACGCGTTATTGAAGGCTCCTTCGAGATTACCCCCTAAAACTTGCCCTTACTTGTGATATGGTTTACCCCGAATGACCTTAAACTGTCCTCCGTTAGTACAACGCGGCCACCGATTCTAGTCGGCAGCCGCGATGAGGTTATTTATTGAGCTACGAGTATCATCATTCTCCTGGACGACACGATATTAATTATTTAAACAACAACTTGGAAAACTACCTTATCTTCTATGCAGGTAGAGGACGTTAATCTGATACGTTCATAAAAAGACAAGTGCAGCTAATTTCGCTGCACTTGTTGGGTTTATTACAACTTCATTTATCCGCTAAATAGTTATAGCGGCTTCCCCACATTACTGCCTTTCACTGTTTAACTAACGTTTATCGTTAGCTCAATTGAGTTACTTTAATGAATTAATAAACGAATCTAAAATCTTGACCGCTAGTTCATAATGATTAGATTCCAATCGTGTGTATAGGATTAGCTCTAACTCATTATCCAGGTCATGGAAAAGTTTTTCTGATGTCTTACTCGGTATTGTTGACTCAGGTAATGGAGGAGACGTGATTAATCTGCTCTGTAATTCTTCAATCCCAAACTCCTTATTTTTAAAGCGTTCAATTATGGTTTCAAAATGATGAATGCTAATTTGAAGTTAACCTCCTATATTGAGCTAACGTTCCCAGTTAGCGTAGCGAGCTAAGTTCGCTCTATGATAAGTTCCTCGTTAGTTCAATAAGAGGACACATTTTAGCAAACAACTTCATTTGTTAATTAAGTAATTATTTCCGTAATGTTTGGAAAAGCACCATCTCTAAAACACAGAGCAATCCTCGTTCCTGCTCTGTTAAATACCCACTGTGCAAGACCTGACGGTACATCCGCAATGGTTGTTAATTCGGTAATCATTTTTGTCTTTTTGTTCAATTGTATTCTTCCGAACTTATCAAGGTTGTCAATAATGGAGTCATAATGATTGATACTAAACTTATAAATAACAATTTCTTCATCCTCGAATTCCTTATATAGATAAACAGGATAGGCCATCATATAACCTCCACCAAATAATTCTATATACTTGAAAATATTCGGCGAAGTGATTACGCTATCCTGCCCGTTAGTTTAGTCGATAAGCGTCCCTCTTCCTACGCTCTGTCGGGAATGAGATAAAGTTCTTGTAAAAAATCAGGAATGGGATAAAGTTCTTGTCATTTGGTTTTGACAAGAACTTTAAAAAAGCCACGATTTACGCGGCCTCTTTTGAGATAAGGTTCTTGTCACCCGACAAAAAAGGGCAGCTGCCGGAATGGCGATCTGCTCCCGGGTGCTGCCTAGACTGGACAGAAAGAATTATTGGCCGCTGTTAATGTAAAGAACCATGCCGAATACTGGTTCCCATAAAAAAAGTACAGAACACCGGTAGTCGCTTTCACAGTGTTCTGTCATTGCATATGCTATTCACAGCGCCATTCCAAGCAATCTACGGAATTTAATGTTACGAATCCTTTAGCAGGCTTTTCTTATTCGCAATTTTGTAATCCAGTACGCCTAAAATTTTC